>DATFSE010000109.1:0-125383 GCA_035262745.1 Casimicrobiaceae bacterium | reverse complement strand
CAACATGGGGACCTCCGCTATTTCTGCGGGAAAAACGGGGTATATTGGTCCCAGGGTCCAACTACAAGCACCTATGGTTGTTATCGTCGCGACGGCAGCGGCGGTATCGTCTGCGGCGGCCAGACGCAAGAGGAGAAGGGTAGCTGCGACACCTTCTAGTGGGCGCCGCGCGCACTCCTCGCCGACGAAGCTACTCGTCGTCGAGCGTGCGAAAACGACTTCGGCAACGACGGACTCACGCCCGTCTCGCCAGCGATTGCGCGGTTGGGTACGGTGCAGAGGCGGACGCTGGTACTCATTAGCACGGACGAGTCCCGCGTTCAGGCAGGCGCTGCTGGTCTGCCGGCGGCATTTGCCCGGGAAGCTTCACCGTACGACTATTACCCGTCCACAATCGCATAGGCAATAGGTTGGGCGCGACATCCATGCATTGTCGCGTGGAGTCGGGATCAACGAATTTGACCTGTATTTCGTCAGTCTCTACAGAGCAAAAATCCAGCCTCCGCTCCAAGTGGTGGGACAAGCTGGTCGTTCACTGCATTTTTCACGTATTAAGCAGTTTGCCCGCTCGGTAGGGGTGTCATTGCCCATGCAGCTTTTTTCACATCGTTCCTTGCATAGCTCGCCCGCGCCATTGAACCCCCGTCCGAGTTGAGGGTTGAGATCAGTTGTTTGCGGTTCAACTGTATGTCCGAGCGAACGATAGCTGATGTTGGTCCCGTACAGCGAAGCCTGCGCTGTAAATTTGGGTATGTTCATCTCACACCTCCTATTTCATCGATCAAAGTGCGGCGACATTTCTGTCACCAGAAATGAGAACCCTCGGTTACATCGACGGGGCGTCTCCGAAAAATTGGTGCTGCGGTTACGAAAAGTGAGAATAACATTCGTCGCAAGTTCTGCGCAGCTGCCGACGATAGGAACTCATCGCAAGCACCACTGAGGTAACGCAGTCGCGGCCGTCCTGTCTAAGGATACGCTTGAGATGCGCGAACAGGATCTCGACCTTCTTGCGGTCGCTGATAGGCCTCGGCCTTCGCAGGATCGTGCGCCGCACCTCGCGCCGATTCATTGGGGATCTTCCGTCACCCACTGGCGCGCGCACTCATCCGTCCGGTCGATGGACGCCACTATGGATCGTGGTAGCATTGTTCGCGCTTCGCTGCCTCACAAACACATGATCCGCCGCCATCGTGCGCTGTTAACCATTGTTCTGTCGCTGCTGCTCGTCGGCATGCAGCTGCAGAGCCGCGTGCATGCGCTCGAGCACGTCGGCGAGATGCTGCGGCACGGCGCCGATCGTTCGCTGATTCTGCCGGTGCCCGATGCCTGCGCGGCCTGCGCTCTGTTCGCGGGCGGGGCCAATGCGATCGCGTGTGATTCGGTCGACATTACTCCTGAAGTCGCCCGCGCAGAGGCGCCATCGCGCGCGTTCGCGTCCTTCGCGCCGAACGCTCCTTCCTATTATTTAAGCCGCGCTCCGCCGTCGTCTCTCTGAGTCCTGAAGTGGCGTGCTGTCGCTCGACGGTACGCGTACTCACCAAGACCAGAGGAGAACGATTGTGTCCAGGTTCAAGCTGGCGTCCAGCGCCTTGGCTCTGGCGCTCATGGTTTCACCGGCCGCGCGCGCGGCAACCGATGCAGAGCTTGCGGAAATCCGCGAGCAGATTCGACAACTCAAGGAGCAATACGAAGCGCGCATTCAGGCGCTGGAGCAGCGGCTCAAAGACGCCGAGGCAAGAAGCGGGGCTGCGGGTGCGACGCAGCCGGCGCAAGCTCCTCCCGCGGCGGCACAGGCGCCTGCCGCGCAACCCGCAGCGGCACCCCCTGTCGCCTCCGCACCGGCAGCGTCGGGCATCGCCGCGTTCAATCCCGCAATTTCTGCGGTGCTGCAAGGCGTGTATTCGAACTACTCGCAGGATCCGAACCAATATGCGATCGCCGGCTTCGTGCCTAGCGGCGACATCGTGCCATCCAAACGCAGCTTCAGCCTGGCCGAGTCGGAACTCACGCTCACGGCGAACGTCGACGACAAGTTCTACGGCAACCTGACTTTTTCGTTGTCGCCTGAGAACACGGTCGAGGTCGAGGAAGCCTACGGCCTTTACACCGCGGCGCCGTACGGGCTTGCTCCGAAGTTCGGCCGCTTCCTCTCTTCGATCGGCTATCTCAACGACCAGCACCAGCACGCGTGGGACTTCTTCGACTCCCCGCTCGTCTATCAGGCGTTCCTCGGCGGCCAGTATCAGAACAACGGGCTGCAGCTCAAATGGGTCGCGCCAACGGAGACCTACGTGGAATTCGGCGGCGAGATCGGCAGCGGCGAAGCGTTCCCGGGAAACGATCGCAACAAGAATGGCATCGGCGACGGCAACGTTTACGTGCACTTCGGCGGCGACGTGGGTCCGAGCAACAGCTGGCGCGCTGGGCTTTCATATCTCCAAACCGCGGCTGCCAATCGCGACTTCACGCAAATCGATCTTGCTGGAAACGACGCTGCCCTCTCCTTCTCCGGGCGCAGTCAGCTCGCCATTGCCGACTTCGTGTGGAAATGGGCGCCCTACGGCAATGCGATGGAGACCAACTTCAAGCTTCAAAGCGAGTATTTCTGGCGCCGCGAGCACGGCGACTTGACTTTCGATGCGAACGGCGCGCTAGGACTCACGCAGACCGGCAACTACCGCTCGAACCAGAGCGGCTTCTACGTGCAGGGCGTGTGGCAGTTCATCCCGCAATGGCGCGTCGGTGGCCGCTACGACTGGCTCGATCCAGGCAGTGTCGACTATGGCGCCAACAACATTTACCTAGCCAACGGCTCGTTCCACCCACAGCGCTCGGCAGTCATGCTCGACTGGACTCCGTCCGAGTTCAGCCGCTTCCGCATTCAGTTCCAGCAGGCAAAGCTCAAGCCCGACTTCACCGACAACGAGCTGTTCGTGCAGTACATCCTTACGCTCGGCGCGCACGGTGCGCACAAGTTCTGAAAGGAGCAAAACACATGACCACCATCTTGCGTCTGATCATCGGCGCCGTTGCGCTGGCGCTGGCGGGCCCGGCGCTTGCCGCGCTCAACGTGTTTGCGACCGTGCCGGAATGGGGAGCTCTTGCAGAGGAGCTTGGCGGTGACAAGGTCAAGGTCTACGTGGCAACCAATGCGCTGCAAGACCCGCACCACGTGGAGGCGAAGCCCAGCCTGATCGCGCGTGCACGCTCGGCCGATCTCGTCGTCGCCACCGGTGCGGAGCTCGAGATCGGCTGGCTGCCGCTGGTCACTCAGCAGGCAGGCAATCCCGCGATCCAGCCAGGGAAGCCCGGCTACTTCGAAGCGGCTGCGTACGTCACGCTGCTGGAAAAACCGACGCGCCTCGATCGTGCCGAGGGGGATGTGCATCCGGGCGGGAATCCACACATCCAGACTGATCCGCGCAACATCGCGAAGGTTGCGGCGCCGCTTAGCGAGAGGTTAGCCCAGCTCGACCCGCCGAACGCGGCGTACTACCGGGAGCGGCAGAAGGCGTTCTCCGAGCGCTGGAGCGCGGCGATCGCCAAATGGGAAAAAGAGGCGACTCCGCTCAAAGGCGCGCAGATCGTCGTCCAGCACAAGGCGTTTACCTATTTGGAGGTGTGGCTGGGCTTGAACGAGATCGCCGCGCTTGAACCGAAGCCGGGCGTCGAGCCGACGACTGCGCATCTCGCCGACGTGCTCGCTCTGCTGCAACGCCAGCCCGCGAAGATCGTGATCCGCGCCGCGTACCAGAGCGGGCGCGCGTCCGAGTGGATCGCCGAGCGCGCCAAGATCAACGTCGTCGTGCTGCCGTTCACCGTCGGCGGCGACGAACAGGCGAAGGACCTTTACGGCTTGTTCGACGACACCATTGCGCGACTGCTCAAGGGGGTGTCATGAACTTCGGTGCTCTCGAGCTCACCATTCTCTTGCCAGCCTTTGCGGCGGGTCTGCTCGTCACCGCGACCCACGTGCCGCTCGGGACGCAGGTCCTCGCGCGCGGCATCGTGTTTATCGATCTCGCGATCGCACAGGTCGCCGGATGCGGCGTTCTCCTTGCCGATCAGCTCGGATTCGAAGCTGAGGGCATCGCCGTGCAGATCGCGGCGCTCACGGCAGCACTGGCGGGCGCCCTGCTGCTGACCTGGACCGAGCGGATCTGGCCCGACGTGCAGGAGGCAGTGATCGGCGTCGTGTTCATCCTCGGTGCAACGGGGAGCGTGCTGCTGCTCGCAAGCAACGTCCACGGCAGCGAGCACCTGCGCGACTTGCTCGTGGGACAGATTCTCTGGGCACAGCCCAGCCGGCTTGCATGGGCCGCGCTTGTATACGCGGCAATTCTCGCCCTTTGGTTCGGCTTTCGCGAACGGCTCGGTCGTGCCGGTTTCTACGTGTTGTTCGCGCTCGCCGTCACGGTATCCGTCCAGCTCGTCGGGCTCTATCTCGTTTTCGCGACGCTCATCGTGCCGCCGCTCGCAACGCGACGAATGTCTTCGAAACGGCTAGGTGCCGCGTGGATTCTGGGTGCACTGGGCTATGCAGCAGGGCTCGTCGTTTCGACGGCGCTCGACCTTCCAACTGGCCCGGTGATCGTATGGATGCTGGTCGTGCTTGCGCTCGCCGTGTATGCATTGACTCGCGGCAGCGTCATTGGAGAAACCCCTTCCTCAATCCCGGGTAGTGCGCCAAGGTCGAGGTGAAATTTGGCTTAATGCCCTCCGCACCTTAGAATTCGCTTCACATCGCGCCGACGGCCTTCGAACCGCACCCGACGGCGGCTCCCCTGTACACATTATCAGAGGTCGCCTCATGACCGTTGATGCCGATTTTGCCGAACTCAAGCAGCGCCTTCAGGCTATCGAAGACCTGCGCTGCGCCGAGGCGGTGCTGCACTGGGACGAGTCGACCTACATGCCGGAGGGCGGCGCCGAGGCCCGCGGGCGACAGGCCGCGCTGCTCAACAGTCTCGCGCACGAGCGGCTGATTCATCCTGCCATCGGCAGGCTCCTGGATTCGGTGACACCCTGGGCAGAAGCGCAAGGGGTGGATTCCGACGCGGCGGCGCTAGTGCGCGTGACGCGGCGGGACCACGAGCGCGCTACACGGGTCCCCCCCGCGTTCATGCGCGAGCTGACCGAGCACGCTTCCGGGTCCTACCACGCATGGCAGCGGGCGCGACCCGCCAACGATTTTGCGACCATGCGCCCGCTGCTGGAGAAGACGGTCGAGTTGAGCCGCGAGCTGGCCGCGTTTCATCCCGGATACGCACATCCTTTCGATCCGCTGATCGATCTCGCTGAGGATGGGATGACGGTGCATGCGGTGCGGACGCTTTTCACGGAGCTTCGCGCCGGCCTTGTTCCGTTGATCGACCAGATCTGCGCACGACCCACCGCCGACGACCGCTGCCTTCACGGCGATTTTCCTGAGGAAGCCCAGCGTGCCTTCGGCGAGATCGTGGTCCGTTCCTTCGGCTACAACTTCGAATGCGGCCGACAAGACAAGACGGCACATCCGTTCATGATCAAACTCGGTCGAGGCGACGTCCGCATCACGACTCGGTATCGCAACGACGATCTCGTGGACGGGTTGTTCTCGACATTGCACGAGGCCGGCCACGCCATGTACGAGCAGGGCATCGATGGCGCTCTCGACGGCACGCCCTTGTTTCACGGCACGACCGCGGGAGTCCACGAGAGCCAGTCGCGTCTGTGGGAGAACCTAGTGGGGCGCAGCCTGCCGTTCTGGGAACACTGGTATGCAAAGCTCAAAGCCAAGTTCCGGAGCACGCTCAACGGCGCGGACATCCACACGTTTTACCGTGCGATCAACAAAGTCTCGCCCTCTTTGGTCCGGACGGACGCCGACGAAGTGACGTACAACCTGCACGTGATGCTGCGTTTTGATCTCGAACTCGAGATGCTGGAAGGCAAGCTTGCCGTCGCCGATCTTCCGGAAGCGTGGCGGGCGCGCATGAAGGCCGATGTGGGCGTCACGCCGCCCGACCATCGCGATGGCGCGCTGCAGGACGTGCACTGGTACGGCGGCATCGTCGGCGGCGCGTTTCAGAGCTATACGCTGGGCAACATCATGAGCGCGCAGTTTTTTGCGGCGGCGCGCAAAGACTTGGGCGATCTCGATGGCCAGATCGCCCGCGGCGAATTCGGTCCGCTGCGCGGCTGGCTGACGGACCACATCTACCGCCACGGCCGCAAATTCACGGCTCCGGAGATCGTCGAGCGCGCAACCGGAGAGCCGCTGTCAATCGCGCCGTACCTTTCGTACCTCAACAACAAGTACCGGCCGCTGTACGGGCTCTAGGATCGCCGTAGCGGCGCCCCAAGCCTCGCTCTACGAAGCGATCGCGGCTTCGATTTCCGCAAAGGTGCGCGCGATGTCGTGTACTTGTTGCGCCGGTATCCCGAGCTGTCGCGCGATCTGCGTCAGCGAGAAGATGCCGCGAGCGATCCGCTGTGCTGGCATGTCCGCGCTGGCTTCGATGACCAGCGCGTGCTGTCGGCCGCCGCGTTTCAACGTCGCGATTATATCGCCGACTCGAGCGCGCACGACATCGTTCAAGTCGAGAACTTCCAGACTGTCCGCTGGCGTCATGATGTCGCCGACCACGACTTCGTCGTAGCGAATGCCACGTCCTTGTGCGAACAGGATCGGTCGTTCGCCAAGGATATCGGTGGAAGTTATCAATCCGAGCAGCCGCCTCGCCGCATCGATGACGAACAGGGCGCGTACGCGGTGCGCAATCATCACCTGATTGGCCTGGGCAATCGATTTATCCGGGTCGATCGTCACGGCACTTACCCGGCGCAGATCAGTCATCACGTTGGTCGCCGGAAATTCGAGCTGTACCGGCGCGGCAGTGCTTGGGAGAGGTAACGAATACCCTTCTCCTCGCTTCGCTTTGAAATGCGGCAAGGGGACATAGTCCCCGGTCATCGGCTCGGGAGGGGAATGGCTTGGCGCGCCGACATCGCGATGAGCCTGGAAAAACATGAGCTGCAGGAAGTAGTCCTTGCGCTCTTTTGCAGCGGATGACTCGGGCGTCGGCGCAGTGGCAGCCGTAGCCTGGCGATCATCGATTTGCTTTTTGCTCATGGCGAACCCTCCTCGAAACGCACCTCTATCTTAGACGCAGCCTACCGGATTGGTTCAGGGCGAGCGAGTCAGGCCTGGCGTCGAAACCCCGTGAGCGGCCGTGTCTCGCGTTGACAGAAACGCCTGACTTCTTCGACTACCCGCTCCACGTCGCCGTTTTGCAGCTCCGGATACATCGGCAAGCTCAACGCCTCGCCGGCGGCCCGCTCGGAAAATGTGAGCCCTCCACGCGCGACCCGCTGCGCATAGGCAGGTTGCAAATGCACAGGCACTGGATAGTGCACAAGTGTAGCGATGCCTTTGAGTTGGAGATAGTCCTGCAAGGCATCGCGCTTCGACGATCGAACCACATACTGATGGTATACGTGTTCCGCGCCGTCGTGGACTGCCGGCAGTGTGACGCCCTCTCCTGCCAGTCCGGCTGCATACAACGCCGCGATCTCCCGGCGCCGCTGATTGTCGCAATCCAGATAGACAAGCTTCACTCGGAGCACTGCCGCTTGCAACTCGTCGAGGCGAGAATTGAATCCGGGAGTTTCGCTCACACGGTGCTCGCCCCACCCGTACTGACGCAAGGCGCGCGCGCGTTTCGCGATGTCATTGCTGCTTGTGACGATGGCGCCCCCGTCGCCAAGAGCGCCGAGATTCTTGGTCGGGTAGAAGCTGAACGCGGCCGCGTCTCCCCAGGTGCCGGTCTTGCGTCTCAGCAGCGCAGCACCGTGTGATTGAGCACAATCCTCGACGATTGCGAGTCCGTTGTTCCTTGCAATGTCGATGATCGCCGGCATGTCTGCGGGATGGCCGTAGAGATGCACTGGCACCACCGCACCGGAGCGCCCTCGCCCGTGCAGGCGAATCGCTTCGTCGAGTCGACTCGGATCCAGGGTGAACCTTGTGGGATCGATGTCGACGAGAAACGGCTTTGCTCCGCTGCTCTCGATCGCCGCTACTGTCGCCACCGCCGTATGCGAAGGCGCATAAACGACGCTACCCGCTCCGATGCCGCACGCGCGGAGCGCGAGCTCCAGGGCGTCGGTTCCGTTGGCGACACCGACTGCGTGGCGCACGCTCAGATAAGCGGCAAACTCTCTCTCGAACGCGTCCACTTCGGGTCCGAGAATGTAGCGTCCGCTTTCGAGGACGAGCCGGATGGCCGCGTCGATTTCCGTCTGGCGGGCTCTGTAGGACGCACCTGGGTCGATCTGCCGGACGTCGAAGGAGGTCACAGGTATTTCGCCAAGTGGTCCCGGTAGTAGCGAATTGTGCGTTCCAGCCCCTGTTCGAGGCTCACCCGCGGGGCCCAACCGAGGTCGTTCGCGATCACGCGGTAGTCGGCATAATAATCGCCGATGTCGATGCGTTTGCGCTCCGCCGGAAACGGGCGTACGGAATATGCACCGCTGCCGTTTGCCGCAATTGCGATGTCCGCCGCTTGGACTAGCGTCACCGCTCGGTCGCCGCCGATGTTATAAATCTTACCGTTGGAAATGTCCGTGCTCGCCGCGAGCAGGAATGCTTCAGTCATGTCATCAACGTAGGTAAAGTCGCGCCACTGCTCTCCTCCCCAGACTTCGAACGGCTGTCCCTCGACCAGCAGTCGAATCCACAGACCGAGAAACGTCTGCCGCGCATCCTTGACGCGCATGCGTGGGCCGTAAGTGTTGGTGAGGCGCAACGCGCATGTCCGCAGGCCATAAACGCTGTTGTAGAGGATATGGTACGACTCGCCGGCCATCTTGTTGATGCCGTTGATGTCGACCGGTCGCACTGCATGCCTTTCGTCGACGGGAAGATAGTCGGGCGTGCCGTAGACCTGACGCGTGCTCGCGAATACGACTTTGATCGCAGGATTGTGCTGCCGGCACGCCTCGAGGATGGCCAGCTGAGCACGTGCGTTGATATCGAGATCGACGAAAGGCTCCTGCATGGAATCCATGTGGCTGGTCTGGCCGACCAGGTTGAACAAGTAGTCCTGATTTACGACAAGGCGCTGCAGGTTTTCCTGATCGCGCACGTCGCAGATAGCAATTTGCAGGCGACTCTCGACGCCGTCCACATTGAACCGGTTGCCGCCGTGCTGCGGAACGAGATTGTCCGCGAGCGCGACACGTGCTCCGGCTTCGACCAGGGTGCGCGCCAGATTTGAACCGAGAAAGCCCAGGCCTCCTGCAATGAGCACTCCCTTGCCCCGAAAGTGTGCAGACGCAGGTGCGGAGGGAGGCGTCATAATTGGTTACAAAAAAGAAAAAGCGAGTCCTGACCTCAACGGATCGCCAATAGACAACCGCATTCCGGTACATCGGATTGGAACATGAGCGAAGCGCGAACTCAAACCAGCTTCGAAGCCGTTGACGCAGTGCTCGAGTGGTGCCTGCGCAACGCGCAGCGCATGGAGCGGCTTGGCGAAATCGAGCAGGCGGGGCTGTGGGGAGCCGTCGCAGCGGCCACTGCCGCCGAGTTCGGACACTCGTGGCTTTGCTCTGCACCCCTGGAGTCGCTGCTTCTGCGAGTCGGGGCGCGTCTTCCCGGGCCGTCACGCTGGAAGCGCAATGCGGGTGTGGGCAGCACCAAGCACTGGTTGCACGTATTTTCGAGATCCCAAGCTGGAGGCCATAACGCGCTCGCGCGTCGTTGGATCGCGCGCAATCCCTTTGCCGAGCTTCACAGTCTCGTATTGACAGGCCAGCCTGCTTCGGAGATGGAACCGCTTCTCGGCCAAGCGATACGCGCATCGGGAGGCCAGGTCCACTCTTTGGAAGGCACATTGTTCGAACGCGCAGTCGCACTGCGCGAGCTGGCTCTCGAGGCGGATGTCGTGGCGCTGCACATTCACATGTGGGACGTGCTCCCTTCAATCGCCTTTGCCGTTCCTGAATGCCCGCCAGTGGTGCTGATCAACCACGCCGATCACGTGTTCTGGGTCGGCTCGGCGATCGCCGACATAGTTGTCGACATTCGCGACAGCGGTCTCAAGCTCACCGGGTCGCTCCGGGGAGTGCGCGCTTCGGCGGTGCTTCCCGTTCCCTTGGAAGACCATGGACCGGCACCGCGCGATCGATCGTTCGTTGCCTCACGACTTGCCGACCGCTCGCTGCTCGAGCGCGATCTAATTCTGCTCACCATCGGCAGTCCGCACAAATATCAGCCGGTTCCCGAGCTCGACTTCGAAACGACGATCGCTCGCATCGTCAGCGCGATCCAAAATTGCGCGCTCATCTCGGTCGGCCCGGACCGCGACGATGCCCTCTGGCTCAGAATCGGCGCACGCACGGGAGGACGGGTCGCCGCTGTCGGCTTCGACGCGGACCTGGCTTCATGGCACGCGGCAGCGGATCTTTATCTCGAGGGGTTTCCTATCGGCTCGTACACGGCGCTGCTCGAGGTAGCGCTTGCCGGCCGAGCGTTCGTGCGCAAACCCTATCTCGCTCCACCGACGATACTTCCAGTGGACCGCGGTGCGCTTGCGCCGTTCGATCCTCCGCCCGATCCGGACGCGTACGCATCAGCGGTCATTGCTCTGGCCGGCGATGCGACTCGTCGTGACGCGATGGCACAGGAAGCGCGCGCGAGCGTCCTCGAACACCACTGCGGCACGCGCTGGGATGGTCGGCTTGAGCAGCTTCGGAACTCTATTCCGAAGGTTCACGAGGTTGGCTTGAGTTTTGAGCCCCCGCGCATGCCGCCAGCGCTCGCCGATTACTGGGGTGCGTTGCATGCTGCCAGCGTAAGCGAGTCGCCTCTGGCCTTCGCACAAAGGGTTGCTTACGGCCAAGGCCTGCGCCCCCGAACCGACGTCGCAGTCCAGGATGCCCTGCGCAAGCTGCAGGCGCACGCGCGCTGATTGGGTCCTAGGCGGCTCAGCAATCTGCCGCGGCGAAGTTCAGATCGAGAAGCCCTTGTATCCTTCGATGCCGATCTTGGTGACGCGGCAAGGATTGCCGGCGACAAGACTGTGCGGTGGAACAGCGTCGCGCACGACACTGCCCGCGGCCACCACGGCGTTGTCACCGATCGTTACCTCAGGCAACACGACCGCTCCCGCTCCGATCACGGCTCCGCGACCGATGCTCACATTGCCGGCGAGCACGACACCGGGACCGATCGACGCGTAGGTGCCGATTCGAGCGTGATGTCCGATGCTGGCGCTGCGATTGACAAGGACCCAGTCGCCGAGCTCGCAGCCTCCCGCCACAACGCACGCGGCATTGATGAAAACGCCCTGCCCGACAGTTGCTGAGCGCGCAACCGGTGAAGTCGGATCGATGAGGGTTGCGCCTCGAGTGAAACCGACGCGCTGCGCATCGACGAACGCCCCTCGCCGGTGGCCTGGCGTGAACAGAACACACAACACGCCGCACGCGCGCTCGGCATCGGTCAGTTCGACCGGTTGGACGACGTGTACGGCGCTTGTGACATACACACTACCCTCCATATTGCGCACTCCCGCGACGACCTCGACGTGAGCGCGAGCGCAGCTCTCCTCGGCGTCAATCACCAAGGGCGAGCCAACACCATAGAGAACGATGCGCCGGTCGCAGCGAATCATGTGGGCCCCGGATGGTTGGAATGTCGCTGGGCCGGCGGCGCTTCCTCAATACCCTGTTGCCATGTACAGAAAAACGGTAATGGCACAGCGGCAGATTGTCAAAATTTTCGACGTTGATTTGGTTACACGAAAGCGCTTGACCTTTGCTTATGCTCAGTATTACTCTGCGCACCTTCGCCGACCGCCCCCTGTGAACGAAGCGAAGGTTATCAATGCTCGTCGGTGCGGCTGACGTCAGGGAGAAATCAAGCAGTCTGTCTCGTCTGGTCGAACATCGCGCGATCCGCGGTGCCGATCATTTTCAGCAATTCAAGGAGGAATCCAAAATGATTCTCGATCGAGTTGTTCGAGCTGTTGGAGTGTCGTGTCTTGGCGTCGCGATGCTGGCGGTTGCGACGTCGGCTGCGGCCGTAGAAAAGCGTAAAGGTGTGACGCCGTTGCTGCGCCTCGGGCCGCAAGAGGCCTCGTCTTCGACGCTGAGTGCCGCCGGAGGTCCTTTGTATCTGCTCCGCACGTGCCAGACCGGACACAGTACTGCCGGCCCTGTTGTTGGCCAATGTTACGACCCGTATCAGATGCGGCTGGCGTACGGAACCGACGCTCTTATCAAGGCAGGGTACGACGGCAAGGGACAGACGATTGTCATTGTCGATGCTTTTCAGTCGCCGAACATTGTCCAGCAGCAGAACTTTTTCAACTCGTATTACGGATTGGCGAGCTTGAACGGGCTGGGTGCACCGCCTGACGCAAACCTCGGGACATTCACCCAAATCGCGCCTGACGGCTTGACACCGTTCGTCCCTGGCGACGCCAACATGACAGGCTGGGCTGAAGAAATCAGCCTGGACGTGCTCTGGGCGCACTCGATCGCCCCGGGTGCGAACATCACGCTTGTGCTGGCCAAAACGAATGACGACGCCGACATCCTGAGCGCGATCAAATACGCGGTCGACCACAATCTTGGCGATATCATTTCCATGAGCTTCGGAGAAAACGAGTCCTGCAC
This sequence comes from Casimicrobiaceae bacterium, assembly GCA_035262745.1. Lineage (GTDB taxonomy): Bacteria > Pseudomonadota > Gammaproteobacteria > Burkholderiales > Casimicrobiaceae > PALSA-1003. The sequence goes on along the minus strand of DATFSE010000109.1, from coordinate 112,714 downwards.
GGGAGATGCGCTTATCGCCCAATACCACGATGTGTTCGTAGCCGCGACGCAAAAGGGCATTACCTTGTTCGCGTCGTCCGGAGACGAGGGCGCAGCTCTGCCAACCTGCGATGGAAATTCGTGGGTGAAAGCCGCTTCGCATCCCGCTGTGGATCCCTTGGTGACAGGTGTTGGTGGTACCGAACTCCAAGCCGCGGAGTGGGTGGGGTGTCCGTTCCCTCCTAACACTCCCGATACCACGACGTGCCCGCCGCAGAACCCGCAACCAGGGACCTGGCAAGGTGAGATTGTGTGGAACGAAGGGCCTCCGTACGGCGACTTCCAGGCCCAGTTCGATTCCACGATCGCGACAGGCGGTGGATTCAGCGTGATCTTCGATCAGCCTCCTTATCAGAAAGGGACCGCTGGACTTCACGGAGGTAAGCAGCGCGCGGTGCCTGACGTCGCATACAACGCCGCTGTCTTTCATGGAGTGCTGACGTATCTCAACATCCCGGGCGTACCTGTCGGCTTCTTCCGTTTCGGTGGTACGAGCGCAGGATCGCCGCAGTGGGCAGCAATCACCGCCATCGCGAATCAAAAGGCAGGCGGGCGGCTCGGATTCCTCAACTCAGCCATTTACCAGATTGGCAGGGTGAACAAGGCATATCCGGCGTCTTTCCACGACATCACCGACGGCGTCAACTCCGCGGTCGAGTTCGATTCGAACGGTGATCCTGTGAACATTGTCGGATTCAGCGGTGGACCGGGTTGGGATGCAACCACCGGCCTTGGATCACCCATGGTGCCGAGTCTGGTCGACTATCTCATCCGCTATGTCTCGCCTGGTGACGGAGTTGCTGCGATTGCGACCACCAAGCACTCGATCGGCGCGGCGCGCGTACCCGGACACATGGACCCGCACTGAGCAACTGGACGTTCCTAGCATCGGAAGGGCCCCCATCTAGGGGGCCTTTCTTTTTGACAGTGCGTACTCGGTTTGTCGGAGGATGTCCAACGCGATGTAGGAGCTATGCTGAATTATCGTGACCGCCTGGGGGCGAGACTCGCGCATTCAAAACTTCGCCAGGCACCCCGCGTCAAACTTGAGTTGGCGCGTCGGTCGCCTGTCTTGCGAGGAGAAGGAAATGAGAACTCGATGGTTACGATCGGCATTGATCGGAAGCGCATTGGCATTGGCCGCCGCGAGCGCCTCCGCCGGTCAGATTACGTTTTTCGAGCGGCCGACGTTTCAGGGTTCGTATTCCGCTACTAACTACGCGATTTCCGATCTTCAGTCTGCGGGATATAGAGACACTGCTTCCTCCGTCATCGTCAATGATGGAGTCTGGGAAGCCTGCACGGCGGTGAATTACGGTGGTACATGTGTCCAGCTCCTGCCGGGGAGCTATGCGACGCTAAGTCGCGACTTGAACGGGCGCGTTGCTTCGGTTCGTCAGGTTGCCTATACGCCCACATCCGCACGTGTTGTCATCAAACCCGATCCGCAACCGGCCGTGGTTATCGGCACAACGTCGACGATTGTGAGCCCGCCAGTCGTGACGACAGGTACGGCAACGATCGCAAATCCGCCGGCAACGGTCGTCGTCAATCCCACTCCCGCAGCGGTTGTAGTCCCCAGCTCCGGACAAGTCGTGATCGCTACGCCGCAACCGGCACCCATGCCGGTGGGCCGTGTGATCCTCTATCAGAATCCGAACTTCTCGGGTCCGTCGGCCGTGGTCGATCACAATCGAGTGGCCGATCTCGACTGGGCGCATTTCAATAACCCCGCAACGTCGGTGCGTATCCAATCGGGTACGTGGGTGGCATGCTCCGATATGGGATATCAAGGTCAGTGCCGAATTCTCGAGCCCGGCGACTACCCTGTTCTAACCGGTATTTTCGATCACGGAATTTCATCGATGCATCAGGTTTGGCGCGCTTCTTGAGCAATCAAGAAATGTCGCCAAAAACAGGGGACGACCTTACGTCGTCCCCTTCTTTTGCCCTTCGAACTACTGCTTGCAGATCTTGAAGATCACGCCGGTGCCCGGAATTTGCAGCAGCGGCCCGTTAGCGGGTGGGCCGACAAAATGGGTGTCGGCGCCGACATCGCGCACCGCACCGTAATCTACGATGTACGCGCAGCCGTCGGGACCGAACCTGACGTTGAGCGGCCGGTTAAACCCGGCCGTATGCCCGGAACTGATGAACGCCTGATCACCGGTGTCGTTGCGAGCAAAGTTCAGGATCTTCAACACGAGCGGCTTGTTGCCCTGCCCGCCGCCTTGGTCGCCCTGGTCATCACCCTGCTCGTCGTCTGAGCTCGACTGCTGATTGAAGTTGATCAGCTTGACCTCGTGACCTACCTCGGGCGCTGGGTCGGTAGCGTTCGGCGGCGAGAACCCGAAATCTCCCTCGAGAGTGTAAAGGGCAGCGCCCGTTTGCACCGGACCGCCGACAAAGGACTTGGGCACGAAATCGATCCCGGTGAACGACGAGTCCGCTGCCTCGATCGCCAGAGGTGCAGTGATCTGCTGCGGCGGGCCGGCCAGCACATCGCGGATCGGAACGTCTTCCGTCAAAATCTTCGCGAGGCTGGCCGGCGTGCAGGTATGCGTCACCGGGTCGACTACGCAAAGATCGTCGCTCGTTCCGCCAATCGGATTGAACACCGCCTGACTCGATGCGAGAAAGCCGAATCGATCGGGCCACCCGTGGTAGTCCGGACTGCCGTCGGGATTCTGTTGGGCCAGGTGTAGCGCGTCGGGTGCGTTGTTCGACGGCCGTGCGCCGCGCTCGTCGGGGCCATCCTCGCCGACGAGCATCCCTCCGGCCAAGGGATGGTTGCTTGGCGCGAAGCGGATGGCATAGCCATTTCTGTATCCCCAGGAGAAAGGCTCGATTGTGTTCGCCGGATTCGCGGAGTTGAGCTGAGCGCGCAGGATCGCGCCGTCGCAGACGCCTTTGTGCATCGCGCTGTCGAAGGCCTTGATGGTCGCGCCCGGACGCTGCACGCCGAAGGGCGAGTAGCCGCTGGTTTTAACTCCCGCGGGATGCTGAGGATCCGGGCCCGAATCAAACACGTTCTGACTCAGCACGATGTTCTGGCAGGGAATGTCCTGCTGGTTCGTGCCACCGCCATTGTCGCGACCGACAACGCCGCTGTTGGTCGTTGAGCCCTGCGACCAGTAGACCCACTTGCTGTCGAACGCGAGCTGTTCGGTCGGATGGTCGCCAGTTGGCAGCTGCGTGATGAACGGCGTGACCTTTCCCGTCTGCGGGTCGACGATCACGATACGCGAGCTGTTGTTTTGCCCTTGGGCGTGTGTCGCCTGATTCGAGTCGGTGGCGAAGAGTCGCCCTCCTTGAAGGCCGCGTTCGAAGGCGATGTCGATCGCCGGCCCTGCGGCTTGGAACCCCGTGCCTTGTGCATTAGGCTTGCCGAGAGGCCCGCGGATCAGGTTTCCATTCTGGTCGTACACCTTGATGTCAGGTGTGAACGGATTCGTAGGATCGAAGTCACCCGTTCCGAAGCTTCCTTGCTCGTTGCAGGCGCTCGGCAATCCGTGACCGGACTCCAGCACATAAACCTGGAACTGCTTCGAATTGCCGAGAAAAGCAATCCCGGTGGGCATGTTGAGACCGGAGGCGAAGACCGAGACCTTGTACCCCGGCGGGAGGACTATGTTCTGACCCTGGCCCGGATCGAAAAAGGCCGTATTGTTAGGACACAGTGGATTTGCAACGACCGCGGCGTATGCCGTGGCCGGTAGCGCGAACAATGGTGCGAGTGCGGATACCAGCGCGCGTACGCGTAGTTTTTTGGACATGATGCTAACTCCTCAGTTGCGTAATTCTTACAATCGCACGACACACATTTCCTCGCCCCCCGAAGAATTTTCCAAAAGGTAGTGTGCTCTGCAGCCCCAAAAATTCTTGCGAAAATCTTTCTATGGAGGAGCTCGTGCCGGAGGAGCACGAATGCTGCGGCGCAACCGATGCGGCCAAGGATTGATCGTGCGCACGCAATGACTCCCTGAAATCAGTGCCACACGGTGCAGCGCGTGATGGCACGTGCAATTTCACACGTACGAATCACACACAGGAAAAATGCGCGGCGCGATTACGCGCTGACCATCATCGACAGCGTTTCGCAAGCTTCGGGCGACATCGTACGCGCTCGCGTGCGATTCGCATCAGCGCAACTCAGCGCTCTCGCGGGTCGGCGTGCATCAACCGTGCCCGAACGCAAACACGTTCGCGCGTTACAACATTCCCCTCGCTTCGAGATCTTGATCGAGTTGATCAAGCTGTCGACGGATGCGGCACGCAGCCATCCTCGCGAACGCGATCTGCGCGCCGAGGCGATGCCGGCGCGTGCTGCGGCCTCGCTACTTCTTGAGCGTCGCGATTCCTCGCTGCAACCCTTCGAGGGTCAGCGGATACATGCGCGGGCCGAGCACTTCCAGCACCATCTGCGTCGACCTCGTGTACGTCCATGAGCGCTCCGGCTCGGGGTTGAGCCAGATGGCGCGGCGGTACCCTTCGATCAGTCGTCTAAGCCAGACCAGGCCCGGCTCGTCATTGATGTATTCGACGCTTCCGCCCGGCTGCACCAGTTCGTATGGACTCATCGCCGCGTCGCCGACCAGGATCATCCTCCAGTCGGGCCCGTACTTGTGCAGGATGTCGAAGGTTGGGATGCGTTCGTTGCGGCGTCTGCGATTGTCCCGCCACACGTGATCGTAGACGCAGTTGTGAAAATAGAAATACTCGAGGTGGCGAAACTCGCTCTTGGCCGCCGAGAACAGTTCCTCGCAAACGGCGATGTGAGGATCCATCGAGCCGCCGATGTCGAGGAACAGAAGTACTTTGACGCGGTTGCGACGCTCGGGAACCATGTGCAGATCGAGCCAGCCGGCGTTTTTCGCCGTGCCCTCGATCGTTCCCGGCAGGTCGAGCTCTTCCGGAATGCCTTCACGCGCGAAACGACGCAATCGTCGCAACGCGATCTTGATGTTGCGTGTGTTGAGCTCGACCGAATCGTCGAGATTGCGAAACGTCCGCTCGTCCCACACCTTGATCGCACTCCGGCTGCGTCCGCCGTCCTGACCGATGCGGATCCCCTCGGGGTTGAAACCGTAGGCGCCGAAGGGGCTCGTTCCGGCGGTTCCGATCCACTTGGAGCCTCCCTGGTGGCGCGCGCGCTGTTCCTCGAGCCGCTTCTTGAGCGTCTCCATCAGCTTTTCCCAGCCGCCAAGCGCCTTGACCAGCGCTTTTTCTTCATCGCTCAAGGTTCCTTCGATCATTTTTCTGATCCACTCCTCCGGAATCTCAGTGCGGATGTCGAAGATGCTTTCGATGCCCTTGAAGTAAATGCCGAACGCCAGGTTGAACCGGTCGTACAACGCCTCGTCCTTGACCAGGCAGGTTCGCGCGAGGAAATAGAAATCGTCGATGTCGCCGGAGATGACTCCGTGCTTGAGCGCGTCGAGCAGTGTCAGGAACTCGCGCGTCGACACCGGAAGCTTGGCGGCTTTAAGGTGGAGGAAGAAGTCGATCAGCATTGCGGTGTGTCATGCCTCGAAGCTGCCCCGGGATGCGAGAGCCGGGGACGGGGACCCAGTGTCGTTCTTCAGACGACGCTGGATTCCCGTGTTCGCGGGAATGATGATTATCTACGCTCGAGCCGAAACATGAGGTGTCTCTTCACCGCCGGCCATTCGCTCTCGATGATGCTGAACACCACCGTATCGCGATAGCTCCCGTCGGGCGATATCTGGTGGTTGCGCAGCACTGCGTCCTGCTTGGCCCCCAAGCGGGCGATCGCTTCGCGCGAGGCGTGGTTGAACCAGTGGGTGCGGAACTCAACTGCGATGCAGGAGAGCTTCTCGAACGCATGAGTCAGCAGAAGAAGCTTGCACTCGGTGTTGATCGCAGTGCGCTGCACCCGTTTGGCGTACCAGGTGTGGCCGATTTCCAGTCGGCGGTTCGCTGCATCGACATTGAAGTAGCGCGTGCAGCCGACGATCTCGTTAGTGGCGTTCTCGCGCACCGCGAACGGCATCGCGCCCATGCGCTCGCGCATGTCGAGTGCAGTCGTGATGTAAGCGCCCATCTTGTCCGGAGCTGCAATCGACGTGTACCACAGGCGCCATAGCTCGCCGTCGTTCGCAGCGTTGGCCAACGCGCCCTCGTGCTCGCGAGCAAGCGGCTCGAGCGTCGCGTGCCTGCCTTTGAGCGTGACCGGCTCGATGAACGCCATGAATGACTTCCGGCGTTAGCGGCCCGCGCGTGCCATGAACGCCACGCGCTCGAAAAGATGCACGTCCTGCTCGTTCTTGAGCAGCGCGCCGTGCAGCGGTGGAATGATCACCTTCTTGTCGGTGCTGCGCAGCGCTTCGGGCGGAATGTCTTCGGCGAGCAGCAGCTTCAACCAGTCGAGCAGCTCCGAGGTCGACGGCTTTTTCTTCAGCCCCGGCACGTCGCGCAGCTCAAAGAACACCTCCAGCGCTTCCTTGAGCAGCGCGCGCTTGAGCCCCGGAAAGTGGACGTCGACGATGCGAGTCATGGTCTCCTTATCCGGGAAGCGGATGTAGTGGAAGAAACACCGACGCAGGAATGCGTCGGGCAGCTCCTTCTCGTTGTTGGAGGTGATGACGACCAGGGGCCGATGCTTCGCGCGGATCGTCTGCTGCGTTTCGTAGACGTAGAATTCCATCCTGTCGAGCTCGCGCAGCAAATCGTTGGGAAACTCGATGTCGGCCTTGTCGATCTCGTCGATGAGCACCACCGCCGGCGCCGCCGATTCGAACGCCTCCCACAACACGCCGCGCTTGATGTAGTGCGCAATGTCGCCGACGTGCTCGTCGCCAAGTTGCGAATCCCGGAGCCGCGACACCGCGTCGTATTCGTACAAGCCCTGCAGTGCCTTGGTCGTCGACTTGATGTGCCATTCGACCAGTGGCCGCCCCAGCGCGCGCGCAACCTCCATCGCGAGCAGCGTCTTGCCGGTGCCGGGCTCGCCTTTGACCAGCAGCGGACGCTCGAGCGTAACCGCGGCATTGACCGCGAGCATGAGGTCTGGCGTAGCGACGTAGGTATCAGTGCCTTCGAAACGCATGGACATTCCTTTGAATCTCGCAGATCGATCGTGAATCTTAGCCCACAACGTACTGCACCAGCCAGAGCACGACCATGCCAATGCCAATGGTGAGCAGGGGATTGCGCCCGCGCCAGGCGACGATGCCCGCGGCGACCGCGGCAATGAGCTTCGGGTTCGCAAAGCCGATGTCGAGCTTGCCCGGCGCGGCGAACACGACCGCCGGCACCACGATCGCGGTGAGCATCGCGGCCGGCACGTGCTTCAAGGCTTCGGCGAGCAAGGGCGGCATCTCGCGTCGAGCGAAAAAGGCAATGAACGAAAGTCGTGCCGCATAGTTGACCGCGCCAACGGCAAAAATCACCAGCCAGATCAACTGCGATTTAGTCACGGCCGACTCCGATCCGGTCGGCGATCACTCCGGCGCCAATGCCCAGCAGTCCCGCACAGATCATCGACAGTCTCATGGGCATTGAGTCGAGCGCGATCGCGCTCACGGCAGCCGCGATGATCACGACCAGCGTCGGCCGGTCGCGCACCAACGGCGCGAGGAGCGAGAGAAAGCACAGCGGCACGACGAACTCGAGCTGCCATGCCGGCGGAATCACCGATCCCAGCAAGATTCCGGCCAGCGTCGCGAGCTGCCACATCAGCCATAGGACCGCGCCGCCACCCAGGAAGTACGAAGCGCTTTGTTTCAGGTCGTCGGCTGCGCGAAATTTGTGAATCGCCGCGGCGAAGGCCTGGTCGGTCAGTAGAAACGCGATCAAGTTGCGCCAGCGGTGATCGAGCGGGCGCAGGTACGGCGCCAGGGCAGCGCTGTACATGAGGAAGCGCAGGCTGACAACGAAGCACGACAGGACGATGACCGCGAACGGTGCGCCCGCGGCAATGAGCTGGGCGGCGATGATCTGCGCCGCACCGCTGAACATGATGAGGGACATCGCAAGTGCAGCGAGGGGCGACGCGCCAGCGCTGATCGCGCCGACGCCGCAGACAATGCCGAAAGGGAACATGCCGACGACAGCCGGAAGCATGTCGCGAACGCCCTCGGTGAACGCGGAACGGGAGAAGTGCTTGCGCATGTTGGCAAAACAACGGGCCTGCGGCGACGTCGGTCGCAGGCCCGTGCAGTTGCGTTGAATTATACCGCCTGGTCTTGCCAGGGTTTTCCGGCTAGCCCTTTACTCCTCCCGCCGTCAATCCGCCAACGACGCGCTCCTGGAATACAGCAATGAGAATACAGATCGGGACGATGGCGACGATCAGTGCGGCCGAGATCAACGGCCAGGGAAATGCGAACTCACCCTGGTAGAGCGTGATGCCCACTGAGAGTGTGCGCATGTTCACCCGATTCATCATGGTGAGGGCGAGCAGGAATTCGTCCCATGCATTGACGAACGCCAGGATTGCCGCCGTGAAAACGCCCGGGGCGGACAGCGGCACGACCACCTTGAACAATGCGCCAACGCGCGAGCAGCCGTCGATCATCGCTGCGGCTTCGAGATCCGGCGGAATGTCCTGAAAAAAACTTGCCATGACCAGCGTGCAGATCGGCATCGACAGCACGGTATACGGCAGGACAAGCGCAAGGTAGGTATTGAGCAGCCCAAGCTCGCGCATCAGCTTGAACAGCGGCACCATCAGCGAGATGAGCGGGAACATCGCCACCGCCAGCAGCAGCGACATGATTAGGTTGCGGTGCGGCAGCTTGAGTCGGGTGAGCGCATACGCGGCAAGTGCCGATACCAGTACGCACAACACGGTGGAGAGCCCCGCGACCACCACACTATTCCACATAAAGCGCAGGAGCGGCTGCGTGGTGAAGGCGGTGATGTAGTTTTCGAGCGTCGGCGCCTGCGGCAGGTAGCTGATCGGAACCTGTAAGAGCTCGGTCTCGGTCTTGAACGAGGTCAGCAGGATCCACACCGCCGGGAAGAAGCCATTGACGACGATGATCGCGGCGGCGATCCATACTACCCTGCGGGAGGAGAGATTCATGTCAGGGCTTGCTACGCCTTTGGGCGCATAGCGTTTGACACGCTCTAATCTTCACCGCCGCGTGCCGCGCTGCGGCGCGTATAGCGCAGGTAGCCGGAGGTCGCGATCATGCTGATCAGGAACATCAATGCCGCCAGCGCCGAGCCGTATCCGAAGTCGAGAAAGTCCAGCGTCGTCTTGTTGATGTACATGGCGAGCGTCTCGGTCGAGTCGCCCGGTCCGCCGCCGGTCATGGCGAAGGGAATGTCGAAGGTCTGCACCGCGGTGATGGTGCGGAAGATGAGCGCGACGAATATCGCCGGACGCAGCATCGGCAAAGTAATCTCGAGGAACAGCTGCCAGCGGGTCGCGCCGTCGACTTCGGCCGCCTCGTAGAGCGAGCGGGGAATCGTCTGCAGGCCTGCGAGCAGCATCAGCGCCATGAACGACGAAGCCTTCCAGACGATGGCGATGCAGATGGCCCAGAAGGCCAGCGTCGGGTCGAAGAGCCACTGCAGCGGCTCGATTCCCACCGACGAAAGCCAGTCGTTCACGACGCCCGTTTTGTATTCGAAGAACCAGCGGAAGATCAATCCCGCGAAAACCAGCGGGAGAGCCCACGGCAGCAGGAGCCCGAGGCGTACGGGCCATTTCATCTTGAACGGCTGGTTGGCAAGCAGCGCGAGCCCGAGGCCCACTAGCAGCGCACCCGGCACGGTGACCACGATGTAGAGCAGGGTCTTCAGCGTCGAATTCCAGAAGCGGTCGTCGGCAAAGGCGCGGGTGTAGTTGGCGAAGCCGACGAACAGATCCGCCCCCTGCGGATTGCTTGGGTTAGTGCTGTGCAGGCTGTTCCAGAACAGCGTCGCGATGGGATAGACAACGATGACGAGCAGCAGCAGCGCTGCGGGCATCAGCAGCAGGATCCCCAACGTGCGTTCGGAAAGATCCTTCTGCTGAGCCGGCGAAGCGCCGGTCATCGGCGAAGCAACGCGGGAGTCGGTCAGCTCGCTGATCGCAAACCTCGCTTTAGCCCCGTCGCTGTCTCACGCGACTACGCTCTCCGAGCGTCATTAGCGCGGCACCACTGAGACAGTGGCTCGCCACGCTAGCGGAACAGCGGCGTCAGACGGTTCTTCATGTCGCCCAACGCCACGTCGGTAGTCTTGGTGCCGGCGAGGTAGGCGTTCATGTTGCTACGAATGACGTCCGAGACCTGCGGATACTGCGGCGTCACCGGCCGCGATTTGGCGCTTTCGACCACGGGCAGGGCTTCGGCAAACCAAGGATTCGCCTTGAGCACTTCCGCATCCTTATAGACGCCCGGGAACACCGGCATATGCGAAGCCAGAATCGCCTGCATCTTGGACACTTCGGGCGAAGAGAGCCAGCGGGCGAACTTCACCGCTTCTGCCTTGTTCTTGGAGAAAGCCGACACCGCGAGCTGCCAGCCGCCGATGCACGTCGCGCTCTTGCCGCCCTGATCATGTGGCAGCGTCGTGACGCCGATCTTGCCTTTGACCTTGCTATCGGCATCGTTCTCAAGGCGATTCCACACATAGCTCCAGGTCATGCCGAAGACCACGTTGCCGGCCTGCATGTCGATGCGGATGCGATCGGTTGGAATTTCGGCGATGTTCTTCGGCAGCACGCCCGACTGTTTCATGCGGCCGTAGAGCTGGAACGGCTCTTTCGCCTGCGGCGTGTCGAGATTGAGCTTGCCTTCCCTGGTGAGCTCGCTGCCCGCGCCCCACAGCGGAACGAGGTAGGTGCAGACGGTCCCCTCGATCGGCGCGCCGGCTGTGGAGAAGCCCTGCAGGTTGGGATTCTTCTCGCCGTCCATGATGATCTTGGCCGTTTCCATCATCTCGTCCCAGGTCTTCGGCACCGATCTCTTGTATTTCTCAAGCAGGTCCTTGCGGTAGTAGAGAAACTGGGAGTCGGCGAAGTACGGCAATGCGATCAGCTTGCCGTTGACCTGATCGGCCTCCGCGTAGGCTTTGAGGTACTGCGCAAGGATCTTCGGCTTGTCGGCGCCGAGATACGAATCGAGCGGCTCGGCCCAGCCTTGCGCCGCCCACTGCGCGGGACGGATCACGTCGATCAGGATGACGTCGAGCACCGAATCCTTCGACGAGAGCACTGTCGACAAGTATTGCTGCTGCGCGTCCGAAGTCGCCCCGCCCACCTCGATTTCCACTTTCACACTGGGATTCTTGTTCTGGTATTCGTCTGCGATTTTGCGCATCACATCGGGGCGCTGCTGACCGCCGGTAAAAATGCGCAGCGTTGTCTGCGCCGGTGCAGGCAGCGCGAAGGCGATTAACAGCAGCGCCGCCGGCAACATTCTGTGGAGCTTCATCGCATCCTCCTCGAGTAGTTTTGACGTCAGGGACTACCAATCCGGGCCGCGGATCGCCTTGCCCGAATCCGGATCGAACAGATGAAAGCGGTTGAGCGCGAGCGATACGCTGAGCTCCTGCCCAACCTTCAAACCAGCTTCAGGCGGAAAACGGCCGGTCATCTCGCCGGGGTCGCGGCCGGCCCCGATCCGGATCAGGCCCAGCGTGTCCGAACCCAGAGGTTCGACCAGCAGTACCTTCGCCGGCACCGGCGCCGACTCGGCGTTGCCGGAAGCGCCTGCACTGATGTGCTCGGGCCGCAGCCCGAAGGTCACGGAGCGGCCAATGTGACTCGCACATTCGGCGACGCGCTTCGTCGGCACGGGCAGATCGAGGCCTCCCGGCAAGTGCAGGGTCCGGCCGCCGTCGCCGATGCGGCATGGCAGGAAATTCATCGGCGGCGACCCGGTGAAACCCGCGACGAAATGCGCCGCGGGCCGGTTATACACCGCATCCGGAGGATCGTACTGAACGAGGTTGCCGGCTTGCAGCACTACGATGCGATCGGCCAGGGTCATCGCCTCGACCTGGTCGTGGGTGACGTAGATAATGGTGTTGCCGAGCCTCTGGTGCAGCTTCTTGATCTCGACCCGCATCTCCGCGCGCAGCAGCGCATCGAGGTTGGAAAGAGGCTCGTCGAAAAGAAACGCCTTGGGCTGGCGCACGATGGCGCGCCCCATAGCCACGCGCTGGCGCTGGCCGCCGGAGAGCTCGCGCGGCTTGCGTTCGAACAGGTGCTCGATCTGCAGGATGGCCGCGGCCTCGCGCACGCGCGACTGGATCTCGTGCGCCGGCAGCTTGCGCAGGCGCAGACCGAAAGCCATGTTTTCGTAAACCGACTTGTGCGGGTAGAGCGCGTAGTCCTGGAACACCATAGCGATATCGCGCGCCCGCGGCGGCAGCTCATTGACCACCTTGCCGGCAATCATGATCTGACCCGCGGTGATCTCTTCCAGGCCGGCAATCATGCGCAGCAACGTGCTCTTGCCGCATCCTGAAGGCCCGACGAAGACGACAAACTCTCCGGAGTTGACCTCCAGGTCGATGCCGTGAATCACCTTGTTTGCGCCGTAGGCCTTGACGACATTCTTCAAGCGCAATTCGGCCATGGCGCGTCGATGCCTTCGTGCGTCAGGCGGCGCTGGTCTGCGCCAACCCGGCATCGACTAGAAGGTTCTGGCCGGTAATTCCGCGTGCGTCGTCAGAAGCGAGGAACAGCACGCCGCGCGCCACGTCGTCTTCGGACAGGCGGAACTTCAGACACTGTCCCTCGATGAATTCACGATCGAGCTCCGGCGTGCGCCAGAGCTTCTGCTGACGCTCGGTGAGGATTGCTCCGGGTACGACCGAATTGATGCGGATGTTATGCGGGCCCAGTTCGCGCGCAAGCGTGCGCGTCAGTCCGTTGATGCCCGCCTTGGCGGTGGTGTACGCAACCATGCCGGTTCTGCCGCGCATCCACGAGACAGATCCAAGATTCACGATGCTTCCTCCCCCGGCCCGGATCATACCCGGCACCACCGCCTGCGCCGCGAAGAAATGATGTCGCAGATTGAGCGTGAGGCGCTCGTCCCAGTATTCCGGTGTCACGTCTTCGAACTTGTGGCGGTCGTCGCGCGCCGCGTTGTTCACCAGCACCGTGATCGCGCCGAACTCTTGCTCGACTGCGGAGAGCATCTGGCGCAGCGCGGAGATGTCGCGCACATCGCAGCGGTGATAACGAACTCGCGCGGGGGCAAGGCGCGAGACCAGCGCGCGCGACGGTTCGTCGGCGATGTCGCAGAAGGCAACACGGCTTCCCTGTTCGGCGAAACGGGCGACAATCGCGGCTCCGATGCCCGATCCGCCGCCGGAAATGAAGACGGTTCGATCGGCGAGGCTCGGATATACGCTTGCAGCGGTCACACTGGCCATACAGCATCCTAGCAGCAGCAGGCAAAGCCCGGCTACAATTCATGCTCGATTCGCCTCCGGAAAGCCCTCCATGGATCTCCCACTGAATCATTTCAAGCGTGCGATAGCGTCGGGAAAGACGCCGATCGGTGCGTGGCTGATGAGCGCGGCGCCGTCGACAGCCGAAGCGCTCGGCTTCGTCGGCTTCGATTTCCTCGTGGTCGATATGGAGCACACGCCCATCGACACTCCGCAAATGATCGGCATTCTGCAGGCCATCGCCGGCACGCCGGCGCAAGCCGTAGTGCGTCCGCCGTGGAACGATATGGTGATGGTCAAGCGCGCCATGGACGCGGGCGCACAGTCTCTGTTGTTTCCCTTCGTGCAGAACGCCGAAGAAGCCAAGCGTGCCGTCGCTTCCACGCGCTACCCGCCCGACGGAGTTCGCGGCGTCGCCGGGACTCATCGCGGCAGTCGCTATGGCACAGTTCCCGACTATCTCAAACGCGCGAACGAGGAGATTTGCGTGAGCGTGCAGATCGAGACGCTGCCCGCGCTGGCGCGGCTCGAGGAGATCGCGGCCGTACCCGGCGTCGACTCGATCTTCCTGGGGCCGGGAGATCTTTCGGCTTCGATGGGTTTCTTGGGCGACATCGGCAATCCGGCGGTGCAGGAGAAACTCAAAGGCGCGGCGCAGGCGTGCAAGCGGCTGGGTAAGCCTACGGGCATCATCGGCATGAACCCGGACATGGCGGGAAGGTTCGTCGAATACGGCTTTTCCTGGGTCGCGGTGGGTTCGGACCTGGGGTATGTCGTCAGCCGCGGGCAGGAATATCTCGCCAAGATGCGTGGCGCGGCCGCTGGCGCGCCAGCCAAGACGCAGAGCGCGTACTGAAGAGGCTCTGCGGCGCGCGGCGCTCGTGACTTCGGCTTTCACCTGCGTGCTCGACGTCAGGGCGAGTCTCGGCGAGTGCCCCGTGTGGTGCGCCGACGACAGCGTCCTGTATTGGGTCGACATCAACGCGCCGTCGCTCAATTGCTTCGATCCGGCAACCGGCAGCAACACCGCGTGGCCGATGCCCGAATCGATTGGTAGCTTCGCGCTGCGAGCACGTGGCGGCTTCATCGCTGCGCTGCGCAGCGGCTTCTGGCTGATCGATCGCGAGGGGAAGCTCGAGCGCAAAGTCGCCGCTGCGCCCTACGATCCGCAGCATCACCGCTTCAACGACGGGCGGGCCGACTCACGCGGACGTCTTTGGGTCGGAAGCATGAACGAAAGGCGCGACGCCAATACGGCGCACCTGTACCGCCTTGATCCCGATTTTCAGCTCAAGGTGATGTTCGGCGACATCATGATTTCCAACGGTCTCGGATTCAGCCCTGACGGGCGTACGCTGTATCATGCCGACACTCCGACGCAGACCGTGCACGCGCATGACTTCGACGCGGATACGGGCTCTATCAGGAACCAGCGCGAGTTCATCCGCTTTGCCGCGGAAGGCGATCGTCCCGACGGTGCAGCGGTAGATCGCGACGGCTGCTACTGGAGCGCGCTTTACCGCGGCGGCAAGGTCGTGCGCATTTCCCCGGCAGGCAGGCTCCTCGCTGAATACCCGCTGCCCGCGATGTGTCCGACCATGTGCGCCTTCGGCGGCCCCGATTTGAAGACGCTGTACGTGACCAGTGCCCGACAGATGCGAGATGAGGCAGAGCTCGCGCGTATGCCGCTGTCGGGTGGTGTCTTTGCGATGCGCGTCGAAACGCCGGGACTGCCCGAGCCCAGGTTCGCGGGATAGGCTCTCGCAGCGCTCTCGGCGAAAACGGACAAAATGAACTTCGATTCGACCGCATATATTCGTGTCGATGCATCCGGGGGCTTAGGCGCCAGCGCCTCGGGTGCGTCGTTTGCCACCAGCACCGGCGACATCCTCGAGGTCGCGAGCTTCGGGCCGGGCGTCTTCCGCCTTCGCGTCGGTCCCAACACCCGGCCCGACTACGGCCTAGTGCAAGGCCGCGCCCAACGCTGCGACGTGGCGCAACCCGCGCCTGGCCAGTGGTCGTTCACCTCCGGCAATGCCCGCCTGGAACTGCATGGCGCGCCGTTATCGATCCGCGTGCTCGTCGACGATCGTCCGGTGCTGAACTCGATCACCGACGAGCACTTTCGCGGTTTCACGCGCGTGCCGGTGATCGGCCGCGCGCGTCAGGGCCAGCAATGGGTCGCTGCGGTGGCGCTCGCTTCGGGCGAGCCGGTGTACGGACTGGGTGAGAAATTCGGACCCTTGAACAAGCGCGGCCAGATTGTCGTGTCGCAGGTCGAGGACGCGCTGGGAGTGAACACGGGACTCGCGTACAAGAACGCGCCGTTCTGCTGGAGTCCCGGAACCGGCCGCGGCGCATGGGGTGTATTCGTGAACACGCCCGGACGCGTTATCCACGGCGTGGGCCATCCCGAGTGGTCGCATCGCAGTTACGCGGCGGTGGTCGACGACGAGGCGCTGGACTGGTTTCTCATCGCGGGCCGCGATCCGGCGCAGATCATCGAGCGCTATACCCAATTGACCGGCCGCGCCCCCGACGTGCCGCTGTGGGGAATGGGCCTCTGGGTATCCAAAGCCTACTACCGGACCCCCGACGAAGCGATCGCAGTGGCGGCCAAGCTGCGTGCGCGCCGCATTCCTTGCGATGTGCTCACGCTCGACGGCCGCGCCGCGTGGGACACGCACACCCGTTTCGATTTCCGCTGGGATCAACAGCGCTTTCGGGATCCCGCGGCGGCGCTGGCGAAAATGAAGGAACACGACTTACGCATCTGCGTGTGGGAGTATCCCTACGTATCGATTCATTCGCCGCTGTTCCATGACCTTGCCGCGAAGCACTATCTGCTCAGAACGCCAGCGGGAGATCCTTACGTCATCCGCTGGGACACCTCGCCCGGCACTTCTCCGTTCGGCGATGTGCTCACGCCACTGCCCGAATCCGGCGTAGTCGATTTCACCAACCCCGCGGCGTATGCGTGGTGGCGAGATGCGCACGAAGCATTGTTTGCGGCCGGCGTGGATGTGATCAAGAGCGATTTCGGAGAACAGGTACCCGACGATGCGGTGGCGTTCAACGGCGACCGCGGCCGACGGCTGCACAACGTCTATCCATTGCTCTACAACCGCTGCGTCTACGAGGCGACGCGAAAGTTCGCCGACGGCCGACACGGGCCGCCGATGGTGTGGGGTCGCGCCGGCTGGACCGGCAGCCAGCGCTATCCGATTCAGTGGGGCGGCGATCCGCAGAGCGACTGGGAAGGTCTCGCCGCCAGCATTCGCGGCGGGCTGTCGTGGGGCATGAGCGGAGCGCCGTATCATGCGAGCGACATCGGCGGCTTCTATGGATCATCGCAGCCTTCGGCCGAGCTCTATTTGCGCTGGCTGCAGATGAGCGTGTTCAGCTCGCACATGCGGGTCCACGGCATCGGCGCGCGCGAGCCGTGGGCATTTGGCGAAGAGGCCGAGGCGATCGCCCGAAAATGGATCGAATTCCGCTACCGATTATTGCCGTACTTGAAGCATGTCATTGCGCAGGCCGTCGCGTCGGGCTTGCCGGTGATGCGCGCGATGCCGCTCGCGTTCCCTGCCAATGCGCTGACCCGCTCCTACGAGACCCAGTTCATGTGCGGCGACGCATTGCTAGTCGCGCCGATCGTCGCTGCCGGCGGCGAAGTCGACGTCGCGTTGCCGCCCGGTGCCTGGTACGACCTTACGACGCGTCAGCGGATCGCCGGCAGACAGGTGATCCGCTACCGCGCCGCGCTCGATCGCTTTCCGGTATTCGGCCGCGAGGGCTACGCGCTACCGCTCGGACCCGTCGTGCAGCACACCGGCGAGATCGACGCAGTGACGCCACTGAATGCCATGTATGTGTTCGGATCTCCCACGCAGCCATTGAGTGACTTCACGCAGGTGCGGATCACATTGGCTGAAGGTAAGGCCGCCGTCGCCGCCGCGCCCGAAGTGAACGTGGAGATTTTCGGCGACGCAGCCGGTCTGCAGGTCCAACCGCTCTAGCTCAAAAAATGCGGCCAACGCCGCTCATCGCCGTCACCGCCGGTGAGCCTGCAGGAATCGGTCCCGATCTATGTCTGCGCCTCGCCGAGCGCAACTGGAATGCTCGGCTGGTACTGCTCGGCGACATCGAACTCTTTCGCGAGCGCGCCCGCAGGCTGGGTGCCGGGGTGCGCCTGGTTCCTTATGTGGCGAATCGAACGGCCGCTTCCGGAGCCATTGAAGTCATGCATTTTCCGCTGTCGGTACCGGCTGTCGCCGGGCAACCCGATCCTGCCAACGCCAGGAACGTGCTGGCGATCCTGGAAGCGGCGGCAAGCGGCTGCATGCGAGGCGAATTCGCGGCAATGGTTACCGCACCCGTGCACAAGAGCATCATCAATGCGGCGGGCGTTCCTTTCACCGGACACACCGAGTTCCTGGCGCAGCGCACGGGCGCGGCGAACGTGGTGATGATGCTTGCCGGCCGCACGGCTCAAGGGTGGCTGCGGGTCGCGCTGGCGACGACGCATCTCCCGCTCTCCGCCGTTCCCGAAGCGATCACGCAAGATGGCCTCGAGCGTACCTTGCGCACGGTCGCTCAGGAGCTCGTCGCGAAGTTCGGCATCGCCGCTCCTCGCATCGCTGTATGCGGGCTCAATCCGCACGCCGGAGAAGGCGGCTATCTTGGCCGGGAGGAAATCGACTTGATCGATCCGGTCGTTGCAATGGTTCGCAATGAAGGCGTCGACGTCACGGGACCCTTGCCCGCCGACACGGCATTTGTTCCAGCGACTGCACAGCGTTTCGATTGCATCGTCGCCATGTATCACGACCAGGGCCTGCCGGCCCTGAAGCAGGCAAGCTTCGGGCATGGCGTCAACATCACCCTCGGTTTGCCCATCGTGCGCACTTCCGTCGATCATGGCACTGCGCTGGATCTCGCTGCCGACGGTGCCGCGGCGCGCAACGCGGATCCCGGGTCGATGTTCTCGGCGATGGAGCTGGCCATCGAACTGGCCGGCCGGCGCGCCCCTTGATTGAATGCGCTAAGGGTCGGCGGCATGATGGGAGTCTCCAACTACTGGAAGAGGGTCGCCGCGGCGCAGGCCGGGGCCCAAGTCAATCGTCCTAAACTGGATCCCGGCTATCGCCGGGCTGACGTTCAAACTGTGCCGCCCCCCACCTATGCATGACGCTTTTCTCACCCACGCACGCGCCATCGTCGATCAGATCCGGGCGGACGGCTTTTACAAGACCGAGCGAGTCATCCGCAGCCCGCAGTCTCCTCACATTCGACTCGCGGACGGCAGCGAGGTCCTCAATTTCTGCGCCAACAATTACCTGGGTCTGGCCGACGACCCCCGTCTCATCGACGCGGCGAAAAGCGGACTGGACGAGCATGGTTTCGGCATGGCGTCGGTTCGCTTCATCTGCGGCACTCAGGACGTGCACAAGGCGCTGGAGAGCGAGCTGTCAGGTTTTCTCCATACGGACGACGCCATCCTCTACTCGAGCTGCTTCGACGCCAACGGTGGACTGTTCGAGACGTTGCTGGACGAACAAGACGCGGTGATCAGCGACGAACTCAACCATGCCAGCATCGTCGACGGGATCCGCTTGTGCAAAGCCAAACGCTATCGCTACCGCAACAATGACATGGCGGATCTCGAAGCCAAACTGCGAGAAGCCGATGCCGCAGGAGCGCGCTTCAAGCTGATCGCCACCGATGGCGTGTTCTCGATGGACGGCATCATCGCCGACCTCAAGGCGATCTGCGATCTCGCCGATAAGCATGGCGCGCTGGTGATGGTCGACGATTCGCACGCAGTGGGCTTTGTCGGCTCCGGAGGGCGTGGAACTCCCGAGGTATGCGGGGTCGAAGCCAGAGTGGACATCCTCACCGGGACGCTGGGCAAGGCGCTCGGCGGAGCGTCCGGCGGCTACACGGCCGGGCGGAAGGACATCGTGACGCTGTTGCGGCAGCGCTCGCGGCCGTACCTGTTCTCCAACACGCTCGCGCCTTCGATCACCGCGGCAACGCTTAAAGTGCTCGAGTTGCTGCGCGGCGGAGAGGGTGAGGCGCTGCGCCGACGCGTGCGCGAAAACGGCGAGCGCTTTCGGCGTGCGATGGCCGCGTTGGGGTTCTCACTGGTGCCCGGGCAACATCCGATCATTCCGGTCATGCTCGGCGATGCGGCGCTTGCGACGCGCATGGCCGACGCGCTGCTCTCCGAAGGCGTATACGTGATCGGCTTTTCCTATCCTGTTGTGCCCAAGGGCAAGGCTCGTATTCGCACGCAGATGAGCGCCGCGCACACGCCGGAGCAGATCGACCGGGCAGTGGAAGCCTTCGCCAAGGTCGGCAAGGCGATGGGCGTGATTTCCTGACCAAACTTCATAACAAACCATGGAACGACTCCGCGCATGAAAGCTCTCGCAAAACTGGAACGCGCTCCCGGATTGACCCTCACTCGCGTCAAGAAACCCGAGGTGGGTCATAACGACGTCATGATCCGCATCCGCAAGACGGCGATCTGCGGCACGGATCTGCATATCTGGAACTGGGACGATTGGGCGCAGAAGACGATCCCGGTTCCGATGCAGGTCGGCCACGAGTACGTCGGCGAGATCGTCGAGATCGGACAGGAAGTTCGCGGATTCGCGATCGGTGATCGCGTGTCCGGGGAAGGTCACATTACCTGCGGATACTGCCGCAATTGTCGCGCCGGCCGCAGGCACTTGTGCCGCAACACGGTCGGAGTCGGAGTCAACCGCGAAGGCGCGTTCGCCGAATACTTAGTGATCCCGGCGTTCAACGCGTTCAGGATCCCCGACGATATTTCCGATGACCTGGCATCGATTTTCGATCCCTTCGGCAACGCCACGCACACGGCGCTGTCTTTCAACCTCGTCGGCGAGGATGTGCTCATTACCGGCGCGGGGCCGATCGGCGTGATGGCCGCCGCCATCGCGCGCCATGTCGGTGCGCGCTACATCGTCGTCACCGATATCAACGACTATCGTCTGGACCTCGCACGACGAATGGGAGCGACGCGAGCAGTCAATGTCGGGCGCGAAAAGCTGCGCGACGTCATGTCGGACCTACACATGACAGAAGGCTTCGACGTAGGAATGGAGATGTCGGGGGTGCCGCGCGCCTTCGCCGACATGCTCGAGCACATGAACCACGGCGGCAAGATCGCCTTGCTCGGCATTCCGCCGGCGCAGATGGCGATCGACTGGAATCAGGTCATTTTCAAGGGACTCGAGATCAAAGGGATCTACGGCCGCGAGATGTTCGAGACCTGGTACAAGATGGTCGCCATGCTGCAGAGCGGACTCGATATCTCGCCGGTAATCACGCATCACTTCCTGGCTGAACAGTTCGAGGCGGCGTTCACTACCTTGCTCTCAGGTAAAAGCGGCAAAGTAATCCTCGACTGGACGACTTAGCGCACGGGAGGGCAGAAGTGCGAAGCGTGCGACGAGAAGGAACGTCACGGGGCGGCAAGGCGTGACCAGCACGTCGTCCCCGCGCAAGCGGGGACCCAGCGTCGCTCGCCACATCCCGCGCAAGCGCTTCGGCCAGAACTTCCTGGTCGATCGAAGCTACATCGAGCGCATCGTCGACGGGATCGCTCCGCGCCCCGGTGACAACTTGATCGAGATCGGCCCCGGGCTTGGCGCACTGACGCGGCCGCTGCTCGAGCGCGCGGGTCACCTCACCGTGATCGAAATCGATCGCGATCTCGTGGCGCGAATCGCGGCGGAATTCGACCCCGATCGGCTGGAGCTGCACAACGCCGACGCGCTCGACTTCGACTTCGCGTCGTTGGGGCGTGACCTTCGCATCGTTGGCAACCTGCCCTACAACATCAGTTCGCCGCTACTGTTTCACCTCGCGGATTACGAAGCGATCGTGCGCGACATAACCGTGATGCTGCAGAAGGAGGTCGTGCAACGCATGGTTGCGGCGCCTTCTACGCCGGAATATGGGCGGCTATCGGTAATGCTTCAGGCTCGCTTTTCGATCGAGCGCCTGTTGGTCTTGCCGCCTGGTGCGTTTCGTCCCGCGCCGAAGGTCGAGTCCGCGGTGGCGCTACTCAGGCCATTGCGCGAAGCGCGGCCATTGATCGCCGATCAGAAGCGATTCGAGCGCATCGTCGCCGCGGCCTTCGGCCAACGCCGGAAGACATTGCGCAATGCGCTCAAGACGCTTGCAAGCGAAGCTCAACTCGAGAACGTCGGGATTGCACCGAGAGCGCGGGGCGAAACGCTGTCGGTTGCGGATTTCGTGCGGCTGGCGAATTCCGTCTGCGCTGTCAAATGAGAAGCTGGGACCGGACGCCGTAGCGGTCGTAGATGGGCACCGCTCGTCTATCGCAGGTAACAAGCTCGGCACCGCAGAATGACGCGGTCGCTGCAACCAGCGCATCGTACGCCGCACCGCCTGCTATGCCGTGATCGGCTAACCCGAGAACGAAATCTCGGTAGCCGCGCGCGTCCAGGCGGAGGAAAGGCTGCGGAAATCGCGTCTCGAGGAATTCGCGGACGACCAAGCCCACGCTGCGGTGCGGGGCGGGCAGTCGCGTCAAAACCGAGTAAGTTTCGAGGGCGCAGTGCTCGATCAGTCGCAAGCCACCGTCCAGCTCTCGTCGTGCACCTTCATGAGCTTCGTGCCAGGAGGCGAACGCTGCGACCACGAGGCTCGTATCGGCTGTCTTCAACGCCGAATGCGTTCCAAGGTTTCGCGAACCACGTCTGCCGTCAGCACGGGCAACTTGGCGTCCGGAACTGCAACCACGCCTTTACCTCGCTTCTTGAGCTGCATCGGGGTGGCGGCAATCTCGATCTCCAGGCGCCCCTCACCAGCCCGGATTTCAAGAGATTGTCCCGGCTTGAGTCCGAGCGCCTGGCGCAGAGCTTTGGGCACGACGATCCGTCCAGCCGCGTCCATGGTGGCTTTCATGCCATGTAGCGTGCCATAAAAATGGCATGCTTGCAACCAACAGCGGTCGCACGCCCGGCCGGCGTACTGCATCTACTGCTTCACGGTGCGGCGGAGCACCTTTGCGCCGCGATCGGAATCGGAATCAGCGACGAAGTAGTCGTCCTTGTACTTGAACCAGTACTGACAGCGGAACGGAAGAAACGTCCTCATGATTACCATACTTGTGCAGATCCTTCCGCTGTCATCAATGTTCCAGACTCCATCAATCGGTGAGACAGGGGCCGCGCCAGTGCCCCCAGCTATTGCGGAAGAACCCGCTGTTACACTTCTACCTTGTATCACGCCGCTGGTTGCGTACATCAACTCAACGGTCGCCCCTGACGGTAAAGGCCCTAAGACCACACGTTGGACGACGTCCTGTCTGAACTCCTCTCCGGACACCTTCTTAGCGCCACCATCAAGCAATTCTCCAAGGTTGTTCTGGGCGACTGCGAACGGGACCAATAACAACAGTGCGAGCGCGAGCAGCAGCCTTGCAGGTAGCGGCACGGCTTTGTTCTCGTTGAATGGATGCGGCATCGTGTGCCTCGTTATCGGATTACATCGTCGGCCAGTACCAGCAGCGTCGGAGGAAGCGTTAGCCCGAGCGCCTTCGCCGTCTTCACATTGACCACCAGCTCAAACAACGTGGCGCGCTCCACAGGCAAATCGGCTGGCTTGGCGCCCTTCAGAATTTTGTCGACGTAGTACGCCGTGCGTCGCTTGTGTGCGGACAGGCTCGCCCCCAGTGACAGAAGAAAACCCTCCTCCACATATTCCTTGAGCGGGGCAAGCGTAGGCAGTCGCCGCTTCAACGCGAACTCCGCGATCGCACCAGCCCGCTCAAGCAGCACGCTGTCCCAACATGCCGCCAACGCGTTGGTGTCGTTCGCGATACTCGTCAATACACGGTCGAGCGCCTTGGTGTCGCGCACCTCGACTGAAGCGATCTGCAATTGAAGCGCCTGGGCGGCGCTTTTGATCTCCTCGATGCAGCTTGAGTTGCCCGGGTTGGCGGGATTCCAAAGCACCGCAAGCTTCGACACATTGGGCGCAACTTCCTTGAGCAGCCCAAGCCGCTTCGACCAGAGTTCCTCGTTGAGCGTCGCTAAGCCCGTGACGTTTCCTCCGGGGCGCGCAAGGCTCGCGACCAGGCCGGCCTTGACCGGGTCGACTCCGATTTGTGTCACGACGATTGGGATGGTCTTGGTGGCGCGCGTAGCTGCAAGCGCCGCCGGTTCGCCCGAGGTGACGATCACGTCAACCGGAAGTTGCACGAGCTCGCCAGCAAGTGCCGACAGCTTATCCACGTCGCCGCCGGCGTAGCGATACTCGACGGGGATGCTCCGTCCTCCGACGTAGCCAATGTCGCGCAGGCCTTGCTGAAAGTCGCTGCTACTCTGGGCTGCGGCGGGAGGAGGGGTACCGTCGCCAAGCCAGCCGATGCGGTATGCCTTCGATTGGGCAAGAACAGGGGCGGATACACTCAGTGCGAGTGCAGTCGCGACGCACCCGAAGGATCTCAGCCACATATCGCCGCCTCCGATCGAGGCCCCCTAGCGCTGTTGCTTCGACGTTCCGACTTGCGCTAAGAGTATACCTTGCGATTGTCTGACAAGCTTGCAAATCGGCGTGGCGACCAGATCACGCCTTCTTAGCCAGTTTCACGCCGAACGTCTCCACCGGCTGCGCCTTGCCGCGGTAAGTGACCGGTCCGAGCATTTCGAGCGATATAGGCGCGCGCAACGCGGACCTCGTTGTGGCGTCGATCAGGATGGGATGACCAGCCACCTTGGTGTGCGCCTCCAGGCGCGCCGCAACATTCACCGTGTCGCCGATGCAGGTGTAGGTTGCGCGCTCGTTGGTTCCCGTGTAGCCCGCCACCATCTCGCCCGAGGCGATGCCGATGCCGATGCGGATCGGGGATTTGCCGGCCGAAACCTGATCGACGTTGAACAACTCGATCATCTCGATCATTTCGATCGCTGCTTGCACGGCCGCTTCGCAGTGCTCGGGCAGCGGCAGTGGTGCTCCGAAGACAGCCATCAAGCCATCGCCGGCGATCTGGCTGACGATGCCGCCGTGGCTGCTGATCGCGTTGAACATTAGCGTGTAGTAGGTATTGAGAAGCTCGATCGAGTCCTCGGGCGATTGCGCCTCCACCAACGGGGTGAAGCCGCGGATGTCGGAGAACATCACCGTTCCCTGCACGCGCTTGCCGCCGAGCGCAAATCCCGATTGCTGCAGGTCCTGCGCAACTTCTGGGGTCGCGAAGCGTCGCACCAGCTCTTTCTGGTGATCACGCAGCCGCTTCTTTTCCAACCCCGCGCCGATGCGTGCCTTGAGCAGTACCGGGTTGACGGGCTTGACCAGGTAATCTTCGGCGCCCAGCTCGATGCAGCGCACGACGTTGTCGAGGCCCTCGAGCGAAGAGGTGACGATGACCGGCAGATCGCGCAATTGCAGGTCGTTGAACAGTTGCTCGAGCACCTGAAAGCCGTTCATCTCCGGCATTTCGATATCGAGCAGCAGAAGGTCGAATGCTTCGCGTCGGAGCATCTCCAGCGCTATGCGGCCGTTCTGTGCGCAAGCCACCTTGTGGCCCATGAGCTCAAGGTTGCGCGCGAGCAACAGGCGATTGACCTTGTTGTCGTCCACGACGAGCAGACGCGCCCCGCCATGTCCGCTTTCACGCACTTTTAAGCTCCGTCAGTACCGCCGCCACGCGCCCGTACTCGATCTCGAGCGCTTCCAGCGGCGCGCCGCCTGCGTCGCGCACAGGACTGAGTCCTTGCTGCTCGAGCGTTCTGGCCAACGTGCCGAGCCCCAAGGCGCCGAAAGTGTTGCTGTTCGACTTGAGCGAATGCGCGACGCGACGAAAGCGCTCTGCGTCGTTCGCTGCAAGTGCGGCGCGAAGGTCCTTGAGCATCCCGGGAGCTTCGCTCAGAAATGTGTCCACGAGCTCGCGCACGAAGTCCGCTCCGGCGGTCGCCTTGAGGTCTTCGAAAGTGGCGCGATCGATGGTGGTATCGGCCATGTCAGCGATTCCCGCGTGAGGTCACCTGGTTTAGCGCCTCCACCAGCCGGTCGACGCGGATCGGCTTGGTGAGGTAATCGTCCATGCCCGCGGCGAGGCACATGTCGCGGTCGCCCTGCATCGCGTTGGCCGTCATCGCGACGATCCGCGGCCGCTCGTGCGGTCCCCAGCGCGCACAGATCTCGCGCGCGGCGTCGAGGCCGTCCATCTCCGGCATCTGCACATCCATGAGCACGACATCATAGATTTGTCGCTGCACGGATTCGATTGCTTCGATGCCGTTCGACGCGAGGTCGGCGCGGTAGCCCATCTGCTGCAGGATGCGCAGCGCCAGCTTCTGGTTGACCACGTTGTCTTCGGCCAGCAGGATGCGCAACGGATGTCGCGCCGCCATCTCGGCATCGATCCGCGGCGCGATCGGCGCCTCGGGTGCAGCGCGGCGCGCTGTTTCTTGCCCAAGCAATCCGACGAGCGTGTCGAAGAGCTGCGACTGTCGAAGCGGCTTGGTGAGATATGCGGCGAACAGCGTTTCGCCGTCGCCTGCCTCGCGCCGGCCCAGCGAGCTGAACAGCACCAGCGGAAGCGTCACGTTGTGCCGGCGGATCTGCCGTCCAAGCTCGACGCCGTCCATCTCCGGCATGTGCATGTCCAGAATCGCGAGATCGAATGCGCTATCCTGCTGGAGCAAGCGTAGCGCTTCCTGTGGGGATTCGATGGCGCGCGAAGCCATGCCCCACTTCGACGACTGCAACTCGAGCACGCGCCGGTTGGTTGCGTTGTCATCGACGATGAGGATCCGCTTTCCCTGCAACGCGGGCTGCACGCCGATAAAGTCGCGCTGTCGTGCCGGCGGCAGTTGGCCGATGGGAGCGACGATGTTGAAGTAGAAGGTTGATCCTTTGCCTGCACCATCGCTGTGGGCCCACATGTGCCCGCCCATCAGCTCGCTCAAGCGCTTGCTGATGGCGAGCCCCAGCCCGGTGCCGCCGTACTTGCGCGTGGTGGATGAGTCCGCCTGCGAGAACGACTGGAACAAGCGGCTCATGCCTTCCTCGGTCAAGCCGATGCCGGTATCTCGAACCGCGAACGTCAGCTCGACCTTATTTTCGGCCTGAGGCTTGGCCGTCACGGTGAGCACGACCTCGCCCTTGTCGGTGAATTTCACCGCGTTGGAGAGCAGATTGAGCATGATCTGCCGCAAACGCGTCACATCGCCAACGATCGCCGGAGGAACCTCGCCTTCGAACAGATAAGCGGTGTCCAAGTCCTTCTCGACCGCCCTCGGCGCCACCAGGTCGAGCGCGGATTCGACGCATTCACGCAGATCGAAGGGCTGCGACTCAATGTCCATTCGGCCGGCCTCGATCTTGGAAAAGTCGAGCACGTCGTTGATGATGGTGAGCAGGGCATCGCCCGATTCGCGGATGGTGCTTACGTAGTCGCGCTGCTCGTTGTCGAGCGTGGTGTCGAGTAAGAGGCCGCTCATGCCGATGACCGCGTTCATCGGCGTGCGGATTTCGTGGCTCATGGTAGCCAGGAACGAGCTCTTCGCCTCGTTGGCGGCTTCGGCGGCGGCGCGCGCTTCCTGCGCCTGGTTGAACAGGCGCGCATTCTGGATCGCGATCACTGCCTGGTCGGCGAAGGTCTTGAGCAGTGTGAGCTCCTTGTCGGTGAACGGCCGGGGCGGCAGGCGCAATGCCGCAACCGAGCCGATGCCACGCTCGTTCCATAGCATCGGCGCCCAGGCGATCGAACAGTTACCGATCCGCTCGGCGACACCGCGAACGATCGCCGGGACGTCCTGCGCGCCAAGGATGTCCGCGATGTGAATGGTGCAGCGTTCGCGAATGACGCTGGCGGTCATCGTCTGGTCTAGCAGTTTGGGGAACGTCGCAGCGACGGCCTCAAGCGCGCTGCCGCGCCACGCGCTCATATGGACCTGATCATCGTCGCCCAAGAGGAAGATGCCGAGCTGCTCCGTCGCGAACAAGTGCTGGCAGCTGTCCAGAATCTTGTCGAATACGGGTGTCGTGTCCGCCACCGAGCTGCTGATCACGCGCAGCACGTCGGCGGTTGCCGTCTGCTGTTCGAGCGCTTCCTTGGTCTCGTTGAACAGCCGTACGTTCTCGATCGCGATGACCGCCTGATCGGCGAACGTCTCTAGCAGCTTGATCTGCTTGTCAGGGAACGGTCCTGCATCCGGACGGCATATCGTGATGGCGCCCACCACGTTGGCGTCCTTGAACATGGGAACCGAGAGGATGCTGCGGTACCCCCCCTCCTTCGCTGCCTGCTTCAGCGCCGATGGGCTGTCCGGGTCGGCGTCGACTTCCTCGATCTGCGCCGGCGCGCGCGCAAGGATCGCTCGCGCCGTGGCCGACGCCCTGCTTGGCGCCATTGGAAAGGCACCACGAACGGTCGCGTCGACCTCGGGCGAGACACCGTTATAGGCCACGAGATGCACCAGCTCGCCGTCGAAACGCGCCACGCCACCGACCCTCGCCCCGCAGAGCAGCTTCGCCCGCTCTGCGATGGCTTCGAACACAGGTTGCACGTCGGTCGGTGATTCACTGATCACTTTCAGGATCTCCGCCGTGGCAGTCTGCCGCTCAAGCGCCTCCTTCGTCTCGTTGAACAGGCGCACGTTCTCGATCGCGATCACGGCCTGGTCGGCAAAGGTCTTGATCAAAGCCTGCTCATGATCCGAAAACTGACTAGCCTCGCCGCGGCTGACGTTGATCGTGCCAATCGCCACGCTTTCGCGCAGCATTGGCGCAATGAGCATGCACCGATAGCCGCGGGCGCGCGCAACCTCGCGCGCTGCTGGCGGAACTCGCGGATCAGTCTGGGCGTCGCTGATAGCCACGATCATCCCGGTTCGGATCGCTTCGGCCGGCGGTGTACCGGCGATGAGCTGCATCGGATAAAAACGCGTCAGGGCTTCGTCGCCGCTAGGGTCGGTGGAACTGAATGCCGCGAGGTGCAGGCTATCGCCCACAACCCGCGTTGCCGCGACGGTGAGCGCCCCAAATACTCGCTTCGCACTTCGCACGATCGCATCGAACACGGGTTGCACGTCGGTTGGCGATTCGCTGATCACTTTTAGGATCTCGGCCGTGGCAGTTTGCCGTTCGAGAGCTTCTTTGGTCTCGTTGAACAAGCGCGCGTTCTGGATCGCTATCACTGCCTGATCGGCGAAGGTCCTGAGCAACGCCTCCTCCTTTTCGGTGAAGGGTCGCGGCGGTTGGCGGAAGATGCATATCGAACCGATGCCACGCCCCTCCCAAAGCATCGGACAGTAGATCGCCGTATAGGGGCCGACGGATTCTGCCAATTTGCGCATACCCGGATAAGCCATCGACGCGACATCGGCGTCGCTCGCGTGCACCGTTCGCCGCTCGCGGATGGCCTGGCCGGTGAATGTCGTCTCGAGCGGCATCGATCCAATGTCCTGCGCGAGCGCGTCGAAGGCAGACCCACGCCACGCAGCGGGAAACACGCGCCCATCTTCACCCACGAGCATGATCGAGAGCTGCTCGCTCGCGAACAGGCGCCGGCAGCTTTCGAGAATTTTGTCGAACACAGGCGTCGTATCAGCCACCGAGCTGCTGATGACCTGCAGTACTTCGGCGGTCGCAGTCCGCTGTTCGAGCGCTTCCGTGGTCTCATTGAACAGGCGCACGTTCTCGATTGCGATCACCGCCTGGTCGGCGAAGGTCTGCAGGAGTTTGATCTGCTTGTCGGGAAACGACCCTGCCTCTGGACGGGTGATGGTGATCGCGCCAACCACACTGGCGTCCTTGAACATTGGAACCGCGAGGATGCCGCGATAGCCGGCTCTTTGCGCTGCCTGCTTCAGCGGCGGTGGAAAGTCTAGGTCGGCCTCGACTTCCTCGACCTGCACCGGCGCCTGCTCGAGAATGGCTCGGGCCGCGCCCGATGCCCTGCTGGGCGGCATCGGAAAACTGCCTCGAACGATCGCATCGACCTCGGGCGAAACGCCGTTATAGGCCACCATATGCACCAAATCTCCGTCGAAACGTGCCACGGCGCTCGTTCTCGCGCCGCAAAGTAGCTTCGCCCGCTCGGCGATAGCGTCGAACACCGGCTGCACATCAGTCGGCGATCCGCTGATCACCTTCAGGATGTCGGCCGTGGCGGTCTGGCGCTCGAGTGCTTCCTGTGTTTCATTGAACAGCCGCGCATTCTGGATCGCAATCACGGCCTGGTCAGCGAAGGTCCGCAGCAACGCGATGTCCTTGTCCGAAAAGGGACCAACGTAGTCCCGCCCGACAAAGATCACGCCAATACCTTGCCCATTCCAGATCATCGGTGCAAATATGACGCCCTTGTAGCCCGCCGCGTGGCATGCTCGACGCGTGCGCTCCGGCACGTCCTCGGCTTCGACGTCCGGGTAATGAACGAGGCTGCGAGTGACGATGCACAGTCCCGACCCGCTGCTGGTGTCTCGCGCAAGGGGGAAGACCTTCTCGACTCCCTCTCTGTCTGGGCCATGGTAAGCGCGCAAGCGGATGAGACCGTCGTCGCCCACCAAATTGACGCCCGCGAACTTTCCGGCAAACAGCTTCTCGCAGCTTTCGAGGATTCTGTCGAATACGGGAGTCGTATCCGCAATCGAACTGCTGATCGCCGCGAGGACTTCCGACGATGCGCGCTGCTGCTCCAGCGCCTCCTTGGTCTCGTTGAACAGTCGCGCGTTCTGAATCGCGATTACCGCCTGCTCGGCAAACGTCTTGAGCAGCGCGATCTGCTTGTCGCTGAATGCGCCTTTGAAGCGGCGCCCGACCCAAAGAGTCCCGATTGCACGACCTTCGGAGAGCATGGGCGCAAACGCCATTGAGCGAAGACCGAGAGCGTGCGCGCCATCGATCGAGCGCGGTGGCATGTCGCCGGCGTCGACGTCGGCGTACCTCAATACCCGGCGATCGAGAATCGCGGTCCCGGACGAGGTGTCACGGTTGAGCGGATGTGGAAAAATCTTCCGCATCTCGTCTCGGCCTGGCCCGGCATAGGCACCGAAGTCGAGCATGCCGTCGTCGCGCACGAGCGTCACACCGACCTCGTCGCCGGCGAACAGGCGCCGACACCGCTCCAGAATGGTGTCGAACACGGGCTCGGTGTCGGCGATCGAGCTGCTAATCGCGGACAGGACCTCCGCGGATGCCCGTTGCTGGTCCAGCGCCTCTTTGGTCTCATTGAACAGGCGCGCGTTCTCGATCGCCACCGTGGCCTGCTGCGAGAGCCCGATCAGAAATTGCAGCTCGGCTTCGTCGAACAGCCGGCCGCCAGTGCGCCATACCGCCATCGCGCCTTTTACGGACGTCCCGGCCATGAGTGGCGCGACCATCATGCGCTCGTTTTCCTTTCTGTCCGTGCCTGCAATCTGGATGCTGCGAGGATCGGACGTCGTGTCGTTGACGAATTCGGCCCGCCCGGCTTCGAGCAGACTGCCAATGATCCCGACTCCGCCCCTGACCTCAGTTGCCTTGATCTGCTCCGCCACTTCCCCGATCGCGGCGATGGCCCGGTAGATGTGTCCGTCGGCGTCGGGCAGGAAGATCGCACTGTTGTCGGCTCGGAGGAGATCCTTGGCGTGACGGGCGATGCGATCCATCACCGCAGAAAGGTCCAGAGTCGACGAAATGTCGCGCCCGACGTCGGCGAGCGCAGCTGTCTCGCGGCTCCGACGCTGCATCTCGTCGAACAGGCGAGCGTTTTCAAGCGCAACACCTAGTGCGTTGCCCAGCGTCGAGAGTAACCGCACGTCGCCCTCATCGAACGCGTCCTCCTTGGGTGCATATAGAGCAATCACTCCCCGCGCCCCTTCGGACCCAGGGATGGGAACGCCCAGATAGCTGGCCGAGCGCGCTCCCGTATTCTCGTCGCCGATCAACACGGAGCCAAGCGCCTCACCGCGTTGGAGCAGGACGCGGTTGATCATCAGAGGCTGCGCGGTCTTTAGCACATGAGCTGTGAATCCAACTGCCTTAGCCACGGGCGCGATGAAAAAACGTCTTCCATGCTCGAGAAAATAAGGCATGGTCACGGCGCCTGTCTGCCGATCACGCAGCGCGATCGACATGTCCTCAGTACGGGAGATCTCGGCAATTTTGTCGCCCACGAGATCGACGATGGCCTGAAAATCAAGTTCCGCCGCCAGCCCCTGCTGCACGCTGTTGATAATGGCGAGCTCTGCGGCGCGCTGTTCGCTTTCCTTGAACAAGCGCTGAGTCTCGTCGAACAGGCGCGCGTTCTCGAGCGCGACGCTCATCGTGTTGGCGAGCGTCTGCAGCACACGCACGTCGGATTCGCTGTAAGCGTTTACCTCGCGGCTGTAGAGCGCGATCACACCGTGGGCTTCGTCGCCCTTAATGATCGGAACGCCGAGATAGCTCTGGCCGACCTCCGACGTGGAGGCGTCGCCTACCTGCTTGCTACCGAGTTGCGCGGCGCGCTCCTGAAGGTTTTCACCGATGACCAGCGGAGCGCGGGTTGTGATGACGTGACCAGCCAAACCCTGCCCAAATGGGAAGGGTTCCACCGGAAAGCGCTCACCGTGCTCCAGGTAGTAGGGCATCGCGATCCGGTTGGTCGCCTTGTCGAGCAGCGCGATCGCCATGGTGTGCGCATGAAAGATCTCCGCGATCTTGTCGCCGACGAGGTCGATGATCGCCTGGAAGTTGAGCTCTGCCGCGAGTCCTTGCTGCACGCTGTTGATGATTGCCAGTTCCGCGTTGCGCTGCTCGGTCTCCTTGAGGAGGTGCTGCGTCTCGTCGAACAGGCGAGCATTCTCTAGAGCGACGCTCATGCTGTTCGCAAGCGTTTGCAACAGGCGAACGTCGGGCGCGCTGAACGCGTGCTCACGTTCTACGTCGACCATGCTGATGAGTCCGCGCGCCTGATCGCCGACAACCAGTGGAACGTAGACTGCGGCTTTGTCGTCCTGCGTTCCGGGCAAGGTGAAACTGCCGTACTTTTTCACCGCCTCGTCCATGTTCTCGTTGATGACCAGCGTCTCACGCGTGCTTAGAACGTGACGTGCGAAGCCTGTTTGCTTCAGTGGCCTGGTTTCGATGGCGATCCGGCGACCCCCTTCGTAAACATATGGGTAGTGGACGAAATTGGTTTTGGGATCGTAGATGCGAATTCCTACATCTCTGTTGCCGAAAATCTCCCGGATCTTGTCACCGACGGCATCGTAGATGCCTTGGATATCGAGCTCGGCCGCGAGCGCGGCCTGTACGCTGTTGATAATGGCGAGCTCGGCGTTGCGCTGCTCGGTTTCCTTCAGCAGACGTGCGGTCTCATCGAACAGACGCGCATTGTCGAGTGCAACGGTCATGGAGTTGGCGAGCGTCTGGAGAAGACGCACATCCGAGCCGCCGAATGCGTGCTCGCGATCGGAGTCCGCCAGAGCGATGAGCCCGCGGGGTTGATCGCCCGAGACTAACGGAACATAGACCGCGGACTTCTCTATTTTGGTACCGGGCAAGAGATATGAGCCATATTTCTCGTAAGCCTGCGCCATCTGCTCGTTAATAAGCAACGTCTCGCGGGTGCGCAAGACATGGGCCGATATCCCACGATCGGGGAGCGCATGGCTTGCAATCTCGAGTCTCTTTCGCTCTTCGTAATAGTAAGGATAGTGAACGAGGTTAGTCGTCGGATCGTAAATGCGAATTTCAACATCCCGGTTATCGAAGATCTCGCGGATCTTGTCGCCGACTGCGTCGTAGATTCCTTGAATATCGAGCTTTGCCGCCAAGGCCGCCTGGACACTGTTAATGATCGCCAGCTCGGCGTTGCGCTGCTCTGTTTCCTTCAGCAGCCGCTGCGTCTCGTCAAAAAGTCGGGCGTTCTCCAGAGCGACGCCCATGCTTGCCGCCACCGTGGTGAGTAACCGGACTTCAGCGTTGCCGAAGGCGTGCTCGCGCTCGTAGCTTTCTATGACAATCGTGCCGAGCACGCGGTCGCTGCCGAGAATGGGCGCATACGTCACCGCTAGGGCCTGGTCGGTGCCGGCCATGGCTTTCACACCCAGCGCCTCCATTTCCGCCGCAGTATTCAAGACGACCGGCTGGCGCGTCGCGCGGATTTTTGCCCATGGTCCACTGACTCGGGGTCGCGAAGGAGGAAGGCTGAGCCTGACACCGTGTTCGTACGCGTAAAGAGGGTGCATCAGGTCGGCTTTGTCGTCGTGCCAGCGAATGCTGATATCGCCCGTTTTGAATACGTTCCGCAGCTTATCGCCGACGAGATCGACGATAGCCTGGAATTCGAGCTTCTCAGCCATGCCTGTCTGGATGCTATTGATCAGGGCCAGTTCGGCGTTGCGTTGCTCGAGGCTCGCGTTGGAAGCGGTGAGCTCGACGGTGCGTTCCTCGACCTTTCGCTCCAGGCCCTGGGACCACTGCGCGTTCTCCAACGCAACGGCAGCCTGACTGGCAAGCAGCCCCATCATGTCGCGGTCGGTGTCGTCGAAGCGGCCGTAGATGCCGTCCATGTCGACGTACAGGTACCCGAGCAGCCTGCCCTGGGTGAAGAGCGGAGCGACGATGCACGAGCGCTGCTTGACCGCCTGCGAGCCCGGCGACGTGTAGACAAGCGTTGCCGTCCTGGCGGGACGAGCATCGTTGAGATACTGGTCGATCGCAACCAACAGCACCCGAGCGTCTTCACCGCGAGGAACGAGCGAATGCGCCAACTCCCGCTCGCCGTCGCGTTCCAGCACCAAGAGCACGCGTTCGCCACCCGAGAGTTCGGTGGCTTCCTCGACGACAAAGCTTTGGATCGCCTCGGGGGTAGGAAGGGCGTTGAGTCTTACCCCGGTATCCGCAAGGCGCTGAAACGGCTCGCGCACGCTGGACTCGATCGCGAGATGGGCGAACAGGCGCTTTGCTGGAAGCTTGCGCTTCGCTCCATCGTCGAGCCACGCGGCGATCATTTCACGGTTGACTGCGATCTTGTTGAGGTAGTTGCGTCGCAGGCCCGCGTCGCGCAGTTTCGCGATGCGTTCCAGCAGCAGCCGGTGGGCGGTTTCCAGGGCCTTGCGCGCGTCTTTCACCTTGCGGTTCGCCGACAACGCCTGAGCGTGCCGCCACCAGATCTCCTGACCGGGGAAGGCGTCAGGCAGGGCGAAAGAATGCGCACGATGCAATGAGGTGGCTTGTGCCGTCGCCCGAAGTGCGTGGCCGGGTTCGCCGTTGCGCAAATATGCCTCGCCGAGCTTGGTGAGGAACACGTTTTCCCGTGCCAATCCCGCCTCGTGAGCGATCTGCCCGGCGACTTTGTAATGCCCGACTGCGTTCGCGGGATCACCCTCGGCCAGCGCCAGATCGCCCCGGTAGTGGGCAACGGCTGCATCGCTGTTGGGGTCGCTGAGTGCAGGCAGGCTGTCGGCGGATTCCTGCAGATGCAGCCGCGCCGCATCGAGCGCACCGAGCGCCATCTCGGTTCGGGTGAGGTTTTGCAGAAAATATGCTAAGTGCTGCTTGGTTCCCATGCCACGCTGCAGCGGCACGAGCTCGCTCTGCAGTCGGTAGGCATGGTGATACAACCCGAGGTCGGTGTAGTTATTCGCGAGATTGCCGAGCGCCACGCCGCGACGCTCAACATAGCCTGCCGCCTCGAACGCGTGCTTCGCATGCTGGAGAGAGGTCAGCGACGCGCCGAGATCCGTGTTGGTCTGCTCCAGGATCACGAGCGCGTTGCCGATGCCGTACTGATCGCCTGCCCGTTTGGCCGATTCCAGCGCCTGGCGCCCGGCGCGGCGCGATTCCTTGGCGCGACCAAGGACTCGGCACGCAAACGCCACCAACCAGTAGGCGCGGCCCTCGCGCAACAAATCTCCGGCCGCTCGAAATATGTCGATTGCCTCGCGCGCGGTTCGCATACCGATCTTGTGGTTCCCGGTGCGACACTGCGCTTCGCTCAAGCAAAGAAGACTTTCGCCAAGCAACCCTCTCTGCCGCGATTGCCGTGCAGCCTTCGCACCTGCGGCGGCGATTTCCAGAGCCACGGTCAGGTTGCCCCGCCGCATGTTCACGATGGCCTTGCGGTTAAGCGCGCGAGCCTTCAATGCAGCCGACCTCTCGCGGATCGCCAGCTCCAGCATGGCATCCGCGTCTTGCGCGGCGCGCTCGAGTTGCCCCCGAGCGATAAGGGATTCGGCGCGCAGATCGAGCAAGTCCATTTGCACCGCTGGCAGCGTCTTGCCGCTGCCGTCGCCGAGCGCCTGCGTGCACAGGGCGATCGCATCCTCATGCTGGCCGATCCACGCAAGGTCGCGAATCCTCGCGACGACATCTGCCTCGAGTTGCGCCGGCTCCTGCGTCGCACCTCGCTTGGTCGGTCTGCGAGTCGGTCTACGTGCCGCCGACCTGCGGGCGGCCGTTTCAACAATGGCCATTGCGGCTCCTTGACTGGCGGGCGTCGTTCGCCGAACGCCGCCCGCCCACCTGTCGCTCAAATCTTACAGTGCCCAGTCGCGATCCGGTCTGGCAGTGGGAGAGGCGATACGAATCGCCTTGCGCCGCCCCGATTCACCGCGAAGAACCGAGACGTTGCGCCGCGGCACGCGGAAGCTCGCGGCCAGGAAAGCGATGAGTGCCTGGTTTGCCTTTCCGTCCACTGCTGGCGCGGCGAGGCGGATCTTGAGGCAGCCGTTGTGAACTCCGGCGATCTCGGTGCGTCCTGCTCTCGGCTGAGCGTGAATCTGCAGCGTGATCGAGCCGTCGGCGCTAACACTTCGCCACGCTGGTGCGTTCGGCGAATCAGCGGAAAACTTGGGCAACGCCCTGCTCCAGCCAGACGACGGGCAGCATCAGGATGAGCTGAGCGGCGACAATGGCGATCAAGGGTGAGATATCGAGCGTGCCGCCGATCGGCGGTATCACG
The DNA here is from genome assembly GCA_035262745.1 of Casimicrobiaceae bacterium. Classification (GTDB taxonomy): domain Bacteria; phylum Pseudomonadota; class Gammaproteobacteria; order Burkholderiales; family Casimicrobiaceae; genus PALSA-1003. The sequence continues at coordinate 76,371 of DATFSE010000109.1, read as the reverse complement.
CGGCGGATCGGGGCAAGTACCCGGAAAGTCATTGCATTCAGCACTCCCGCCAGCGGCCCGTCGGGCGCGACCCACGACAGTATGGCCTGCAGGAACACGGCAATGATCATGATCCACAATCCGGCTTTGATGAGCTCGACGATCGCCAGTGCGGCAAGCAGCCCGACGAGGCCGCCCGTGACTGCCGTGGTGGTAAGCAACGATAACGCAACAAGCCAGAGCAGTTGCGCAATCCAGGCGATGACGAGTGAGGCCCAGTCGTAACCTCCCCGGCCGGAAATCACCCGTCGCAGGGGCTTCACGGCCCAGTCTGTCAGAGCCATCACGGCCTGCCCCAGCGGATTGCGAAAAGGCGCGCGCAGCCATTGCATCATGAAACGCAGCAGCGCCGAGTACACGATGAAACCGAACACGGTGTTGAGCAGAAAGCGCAGCGCGTCGTTCCACATCGAGAAAACCTCTAGCGCTCGTTGCCGAAGAAATCGCCAAGCTCGCAGGCACGCGCAGCCGCCGCTCTGACCGCATCGACGATTGCTGCCTTGACGGTGGCGTTGTCGAGCGCCGCGATTGCGCGTTCGGTGGTGCCTCCCTTGGAAGTCACTTGCGCACGCAGAACCGCGGGCTCGGAATCGCTCTGCTCGGCGAGCCTGGTCGCGCCCGAAAAAGTCGCCAGCGCCAGGCGCCGCGCCTGCGTCGGCTCGAAACCGAGATCGCGCGCAGCCTGCTCCAGCGCTTCAATGAAATAGAACACATACGCCGGACCGCTGCCGGAGACTGCGGTGATCGAATCGAGGTCCTCCTCGCGTTCGCACCACAGGATGCCGCCCACCGCCTCCAATGCCGACGAAGCGCGGGTGCGGCCCTCCCCGTCCACCCCGGACATCGCATACAGTCCCGAGATGCCGGCGCCGATGAGCGCCGGCGTATTCGGCATGGCGCGCACCAGCCGCCGATAGCCGAGCAACCAGCGCGAGAGATCCGTCAGCCGGATGCCGGCTGCAATGGACAGCACCACCTGGCGCTTGAGCAGCGTGGCGAGCTCGCGGGCGACCAGCCGCACGTTCTGCGGCTTGACTGCCAGAACGACCAGTTCGGCATTTGCGACTGCGGCCGGCTCGATCTCGGTGAAGGTCGCCACACCGAAGCGCGCCGCGATGGTCGCGCGCGCATCGGCGTCGACGTCGACCACCGAAAACGCGTTCGAGGCTCCGCCTCGCGCGACCAAGCCGCCGATCAATGCACGTGCCATGTTGCCGCCGCCGATGAAGCAGATATTCATGTGTCGCGTACCTCAGACGGTTTCGGTCTCGGGCCGAACAGCGCGCTGCCGACCCGCACCAGCGTGGCTCCCTCGGCAATCGCCGCTTCGAGGTCCGCCGACATGCCCATCGATAGCGTGTCGAGCGCAAGACCCGCAGCGCGCGCTGCATCGTACAACTCGTGCAGGACGCCGAATTGCGCGCGTTGCTGCGCCGTGTCGGGGGTCTCCTCGGCGATGCCCATGAAGCCGCGCAGCGCGAGCCCGGGAAGTTGCGACACCTCCCGCGCCAGCTCGAGCGCGGCATCGGGCGCGACGCCGCTCTTGCGAGGCTCGGCACTGATTTTGACCTGTATGCAGACGTCGAGCGGACGCGCTGCGTTTCTCGCCGCGGACAGCCGCTCGGCGATGTCGAGCCTCGCGATGGTCTCGACCCAGCTGAAGGCTTCGCCTGCGAGGCGCGTTTTGTTGCGCTGGAGCGGCCCAATCAGGTGCCATTCGAGATCAGGCAGGTCGGCGAGCGCCCGCATTTTGGCGGCGGCTTCCTGCACATAGTTCTCGCCAAATGCCCGCTGCCCCAGCGCATAGGCCGCGCGCACCGCTTCGGGCGGAAAGCTCTTTGTCACCGCCAGCAGCCGAACTTCCGCCGGTTTCCGACCGGCGGCTCGGGCTGCCGCCGCGATGCGGGTATGTACGTCTTGCCATGCCTTCGCGTCTAGGCTCATAATCTAATGACGCCGGCATAGGGGACACTGCGGGTGTACGCCACAGGTTATCCTCGGGTTTCTGGGCCGGCATGGGCTCGTCGGACGAAAAAGCATCGCAGGCGACTGCGAAGCCTCGCGTCCCAGGGATTATAAATGGACATTGCCGAGTTGCTCGCCTTCGCGGTCAAGAACAAGGCCTCCGACCTACATTTGTCGGCTGGCCTGCCGCCGATGATTCGCGTCCATGGCGACATCCGCCGCATCAATCTGCCGCCGATGGAGCACGAGGACGTGCATGCCATGGTGTACGACATCATGAGCGATGCGCAGCGCAAAACCTACGAAGAGATGCTCGAATGCGACTTTTCATTCGGCATCCCCAATCTGGCGCGTTTTCGCGTCAACGCGTTCAACCAGGAGCGCGGGGCGGCGGTGGCCTTCCGGACGATTCCATCCAAGGTGCTGTCGCTGGAGGAGCTGGCCACGCCGCGCGTGTTCGCCGAGCTCACCACGCGTCCGCGTGGGTTGATCCTGGTCACCGGCCCGACCGGCTCCGGCAAGTCGACCACGCTCGCGGCGATGACCAACCACGTCAACGAGAACCAGTACGGGCATATCCTCACCATCGAGGACCCGATCGAGTTTCTGCACGATTCCAAGAAGTGCCTCATTAACCAGCGCGAGCTGGGGCCGCACACGCTCTCCTTCCCCAACGCGCTGCGCGCGGCGCTGCGCGAGGACCCTGACTACATCCTAGTGGGTGAGATGCGCGACCTGGAAACGATCCGCCTGGCGCTCACCGCAGCCGAGACGGGCCATCTGGTGTTTGCAACGCTGCACACCAGCTCCGCCGCCAAGACCGTCGACCGCATCATCGACGTGTTCCCGGCCGCGGAGAAGGACATGGTTCGGGCGATGCTTTCGGAATCGATCGTGGCGGTTATTTCGCAGACGCTGCTCAAGACCAAGGACCAGCAGGGGCGAATCGCCGCGTGGGAAATCATGATCGGCACGCCGGCGATACGCAACCTGATCCGCGAGAACAAGATTGCGCAGATGTATTCCGCGATTCAAACCAGCCAGGCAGTTGGCATGCAGACGCTCGATCAGTGCCTCACCGAGATGGTCCGCCGCAACCAGATCTCCAATGTCGAGGCGCGGTCGCGGGCGGTTAACAAGGATCTGTTCGGCGGCTAAAGCGCCGCGACGGCGCGGAACGAGACGGAGAAGCTCCCATGGAACGCGAAACCGCCACCAAATTCGTACACGAGCTTCTCGATCTGCTGGTCAAGCAGAACGGCTCGGACCTGTTCATTACCGCCGGATTCCCGCCTGCGATCAAGCTCGACGGCAAGATCACCCCGGTGTCGAAGACGCCGCTCTCGCCGCAGCACACCATCGAGATCGTGCGCAGCGTGATGAACGACAAGCAGGCGGCAGAGTTCGAGTCGAGCAAGGAGTGCAACTTCGCCATCAGCCCGCCGGGGATCGGCCGCTTCCGCTGCAACGCCTTCGTGCAGATGGGACGCGTCGGCATGGCGATGCGCACGATCAATACCAAGATTCCGACCTTCGACGAGCTCAACCTGCCGCCCGTGCTCAAGGACGTCTGCATGAGTAAGCGCGGCATCATGATGTTCATCGGCGCCACCGGCACGGGTAAGTCGACGTCGATGGCGGCGCTGCTCGGCTACCGCAACGAGAACAGCTACGGCCACATCATCACCATCGAGGACCCGATCGAGTTCGTGCACGAGCACAAGAACTGCATCATCACCCAGCGCGAGGTCGGGGTCGACACCGACAACTGGGGGATCGCGCTCAAGAACTCGCTGCGGCAGGCGCCCGATGTGATCCTCATCGGCGAAGTTCGGGACCGGGAGACGATGGACTACGCAGTCGCCTTCGCCGAGACCGGACACCTATGCCTGGCGACCCTGCACGCCAACAGCACCAACCAGGCGCTCGACCGGATCATCAACTTCTTCCCCGAGGAGAGGCGGCAGCAGCTGCTAATGGACCTCTCGCTCAACATCCGCGCCTTCGTAGCGCAGCGGCTGATCGTACGCCGCGACGGGCGCGGGCGCGTTCCCGCGGTCGAGATCATGCTCAACTCGCCGCTCATATCCGACTTGATCTTCAAGGGCGACGTCTCGGGGATCAAGGAGATCATGAAAAAATCCCGCGAGCTGGGCATGCAGACCTTCGACCAGGCGCTGTTCGACCTCTACGAGGCTGACATGATCAGCTACGAGGACGCGCTGCGTAACGCCGACTCGCTCAACGACCTGCGTCTCGCGATCAAGCTGCATGGCAAGGAGGCGAAGGGGCGCAACCTCCTGGCCGGTGTCGGCAACATGGACCTGGTTCCCGACACCACCAACCCGATGGCAACGAACCGGTTCTAGTAGCGGCGCGAGAGCCCGGCGAGGGCCCCCGCGCGAAGCGTGGGGATCGACGGGGAATTGCGAGTCGACGCTGGCGGCCGACGCGCGACGGACACCTTCGAAAGAGGCCGCGGCGAGCAGCGAGAGGAGCCCCGCTGGGGCCGACGATCGCTGACGTCCCGAATCGCCCTACAATAGAGGCCATGGCCGGCCTCGACTCGAACACCCCCGTCCCCACCGAGATCAAGCTGCACCAAGCGTCGCGCGTGATGGAGATCAGCTTCGCCGACGGGCAGTCCTTCCGCTTGCCCTACGAATATCTGCGTGTCTATTCGCCCTCGGCGGAGGTGCGCGGCCATGGCCCGGGACAGGAAACGCTGCAGACCGGCAAGCGCGACGTGACCATCACGGACGTGGAAGCCGTCGGACACTACGCGATCCGGCCGAAATTCTCCGACGGACACGACACCGGCATCTATTCCTGGGACTACTTGTACGATCTCGGCGTTCGGCAGGATACGCTGTGGCAGCAATATCTCGGGCGTCTCGCCGGTGCCGGCGCGAGCCGCGACCCGGATCCCAATGCGCCCGCGCCCGCAGCGGCGCACGCCTGCGGCCACCGGCATTGATTGCGGCGCCGCGGTAGCCGAGACAGCGCTTTTAGCGCATGAGCGACAAAACACACTTCGGCTTCGAACAGGTCGCACCCGAAGAGAAGACGCGGCGGGTGAGGGGCGTGTTCGAGTCTGTGGCAGGCAAGTACGACCTGATGAACGATCTCATGTCGGTTGGGCTGCACCGCGCATGGAAGCGCTTCACCGTCGAAACGAGCAGGGTGCGGGCTGGTGACCGGGTGCTCGACATTGCCGGCGGCACCGCGGATCTGACGCGGTTATTCGCCGATCGCGTTGGGTCCACGGGAAGTGTCGTGCTGACCGATGTCAATTCCGCCATGCTTACCGCCGGGCGCGACCGGATGATCGACGAGGGAAGGCTCGTGCCCGCAGTGCAGTGCAACGCCGAAGCCCTGCCTTTTCCTGCGCGCTCTTTCGACTGCGTGTGCATCGGGTTCGGCCTGCGCAACGTGACGCACAAAGAGGTCGCGCTCGCCGAAATGCGCCGCGTGCTCAGACCCGGAGGCGTCGCGTTGATCCTCGAGTTCAGCCGGGTGTGGGAACCGCTGCAGGCTGCCTACGACTGGTACAGCTTCAGCGTTCTGCCGCGACTTGGACGGCTGGTCGCAGGGGACGAAGCGAGCTACCGCTACCTCGCCGAGTCGATTCGCGTGCATCCCGATCAGGCGGCGCTCAAAGCGATGATGGAAGAAGCAGGCTTTGAACGCGTCGAATGGTTCAACCTGTCCGCCGGCGTCGTCGCGCTGCATCGCGGCTACGCGATCTAAGGGATTCGGCCGTGGGTCCGGGCGCCTTTGTCATCAACCGTACGCTCGAGCGCGAGCGCTGGGCGCGTGACAAGCTCGCTGCGCACGCCGGACGCATCTTTCGCCTGAACGTCGGGCCGGCAAACGTCACGTGGGCTATCGACCAGGATGGCCGCGTGCGCGAAAGTTCCGACGCGCCTGAGCTGACACTGACGGTGTCTCCGCTGCGTCTTCCTGCACTGCTGGCGCAACCGGGGCGCTGGCATGAGCTGGTCGAAGCCGCGGGCGATCCGGCGCTGGCCACGACTCTCGAGGAGATCTCGCTCGCGGTGCCGATGCTCATCGAGCAGGCGTTCGCCCGGGCGCTGGGCCCGATCGCCGGCGCGTTCCTGGCCGATACCGGCCGGCGCATGCTGACGCTTCCAGATTATGCAGCGCAACGGTTCGGTGAGAGCGTTGCGCGCTACGCCGCTGACGAGGCCGAGCTCGCGGTTCGCGGCAGCGAGACGCGCGCCTTCACCGAGGATGTAACAGCGCTGGCTGCACGTGTCGATGCGCTGTCGGCTCGAATCGATGCTGCCGAAGCTTCAGCGCCGCAGCGCAAGCGCCGGCGTTGACCTTCTCCGCTAAGGGCGGCCGGTTAACGGCAGCGCGAAGACGTTAGGCGGTTCGCGGCTGTCCGCGAATGCGCGCCGGCACCTCACCCAGCACGGTGCATCGACGCACAACTCGGCTCTGAGTAGACGGATCGTACGCCGTCGCCCGATGCATCACGCAGCGATTGTCCCAAACCAGAAGCTCGCCGGCCTGCCAGTGATGCTCGTAGGTGAGGTCGGGATGAACGGCCATCGCGTTCAGTTGCTCGATCAACGCACGGCCCTCGTCGTAAGGCATGCCGACGATATATTCGGCGTGATCGCCGAGATAGATACAGTCACGGCCGGTTTCCGGATGCGTGCGCACCACTGGATGATCGGCCGGAGGCGTCGCCAGCCGCTGCGCATCAGTCATGGGATCCTCGCCGTGCCGTCGCGTCCGTGAAAAGTCCAGGTTGTGCACGGCGCGCAAATTGTCGATTCGAGCCTTCCACGACGCATCGAGTCTTTCGTAAGCCCCGTACATGTCGCAAAAATACGTATCGCCTCCGACTCCAGCCACCACCTCGCCGTAGATGATGGTCGCCTGTCCGGTGACCCGCCGCCAGGACCCGTCGGTGTGCCATGCGAGCGTGCCCCTGTCGGGATGCTTGCCGCTCGGCTTGCCATGCTCGTCGAGGTTGGATAAGCGATACAGCTCGGGGAAACCGTCCGCGTGATACTGGTTCATCACGTGAATCTGGACTTCGCCGAAGCGCCGTCCGAACGCAACCTGACGCGCCGGAGGCAGATCCAGCGGCCCGAACAGCAGCACCTGGTAACGCAGAAACGCCCGATAAATCGCGCCGAACAATTCGTCGTCGATATCGCTGCTCAGATCGACCGCGATCTTCGCGCCCAGCTTCGGTGTCAATGGATGGACTTCGAATGGCCAGTCTTGGGGCGATGCGGCTTTCGTGGTACTAAGGGCTTCCGAGACTTGCATGAGAGACTCACCCGTGACGAACAAAGGCGTCGATTCGCACTGCCACGTCTTCGATACTACGCTGTTTCCTTACGCGACGGATGCGGCGTACCAGCCTCCGCCTCATGAAGCGGGCAGCAAGGAGCAGCTTGCCGCGGTGCTCGACGCACATGGACTCTCGCACGCCTTGCTGGTCAACCCGACCAGCGGCTACGGCTACGAGAACCGGTGCATGATTGCCGCCATCGCGGCGTCGCGCGGCCGTTTCAAAGGCATCGCACGAGTTCGTCCCGACATCGACCAACGCGATCTGGCGCGACTGCGCGTCGGCGGTGTGATCGGCATCCGACTCGATCTCATCAGCGACGGCGTCGCTTTGCTGCGCCAGCCCGGCCTGTCACGGCTCCTCGCCCAAGTGCGCGAGATGCAATGGCTGGTGCAAGTCCAGTGCGAGCGGGATCAGTTGCACGAAGTGGCGAGCGCGCTGCGGGCGGCAAAGGTGCCGCTTCTGTTCGATCATTGCGGTCGACCCGATGCGGAAGCGGGCGTGAGCCAGCCCGGGTTCCAGGCACTGCTCGAATTCGGTCGCGAGGGACACTTTGTCAAGCTCTCGGGGCCGTTCCGCTTCTACAACGCCTTCGCGCCCAAGGCCGACACCGAGCCGTTCGTTCGTGCATTAATCGACGCATTCACGCCGCAACGGTGTGTCTGGGGATCCGACTGGCCATTTCTGCGCCTGCCCATGCGCATGGATTACGGCCCGGTGCTCGCCAATCTCCAGCGCTGGTTTCCCAACGAGAGCGACCGGCGACAGGTGCTCTGGGAAACGCCGGCGCGGCTATTCGGCTTCGATTGAGGTTCCGGTCTCCGTCCGGGAGTCTCACGCGCCGTCAAAGGTCGCGGGCTTCAAAGCGTCGAATTACGGGCAGATATAGCCAGCGCCACTCGGGTTTTTGAAACACCCGACCGATTCTGGGATCACCTGCTTCGGAAGCCACAACACGACCTTCGGGAAATAAATCGCAAATGCAATCGTACCGAAGAAGACCACATAGATCGGCAAGGCAGCGCGCAGCGCCTGCGAAAATCGAACGCCGACGAACTTGGACGCCATCAGTAGAACCAGGCCATAAGGGGGTGTGATCAATCCGAATGCGAGCGTGGCGATCAGCACCACGCCCATGTGTACGGGGTTGATGTCGCCGGCCGTGGTCAATGCGTTGACCAGCGGCATGAAGATGATGATGGTCGGAACGGGTTCGATGAAGTCGCCGATGATTGTGAAAAGCAACACCATCAGCAGCATGATCACATGAGGATCGTTTCCGGCAAGCTTAGTGATCCACTCGGCGATCATGATTGCACCTCGCAGGTAGGCAAGCAGCCAGCCGAATGCATTGGCGGCACCGATGGTAATCAGCGGCAGCGAGAAGATCATGCCCGCGAGACAGAAATCGTAGGGAAGTAGCTTGAGATGGGGACGGTTGAGCGCGGGGATGACGACGGCAAGAATCCAGATAGCGGCGACGACGCCTGCCTCCGTCGGCGTGAACCAACCTGTCATGATCCCGCCAAGCAGAATGATCGGGATCATCAACGACAGAGAGGCGTCTTTGAAGGCGCGCGCCACGTCCCTGAAGGGCGCACGCGGACGCTGCATGCCGGTGGGCCCGAAGAAGTAGGAGTAGATCATCAGGCCGAACCCGATCATGAAGCCCGGAACGACGCCTGCCATAAAAAGGCCTGCGATAGAGACGTTGCCCACTGCTCCATAGACCACGGCGGTAATGCTGGGCGGCACGAGTGCCGCGATCGTGGATGCGGAGGCAATGATCGCAGCGATGAACGGCGGTGCGTAACCTTCTCGCTTCATGGGACCGCCGAGCGCGCGGCTGATTACTGCGACATCGGCAGTGGTCGAGCCCGACATCTCCGAGAAGAACATGCTGAAAACAGTCACGACCTGAGACAGCCCGCCGCGTATGTGGCCGACGAGCGCCAGCGAAAGATTGGTGATGCGACTCACTACGTTGGCCGAGCTCATCAGCTCGCCCACCAGAAGAAAGAACGGAATCGCAAGCAACGCCTCGCTGTCCATGCCATCGAAGATTTTTTGAACGATGGCGGGAAACGTGACGTCGGTGAACGCGGCGCCGATAAAAACGCCGGCCATCAGCGAGAACGCCACGGGGACGCCGAGATAGCCCAGCGCCAGGAAGATCACCGTCATCAGCGCCAGGATCCAAGGCGCGGTCACTGCGGTCTCCGCTCCGGGGGCGAGCCGATCGGCGGAGTCGTAGCTCCCGCTTCTTCCCGTGGCTCGGGATGGTCGAAGCCATTGCGGCAACCGTTAACGAGCTGCTCTATGGTGAACAGCGCGATCAGCACGCCGGCAATGGGGATGGCCGCATAGAGGGATGCGATCGGCGTCATCGACGGCATCCTAAAGCTCGTGAACCCGCGCAGGAAGTTGATATAGCCGAAATAGATGAGGCAGCACGCGACGCCGAGAACCACCAGCCGAATGACAATCTCGGCCACGAGACGCGGCGTGCCGTGCAGCGCTTCGGCGATGGCCGTTAGGTAGAGATGATCGTTGCGCCGCGTTGCCACCGAGGCGCCGACAAAAATGGCGTAAATAAAGAAGGTCTGGGTGACTTCCTGAAGCCAGAGCCACGGATGTCCGATTTCCCGCGTCACGATGTCGAAGGTCACCGTGGCCGAGAAGCCGAGCAGCAGCAGGCCGCAGAGGACCATCAGGATCATCTCCAGAGGATCCAACGCGCGCCATTTCAGATGGCGCTGCCGTTGGAGCAGCAGTTTCTCGGCGATCCGGGTCGGCACGGCGTCGGAACCGTTGGCGCGGTCAGCCGCCTATCCGGTGCGATGGAAAGCTTAGTTGACCGCGCCGATCAGGTCCTTGATTTTTACCGCGTGCGGACCCAGTTCCTTGGCGAGCTTATCGAGATAAGGCGCGGCGATCTTGGAGAATCCGGATTTGTCCACGGTTACGATCTTTACGCCTATCGCTTTCAGCTTGTCCGCCGATTGATGCTCTAGCTCGAACGACTTGGCGGGCTGAGTTCTTCCAACCTCATCCGCGGCGGCGGTAACCCATCGCTTCTGCTCGTCAGTGAGGCTCTTCCAGAGCTTGTCGCTGACCCAGATCAGATTGTTATTGGCCTCATGCTCCGTCATCGAAAGGACGGGTGCGACCTCGTAGTGCTTGTTGACAAGGTAGACATTCACGCCGTTCTCGGCAACGTCGACGACGCCTGTCTGCAGCGAGGTGTACACGTTCCCGAAGGGCATGTGCACCGTCTGCGCACCATACGCTGGAAACATGGTGTCCTCCGTCGGAGTTGCCTGCACGCGGACCTTCAAACCCTTCATGTCCTCGACCTTGTGGATCTCCTTCTTGCTGTACATGTTGCGCAGCCCGAGCGTGATCATCGCGAGCACGTGTCCGCCCTGCACGGTCTCTTCGATCATCTCCTTGACGGCCTGAACCACCTTGGGATCGGCGAGCGACTTCTTGAGATGATCTTCCGACCGGAACAGGAAATGCAATGACATCACGCCCGCCTGCGGCGAGAGCGTCGCGGCGTTCGCAGACGAGCTGATACAGAACTCGATGTCGCCCGCTTTCATGAGTTGCAGCACCGCGGGCTCCTGTCCGAGCTGGGCACCCGGATACTGGTCGATGATCATCGTGCCTTTGCTCAGCTCCTTGAGCTTGTCGGCAAAGATATCACCCGCTAGGCCGTAACCGGTGTTTTTCGGTTGATCGTACGCAAAGCGGAAATGACGCACCTCCTGAGTCCAAGCAGCCGCCGACCATCCGGCGGCCGTCAAACTCAAGGCAACCAGACAAACGAGCTTTGATGTGGCGCGCATGACATCCATCCTCCATGGTTTATTCTCTGAAGTACGCCGTCGCTGCGGGCAGGCAGTCGATTCCTCGATCACCGACCAGCCTCCTGCGACCAGCCGTCGCGAACGCTAACACGCATGGCAGGTCGCCGACAAATCTCGGCCGGATTCTTCGACAGAGTTAGCGGCTCTAGGAACCGAAGAGTGCGCTTGCCGCACCGGGATTGGCCGAGAAGTCGACCGTGTCGCCGTGGGCCGGAATCAACCACTTCGGCGGTGCGCGGCGGAACTCGTTGGCGAGCCAGCGCCGAAGCACCTTCTTGTCGGCGACCATGAACAGCGGCGCGATGTTGTTGAACTTGAGTCCGGGACCGCTGCCGCTTAAGGCGAACATGAGCCTGATGACCGGGTTCCTGGGAAGCGTGCGCAGATTCATGATGACGTCGGTCACATACCAGACCACGCCGCGTTCGGTGCTGACCCGAACCAGCACCTCACCCGTCTTGTAGTGCGGCATGTCGACCAGCTCGACGCGGGAACCGGTGATGGCCGATGCCTCCGAGAGCGGACGGATGCCGCTCAGCTTGGAATGTTTCTCGACGCGCGGGATCGATTGCGCCGGCGCGAAGATCGCGGCGTCGGGAAAGAGAACCTTCCATTCGGCTATGCCGAGATAGTGAAAGGCGTTGGACGCTACCAGCGCACGCACCGCGCCGTGGCGCGAGAGCTCATCGAAAGCGTCGCTCGAGACCTTGCAAGGAGGGCTGACGACCACAAGTCCTGCCTTGCCGCCCACGGCGAGCGCAGTCGCAGTGCCGGGACCGAACGAATACTCGCACGTCAGAATAGGCGTCCGAGCTTCGAAGACCTTCCAGCCGCCGCGTGTTGCTGGCATGCAGCTAAGCTACGCGAACTCCCCGGCACCAACAAGCTATTTAACGCTTGCGGTTCGCTGGCGAATCGCCGCCTCTTCGGGCGGAGGAACCGATCGAAAGTTCGCGAGCAGGAGCAGGTCGTAGACGATCTTGACGCTTCCCGCGATGACCAGTGGCCAGCCGAACGTGGAAAGTCCGAGCAGGTAGCCGGCAATGATTGGACTCACCGCCGATGCAAGGCTCCTCGGAACGGAGGTCACGCTCGCGGCGGCCGCACGTTCGCTTGGAACGACGACCGCCATTACGTACGAGCTTCGCGTCGGCACATCCATCTGAGAAAGCGCGCTGCGAAGCAGCAGGAGTGCCACGGCAACGCCAAGGTTGGGCGCGAGCGGCACCAGCAACAGCAGAACATTCGCCGGTAGATGAGTAAACACCATGGTGTTGACTAGGCCGATGCGTTTGGCGATGCGGGTAGCGAGCGGATACGAGAAGGCCGATAGCACGCTGGTCCAGAAGAAAATCGTACCGGCGACCGCGGTGGACAGCTCATACTTCTGGAACAGCCACAGCGCAAGCAGCGACTGAACGATGAAGCCGCCGCCGAAAGCGTCGAGGCTGAACAGCGCCGCCAGCTTGTAAACCATGCGTTTGGAGCGGCGCAAGGGCGCGGGCGGCGTTTCAGGCTCCGCTGCGATTGTCGGCGGCAGCGTGCGATAGATCATGCCCGACGCCACGCCGAGCAAGGCGTAGACCACGAACATCGCCTGATATGCGCCGCCGACGCTTACGTGGAAAACCGCCGCCAAAATCTCCGGCACGCCAGCAAACAGCGCGCCAAGCGCACCCAGCAGCGCGCCGACCAGACTGTACCGGGCGAAAGTTGCGGTGCGCTGCTCGTCTGCAACGGTGTGCGCGAGGATCGAGTGCTCAAGCGGAAGGAACACGCTCACGTCGCCGCTCGACGGGTTGAGCGTGCCTACGACGGCGACGATCAACAGAGGCCAGAAGCCGGTGATGGTGGCAAAGCCCAAACCGGTCAGGGCCATCAACGCCGCCGCGCCGAGCAGCAGAGCGCGCCGTTGAAAGGTGTGCGCACGCAAGCCCACCCACAAGGTAAGAATCCCCGATCCGAGCAAAGTCCCGGTGGCAATGACTCCAACTTGGAAAGGCGTGAGCCCCAGCGACAGCAGGTACACCGGCAGGAGCAGGCTGACGAAGCCGTCACCGAAGGCGCGCAGTCCTCGCGCCCACAGAAGCCGGCGTACATTGACGTTTTTCATTGGCCCACGGTCGCACCGTAGCTGAAATCGTCGAACACGGTCACGCTGTCCGCCTTGGTCCACACGCCGACCGCGCCCGCTCCGCTGATCCGATCATCATCGAGGTCGATGTAGCGCTTGCCGTCGAGCGCGACATGGATCCGCCTGCCAAGGAACTCGATGCGAAGCGTATGCCAGACGTTCCCCGCGACCGGCGCGTCGACGTACTTGATCGTATTGCGCCGGCCGTTCTGCGTGTAGTAGAGCGAGACGTTGTTTTCCAGCGCGTTGGCTCGAGCGACATAGTAGTTGTTGCCGTCCCTCCAGCGCCACACCACGCCGCCCGCCTGGTCTTGCTTCCCCGACAGCGGCTTGAACTTCACTTCGACGAACCCGTCAGTCAGCGCCACCTCGGGAAGCACACACCAAGGAAAGTCTCCCTGCCCGCCCTGCTTGAGCACATTCGGCTTCGAGGGTGCGCTCGCATCCGCTTCGACGGTCCAGCGCGCCGATCCGCGGCCGGTGACGCCGGCGCTCCATGCTTGAGGCAATGCGCCAACCGGGTCAGCGTCGAAATTGATAGTCTCAGACATGACCACTCCTCCGCTCAGAATCCACGCACATAGCGCAGACTGAATTTGGCAAATTCGCGTGTTCATGTTCTCCACTCGGCACTCGAAAGCCGACCATGAGCGAAGCAGGCTTTTCGCTGATGGCGTTGAGACGCCTCGGCGCATCGCGGTAGTTGTTTTCGTAATGGCTCTCGATCAAGCGTTTCGAGAGCTCGTTTAGTAGCCAGGGGCGGCAAAAAATCGGTGCAAGGTGATAGCGCATGACCAAACCTCCAATTCGAGACGGACAGAGGCGTCAGCGCCGCCCTGGACAGGGTGCGTATGACAAGAAACGAAAGCGGATTCAAGATGCCCACGCCCAGCGCGCAACGCTCCGGCAGGACTTGGACGGGGCACCGTCTTGGAGGGAAAGATCCCGGGGAGCCTGCTTTCTCCCCAAGAAAAGAATACGCCGGGGCGCGCTGGATTGCAACACGCTTGGTCTGCCGGCATGCACGCCACTGCGTGCTCTGCGCACCATGCCGCTCGACCGAAATGCGCCGGCCGCGGCCGCGGGATTCGAACTCGGTTCCGCGCGCCGGTCTAGCGCGAAGCGGGAAGGGTCTCGCCTGCGCTCGCGATCGAGCGCAGCTCGCGCTTGACCGCCTCGCCGAACTCCGCTTGATCGATCAGCGTGCGGATTCGTTCAGCCGCATCTACCGGATTCGCGGCTGCCGCAGACTCGTCGATGCGTTGAAGCGCCCGAACAAGCGAGTCTCTCAGTTCGAGCAAGTGGTTGAACTGCACGTCGCAACGCGGAATCGGCGTCGGATAGTCCCTGATTTCGTGGCACACCCGATCGCGTTCACTTTCCAGTTGCAGGCGAATCCGTTGCCAAACTTCGGTCACGGCATTCGGCGGCGCGTCCGGCGTCGCGGTAGTCATCCGTCGCATCCCTTATTCGATTGCGAGTCAATTTACTCCGCTCGAGTCGATGCAGTCAAAGTTTTCCCAGCGCAGTCCCGCCTCAGGGAATCCTGTGCGTGCCTCCGGAGACGGCGAGAAAGACTTCACGCAGGAACATCGCCAGCGCTGCAATGACGGCGCACATCGACAAGATGAACAGCACCGCCACCGCCCTCGACAAATCGGTCGCTATCAAGGCACCGACGAATCCGCCGGCGACCACGAGACAAACAAAAAGTGCACCCATTCCCGCGGAAAGCATCGCAAAGTAGATGAGACGGATTCGTCGCGACAGCACGCGCCACTCCCTCCGCATCTCCTGCTCCTCTTCGGTCCAGTTGGCAGCATCCTTGCCGTGCAGCCGATCCTGGATGATACGTCTGCGATCGACGATGCGGCCGAGCCGGTTATTGAGCGCAGTGATCAGCGTCCCGATCGCCGTCAGCAAAAAGACCGGAGCGATCGCGAGCTGGATGACGTGGGTGATGTCGGAGACGTGGCTTTCCATGTCCGGGCCGGTCGCGCCGGCATTCTTCTATGCGGCAATCTACGCCAGGGCCTCGGCCGGTTCAATCCCGGACGCGCACTCCGCAGCACGAGCCGACCTGCCAGTTGAAGCCGGGCACCTTGCAAAACGTTTGTTTCATAGTGTAGAGTAGAGAATCATCTGTTTCTCTCTGCTCGCTTCCCCGATCCGCTCGGCTAACGCTCCCCATGCTCGATCCGGCCCAGGATTTCCACAGCCTGCTCGAACGCGTCAAGCATGACTACGCCAAAATGCCCACGCAGGCCCGTCGTGTCGCTCGCTGGCTGGTCGAGCGTCCCGACGACGTGGCACTCCTGTCTACCCGCGAGCAGGCGCGCGCGCTCGGAGTCGCCCCCGCGACGCTGACGCGTTTTGCCAAGCAATTTGGCTTTGCCGGCTACGACGCTTTGCGCGGCGTGTCGCAACGGCGGCTGCGCGCGCGCGCCGCCGCCTTCGCGCCGGAAGCGCGCCGTATGGTCGCACGGCGGAAAACGTCGGGCCCGCAGGCGCTGGCCGAAGGCGTGTTCAATTCGCTGGCGGCCAATCTTGAGATGCTCCGCGACGAAACCAAGCTTGCATCGCTGCAGAAGGCGGGTCGGTTGCTCGCGCGCGGGCGACGAATCTACGTGCTGGGAAACCGGTCGAGCTACCCGGTTGCTTATCACTTTTGCTATGTCGCGTCGTTTGGCGGCGCGCCGGCCGTTCTCGTCGATGGCCCGGGCGGCATCGGTATCGATGTAATGCGCGGTGCCGGCGCTGGAGACGTCATGCTTGCCGTGAGCGTCGCGCCCTACACTCGTGCGACCGTCGAAGCGGCGGCACATGCTGCAGCTCGCCGTGTCGATGTCGTCGCGCTCACCGACAGTCCATTGTCTCCGCTAGCGGCGCGTGCGCGCGAGTTGCTCACCGTTTCGACCGACACGCCATCGTTCTTCCATTCCATGAGCGCCGCCTTCTCTCTCGCCGAGACGCTGGCGGCACTCGTTGTCGCCGATCGCGGCCCGAGGGCAATCGACGCGACGCGCCGAGCCGATCAGGAACTGCGATCGCTGTACGCCTACATCGACGCCCGCCGAAACGGGCGCGCAAGCTTGAGGAAGCAAAAGCTATGAACGACATCAACCGCGCCGGCGATACGCATGTCCTGCATCGATCATTGAGAGAACGTTATCCCACGGCGGTGCGGGGTGACGGCGTTTATCTTATCGACAAAGAACGCCGACGCTATCTCGATGCGAGCAGCGGCGCGGCAGTGTCGTGTCTGGGTCACAACCATCCGGCGGTTCTGGCAGCGATGCGCGCACAGCTCGACACGCTGGAATACGCGCACACGAGCTTCTTCACCACCGAAGCGGCTGAGGCGCTCGCCGACGACCTTATCGCCCACGCACCCGGCAAGATGTCGCATGTCTACTTCGTGTCAGGCGGTTCGGAAGGTATCGAGGCCGCGCTCAAACTGGCACGCCAGCATTTCGTCGAGCGCGGACAGCCGCAGCGACGTCACTTCATTGCGCGCTGGCAGAGCTATCACGGCAATACGCTGGGCGCGTTGGCGATCGGCGGCAACGCGTGGCGGCGCGGCATGTTCGCACCGATTCTCGCCCCAAGCCATCATATTTCTCCGTGCTACGCATACCGCGGGCAAAAGGCGGATGAAACGCCCGAAGCCTATAGCAGGCGGGTGGCGGACGAGCTCGAGGCCAAGGTCGAGGAACTGGGCGCCGAGAACGTGATCGCCTTTGTCGCGGAAACCGTGGTTGGCGCCACGCTGGGCGCGGTGGAGCCGGCGCCAGGTTACTTCAAGCGCATCCGCGAGATCTGCGACCGTCACGGGATCCTGCTCATTCTCGACGAAGTCATGTGCGGCATGGGTCGTTGTGGCACGTTGCACGCGGTGGAAGCCGAAGGCGTTGCGCCCGACCTGATGGTCCTGGCAAAGGGCTTGGGCGGTGGCTACGCGCCAATCGGAGCGGTGCTGGCATCCGCCGCGGTGATGGAAGCATTCAACCGAGGCAGCGGCGCTTTCATGCACGGACACACTTACATGGGACACCCCCTCGCCTGCGCGGCGGCGCTGGCGGTGCAGCGCACGCTGCACGAGCAACACCTGCTAGCGAACGTGCGCGCGAAGGGGGCGGCGCTCAAGTCGAATCTCGCCGCGCGTCTCGGCGATCACCCGCATGTTGGAGACATTCGCGGGCGAGGCCTCTTCTGCGGCGTCGAGCTTGTTTCCGATCGCTCGACCAAGGCGCCATTCGATCCAACGGTTCGACTCTATTCGCGTATCAAACACGAGGCCATGCAGCGCGGCCTTCTGGTCTATCCGATGGGGGGCACCGTCGATGGTCGCAGCGGCGATCACGTGCTAATTGCGCCACCCTTTATCGTTGAAGACCGGCACGTAGCAGAAATTGCCGACAAGCTGGGTGCGGCGATCGATGCCGCGCTGGAGCAAGTGCCGGCGGAGCCGGCATAAACCATTCGATTTTTCAGCAGTCGTTTCCGTTGCGCCGCAGAACCACTTTCGACAAGGAGGCATCATGAATTTCCGTTCGTTGCTCTGGATGGCGGCATTCGCCGTTGCGATCCCAGCGGCTGCTCAGGAGACCGGGACGCTCAAGAAAATCCGCGACACCGGAGAGATTGTCCTCGGCGTACGCGATGCCTCGATTCCCTTTTCGTACGCGGACGAGAGCGGACAGTCCATCGGCTACTCGGTCGACCTGTGCATGCGCGTCGTCGATCATCTGAAGCAAGTCTTGAAGATGCCCGCACTCAAGGTGCGTCAACAGCTCGTCACTTCAGCCAATCGGGTGCCTCTGGTCACCAACGGCACGGTCGATCTCGAGTGCGGTTCTACAGTCAACAATCTCGAGCGGCAGAAGACCGTCGCTTTCAGCGTGACGACGTTCATCGTCAATACCAAGTTCATCGCCAAGAACTCGAGCGGCGTGCAGAAGCTAGTCGATCTCAAGGGCAAGACGGTTTCGGTCACCGGCGGTACCAACACCATGCAAAAGATCACCGCCCTCAACAAGCAGATGAATCTCGACCTGTCGATCATCAACGGCAAGGATCACGCCGAGTCGTTCCTCCTGCTCACCAACGACCGGGTTGCGGCATTCTCCGAGGACGACATCCTGCTCGCCGGGCTTGCGGCGACTTCGCAGACACCAAACGCCTTTCATCTGATCTCGATCGAAGGGATGCTCGCCGATCCGTACGCGCTGATGATGCGTCGCGACGACCCGCAGTTCAAGGCGGCGGTTGATACGGCGCTTCGCGACGTGTTCGCGTCGGGAGATATCCAGCGCATCTACGACAAGTGGTTCCTGCGCCCAATTCCACCTCGCAACGTCGTGCTGAACTTCCCCATGGGTGATCAGCTCAAGCGGGCGATCGCCAAGCCGACAGACTCCGGGGATCCGCAGGACTACAAATAGGCTGTCATCGACTGCCGGTGCAACGCGAGTTCGGCGAATCGCGTGCGCACCGCTAGCAGTCTATCGCTTGTCTGCTGGGCCGATCGCTTACAATCGCGCCCATGCGCTGGTTACGGCTGCTGATCATTCTGTGGGTCGCGCTTAAGTACGGCCTCGACGAGTTTCTGCTCGGCCACGAGCGCATCCGATGGCTGCGTCCCGCGGCGCGGGTGGCGACCTTCTGGCGCAACCTGTCGACCGCGCGCGCGGCACGACTGCGTCTTGCGCTGGAGGACTTGGGGCCGATATTCGTCAAGTTCGGCCAGGTGCTCTCAACCCGTCGCGATCTTCTGCCGATGGATATCGCGGACGAACTGGCCAAGCTGCAAGATCGCGTGCCGCCGTTCCCCAGCGAGCAGGTGTTCGCAACATTGCATCGCGCCTACGGGAGAAGCGTCGATCAGGTCTTCAGGTCGTTCGATCGCGATCCGGTCGCGAGCGCCTCGGTAGCCCAGGTGCATCTCGCCGAGCTGCCGGATGGAACTCCGGTCGCCGTCAAAGTCCTGCGACCCAACATCGCCGTGACTATCGAGCACGACCTTGCGCTGATGCAAACCGGCGCGATGCTCGTGGAGAAGCTCTGGTCCGACGGCAAGCGGCTCAAGCCGCGCGAGGTCGTCGCGGAATTCGACAAAACCATCCACGACGAGCTCGATCTCGCGCGCGAGGCGGCCAACTGCTCGCAGCTCCGGCGCAACTTCCTGCACTCGCCCTTGCTGCTCGTCCCGCAGGTGTACTGGGACTGGTGCTCGAGCGAAGTGATGGTCATGCAGCGCATGACGGGGATCCCGATCAGCCATGTCGAACGCTTGAGGGACGAAGGCATCGACATTCCGCGGTTGGCGCGGGCCGGTGTGGAGATCTTTTTCACTCAGGTGTTCCGCGACGGCTATTTTCACGCCGACATGCACCCGGGCAACATCTTCGTCGCCACCGACCCCGCCAGCAAGGGCAAGTACATCGCGCTCGACTTCGGCATCATGGGCACGCTCTCCGAGCGCGACAAAGGCTACCTCGCACAGAACTTTCTGGCTTTTTTCCGCCGTGACTACCGTCGGGTCGCGACCGCGCACATCGAGTCGGGATGGGTGCCGCCGGGAACGCGTGTCGACGAACTCGAAAGCGAGGTGCGCGCCGTGTGCGAGCCGGTGTTCGACAGGCCGCTGAAAGATATCTCGCTGGGCAAGGTTCTTGTCCAGCTCTTCAAGGCCTCGCGCCGGTTCAACGTAGAAATCCAGCCGCAGCTCGTGCTGCTGCAAAAGACGCTGCTCAACGTCGAGGGCCTGGGGCGGCAGCTCGATCCCAATCTCGATCTGTGGGTCACCGCCAAGCCGTTCCTGGAGCGCTGGATGGCCGAGCAGATGGGCTGGCGCGGGCTGGAGCGCCGCTTGCGCGACGAGGTTCCCTTCCTGGTGACGGCGCTTCCGCTCCTTCCCCGCCTGCTTTATCAGAGGCTCGTTACCGTCCATGAAAGAGTGAGGACTGCAGAAGAGGATCTCGTAGCGACAAGGATAAGGCTTCGCCGCTGGCTGAAGCTCGTGGCGGTGCTGCTGGCAGTGTTGATCGTGCTCCTGCTGCTGCAGCCGCGCCTGCTCACGCGGTCGTTCGGTATTTCTGCAATAATGCCTCCTAGCGGGGTTCCGTCGGAAACGGCGCGCTAGAGAAGTGATGCGGTGGCGATTCGTGGTGTTGGCCGCGCTCGCGTGGTTCACGAGCGTGTCGGTGGCTGCGCCCGCGCCGGTTATCGTGCTCCCACTCACAGGCGCGATCGGTCCGGCTTCGGCCGACTACGTGACGCGTGGCCTTGCGCGCGCCGAAAGCGAAGGCGCGCAGCTTGTCGTGCTGGAGATCGACACTCCTGGCGGACTCGACACCGCCATGCGCGACATCATCAAAGCGATTCTCGCATCGCGCATCCCGGTGGCGGCCTTTGTAGCCCCGAGCGGCGCGCGCGCAGCCAGCGCCGGCACCTATATCCTCTATGCGAGCCATATCGCAGCCATGGCGCCGGGGACCAATTTGGGCGCCGCGACTCCGGTGCAGATCGGCATGCCGGGTCCTGGCCCGACACCGTCGGCCTCCGACAAGGAGAAGGAAAAGAACAAAGACAAGACCAAGTCGGACGACGACTCGCACGCCGACGCGATGACCAAGAAGCAGGTGCATGACGCCGCCGCATACATCCGCGGCTTTGCCCAGCTGCGCGGCCGCAACGGCGACTGGGCCGAGCGCGCGGTGCGCGAAGCGGTGAGCCTTTCTGCCGACGAGGCGCTGGCGCAGAAGGTGATCGACGTGGTCGCTCGCGATGTGCCCGACCTGCTCGCCAAGCTCGACGGCCGCAAGATCTCGACCGCCGGCGGCGAGCGGACGCTGGAGACGGCGAACGTGCTAGCGACGGTCATCGAGCCAGACTGGAAGAGCAAGTTTCTCGCCGTCATTACGAATCCGAGCGTCGCGTTGATCCTGATGATGCTGGGCGTCTACGGACTCTTCTTCGAGTTCTCCAGTCCGGGCATGGTGCTGCCCGGCGTGATGGGCGGCATCTGCCTCCTGCTCGGTCTGTTCGCCCTGCAGATGCTTCCAATCAACTACGCCGGCCTCGCGCTCATCCTTCTCGGGCTTACGTTCCTGATCGCGGAGGCGTTCCTGCCTGCGTACGGCTCGCTGGGCGTTGGCGGAATCATTGCGTTCGCGATCGGAGCCGTCATGTTGATCGACACCGATGTGCCTGGCTTCGGCGTTCCGATTTCGCTGATCGTGGTGCTCGCCATCATGACGGGATTGTTCGTCTTTTTCGTATCGGGCGTCGCGCTCAAGGCGCGCCGCCGACCGGTGGTGACCGGCAGCGAGGCGCTCATAGGTAGCGTGGGCGAGGTCCTCGACGAAGGAGGCGCGGAAGCCTGGGCGCGCATCCGCAGCGAGCAATGGCGCGTAAAGAGCACTGTGCCGCTCAGGCGCGGACAACGCGTGCGCGTCACCGCCCGACACGATCTGATGCTTACGGTAGTGCCCGTCGACGACGCGAAACTAGGAGGATAGAAGCATGGCTATCGGGCTGGGATTCGGCACCATCGTCATCATCGTTGCCTTGGTGATCCTCGCCTCGTTTCGGGTGATGCGCGAATACGAGCGCGCGGTCGTGTTCATGCTCGGCAGGTTCTGGAAGGTCAAGGGCCCAGGGCTGATGCTCCTTATCCCTGTCGTTCAGCAGATGGTGCGGGTGGACCTGCGCACGGTCGTGCTCGACGTGCCGCCTCAGGACGTCATCACCAAAGACAACGTCTCGGTCAAGGTGAACGCGGTGGTGTACTTCCGCGTGGTCGACCCTGCCAAGTCGGTGATCCAGGTGGCGAGATATCTGGAGGCGACCAGCCAGCTCGCACAGACCACATTGCGCGCGATCCTGGGCAGGCATGCGCTCGACGAGCTTCTAGCCGAACGCGAAAAGCTCAACCTTGCCATCCAACAGGTGCTCGACACTCAGACCGACGCCTGGGGCATCAAGGTCTCCACTGTCGAGATCAAGCAGGTGGATCTCAACGAATCCATGGTGCGAGCCATCGCGCGTCAGGCGGAAGCCGAGCGCGAACGGCGCGCCAAGGTGATTCACGCCGAAGGCGAGCTGCAGGCTTCGCAGACGCTGCTCGAGGCGGCGCAGATGCTTGCGCGACAGCCTCAGGCGATGCAGCTGCGCTACCTGCAGACGCTCGGCAACATCGCGAGCGACAAGAGCTCGACCATCGTGTTTCCAATTCCGGTCGACTTGTTCAACGCGCTGTCAACGACGAAGCCGGGCGACGCGAAGCCGGCGTAGTACGGCACGCGCACCAGGCTCGCTGCTTCTGGACTACCGCGCCTTGGCGCGCGTCCCGACTGTCGTCTCGTTCCACACGATCGCCACGTCGGGCTGCCGCTTGACCAGTTGCTCGAGCGCCCGTTTCTGAGCGCTTGAGTGCACACATCCCTGCAGCGTCACGAACTTGCGCGTGGTCGTGACCCAGATGCTCGTGTCGCGGAAGCGCGAATCGGTCCTGATCGCCGCGGTGACGCGCTCGTTGATTTCAGGATCGCGCTTGTACGCGCCTCCACACTCACACGTTCCGGCAAGGCAGCATGAGGTTCCGCGCTCGGCGCGCTCATGCGCCTGCGTTCGCATCTCCTGCTCGGTGAGATCGGGAGGTTTGCCTTCAGGGCACCCCGCGTACGCAGAAGTCGCCTGAATGAAGGGATCGAGCCGGTAAGTGCGGGACTCCTGCGCGATCCCCGTCGCGACAATGAGAAGGCCCAGAGTGACTGCAGCCATCGCCCGCAATCGCGCCGCCGCGCGATTTGCGGCACGGGTATGACAGCGAGTGCGAAACGGTTGCATTGGGGTTTGTCAGCGGCCGGCCGTCGATCGTATTTTGCTACAATCCGCGCTTCTTTCGACGTGCATCTACCTGGAGCGCAATGGCGCTGCTCGAGATCCAGAACGTCACCCGCCGCTTCGGCGATTTCACCGCAGTCGACAACGTCAGCATCGACATCGAGGCCGGCGAATTCTTCACCCTTTTGGGACCCTCGGGTTGCGGCAAGACCACGCTGCTGCGCATGATCGCGGGGTTCGATCTGCCTGACGGCGGCAGCATCCTGCTCAAGGGAGAAGATCTGGTCGACCGCCCTCCCGAGCGGCGGCCGATGCGCATGGTGTTCCAGAGCTACGCGCTGTTTCCGCACATGACGGTGGAGAGCAACGTCGCGTTTCCTCTGCAGATGGCCAAGGTACCTGCAGCGGACATTCCCGCCAAGGTAGAGGCGGCGCTCGAGGATGTGCGCCTGACCGGATTCGGCAAGCGTTATCCGCACGAGCTTTCCGGGGGGCAGAGGCAGCGGGTCGCCATCGGTCGGGCACTGGTGACGCACCCCAGCGTGCTGCTGCTCGACGAGCCGCTCGCTGCGCTGGACGCGAAGCTGCGCGAGGAAATGCAGATCGAGCTTATCAATCTGCAGAAGGAAGTCGGCATCACTTTCGTCTACGTCACCCACGACCAGACCGAGGCGCTGGCGCTTTCCCACCGCATCGCCGTAATGAACAAGGGACGTGTCGAGCAGCTCGACGAACCTTCGAAGATCTATGGCTTCCCGAAGACGCGCTTCGTGGCGGACTTCATCGGCCACATCAATCTGCTGTCGGGCTCGGTGAGCGAGCGCCGCGACAGCGTGGTAACCATCGCTGTCGATGGCCTGGGTCCGGTTCGCGTCACCACGGCATCCCAGCTCCCGGTTGGCCGCCCCGGAACCATCGCGCTTCGTCCGGAAAAAATCCGCATCGAGGCTACCGCTCCCGCCGATTCGCCGGACAACCATTACCGCGGCACCGTCTCCGAGCTTCTGTACATGGGCGACGTCACCGTATACAAGGTGGCGACGCCTGGCGGCACGCGCATCGAAGCGCTGCTTGCCAATTCGCAGAGCGGCCGCGCCAAGTTCTTCGAAGTAGGTGACGCCGTCGAAATGAGCTGGGCGGTGGACGCGGGTCACTTCATCGAGGAGTAGGCGTGGCTGCGCGCACGGCATCGCGATTGGGACGCTGGGTAGTCAGTGGGCCACCGCTGCTCTACTTGATCGTCTTTTTTGCGATCCCGTCGCTCATCATGGTGCTCGCGTCATTTCGCACCCCGGGCGACTTTGGCGGCCTTGCTCCGCTGATCGAAGAAGGCAAGCTCGACCTCAACCTGGACAGCTATGCCCGGTTCTTTTCCGAGTCGGTCTACGCGCAGATTTTTCTCAAGTCTTTCTGGTATGCGCTGGCGACGACACTGTTCTGTCTGCTACTCGCTTACCCGCTCGCTTCGCTCATCGCCAGAAGCTCGAAGCGCTACCGCGATCTCTTGCTGCTCCTGGTCATACTGCCGTTCTGGAGCAACTTTCTGATTCGCGTCTACGCCTGGATGATCATTTTGGGACCCAACGCTGCGCTGGCCAGGACGGTCAACGGCGTGCTGGCTTGGTTCGGTCACGAGCCGGTGCCGCTGCTTTTCAGCGCCTTCGCGGTGCTGGTGTGCCTGGTGTACGTGCATCTGCCGTTCATGGTGCTACCTCTTTATGCGAACCTTGAAAAGCACGATCAGGCGCTGCTCGACGCGGCGCAGGACCTTGGGGCCAACGCCTGGAAGCGTTTCTGGCGGATAACATTTCCGCTGTCGCTGCCGGGTGTCTACGCCGGCGCGGCGCTGGTGTTCATCCCGGCGTTCGGAATATTCGCCATTCCCGACATCCTTGGCGGCCCCGACAACAGCCTGATCGGCAATGTGATCAAGCAGCAGTTCCTGGAGACGCGCGACTGGCCCTTCGGCAGCGTGCTCTCCATCGTGCTGACGGTGACGGCGCTCGTCCTCGCAGGGCTTGCGGCATGGGTCGCCCGTCGCAACCTCGGGACGCCTTCCAGCGCGAAGGAGTCACGTGCGTAAGCGCCGCCTCGGACTATGGACAGCCGCGCTGACGGGATACGCGTTCCTGTACGTGCCGCTGGTCATCGTCATCGCCTACTCTTTCAACAACTCGCGCTTGAACGCCGAGTGGGTGGGATTCACGCTGCAGTGGTACGACACGCTCTTTCACGATCAGGATATGCTTGTCGCCGCTGGCAACTCGCTCATGATCGCATTGTTGGCGAGCCTCGTTTCGACCGTGCTCGGGACCGCCGCCGGAGTCGCGATGTACCGCTATCCCAGCAAGCTGCTTTCGGTGCTGGTGCTGGCGCCGATTGCGATTCCCGAAATCCTGATGGGCGTCTCGCTGCTGATTTTCTTCGTGCTGCTCAACTTTACTCTGGGTCTGGTGTCGGTCGCCCTTGCTCACATCGCCTTTTGCATAGGTTTCGTCGCCATCGTCGTGAGGGCGCGGCTGGCCGGCATGGACGAGACGCTGACCGAAGCCGCCCGCGACTGTGGCGCTTCGCCATGGAAGACTTTCCGCTACATCACCTTGCCGCTGATCATGCCCGGCGTCATCGCCGGGGCGCTGATGGCGTTCACGCTGTCGATCGACGACTTCGTGATCACCTTTTTCACCGCCGGCGCCGGCACGGTGACTTTGCCGCTGCAGATCTATTCGATGATCAAGATCGCGGTGACGCCGGAAGTCAACGCCGTCTCCAGCCTGTTGATGCTGCTGACGCTCGCCCTTATCATCATCGCATCGAAGGTTTCGCCTTCACTGTTGCGCTCGGAATAGGAGCCTATCCTCATGACAAGAATACTTGCGCTGCTGGCGTCGCTGCTTGTAGCCACCACGGCCGTCGCCAAGGACGAGTTTCATCTCTACAACTGGAACAACTACATCGCACCCGAGACGATCAAACGCTTCGAAGAGTTCTGCAAGTGCGAAGTCGTACAGACCTACTACTCGGACAACGAAGAACTGCTCGCCAAGCTCGCGGCCGGCGCCAAGGGCTACGACATGCTCGTTCCCACCAGCAACGCCGTGCAGGCCCTGATCAAGGGCGGGCAGCTGAAGCCGCTCGACAAGTCGCAGCTTTCCAACCTCAAGAACATCAATCCGATCTATCTCGACACGCCTTTCGACCCGGGCAACAAGTATTCCGTGCCGTATGCCATGTCGACGACCATCATCGGTTACAACGATCAGAAGATAAAAGAACTGGGGTTGCCGACCGACACGTGGGCCGTGATCTTCGACCCGAAGTATCTGGAAAAGGTGAAAGGTCGCGTGACCGTTCTCGACAGCTCCAACGAGCTTTTCGCGGCAGCGCTCAAGTACTTGGGCTATTCCGCCAACGATGTCGATCCGAAGCACTGGGACGAAGCTGTCGCGCTCATCAAGAAGGCCAAGCCGTACTGGGCGGCATTCAACGCTTCGTCGTACATCAAGGAGCTCACCGTCGGCAACATCTGGCTGGTGCACGGATACTCGAACGACATCTTCCAGGCGAACCTGGACGCCAAGGCGGCCGGGCGTCCGTTTCAGATCCTGCAGGGTATGCCCAAGGAAGGTGCGGTGCTCGCGGTGGACAACATGGTCATCCACAAGGATGCGCCGAGGCCAGACCTCGCGCTCAAATTCATGAACTTCATGCTCGAGGGCAAGAACTCCTCCGAACTCACCAACCTGATCGGCTCGGGCAATCCGAACATGGACGCCGTCAAGTACATCAAGCCGGAGATCCTGAAGAACCCGGCGATCTTCCCGGACAAGGCGGTCGAGGCGAAGCTCGAGCAACTGAAGGAACTCACGGGGCCGCAGCGGCGATTGCGCAACAAGCTGTGGACCGAGATCAAGGCAGGCCGCTGAGATTGATCGATGCATTGACGTTGCGTCTGCTCACCGGCCAGCCGGCGGAGATGGCAGCGCTGCAATGCGTGCTGGAGGCCGCGCCGGCATACTTTCAACGCGTAACCGGCTTGCCGCCGGGACAGGCCGAGGCGCAAAGCACGTTCACTGCTTTGCCGCCTGGCAAGACCTACGACGACAAGTTCGTCTGGGGCCTGTACTCTGCCGAGGCGATGATCGGCTGCGCCGATGTCGTGCGCGGCTACCCCATACCTGCCAAGACCGTGATCGGCCTGCTGCTGCTTGCGGAGGAGTGGCAGCGACGCGGCTTGGGCCGCGCCTTCGCGATCCTGCTTGAGCAGGCGATCTCCTCCTGGCCTGAAGTATCGACGCTGCGCATCGGCGTGGTGAAGACCAATCCGGGCGCGCTCGCGTTCTGGCGCAAGCTTGGCTATCGCGAAACCGGAGAAGTGAAGCAAGGGCCACCTGAGTTCGTCTCCGACGTCCTCGTCCTCGAGAAGCCGCTAAGGCGTGCGGACACACCATGAGCGATTTGACCGTCAAGCCTCTGTCACCAGCGCTGGTCGACGATTTCCTGCGGTTTTTCGATCACGAGCGGGGGCCGGCGTTCGCCGACAATCCGCAGTGGGCCAAATGCTACTGCCACTACTACGAAGTCCCCCGCGTTATCGACTGGGCGTCGATGACCGCAGAGCAGAACCGTGTCGCGATGCGCTCTCGCATCGAGGTCGGCGAAGCGGAAGGCTTTCTGGCCTTCGACGGCGCCGACGTCGTGGGGTGGATGAATGCGCAGCCGCGTCACAAGCTGCCGCATTGCTTCGACCGGCTAGGCGTCAAGCCGACGCTGCTCCCCTGCGCCGAATCGCAAGCCGCGGTTGTCGTCTGTTTTGTGATCGCGCCCCAGCGGCGTTTGAGCGGAGTCGCTCGCACGCTTCTTCGAGCGGGGCTCGCTTCGCTCTCGGCGCGGGGCATCAAGCTGGTCGACGCATTTCCGTTCAAATCGGGTGAGAGCAAGCTAGCCGCCGACCACTACCACGGTCCCTTATCGCTCTTCCTCGCCGAAGGCTTCTCCGTTTTGCGCGAGGAAGAAGAGCTGACTGTCGTCCGCAAGCTGCTGTCATAGGAGCGCAAGCGCTCAAAGAACGCCATGGCGCAGCCCCCAGTTCGGCAACCGACGCTGCTGCCGCAATACTTCGCGGCGCTCTATGGGCTGATGATCATCTACGCGAGTCTCGAGCCTTTCACAGGCTGGATGGCACCTTCCTCCGGAACGCCGTTCTACCTCTTTGCGCCGTGGCCGTCGCGTTTTCCGCGTTCGGACATCGTCATCAACATCGTCGCCTACATTCCCTTCGGGTTCTTTGTGGGTCTCATCGGACGCGAGCGCTCTTTCGGAATTCGAGTCACTATTGGAACCGCGGCCGGCGCGTTGCTCTCTTTCGCCATGGAAACGGTGCAGATGTTTCTTCCGACGCGCGATGCGAGCACCATCGACTTCCTGACCAATACGGCCGGCTGCGCCCTCGGCGCGGTGGGTGCTGCGGCGCTCAATCACTCTCCGGGGCTGCGGGCGAGAATCAGTGCCTGGCGCGAACGCGTCTTCATTGCCGGGCGCAGCGGCGATCTGGGGCTTGCGCTGCTGTTCATCTGGTTGCTCGCGCAGGTGAATCCCGGCATTCCGCTTTTTGCGGCGACTTTCGATCCATCGCTGGAGCTGACGCGCGATCTTGCCGGCACGCTGCTGCAGGCGTCTCAGAGCGCCTTCAACGTCGTCGGAGTCGGACTCTTTCTTTCTATCTTGCTGCGACAGCGACGACTTCTAGGGGGAGCTGTGCTGCTATTGATCGGCGGTGCGTTGATACTCAAGGGCGGCGCGGCGAGCGTTCTCATGCGCCAGACGGTCTTGGAGAACTGGATCAAACCGGGCGTCACTGCTGGGGTTGCCGTCGGAGCGCTAGCGCTTCTGCTCGCGATCTGGCTTCCTCGACCCGCGCGCACGACGCTGTGCGCAGTGGCGCTGCTCTCCTCGCTGATCGCGCCTTTGCTCGCTCCCGACATGTGGCGTGCGCGTGCGCCGCTCGCGCTGTTCGATTGGCCATACGGGCATCTGCTCAACTTCAACGGCCTCACTCACGCTGTCCTGGTGATCTGGCCCGTGCTCGCCAGCGTCTACCTGTTGTGGCTTGCAGGCCAACCCGGATGGGGCCATACGGAGTCTCGCGTATAATTTACGTCCCGTTGTGTTGGAGCTCGTCCGACTTCTAGTCCGGATTCGAGACCGTTCTTTTGGGCTACTACAAGCGTCACGTTTTCTTCTGCTGCAATCAGCGCGATCCGCCCGAGAACTGCTGCAATAACCGCGGCGGCGGCGAGATGCAGGCGTACGCCAAGCAGCGCATCAAAGAGCTAGGGCTCTCGGGCAAAAGCAAGGTTCGCGTCAACAAGGCCGGTTGCATGGACCGGTGCGACGAAGGTCCGGTGGTGGTCGTCTACCCGGACGCCGTGTGGTACACCTACGTCGATCGTCACGATGTGGACGAGATCATCGATTCGCACGTCGTTCACGGCCGCGTGGTCGAAAGGCTTAAGATTTGAGCGTCCGGGGCGAGCAGCGAACGTTGATCGGCGGTCCGGTCGGCGAGCTGGAGATCGCGCTTAACGTTCCCGAGACCGCGCCGCGCTCCATCGCGCTGATCGCGCACCCGCATCCTCTGCAGGGCGGAACGCTCGATAACAAGGTCGTGCAGACGCTGGCCAAGACCTTCGTCGCGCTAGGCTACGTTGCGCTGCGTTTCAACTTTCGCGGCGCCGGCAGGAGCGAAGGGGCCTTCGACGAAGGCGTCGGCGAAACCGACGATGCACTGGCGGCACTCGCATTCGCGCGTCAACAATTCGCCGAGATCGCGGCGCGACCGCCGGTGCTGGCCGGATTTTCCTTCGGCTCCTATGTGCAGACGCGGGTCGCGCGAACGACTCAACCCGAGCGCATGGTGCTGGTCGGTCCCGCCGTGAAGCGGTTTGCAATCGACCATGTGCCTGACGACACCATCGTCATCCACGGCGAGGAGGACGACGTCGTGCCCCTGGGCGACGTGCTCACCTGGGCGCGACCGCAGCAGCTTCCCATCATCGTATTTCCGGGATGCGGCCATTTTTTCCATGGCCGGTTGCCGCAACTGCAACGCGTGGTCAGCGGCATGTGGCAGGGATGAACCTCTCCGACGGCGTGGTTCTCGCCGTCTCCGGATTGCGCAAGTCCTACGGCGACAACGAAGTCGTGCGCGGACTCGACTTCCAGATCAGGCGCGGCGAGTGCTTTGGCCTTCTCGGTCCGAATGGCGCAGGGAAAACAACGACGCTGCGCTGCTGCCTCGGGCTCATTGACCATAATGCCGGGACCATCACCCTCGTCGGCGAGCCGGTGCCCAAAGCCGCGCGCGAAGCGCGCATCCGCGTCGGCGTCGTGCCGCAGATGGACAATCTCGATCCGGATTTCACCGTGGTCGAGAACCTGCAGATCTACGGGCGTTACTTCAGGCTCCCCGACGCGATTCTCGAGCAACGCATTCCGCGTCTGCTCGACTTCGCCGGGCTCGCCGCCAAAGGCGGTTCGAGCATTCGCGCGCTCTCGGGAGGTATGAAGCGGCGGCTCATCCTAGCGCGAGCGCTCATCAACGACCCCGAGCTTCTGATCTTGGACGAGCCGACGACAGGACTCGACCCCCAGGCGCGGCATCTGATCTGGGATGGGTTGCGGCAGCTGCTCACCCAGGGAAAGACGATTCTGCTCACGACCCACTTCATGGACGAAGCCGAACGGCTCTGCTCGCGGCTCGCCGTGATCGATCACGGGCGAATGATCGCCTCCGATACGCCGCGTGCGCTGATTGCCACTCATGTCGAGCCCGAAGTGATCGAAGTCTACGGCGACGAAGCGCGGACATGGGCGTCAAGTCGCGCCCGCGCGCTCGCCGATCGCATGGAAATCGCCGGAGAAACCGCCTTTTGCTATGCTCGCGATGCAGGGCCGCTGTTGGCCGATCTCGCTCAAGCGCGCGGAGTGCGCTACCTGCATCGACCGGCCAATCTGGAAGACTTGTTTATCAAGCTCACCGGCCGCGAATTGCGCGACTGAAAAGCATCCCGGACCGCTCCGGGAAAGGGGAAAAAGTGAAGGGACTCTATCGGTCGTTGGGCTGGGTATGCCTGTGGCTGTGCTTGACGCAATCAAGCCTCACCGCAGCCGCTAGCTATGTGGTGGTTTCCACGATCGGCAGTCAGCTGACCATCGTAACGGCGCAGGAGCAAACGGGAACCAATCGCGACAGAACTTATGCTGAAGCGCGGCCAGTGAGCGATCCTATCCTTGACGCGACAGCACTTACGGCTGCCAAAGCCGCGATCCAAAAAGCCCGGCCCGGCAGTTCGGTCGCCACGTTGCGACTGAGCGACGCAAAACTTCTGGCAGATCAGGAGAAATGGTTTGGCCAAGCGAAGCTGGACGCTCCTGAGCTGGTGGAGTTGCTCAAAGCAGAGATCGGCGACGATCCGGCGACGCGCTTGATGATCATCGCCGCTCATCGCGCCGATATTCTGTTGAGGCTAGAGCACGGCTATGTGGGTTTTGGCAAGGCCGCGGGACTCGGCTTTTATATCGACTCGGTGGCGCGAGTGTCCCGATCCGACACCGGGCAAAAGGGCCAAGGAGTATTCGGCCCCTTTGCCAACTTCCGAATCGTCCTGGTCGATCCTCGATCCTTGGTTATCGAGAGCGAACAGGCCATTGCGGCAGGGACAGCGCGCTCCGCGACGCGTGCAGAAGATCGAGACCCCTGGAACGTTCTTTCGGGTCAAGAAAAGATACGCCTGTTGCAGGAGTTGCTTACCGCCGAGATCGCGCGAGCGGGACCGAAGCTGTTCGACCAGCAAAGCCGGTAGCGCCGGCGCGGCTTACAACTGCACTTGGGCGATCGCAGCTGCACCGCCTTAATACGCTGCAATCTATAGATCGAACATCCGCTGGGCGTTCTTCCCGCGCACTTTGTCGCGTGTGCTGTCCTTGAGCTCGCTGACGCGTTTGAGGCACCCCGGCATGTCGCCGATGGTGTGCGGATAGTCGGACCCATAAAGCACATTATCGGCGCCGAAAGTCTTCACGCACAGCGCAAGAACTTCGGGCGAGAACACCACCGCATCGGCGCAAATCTTCGGCAGATACTCCGACGGCCGCACCGAGATCCTTTCGCGACACGCCGGAATGTTGTCGAAGCATTGATCCATGCGGGAGATGAGATACGGCAGCGCTCCGCCGCCGTGCGCAGCGATGATCTTGAGGTTGCCATAGCGTTCGAAAAAACCGTCGTAGATCATGCGCGCGATCGCGAGCGAGGTATCGAAAGTGAAGCCGATCGACGCCGTGAGCTGAAACCGCGACATGTCCATCGAAGCGACGCCGGGCGGCGCGGTCGGATGCACGAGCACCGGCAGCGCCTTCGAGTCGATGGCGCGCCATACCGGCTCGAAGGCCGCGTCAATCAGGGGCTTTCCGTCGATGTTGGCGAGCACCATCACCCCCGATGCCCCTGCGGCGAGCGCGCGTTCGAGCTCAGTAGTTGCGAGCTCAGCGTACTGCCACGGAAGCGATGCAAACCAGCGGATGCGATCCGGATAGGCAGCACGAGCTGCGGCCATGTCGTCGTTCATAATGCGCGCGGCCTGCGTACTCACGTTCGCTCCGCCCCAGTAGCAATTGGGACAAGTGAGCGACACGATGCACACATCCACGCCATGTTCATCCATGGTCTTCAATCGCAGATCGTAGTCGAACATGGCGGGCACCGGTGTCATGAACGGCGCGCCCTCGAGGTGTATCGCGCGCAGTCCTCCGCGCACTGCTTCGACCGTATAGCGCGGCGCGCCATGTTGCTGCAGCAACTGGAACCACGCCTCGGTGAGGCAGTGGGTGTGAACGTCTACGACTGGACTCTTCAAGCTCAACTCTCCAATGGTTCAATCGACCTTGGCACCGGATTCCTTGATTGCCTTGGCCCATCGTGGCTGCTCGGCGGCGATGGTGGCGGCAAACTGCTCAGGAGTCTGCGGGGGAAACGGCTCCATTCCGAACTTGAACAATTGCTCCTTGAACTCCGGCGTGGCCTGGATCTTTTGGAGCTCTGACGAAAGCCTGAAAACGATCTCCTTCGGCGTGCCCGCGGGAGCGACGATGCCTTGCCATGCCTGCCAGTCGTAGCCCGGCACCGTGGCCGCGATCGGAGGCACATCGGAAAGCAGCGTCGTCGGCTTGGCGGCCGAAGTGCCGAGTGCAGTGACCTTTCCGGCGTTGATATTCGGCACCGCAATGGTGGCGTCGGCGAACATCACCTGAACCGAGCCCGCCAGAAGATCGGTGAGCGCTGCCGGCGTTCCCTTGTAAGGAACGTGCTGAATGTCCAGACCGTATTCAATCTTGAGCGCTTCCATGAACAGATGGTGAGGGCTGCCGCTGCCGACCGAGGCATAGTTGAATCTGCCGGGGTTTTTTCGGATCGCATCGATCATTTCGCGCACGTTCTTCGCGGGGAAACTCCGGTTGGCGATCAGGAAGAAGTTGACCGTACCTACCGGCGAGATCGGGGTGAAGTCCTTCACCGGATTGACGGGTGAAGACGGATACAACGCAGGGCTGATGCCAAGCGTCGTGCTTGTCGCCATCAGCAGCGTATAGCCGTCGGGAGGCTGCCGGGCGACAAACTCCGCTCCGACCAGCGTTCCCGCGCCGGGTTTGTTGTCGATGATCACGGGCTGTCCAAGCTGGGCGCCCAGTCGCTCGCCGATGCCGCGTGCTAGCAGATCGGTGAGCGCTCCCGGCGGGTACGGCACGATGAGCTTGATCGGGCGGTTGGGGTAAGGCGCCTCCGCTCGTGCCGGGGCCAGGCCGGCAAAGAGCGCTGCGCACAAGAGCGCGACGACCAGCCGAGGGCTGCACGAGACGTGGCGCGCCCAGGTCCACCACCGCTCTCCCACTGCGGCGCGTATCAGCACGATGAGTCTCACCATCGTGAAGCCGCTCTGTCTCGCCCTCATGGCAATCCTTCCTTGCAAGCGCACGCGAGAGAGAAATAGCGTCTTGAACGCGCAGCACTCGCCCGCAGTAAACGATACCCCATTCGAGGCTTCAGCGCAGCCGCGCGCTATACTTCCCGGCGGAAATTCGCGCTTGAGACGAAAATGATCGCCGCCTCGATTATCCGCACGCCCGAGCTGTCTTTGCGCTGGATTCCGGTCTGGCGCCGGAATTTGCTGGTGTGGCGCAAGCTCGCAATCGCCTCGGTACTGGCGAACATCGCCGATCCTCTGCTCTACATGCTTGCGCTAGGTTACGGCATCGGCAGCTTCGTTCCCGAAGTCGGGGGCATGAAGTACATCGCGTTCATCGGCACGGGGATGGTTTGCCAGAGCGCGATGTTCACCGCATCGTTTGAAGGCATGTACTCTGCGTTCTCGCGCATGCATGTGCAACGCACCTGGGACGCGATCATCAATGCGCCGCTCTCGCTCGACGACGTCGTGTTCGCCGAGTGGATATGGGCGGCGTCGAAGTCAGTCATGTCGGTGCTTGCGATTCTGATCGTGGTCATGCTGCTTGGGTTCGGTCACTCCTGGCTGGCGATCTGGGTGCTGCCGCTCGGCTTCGTCACCGGACTCACCTTTGCCGCCTTCGGGCTGGTCATGACCTCGCTCGCGCCTAGCTACGATTTCTTCACCTATTTCTTCACGCTGGTGCTCACGCCCATGCTGTTGCTCTCGGGTGTGTTTTTCCCGGTCGATCAGATGCCCGCGGCGCTGCGTGCGGTGGCCGCATTCCTGCCGCTTTCGCACGCGATCGACATCGCGCGGCCGCTGCTCGATGGCAGGGTACCGAAGGACGTGCCGCTCCATCTCGCGGTGCTCCTTGCCTACGCTGTGGCTGCGTATTATGTCGCGCTGGTGCTGACGCGGCGCCGGTTGCTGTCGTAGCGATGCTCTGGGTCAAATCGCTGCACATCATTTTCGTGGTGAGCTGGTTCGCCGGGTTGTTCTATCTGCCACGGCTGTTCGTTTATCACACCATGGCGAGCGACACTGTCGGCATCGAGCGGTTCAAGGTGATGGAGCGCAAGCTTTTCTACGGCATCATGACGCCGAGTGCTGTGATCGCCATCGCGTCGGGATTGTGGTTGTGGCTGGGCTACGGCATCACCGGAGGCTGGCTCTACGTCAAGCTCGTTCTTGTCGCGATCCTCATCATCCATCACGTGTGGCTCGGAAAACTTATGCTGGACTTCCGCAACGACCGCAACCGCCATAGCGACGTGTTCTACCGATGGTTGAACGAGATTCCAGCGCTTCCGGTGCTGGTGTTAGCGGTGCTTCTGGTTGTGCTCAAGCCGTTCTAGCGTGGAACGCTTTTTTGCGCCGTGCCCGCGCGGGCTGGAAGTCGCGTTGAGCGACGAGCTTGCCCAATTGAACGCTTCGGGCGTGCGCTCTACCGATGGCGGTGTCGCATTTGCCGGCGCGATCGAACTCGCTTATCACATCAATCTGGAAAGTCGTCTGGCGAGCCGCGTCCTTTGGGAGGTCGGGCGCGGCACGTATCGCGACGAACGCGATATCTACCGGCTGGCGAGCGAGATCGACTGGCCGCAGCACTTCCGAGCCGACCGTACGCTGCGGGTAGACGTAGCCGCGACGCGCTCTCCGCTCAAGAGCCTCGAGTTCGCAACGCTTCGCATCAAGGACGCCGTTTGCGACCGGCATCGCGCCGCCGGCGGCGCGCGGCCGAGCGTGAGCAAGGAACGACCTGACGTGCGAGTGCATGCCTATCTCAGCGCGGGCGAGATGATTTTCTACCTCGACACCTCGGGGGAGGCGTTGTTTAAGCGCGGCTACCGGCGCGAGGCTTCGGAAGCGCCGCTGCGGGAGAATCTCGCCGCCGGATTGCTGCGCATCGCGCGCTGGCAGCCCGGCACCCCGCTGCTCGATCCCTTGTGCGGCAGCGGGACGATCGCGATCGAAGCCGCGTTGATGGCGCTGGACATTGCGCCGGGCGCGCGGCGAACGTTCGGCTTTCAGAAACTCTCGTGGTACGACGGGCCCACCTGGCAACGAATCAAGCAGGCCGCGCAGCGCCGAGGCAAGCCGCCTGCGCCTGAAAACATTCACGCGAGCGACAACGAACCGGCGGCAATCTCCCGGTGCGAAGCGAATATCGCCGCTGCCGGCGTCGCCGGAGCCATCATCGTTCGACGAGAGGACATCCTCACGCGATCGGCGCCCGCGAACGCCGGTGTGATCGTCACCAATCCGCCTTATGGCGCTCGGCTTGCCGACAGCGCGGCGCTCGCCGCGTTTTACCCGCGATTGGGCGATGCGCTCAAGCAGCATTTCGCCGGCTGGTCGGCTTTTCTGATGAGCGGCGACGCCCGCTTACCTAAGCTCATCGGCCTGAAAGCGAGCCGGCGCACTCCTCTCTATAACGGAGCGCTCGAATGCCGGCTTTACGAATACCGATTAGTCAGCGGTCCGCTGCGCGCGCGGGTTGCGACAGTCCAGTGATAGAATTCAACCATTCGAGGTATCCGGAGGCCACGCCATGATGCTGCCCGCACGCCACTACGAATCGGAGCACACCAAGTTCATGCGCGAACTGCTCGCGCAGAAACCGGACCTCAGGGAACAACAGCGCGAAGCGCGAGCGATCTGGTGGGACAAGCACCCGACCGAGCTCGCCGAGGAGCACGTCATGGATCAGGGGCGCATCCCGCAGTCGCCCTACGTCTACGACGCCGATTCGTAACTTCCACCGCGCAGTTGATTCCCGCCGCGCCTATCCCGCGCGCCGTCGCGGCGCCGCCTCTCCGTAAATAAAGTAGTTGGCTGTACGTTCGAGGCTGGCAGACCATTGCAGCGCATCCAATCTACCGTTGAGGGCGTTCGGCTCCCAGAAGATCTTGACGATGCGAAACTCGCGTCCGTCGTTGAGCTTGCGCGTAACTACTCCGGCATGGCGGCCGGGCACAGGATGATCGCGGGCGGTCGACGACGGATCGAACGCCGAGTCGATCAAGTAAGCCGCGCCGCCTGGGGCGAGCGCGGAGGCGACGGTGTCCCAGAACGATGAGAACCGCTCTTCGGGCACATGCGACAGCCAGAAGCTGAAAAAGACGAGGTCGTAGCGTTGCCGCGGCTGCCATTCGAAGAGGTCGGCCTCGACATACTCGACATTATTCGCAGCCACCCGTACATGGTTGAGCGCAAGTACCTCGGGCGACGCGTCGATCGCCGTGAGCTGCCCAACCTTAGGCGCAAGCCTCCGCGTGAAAAGACCGGTTCCACAGGCGAGCTCCAGCGCAGTGCGTGCGCGTCTGTTGGTCAGCCACTGGTCGAAGGCGGTCTCCACGGCTGCGGTGTCGGCATGCCAGCGCGAGTTGAACTCCGCGCCCCGATCGTAACGGCCGCTGCGAAACCACCACTCGTCGTACTCGCCGGCTCGAGCGCGGTAGTAGTCGATCTGATCCTGCAGAATGTCATCGCTTGGCATCACACCGATCATAAGCCATGCTGTTCATCGCGGCTACGCGGTCGGGCAGCCTTGCTGCAAGCAAGGCGCCGCGTCGGGTGAACGATCCACGCTTGCATAAAGGCGAAGTGTCCCGCGCGAGGCGCCATGGAGAGCGAATCGATCGAACCAAAATCGGGAAGGACGCTGCCGCGGCTCATTGCCGAGCCGTGGTTTGTCGATCGAGTTGACATCTCCGGACCTCGAGCGGTCGTGTCCGGATGGTCGCTGCCGCCGGCGCCGTTGAACAGGCCGACGCAAGGCTGGTTCCAGATCAACGGCCTGCCCTTCGATACGACGAGTTATCCGCTTCCCCGTGCCGATGTCGGTCAAGTTCTGTGGCAACGTGAAGGCTCCGCGATGTCGGGGTTCGAATGCACGATCGCACAGCTCGCGCTCGTCTATCCCGATGGCGTTCTCGAAGTGAGCCGCGTCAGGCCCGACACTCCCGGTATCGAGCGGGGTCGCGATTCGTGGTTTGTGCCCGACCCGGCATTGCACGCTGATCTGCCCGACGATGATCAGCGTTTCCGTGTGATCGGCGACCGCGATGGGAGGGGTTTTCTCGTCTCCGGAGCAACCGACTATCACCGTCTCGATCGCGCGCTCAAAGCGGTTTGCGGCAGGCGCCTTCATGACTGCGGACGCGTCCTCGACTGGGGATCCGGATGCGGGCGCGTCGCGCGGCATTTTCCAGTCACGCATTCCGCTTCGCTCACCGGATGCGATATCGATCGCGATAACGTTCGATGGTGCAGCTTCCACCTGAAGGGCAACTTCATTTCGACAGAGGTGGCCCCGCCGTTGCCCTTCGACGACGCGAGCTTTGATGTGATCTACGGCGTATCCGTATTCACTCATCTGAGGGAAGCCATGCAATTCCGCTGGCTGGAGGAGCTCGCGCGGATCGCGGCGCCAGGTGCGACGCTGCTGATGAGCGTCCATGGCCGTACCGCCATCGACTTTGCGCGGCTACCGCAGCAGGAATACTGGAGAGCGTGCGACGATGTCAATCGCAGGGGCATCGTCGTCAGCGGAGACAATCCCCAGCTCGACGGTCATGCCGACCACGGCGGCGAGTACGTGAATACCTTCCATAGCTCGGCGTACATACACCGTGCGTGGAGCCGCCACTTCCGCGTGGAGCACATCCTGCCCGGGTATCTCCTGCATCAGGATCTGGTCATCCTGCGCAAGGCCTGAAGTCGACGCTGCCGCACAAGAGTCATGTCGGGGCCGATCGGATACGTCGACACGCCCGCTGCCGAAGCGGTCGCCGGCACTGCGATCCGGATCACCGGATGGGCGCTCGATACACAGCAAATCGATCGTGTCGAGGTGCGCATCGGGTCGCAGATTCACATCGTCCGCTATGGGTTACCTAGACCCGACGTCGCAGCGGTCAATCCCGAGTATCCCGACGCAGATGCCTGCGGTTTTGTCTTCGATGAGGACCTCGCTCCTTTGCGTCCAGAACGCCATCGGGTTGCCGTCGTCGCAGTAAGTCGTGGCGGCATCGAAAGCCTGCTGGCCAGCAAGAGCCTCATTCCACCCGAGGCGCTCAAAGCATGGCAGGAACTGCACGCGATGCGAGTCGCGCGCGACTCACCGCCGTTTTACATCCTGCCCGCGCTTTCGGGCGCGAGCCTCGGCGGAGCCGCAGGGCTCACCGACGCCTACGCGCCTTATCTCTCCCCGACCGTCCGCACGGGGATGCGGGTGCCGATTCTTTATCTTCGCACGACCCATGGGGCCGAGCGCGACTGGACTTTCGATCCGGACTGGGACGTCGACCGTTGCTCGAACGGCCGACGCATCGCCGAGGATTCACTGTCGTCGGTGATTGCGCACTCGATCCGGCACCGGTTGCCCGTGCTGTTCACGCTGAACGGTGGCGTATGGGCCGACGCGGCTGGCAGCGTGCCCCAGTGGGATGTTAACGACCATCTAGAAGAAGACGAGGCCAACTGCCAGTGGAACGAGCGCGACCGGGCGATGCCCGAGGACTCCCTCGCGCAGATACCCGGGTC
The DNA here is from genome assembly GCA_035262745.1 of Casimicrobiaceae bacterium. Classification (GTDB taxonomy): domain Bacteria; phylum Pseudomonadota; class Gammaproteobacteria; order Burkholderiales; family Casimicrobiaceae; genus PALSA-1003. The sequence continues at coordinate 36,624 of DATFSE010000109.1, read as the reverse complement.
TCCGCATATCGGACGATCGCTCACGTTCAACGTTTACGCCGAACGCAATCGCCACTACAAAAAGCGCAACCTGCAGGCGGCCGCAAGCGCCATTGTCGCGTTCGCACGCGCTCACCCACAGCTGTTCGTCGGCGTCATTCTCGATCCCGACACTTACCTCAATCCCTTCTTTAACGTAGACGTGCATCGGCAGTGGTACGACTACAACCCGGGGACGCTCCGTCAGTTCCGCCAATGGCTTGCTGGCAGAGGACCCTACGAGGGCAGGCCGTCGCCCGGCGTTCCCGACCTGTCGCGCTACAGGCGGGAGCCGCTGTCGCTTTCCGAAGCGGGCACGCTCGCCGGCGCATCCTTTCGTACATGGGACGAGGTCGAGCCACCTCGGACGTTTCCCGTCGAAGGGCGTCCATTCTGGGAAGATCCTTGGACGCGAGAGTGGGAAGTCTTCCGACGACACCTCGTTCAGTTGCATTACAGCGAACTTTCGCAGTGGGCCGCCGAGACCGGCATTTCCACGAGCAAAATTCATTCGGCACAGGGTTTTCTCGTGCGCATTCCTCCGGTCGCTCCGTTCGCCGTGCACATCGACAGCCCGAGCAAAGCTTACGACGCCGGCGGCCTGTCCATCGAGGGCGCCATCCCGAGCCACGGCCACCTCGGAGCGATCGTCTATGGAGCCGGCGCATTGAACGAAGTGCCGATGGAGGTGGGCTCCGAGAATCTGTTCGCCACATTTCATCGCATGGATCCGGGATGGGCCGTGGCGGAATTCAACACCGCCGACTTCCAGATTCCCGAGGGGGTGCCTGACTACGCGATGGCTTATCGAGCGCTGCGCGAGATGTTCAACTACGGCGCACGCTTTATCTCGCCGATGGCCTGGAACGGCTGCGATGGCCGTGATTGCGCTCACCCTGGTTACATTTCCTACACTGCCTGGCGCAACACGGCGCTGGAAGAGGCGATGCGCGACTTCGCACTGAGCCATGCTTTTCTGCCATTAGGCGCACGGCTGTGGACCTTCGGCTCGCCGCGCCACGCCGACTCGGATGGCTGGGTTGCAACAAACACCGCTCGCCTAGTCGCGGGAAACGGTTATCTCGACCTCGCCTGCGCCGGGGATTCGGCGATGCTCCTCTCGCCCTCGCCGCTGGCGCTTGCGCGCGAAGAGTCCGATCTGCTGGTGCTGGGTGTCGCCAGCGAGGCGATCGAGTTGCTCGGCGTCGAAGCGCGAACGCGCTCGGGCGTCTGGGTGTCCATCGCATCGCGCCGCGCCGCGCGCGAATGCGAGCGTACTTCCGCCGGGATCTCGGTGCCGCTCGACTGGCCGGCGGCGCTTGAATGCGCCGAACAGCTGCGGATTTCCTTCACACCGACTGCTGCAAAGCACGCGATACGCATTGCGCACATCGCGCTCTATCCTCAGGCCGCCCCGCCGTAGCAATCCTCGCGCGCCTCTAGCGCCGCAGCAGGATCGCGCCTTCGGTCGCCCATTCGCGCCGCAAGTCCTCCGACATTCCCGCATCGGTGGCATCGACGATATCCCACGCCCATGCGGGCAGCGCCGACGGCGGGAGTTGCACACCGAGCTTGAGATGCACCTCGGCCTGGTTGCGCAGCGGCGTCGTGCAGACGTTGAGCGGATAGACGATGACTTCGCTCCAACCCTGCTCGTCGCGAATGCGTTCGAAGTAGCTGCGGGTGAACATCCACTTGTCGTCGAGATCGCGAAACACCGGGTCGGACTTCGGGCGCTGCCGGACGCGGTAGTCGGCGACCATGCGGTCGAGGAAACGCATCGCTTCGCTCCCGCGCTCCGCCTCGGAGGCGCTCGCCAGGATGCGTTCGTAGGTGAGCTTCACGATCGCGTTGCCCGCTTCGAAGGGCTCGAAAAACATCGCCCAGCCACCCGCTTTGAGCGCCGTTCGGCACGAGGCGAGCACGCGCGCCGGGTCGAGGATGTGGTGCAGGATCGCAGCGCCGACCACCAGATCCGCAATGCCGGGACGATACACCGCGGCCGAAGCATCGAGGCAGATCAGCGCGACCCGTTGCAGTGTCGCCGGACTCTGGCGCATGAATTCGCGCAGAATCTTGAGGAGCTGCGGGCTGATGTCGACGGCAACGATCTTCGCGCGGCCGAAGCGCTCCGAGAGTGGAATCACCGAGTTTCCAGAGCCGGAGCCGATGTCGATGATCGTGTCGGGCTCCGGGCCGCTGTCGATCTTCGCAGCCTGTAGGGCGTTGCCGATCAGGAACCGCCAGTACGCGACATCGTGATAGCGGCGGTGATAATCGTCGGCATGATCAAGGAACTGCGCGGTCACTCCGACCTTGGCCGCGCCCAATGCGCTCCGTGGAGTACGGATGCCCGCGAATGTCGGATCGGTTTCGCCGAGGTCCAGCAGCGGTTCGGCAAAGACCTCGTCCACGTTCATGTGGGGGCTACGGAACCTCGGACAAGCCGCACTAGTTACTTGTCATCCAACCGGATCTCGACATAGGCTCGATCGCGGGTCTGCCGCACCCAGTCCTGGAAAAGTTCATCGGCCTTACGTTGTCGGATCGCGAGTTGCGCCTCTGCGCGCTCGCGCTCGGCGGTCACGTCCTGCTTGCGCCGCTCGACAACCTGGATTAGATGCCAGCCGAAAGGCGAGCGTACCGGGGCGCTCGTCTGGCCGGGCGAGAGCTTGCTCATCGCCTCCTGGAATTCCGAAACAGTGTCGCCGGGGTTGATCCACCCCAGATCACCGCCCTTGGCCGCACTCGCATCTTCGGAATTGAGCTTGGCGAGCTCTTCGAATTTGGCGCCGGCATCGATCCGGTCCTTCAGCCGGTCGATCTTCGCTTTGGCATCGGATTCCGACATCAGCTCGTTGACCTTGATCAGGATGTGCCGGACGTGAGTCTGCTCGACGACGGTGGATTGATCGCGGCTGCGCTTGTCGAGCAGTTTGACGATGTGAAAGCCCGCGGCGCTGCGCAACACCGGCGATACATCGCCCGGCTTCATGACGCGCACTTGCTCGGCGAACACCGTCGGCAGCCGCGCGCCCGAACGCCAGCCCAGGTTGCCTCCGCGCAGCGCATCGGTCGCGTCGGAGAAACCCGCCGCCACCTGACCGAAGTCGCCCCCCGCGCGAATCGACTTGAGCGCTTCCTCGGCGCGCCGGCGCTTGGCCTCGATCTGGTCGGCGCTCGCCTGTTCCGGGACGATGACCAGAATGTGGGCGAGCTGGTACTCGGCATCCCCAGCATTCTGCAGCTTGAGGGTCGCCAGGTAATTCTCGACTTCGGCGTCGCTCACCGTAAGCCGGCTCTCGACTTCGCGCTCGCGCAGTCGCTGCACGATAAGCTCGTTTTTGACGTCGTCGCGATACCTGGCGTAGGAAATGTTCTCCTGAGCGAGCACCTTCCGAAAGTCGTCGGTGGAGAGCTTGTTGTCCTGCGCTATGCGCTGGATCGCTTTCTCGACCAAAGTGTCGTCGATCTTGACGCCCGTTTCCTTGGCATATTGCAGGATCGATTTTTCAGTGATCAGGCGCTCCAGAACCTGCTTCTCCAGCACCTCCGCCGGGGGTGGCTGCAGCTTCTGCTGTTTCATCTGCGAAAGCACGATGCGCGACGCGTCGTCGAGATCGTGCTGGGTGATCGCCTCGTCGTTCACGACAGCCACAACACGGTCGACGCTGAAGACGCGCGGCGTGGGGCGCACTGGTGTAAGTCCCTGTGACCAAGCCGCGCCTGTCGCGAGCGCAACGAATATTGCAAGGATGATACGTACTGCCACTTCTAGCCTCTTAGAATCTTGGAAAGAAATCGGCGGCACCCGCCGGTTCTCCGCCAGGCCGACGTGTCGGGTCGTTCGACGTCGTGTAACCAGCGACGTTACGCGTAAAAACGTCGACCGGATTCGTGCCGAGGCGAGCGAGCCCGTTCAGTTCGAGCTGGACGAAGACCGAGTTGCTGACCTGCTGGGTGTTGGTTTGGAGGCGCTGCGCCGCAATGCGGAACACCCAGCAGCCGCCATTGTACTCGAAGCCGATCACGCCCTCCAGCGTCTTGGCGTCGACCAGCGAATAGTTCCAGCGACCGATGACCGACCAGTTGTTGCTGAGCGGCCATTGGCCGGAGGCATCGATCTGTTTCAACTGCGAGACCTGCCCGCTGGAATTGATGTATTGAAAGATGTAGCGATAAAGCACGTTTAGCACCTGGCCGGGAGCCGGCTGATAGCGGCCGCCCAGATCGAGCTCCTGCGTCTGACGAGGGGTCGGCTGGTAGACGAGCAAGCCAGCCGCCGTCCATACGTCGGACAGGCGACTCTCTCCGAAAACGAGAATGTCGGAGCTGTTGGTCGTGCGCGGTGGTTCGTTGAGCGTCACTTGCTGGCTCTCGAAATAATATTGCTGCCCAATCCCGAATCGCATCCTCTCCGCACCGCTTTCCGGATCGAGAAATCGCGACTGCACCGCCAGCGTCATCTGATTCGCGTCGCCAATGCGGTCCCAGCCGAGGTAACGATTGGCGGTGAAAAGGTGCGAGTAGTTGAAGTCGTCCTGCGCGGTGTCGAAGATCGGGTAGTTGTTCTGGTTGTGGAAAGGTATGTTGACGTAGAACGCGCGCGGCTCGAGCGTCTGGATGAACTTCCTGCCGAACCATTCGGCGTCGCGTTCGAAAACAATGCCGCCGTCGAGTGTTGTGATCGGCAGCACGCGGTTGAAGCTCGCAGGAGGCGTTGCGGGGTTTTCCAGGTCGTAATACGTCGCATGGACCCCCGTCTGCGCAGTGAAAAACCACCAGCTTCCGTTCTTCGACCAGCTAACTGTCGGATAGATGAAAGATCGCGTGCCGGTGGGAGTCAGTGCGGGTTGTTGGAAGTTCACGAATTCTCCGCTGGCTGCGAAGTCGAATCCCTCCCACTCCACCGGCCGCATGGTGAACGCGAGTTGCGGCTGGCGGAAGTATGGCGGGGTGATGGGATTGTTGGGGTCCTGCAGTGTCTGGAACTTCTGCACCTGCGCCAGCACCGAAAACGGATCATGATTGTAGGCGACGCCTGCGAAGCGCGGCAGGTTCGTCTGCGAAGTCAGGGTCAGCCGGTCGGAGAGATCGGCAAAGTAGGTGTTGTCGGAAACCTTCTGCGCATTGATGAAACCGGAGAAGCCCGCGCCAAAGTCCTCATTGTGTTTCAATGCAAGGGCGTATCGATCGGTGTCGGTGACGCGATCGTGGGGAAGATATTCCGCGTCGGCCTCGCCGTTCGCCTGCTCAAACAGGTAACGGAACTGGCCCGCCGTCTGAATGCCGCGACGGCTCATCGATCGCGCCAGAATGGTTGCGTCGTAGTTTGGCGCCAAGTTCAGGTAATAGGGGATCGCGACTTCGAAGCCGCGCTGGTTGCTGGATCCGAGCACGGGAGTGAGAAACCCCGACTTGCGTTCGTTTGACAGCGGAAACGTCAAGTACGGCGAATACAGTATCGGCGTTCCTTTGAAGTAGACCGTCGTGTCATGCGCAACCCCGACCTGGCGCGACTTGTCGAGATCGACGTCGTTCGCCTGTAAATACCAATCTTCATTGGGGGCGACGCAGGTCGTGTAACGCACTTCCTTGAGCTGATCGTGATCGGGCCCCTGGAAAATGACCTGCTTGGCGTCGCCGCGCGAAGCGTTCTCCCCGATGTGGAACTCCGGCATGTCGAAGTATCCAGTCTCATCGCTGCGCTTGAATTTGACCTCGGGTCCGGTCACCCAGTCGATCCCCCGACGCAGCGTGACGTTGCCCTTGCCCCAGATCTCGTCGGTCGCGGTGTCGTAGCGCAGCCAATCCGCCAGCACCGTCTGCCGTCGCGTGCGCAGCTCGACCTTGCCCTCGGCCTCGATCCACTTCTGTCCCTCGCCTTCGAGTCGATCGGCGCGCAGGAAGATCGCATCGCGGTCCGTCGCAGGCGTGGGTTTCGGGGCTGCGGCCGCGGGTGGTTCGAGAAAAGGCGAAGGCTTCAGTCGAGGCGGCGTCTCGACTGCACCGCTCGCTGCCAGCTGGGCTCGGCCGTCGATGACCCACAAAAGCGTGAACGTGACCAAACTGGCGAGGCTCAAGCGGCGACGCATGCTTAGGCGTTGGCGAGCGCGGGGTTGGACTGCGGGCAAATGTTAAAATGCTGCATTCTACCCGCCCGATCCACTGACTCCAGCGCATGACTCGCGACTCCCGTTTGGACACGCTCAGCGCGTGGCTCGAGCGGGTTTTGCCGGCGCCACAAGTGTCGATTGTGCCGGCATCGGTGGACGCAAGCTTTCGCCGCTACTTCCGGCTGACGCTTTCGCGGGAGATCTCGCTGCCCGGTTCGGGACAACAGGCGACGACATTGATCGCGATGGATGCGCCGCCCGAGCGCGAAGACTGCAGGCCCTACGTCGCCGTCGCAAGACTGCTGACCGCCGCGGGCGTCCATGCACCCGAGGTGCTGGCCGAGAGCTTGGAGCAGGGATTCCTGCTGCTTTCCGACCTGGGAACCCGAACTTATCTTTCCGAGTTGAGCGAGGCAACGGCGCCTTCGCTTTATCGCGACGCGACCAGCGCGCTGTTGCGCTGGCAACTGGCCAGCCGCGTCGATGTGCTGCCGCCGTACGACGAGACGCTGCTTAGCCGCGAGCTCAATCTCTTCCCCGACTGGTACCTGGCCAAGCACCTCGGAATCACGCTCACTGACACGCAGCATGCGGTGCTGGCAGCCGCTTTCCGCAACATTCTGGACAACAATCTGGCGCAGCCGCGCGTCTATGTGCACCGCGACTACCACTCGCGCAATCTGATGGTATGCACGCCGAATCCGGGCGTTCTCGATTTCCAGGACGCGGTGTACGGGCCAATCACCTACGACCTCGTTTCGCTGCTGCGCGACGCGTACATCGAATGGGACGAGGAACGACAGCTCGACTGGAGCGTGCGTTACTGGGAGCGCGCGCGAGACGCCGGCTTGCCCGTAGCGGACGATTTTGCAGTGTTCTGGCGCGATTTCGAGTGGATGGGCGTGCAGCGCCAACTCAAAGTGCTCGGCATTTTTGCAAGGCTTTATCATCGCGACGGCAAGGACGGCTACCTGGCCGACCTGCCGCGGGTCATGGCTTATCTGCGTGCCGCCTGCGCCCGCTATCGTGAGCTTGCCGCCCTGGCAAGGCTCCTCGACCAGATCGAATCGCGGCAGCCGGTCATCGGATTCACATTCTAGGAAACCTGATGCCGCGTGCCATGATCCTTGCGGCCGGCTTGGGCGAACGCATGCGACCGCTCACCGAGACAAGGCCCAAGCCGCTTTTGCTAGTCGGCGGAAAACCGCTGATCGTCTGGCAGATCGAACGGCTCGTCGCCGCAGGATTCGATGACCTCGTGATCAATGTGTCGCATCTCGCCGCCGAGATCGAGACCGCGCTTGGCGATGGCAACCGCTACGGCGCGAGAATTCGCTATTCCCGCGAGCGGTTCCCGCTGGAGGTAGCCGGAGGTATCGCAACGGCATCGCCGCTCCTCGGTGACGGCGTAGTTCCGATCGTGAGTGCGGATGTCTATACCGATTACGACTACGCCACGCTGCGTCCACGTCTCGCGGTTATGGCCGCCACGTCGGCACCGCCACATCTGCACATGGTGATGGTGCCGAACCCCGACTACCACCCCCTCGGCGACTTTGTTCTCGCCGACGGACGTCTCGTCCTCGAAGGTGCTCAGCGCCTGACTTTTGGCAACGTCGCGCTGTATCGAACTGAGCTTTTCCGCGAGTTGCCACGAGGCGAGAAAGTCAGGATGCTCCCGCATTTTCAGAGTTGGATCCGCCGCGGGTGGGCAAGCGGCGAGCTGTACGCGGGCCCCTGGGCCAACATCGGAACGCCCACTGATCTCGATCGCCTCGACTCCATGCTGCGATCGGCGCTGCCCGCTCGATAGGCCGATAGCCTATATGAATAACAACGGTTGAGCTTTGATCATGAACACCGATGCCGAATCCTTGATGCGCAACCCACTCCTGGATTTTTCCGCGTTGCCACGCTTCGCCGAGATCTCGCCTTCCCACGTGGGCCCCGCCGTCGACGCGCTCATCGCCGAAGCACGTGCCACTGTCGACACTGTCACGGCGCCCTCGCAGGAGCTGTCGTGGGGAGCCTTCGTGGTCCCGATCACCAGCGCTCTCGATCGGCTCGATCGGGCTTGGGGGCAGGTTGCGCATGTCAACGCTGTCGTCAACACGCCGCCGCTTCGCGAGGCGTACCACGCGAACCTGCCGAAGATCACCGCCTTTTACACCGAACTCGCACAGGACGATCGGGTCTTCGAGCGATACCGTGCGCTTGCAGCATCGAGCGGCTTCGCGAGCCTCGAGCCAGCGCAGCGCCGCATGGTCGAGAATACCTTGCGCGACTTCCGGCTTTCCGGCGCGGAGCTTCCGGCCGACCGGAAGGAGCGCTTCAAGGCCGTCGAAGAAGAGCTGGCGATGTCGTCGTCGCGCTACGAAGACAACGTGCTCGATGCCACCAATGCATGGGCGTTGTATGTAGATCAAGCAACGCTCCGCGGCGTACCTGCCGACGTGGTTGCCGCCGCACGGGAGGCCGCCGGGCAGGATGGCAAGGCCGGGTTCAAGCTGTCGCTGCGCATGCCTTGCTATCTGCCGGTTATGCAGTACGCCGAGGATCGCGCTCTGCGAGAACAGCTCTATCGTGCCTACGGGCAGCGGGCGAGCGAGTTCGGCAAACCCGAGTGGGACAACGGCGCGCTGATCGACCGCATCCTGGAATTGCGCGCTGAAGTCGCAACGCTACTCGGCTACGAAAGCTTCGCCGAGGTGTCGTTGGTGGCGAAGATGGCCCGCACCCCGACAGAGGTTCTCATGTTCCTCCGCGATCTCGCCGCAAGGGCTAAACCCTACGCCGAGCGCGACATGGCGGAGCTACGCGACTTTGCCCGCGACGAGCTGGGCCTTGGCGAGCTCGCCGCATGGGACATTCCTTTTGCGTCGGAGAAACTCCGTCAGGCGCGATACAGCTTTTCCGACGAAGAGGTAAAGCAGTATTTCCCGGAGGATCGCGTCCTCGCCGGGTTGTTCGAGCTGGTCCACAAGCTATTCGCGGTGGTGATCAAGAGATCGCAGGCGAGCGCGTGGCACCCGACGGTGAGTTTCTACGACGTGATCGATGCTGAAGGCCGCATCGTCGGGCAGTTCTACCTGGACCTCTACGCTCGCGCCGGCAAGCGCGGCGGTGCATGGATGGACAACGCCATCAATCGGCGCCAGCACGGCCTGCAACGGCAGCATCCTGTTGCTTACCTGACTTGCAATTTTTCCGCGCCTATCGGAGACAAGCCTGCGCTGTTCAGCCACGACGAGGTGACTACGCTGTTTCACGAGTTCGGGCATGGGCTCAACCTGCTGCTCACCCGCATCGACGTCCCCGGCGTGTCCGGGCTCGAAGGCGTGGAGTGGGACGCAGTGGAGCTCGCCAGTCAATTCATGGAGAACTTCTGCTGGGAATGGGACGTTCTGGCCTCGATGACCGCGCACGCCGGCACCGGCGCACCATTGCCGCGGGCGCTATTCGACCGGATGCTCGCTGCCAGGAACTTTCAAAGCGGCATGCAGATGGTGCGGCAGCTCGAGTTCGCCCTGTTCGATATGCAGCTTCATCACCATTTCGATCGGTCGCGAACGACGCCTCAGGAGCTGGTCGACGCGGTCCGCCGCGAAGTCGCGGTGATACTACGGCCCGCCGACGATCGCAGCCTCACTCATTCCTTCAGCCACGTGTTCTCCGGCGGCTACGCGGCAGGGTATTACGGCTACAAGTGGGCCGAAGTGCTGTCGGCTGACGCCTATGACCTGTTCGAACAGCACGGAGTGCTTTCGCCTGCGGCCGGTGCCCGGTTCAGGGACGAAATACTGGCCCAGGGCGGCAGCAGGCCCGCTTTGGAGTCTTTTGTAGCCTTCCGTGGCCGGCCTCCCCAAATCGATGCCCTGTTGCGGCATAATGGTATGTCCGTGTCATAATGCCGGGACACAGAAGGAGCCTGCCATGGGTATCGCCGCTAGTCGACCCCAATTCGCGATAGGGCTCGTGCTGCTGCTTGGCTTGAGCGCAACCGCAGGGGCACAAACGCTGCAGGTCTACCGCTACATCGATGTCGACGGCCACGTTGTGTATTCCGATCGGCCGCCTCCGCCGACGGCCAAGGACGCGCAGGCGAAGAGGGTCGGCGCCAACAGCATCGAGACCAGCGCGTTGTCCTTCTCCACACAGCAGGCGCAGGAACGCTACCCAGTGACCCTCTACAGCTTCGGCTGCGGCGTCATCTGCGACACGGCACAAGGCGTACTGAACAAACGCGGTGTGCCGCATACCCTAGTCGATGTCGGCCAGAGCGACGGCGCCGACAAGCTGAAGAAGCTCACCGGCGGCTTGGACGCTCCGACCTTGCAGGTAGGCGATCAGTACGCGGTGGGCTTCAACGAGACCCGGTGGCAAGGCATGCTCACCGATGCTGGCTATCCCAAGACGCCGCCGCCGCGGACCACCCCGGTGGGCCGCACACCAGGACCGCCAGCGCCCGAGGCGTCTACCGCGACTCAAACCCAAACGGCTCAGCCGACCGTCGCGCCCAAGGGCGGCGGATATCCGCAATAGCGGCGCAGCACCCGTTGCCGGCCTTCCGACAACGCCAGAGGGCGTCTCCGCCGGACTCTTGCTTCGCGCGCGCCCCTTAGATAACCACGCTTAGCCGCGCCCCCTGCCGAGAGGCGGGATCGCCCTGCTGTACACTCTCGCGCGCTTGATGAGAGTCGCGCATGGTCTTCGCTTCCTCGATTTTTTTGTTCCTGTTTCTGCCCGCGGTGCTGGCAACGTATTTCGCGCTGCCGCGCCGCTGGGGCAACGCGACGCTCGTCGTGGCGAGCCTTGCCTTCTACATGTGGGGCGAAGGCGGCTACGTGACGATCGTGTTGGCGTCGATCGGCTTCAACTGGGAAGTGGGCCGCCGAGTGGCCGACGCGCAGAGCGGCCATGCACGCCGGCGCTGGCTGGCTCTCGGTATCGCGGGCAACCTTGTCCTGCTCGCGGTATTCAAGTACGCCAATTTCGCAATTGCCAACTTCGATACCGCTGCCAAGGCAATGCATTGGGGAACCGTCGCTCTGGCGGCAATCCCCCTGCCGCTGGGCATTTCCTTTTTCACTTTCCATTCGATCTCGTACTTAGTCGACATCTATCGGCGCAACGCCGAAGCCCAACGCCGCGTAGGCAGCTTCGCGCTTTACATCCTCCTGTTTCCGCAACTCATTGCCGGCCCCATCATCCGCTACAAGGACATCGCCGCGCAGATCACGCAGCGCAAAAGGCGCTTTGCCGACTTCGCCGAAGGCGTGCGTCGCTTTGTCCTCGGCCTGGGCAAGAAGGTGCTCATCGCCAATACGCTTGGCGGCGTGGCCGACCAGGGATTCGCGATTGCACCGAACGAGCTCAATACGCCGGTCGCGTGGCTCGCGCTCATTTGCTACGCGTTGCAGATCTATTTCGATTTCTCTGGTTACTCCGACATGGCGATCGGACTCATGCGCATGTTCGGCTTCCGCGTTCTCGAGAATTTCAACTATCCGTACATTTCGCAATCGATTCGTGAATTCTGGCGACGGTGGCACATCTCGCTCTCCACCTTCTTTCGCGACTATCTGTACATTCCGCTGGGCGGCAACCGGTGCGGCAGGATGCGCTCCTATGTCAATTTGGGGATCGTGTTTCTGCTCTGCGGTTTGTGGCACGGAGCCAACTGGACTTTTGTCCTATGGGGTACCTGGCATGGCGTGTTTCTGGTGCTCGAGCGGGCGGGACTCGACTCGCTGCTGGCGCGTGCCTGGCGGCCGCTGCGCCACGCCTACGCGCTCGCCGTCGTGACCGGCGCGTGGGTGCTGTTCCGCTGCGAGTCGCTCGCGCATGCCGGTGCCTTTTTTTCCGCGCTGGCCGGAAACGGCGCCGCCACCGAAGTGAGGTACCCGCTGCAGATGTATCTCGATCCGCTCGTCGCGACAACGCTCGTGGTCGCGCTGATCGGATCGATGCCGATCGGGCGCGCTCTCGCATCGCTTGCGGACCGCAACGCGTTTGGACACCCCGCACTGCACGCCGGCTCCTTCGCAGCCGAATGGGGCTGGCTTGCCGGCGTTCTGCTCGGATCGTGCGCCTATCTCGCGGCGGGGACCTACAACCCATTCATCTACTTCCGATTCTAGGCATGCCGCTACCCGCCGCCAGCTACCTGCCTGATCGCCCGCGTCCAGCGTGGTTCGGCGTCGCCCTCTCAGTGCTGTTCGTCGCACTCATCCTGAGCGCCTTCGCAGGCATTTTTCGCACACCCCGCGTGCAATCGACGACGTTCGAGAAGCGCGAGGCCGCCGAATCGCCAGCGTTCCCGCGTACGCTCGGTGAGTTGCGAACCTATCCCGTGCAGTTGGAGCGCTTTCTGGACGATCGCTTCGGACTGCGCCAAGGCCTGGTCAGACTCGACCATTTCGCCAAGGCCATCGTATTCGGCGTGTCGCCGGTTACCAAGGTGCTCATCGGCAAGTCCGGCTGGCTTTATTTCAAGGGCGAGGACACCAAGGCGTTCGATCAGTGGTACCGAGGGATCGACGGTTTGAGCGCCGCGCAGGTCGCCGCGCTTCGCGAGGAATGGCTCAAGCGCAGCGAGTTCCTTGCCAGCCGCGGCATCCCGTTTCTGCTGGTCATCGTGCCCGAAAAATACTCCGTGTACCCGGAGTTCCTTCCCAGTTGGGCGGTCCCTGTCACGGCCGAGACTGCGCTCGATCACATCGTCAGCGATCTCAAGCGCTATCCGCAGCTCAATGTCATCGATCTACGCGGAGCCTTGCGCGCGGCCAAGGCCACGGAGCGCGTTTACTACCAAACTGATTCGCACTGGAACTATCTGGGAGCCATGATCGGATACGCCGAGCTGATGCGCGAAGCGATGCGACTCGTGCCGGGCCTCACCGTGGCGCCGGCTCAGCGTCCGCCCTATGCCGCCGGCGTCGACTACTACAGTGGCGACTTGAGCCAGATGCTGGGATTGCCCAAACAGTTGCGCGAAGAGGACATCGCGCCGCTCGGCAAGATTCTCGCCACACCGCAGACGCGCTGCGCCCAGCGCGACACGGCCGCGGAGACCGCGGGCATCGAAGTCTATGTCTACCGCTGTCCGAATGCTCCGCCGTTCACCGCGCTGGTGTATCGCGACTCGAACGCCATTCCGCTCATCCCGATGCTCGCCGAGAATTTCTCACGTTCGACGTTCGTTTCGTCGGCACAGCTCGACGCTGCTCTGGTCGAGCGGCTCAAGCCCGATATCGTCGTCGAGGAAATGGTCGAGCGCACCCTCACCTCAGCGGCTGCGCTGCCAATGAAACGCTAGCGACGCGAGAGCCTTGGAGGCTCGCAGCCGTCTACCGTTTGTCGGCGTCGAGCTTGAGCTCCTTGATCTTGCGCGTCAGAGTGTTGCGTCCCCAGCCCAGCCAATGCGCCGCTTCCATGCGGTGCCCGCCGGTGTGCGTCAGAGCGCGCATGATCAACGTGCGCTCGAACTCCTTTTCCAGCCGATCGCCGACAGCCTTCTCGCCGCGAGCAAGCGCCTGAGCGAGCTCGCGGTCGAGCACCTGCTGCCAGGTACTCTCATCGCCACGAGCGCTACCTGACGCAGCCCGAACTTCGGGAGGGAGATCGCCCACGTCGACTTTCTGGCCCGGCGCCATGACAGTGAGCCAGTGGCAGATGTTTTCCAGCTGGCGCACGTTGCCCGGAAACGCGAAGGTGGATAGCACCTTGAGCGCAGGCTCCGTGAGCTGCTTGGGTTCAACCGCGAGCTCGCGCGCGCTCTTTTGAAGAAACTGCCTCGCGAGCGGCGCGACGTCCTCTGCTCGCTCGCGCAACGTCGGAAGACGCAGCCGCACTACGTTGAGCCGGTGCATCAAGTCCTCGCGGAACAGACCCTGACGCACCCGCTCCTCGAGGTTCTGGTGGGTCGCTGCGATGATGCGCACATTCGCCTTGAGCGGTGCATGTCCTCCCACCCGGTAATACTCGCCATCGGCCAGGACCCGCAACAGCCGTACCTGCAGATCGGGCGGCATGTCTCCGATTTCATCGAGAAACAGCGTCCCTCCCTCGGCCTGCTCGAATCGTCCTCGGCGCGCACTTTGCGCTCCTGTGAAGGCGCCGCGCTCGTGACCGAAAAGCTCGGATTCGAGCAGGTCCTTGGGGATTGCCGCCGTATTGATCGCGACAAAAGGTCCCGCCGCGCGTGGACTGTGTCGATGCAGGGCGCGCGCGACCAGCTCCTTGCCGGTGCCGGATTCGCCTGTGATCAAGACCGTTGCATGCGATTGCGAAAGGCGGCCGATCGCCCTGAAAACTTCCTGCATCGCCGGCGCCTGGCCGAGTATCTCCGGGACTTCGTCGTCCGCAGACACGGGCGGCGGCGGCGCCGAGGCGTCGGCACTGGCTCGGCGAATCAGCGCGATGGCATCGTCGACGTCGAAGGGCTTCGCCAGGTATTCGAACGCGCCTCCCTGAAAGGCGGCGACGGCGCTGTCCAAGTCCGAGTACGCAGTCATGATGATCACCGGGATCCGCGGATGCCGCTCCTTGATCTTGTTGAGCAGCGCCAGCCCCGATTCGCCCGGCATGCGGATGTCTGAGACAAGCACCCGCGGAGGAGCGCTGTGCTGCAGCGCCTGGGTGACTTCGACGGCGGAGGCGAAGCTCTTGAAGGGAATCCCTTCGCGCGCGAGCGCCTTCTCCAGCACCCAGCGAATCGAACGATCGTCGTCGACAATCCACACCGCTTTCATTGTTGCGTCTCTCAGCATTTCCCGGTCGTCATACGCATGCATGCCATCGCTCGCAATCTACGCGTCACTGCGGTTGAACTCCAGCGGCAGAAGAATCGTGAATATCGTGCGCCCGTGAACGCTCGCGCAGTCGATCGTGCCGTTGTGCTGGGCGATGAACGTCTGGGCGATGGTGAGTCCAAGGCCGCTGCCGCCTTCGCGCCCTGAAACCAGAGGAAAAAAAATCTTGTCGCGGATCGCTTCCGGAACACCCGGACCGTTGTCCTCGATGGAGAGGGCGAGCGCCAGGCGGTAACGGCGCTTGGCCAGCGTCACACTCCGCGCGACGCGCGTGGTCAGCCGTATCGTCGGATTTCCGGAGAAGCCATTCAGCGCCTGCGCGGCGTTGCGCACGACGTTGAATATCGCCTGGGTCAACTGCTCCGGATCGGCGTCGAACTCGGGCAGGCTTATGTCGAAGTCGGAAACAATCGCGATGCGCGGGAATTCGGCATGCACCACATTGCCTACGCGAGCGAGAATCTCGTGGATGTTGGTACGCCGGTATTTGGGCAGCCGATGCGGTGTGAGCATGCGATCGACCAGTGTCTGCAGCCTGTCGGCTTCGCCGATGATTACCTGGGTGTATTCGATCAGCGGCGGACGGTCGAGCTCGCGCTCGAGCAGCTGCGCGGCGCCGCGAATGCCGCCCAACGGATTCTTGATTTCGTGGGCAAGCCCGCGAACCAGGTCCCGGGTGGCCTGTTGCTGCTCGAGCAGGCGTTCTTCGCGCGCGATCTTGAGCTGCTGATCAATGTGTCGAAATTCGAGAAGCAGCGCCGCACCGGGCGTATCGACGACCGAGACGGTGCATGACAGATGCAGCCGGGCCTTTCCCGCGATCGATAGCTCCATTTCCTGCTCGGTATACGAAGCGCCATTGGTCAGCGCCTTGTCGATCGCCTGGAACAGCGCGGGCGCGTCACCGAACAAATGCCGTGACGACTGACCCGCGAGCTGGCGCTTCGACAGCTCGAACAGATTTTCGGCCGCTGGATTGGCATAGCAGACATTCAGATCCGCGGAGAGGAGCAAAACCGCAGTCGCCAGAAGCTCAAGCCCGGGGTATTCGGCGGAATGCTTTTCGACGATGAACTGAAGCGGCTGACTGGCCATCGCGCGT
Source organism: Casimicrobiaceae bacterium (assembly GCA_035262745.1). Classification (GTDB taxonomy): domain Bacteria; phylum Pseudomonadota; class Gammaproteobacteria; order Burkholderiales; family Casimicrobiaceae; genus PALSA-1003. The sequence continues at coordinate 20,575 of DATFSE010000109.1, read as the reverse complement.
CACCTGCAGGTGCAGCGATGAGTGTAGCAATATCCGCGCCCGAGCGCGGGGAGGAGGCTTAGCGCAACGCTGCGAGCTCTTTGCGCAGCGCTTCTATGTTCTTTTCGTGCAGGCTTACCGCCTGGCGCATGCGTGCAAGCCGATCGGCGTACTTCTGCGCGTCTGATTGCTCTTCCGGCAGTGGCTTGGGTGCCCCGTCGCCATAGGCAGCGCGCGCCTCGGCCAGCAATTTTTCCTCGGTGGCGAGCTCGTCGTTCAGCACGCGCCGCCGCAGGTCGTCGCGGCTCTTCTGCGTGTCGGTATCGACCTTGGGAAAACTCGCCGGGCTCGCCGCGGTCTTGCCGCCGGCCGAGCGCGATTCTTCGCCGACGCACGAGAGTTTCTTCCATCCCTTCTCCGGCGCGACGTTGGAATAGGCTACGTTGCCTGCGGCATCGATGTACTTGCAGATCTCCGCGTGCGCCGTCGACGCGAACACGAGTGGCGTGCACCAGCACATGGCGCGCACGCACCAGCGCACAGCAGACCGGAGCCCGGCGAAGATCATGGCGACCGCAGTGTATCAAAAACCTGCGGCTTCCAGCGGCGGGGCGCCGGCTGCCCGTCGCTGGAAGGCTCAAGCGACGATGCCTACAAGCTGTAGTACATCTCGAACTCGATGGGGTGCGTGGTCATCCGGAAGCGCGTGACCTCTTCCATCTTGAGCGCGGTGTAGGCATCGAGCATGTCCTTGGAGAACACGCCGCCGCGGATCAGGAACTCGTGATCCTTCTCGAGATTCTCCAGCGCTTCCTCGAGCGATGCGCAGGGATGCGGGACCTTTGCGGCGACCTCGGGCGGCAGATCGTAGAGGTTCTTGTCGATCGGATCGCCGGGATGAATCTTGTTCTGCACCCCGTCGAGACCTGCCATCAGCATCGCGGCAAACGCAAGGTAGGGATTGCACGTTGGGTCAGGAAAACGAACTTCGACGCGGCGCGCCTTGGGATTACTGACATAAGGGATGCGGCACGCGGCGGAGCGGTTGCGCGCGGAATACGCCAGATTGATCGGCGCCTCGAAGCCGGGAACCAGCCGCTTGTACGAATTCGTTCCCGGATTGGTGATTGCGTTCAGCGCCTTGGCGTGTTTGATGACGCCGCCGATGTAATGCAGAGCGAATTCCGAAAGACCCGAGTAGCCGTTCCCGGCGAACAGATTCTGGCCGCCCTTCCACACCGACTGGTGCACGTGCATGCCGGACCCGTTGTCGCCGACAATCGGCTTGGGCATGAAGGTGGCCGTCTTCCCGTAGGAATGGGCGACCATGTGTACGGTGTACTTGAGGATCTGCATCCAGTCGGCGCGCTTGACCAGGCTGTTGAACTTGGTACCGATTTCGTTTTGTCCAGCCGCGGCGACCTCGTGATGGAATACCTCGACCTCCACGCCCTGTTCTTCCAGCGACAGCGCGATCGCATTACGGATATCTTGCAGCGTGTCGATCGGGGGGACTGGAAAGTAGCCGCCCTTGATGGGCGCGCGATGCGCCATGTTGCCGCCCTCGAACTCTTTTCCGCTCGACCAAGGCGCTTCTTCCGACTCGATCTTCACGTAGCAGCCCGACATGTCGACGTTCCAGGTGACCGAGTCGAAGATGAAGAACTCGGGCTCCGGACCGAAGTAGGCCGTGTCGCCGAGGCCGGTCGACTTTAGATACGCCTCGGCGCGCTTGGCGAGTGAGCGCGGGTCGCGGTCGTAGCCCTTGCCGTCGGCCGGCTCGATCACATCGCAAGTGATGTTGAGGGTCGTTTCGTCGGTGAACGGATCGATTCGCGCCGTATCGGGATCGGGCGCAAGCAGCATGTCCGACGCTTCGATGCTCTTCCAGCCGGCGATCGAGGAACCATCGAAGGCGTGACCGTTGTCGAACTTATCTTGGTTGAACACCTTGGCCGGCACCTGGACGTGCTGCTCCTTGCCGCGGGTGTCGGTAAAGCGCAAGTCGACGAACTTCACCTCCTTTTCCTTGATGGTTTTCAGTACATCGGCGGGTGCAGCCATGCGGTTCTCCTGTGCGAACGATCGATGATTCGAGAGGAATGGGGTCCAAAAGGCGAGGATTGCGGGCCAGCGAACGAAAAGCAGAAACTATGCCATAAAATGGACCAGGACGACACAAGGCGGAAGCGGGCTTTTGCGGGCGTTCGATCCATCCCAGGCAAGCGGTATCGCACCAGAATGGGGCCCGGGACGGCCGTCCTGCCACGCGGTGGTGCAGCAAACCACTGCGTGGATGCCATGAATGCCCCTCGGCTCGCGGGAGAATCGGTCCAACGAAGCTTGATCACGCGAAGGAGCGCGATCTCAAAAGGTCTATACTGATTCGTCGCGATGCGCTTGGCCGAACGCGTGGAGCGCGACGGTTCGGCAGGTTTTGGATTGTTTGTCCGTTTGATAAAGCAGACTCTATGAGCGACACCACCAAGGCAATTCTTGATGCAGCGCACCAGCGGGCAACGCAGACCAGCTTGCCATACTTTGGTGCAGTGACTCCGACCGAGGCACATGCTCTGCTTTCGGCCAGATCCGACGCCAAGATGATCGACGTCCGAACCCATGCTGAATGGGATTATGTCGGGCGGGTTCCGGGGAGCTTTCTTATCGAATGGAACAGCTACCCCGACGGAGCTCGCAATCCACGGTTTCTGGACGAGTTAAGGCAGCATTGTGTCGACTTGAACGCCCCCGTCCTTTTCTTCTGCCGTAGCGGCCAGCGCTCGGATGGGGCCGCTCGCGTTGCCAAAGGCGCCGGCTACACCATGGCCTTCAACGTTCTCGAAGGCTTCGAGGGGGATAGAGATCAAGCAGGCCACCGCGGCACGCTCGGCGGATGGCGCAAGGCCGGACTACCCTGGGTTCAAGGGTAGAAGAGGTAAACCTGATAGCCGGCCTGCGAGGTAGCGCTGGCATCGATAAAGAGCCGGATCGCGAGCTCGCTGTTGGCAGCAAGGCCGCTCGCCGGGTCGGCGGCGCCGCTCAAGTATTCCTGTGGCGCGAAAGCGCGCCGGACGACGACGCGCTCCTGCGTGTCCGAGAGGGTGAGTTCCACGTAAGGATAGGCGAGGGAGAACGGAGCGCGATTCCTGATAGTCGAGGTGAGAATCAACAGCCCGCGATGAGCAGGATCGGCCTGCAGGTCGGAGGCTTCGATGGACAGGCCCGATATGTCCTGCAGCGGACGCACTTCGCACCGGGCTACACTGCATAGCTTGTTCAGCGCTGGCTTGGTCGCCGGCCAATGCGCTGCGATGGCGTCGCGGAAGTGGAACAGCGCCTGTGCTCCGAGCAGCAGCAGAAGTACGGGCAGCAATGTGGCGTAGACCCACGCAGGCAAGCTACGGCGCTGTTTTTTCTCCTGAAGTTCGAAGCGCGTCGCATAGGCGTGTTCGTTCCCCTCTGCTGCCTCAGCCGCTTCGGCGCCAGGCACGGAAGCTGGCTCGACTGGCGCCGCGACCTCAACGCGCGCAACGGGTTCATCCGGAACCGGTTGCAGCGCTTGTGCGCTGCGCAGCGTCACTGTCGGCGGGCCGAGCGCCGCCTCGTCGAATTCGAGTTCTTGATGTCGGGGCGCTAGCGATACGAGCTCGGCAACCCCATTGAAGACTGTCTGGCAATGACCGCAACGTACCTGGCCGGCACGCATTCCCAGCTGCTGGGCCGTGACGCGAAAAATCGTTCTACAGCCCGGACAGCGGGTGTATTTCTCTTCAGCCATGCTCATGCTTGCGGCTGCCGGCCAGCGCGACCCATCCTTCCTCTCTCGCCCAGACATCGATATTAAACCACCGGGCGTACGTGGAAACGAGCGCCTCGGCCTGAGTTTCCAGGATGCCACTCAAAACAATGTGGCCATCCATTGCAACGCGGCGTGCCAGTCTCGTCGCAAGCTGTCCAAGCGGGCCGGCAAGAATGTTCGCAACGACCACGTCGAACGCGCTTGAAGAAAGGCTCCGGGGATGCATGAACCTGGCCTTCACTCTGTTGCGCCTGGCGTTCTCGCGGCTGGTCCTCAACGCTTGGTCATCGACGTCGACTCCGACCACCGAACCTGCTCCGAGTCGCGCCGCCGCGATGGCGAGAATGCCGGAACCGCACCCGTAGTCGAGCATCGAGGCTCCTTGCTCGAGATTCGCATCCAGCCACTGCAAGCAAAGACGCGTCGATGGATGACTGCCCGTTCCGAAGGCAAGCCCGGGATCGATTTCAATGTTGAGGGCGGAAGCATCGACTGGCTCACGCCATGACGGCACGACCCACACGCGCTCGCTCGCGCGAATGGGCATGAACTGGTCCCTGGTTCGACGGACCCAGTCGTCCTCAGGAATCGTCTCGAGGTCGTGACTGCCTGCGATGCGCCCGATCGCCGCGCCGGCGCCCGTGAGCGCTGCGTCGATATCGGCACCCGCGGGGAAGAGAGCGGTGATCCGCGCGCGCTCCCATCTGCACAACGCCATCTCCGCTTGCGGATCGAGGGCGGTTTCAATCATGGTGTCGACGCGAGCATCGGCAACATCGACTGCGATGGCCCCGACGCCGAGCAGGGCATCGGCCCAATCCTCGGCGATGGCCCCGGCAGTATCGAAGCGTACCGCCACCAGCCCCATGCCGCGCTACGCCTTGCGTTTCGCCATCCGCTGCTCGAGATAGTGGATCGACGTGCCGCCGCGCAGAAACGAATCGTCGAGCAGCAAATCCTGGTGCAGCGGAATGTTGGTCTTGATGCCCTCGACAACCATTTCCGATAGCGCTATGCGCATGCGCGCGATCGCCTGGGCGCGATTATCGCCGTAGGCGATTACCTTGCCCACCATCGAATCGTAGTTCGGCGGGACAAAGTAGTTCTGGTAGACATGCGAATCGACGCGAATGCCGGGGCCGCCAGGTGCGTGGTACGACGTGATCCGCCCCGGAGAGGGTACGAATGTCTCAGGATCTTCGGCGTTGATGCGGCACTCGATGGCGTGGCCGCGCCTTGCGATTTCCCGCTGGCGGAACGCGAGCTTCTGTCCGGCCGCGACGCGGATCTGCTGGTGCACGATGTCGATCCCCGTGATGAGTTCCGTGACCGGATGCTCGACCTGAATACGCGTGTTCATTTCGATGAAATAAAACTGGTCCTCCTGGAACAGGAACTCGAAAGTTCCGGCGCCCCTGTATCCGATCTTGCGGCACGCCTCGGCGCAGCGCTCGCCGATGCGTTCGAGCAGCCGCAGCGGGATGCTTGGCGCGGGCGCCTCCTCGATGATCTTCTGGTGGCGTCGTTGCATCGAGCAGTCGCGCTCGAACAGATACACCGCGTTCTTGTGCTCGTCGGCAAGCACCTGTATCTCGACGTGGCGCGGGTCGTCGAGATATTTCTCCATGTACACGGTCTGATCGCCGAAGGCAGCGTTGGCTTCCGCCCGCGTAAGGCTCACTGCCGGAAGGAGCGCCGCCTCGGTATGTACCACCCGCATGCCGCGCCCCCCGCCGCCCGCCGCGGCCTTGATGATGACCGGGTACTTGATTGCCCGGGCTACCTTGACGATCTCCTTCGGGTCATCGGGGAGCGCTCCTTCTGACCCGGGAACGCAGGGCACCCCTGCCTTGGTCATGGCAACCTTGGCACTGACCTTGTCGCCCATCAATCGAATCGTTTCGGGCCGCGGGCCGATGAAGACGAAGCCGCTCTTCTCGACCTTTTCAGCAAAGTCCGCGTTCTCCGACAAGAACCCGTATCCCGGATGGATGGCCTGCGCGTCCGTCACCTCGGCAGCGCTGATGATGGCGGGGATGTTGAGGTAGCTCTGCGCCGAGGGTGCCGGTCCGATGCAAACCGATTCGTCGGAAAGGCGCACATACTTGGCGTCGGCGTCGACTTCGGAATGGACGACGACGGTTTTTATTCCAAGCTCCCGGCACGCGCGCTGGATGCGTAGCGCGATCTCGCCCCGGTTGGCGATCAGCACCTTGTCGAACAGTTGCCCGGCAGTCTTGGTTGCCACGTACGAGGATGGGGGCTGGCGCTGCGGTCAACTACGCGGGCAGCCTCGGCGGTTGGTCGAGTTTCAGCCGATGATGACCAGAGGCTGGCCGTACTCCACCGGCTGGCCGTTCTCTACGAGGACCGCCTTGATAATCCCAGCCTTGTCGGCTTCGATCTCGTTCATCAGCTTCATGGCCTCGATGATGCACAGCGTGTCGCCAACCTGCACGCTGTCGCCCACGTCGACAAATGGTTTCGAGCCCGGCGCTCCCGCACGATAAAAGGTCCCAACCATCGGCGATTTGACGGTGTGGCCCTCCGGCTCGGCGACGGTGGCGGCCGCAGGGGCCTCGATCACTGCTGGGGTCGGCACCGCGGTTAGCGGCTGAGCGTGCACCGGCGAGTGAACAAGGACGGGTTGCACAGCGCCGCTCGATGCGCGAGTGATCCGGACTCGCTCCTCTCCCTCAGAGATTTCGAGCTCGCCGATGCCAGAGCTTTCGAACAGCTCGATGAGCGACTTCAGTTTGCGGAGGTCCATGCTGGCGCTCGCCACTACGTCCGGAGCGCGAGCGGGGACATCGTCTTTCCGGTCATCGCGCCTCGCCCCGCCGAAATCTTGGAATATGTGGCCACTTTGCCGGAGATACGCGGAATTGTCTACTGATTCCCCTGCGTCCTGTTCGCGCCGGGTCTTGCGCAAGCGCGACCGCTCGAATTCGGTGGTCGATAGACGGGCGCGCCGGGCGGAGTTCTCCGGCGCCTATCGGCTAGGGCGTAATTGCAGCCAAATCAAAGCAATTGGCTGACAATAGCTCTAAGTTCGGAGGGCTTGAGCGGCCCCAAATGGGTCTGAGCGACGCGTCCGCGCCGATCAACAATAATGGTGAACGGTAGTGCAACCACTCGATTCCCGAGCGTTCTGGAGAGCTCGATTGCGCCGTAACCACCGATAAGGACGGGGTAGTTGACGCCAATCTCTTGGGCGAAGCGTTCGGCTTTGTCCGGTTCGTCGACGGCGATCCCTACGAACTGCAGACCGCGCGCACCCAGCTCGCCTTGTGCCTTCACGAACTCGGGCATCTCCTCGCGGCAGGGCGCGCACCAGGTCGCCCAGAAATTGACCACGAGGACCTTGCCCTTCCACTGGCTCAGGGCTTCCTGGTGGCCGGAGGCATCCGGCAGCGAAAGCGCAAGCAAGGTTGATGCGTCCCGAGTCGATTGGCCGCTGGACCAGAAATAGACCCCGGCCCCCGCAGCGAGTATGGCGGCCACGACTAGGAGGATCCATCGGGCCATTGCGTGATCCTTCTAATGCGGTTGATTCTGTTGAGAGCAAGCGCTTACTTCAATCCAGCCAGCTCTTGCGCTGTGCGCCGCCCGCGCTCGGTGCTGCGCTTGCCGCGGGAAGTGCAATCGTCACTCGTTGCACCTGGGGTGGATAGCAGATGCCGAGATCGGCGCAGCCTTGCGACTCGGCCACGATTACGACCTTCTGACCCACCGCCGCGTTTTTGAGGCTCAAGTTGACCATCAGGCCACCTCGATAGGTCTCGACCCGGCCGAAGAACTGATCTTCCTTGACCTTGCCTTCGGGCAGGGGCGGAACTCCCAAGCCCGCGGTAGCAGGCTCGACGCTGAAATGGATCTTGTCGCGGTACAGGTAGTAGCCGTCGGCGATGGCGAACCTTGCTTCGATGGTCTGAGGATTGAGCGCGCGGGCGGTGAAGCGAAAGGCCCGCTCCGGAGGCAACGGATCGATCTGGCCGAACACCGGAACCGCGATCGCCAACGCTAGGGCAGCGCAGCCCAGCCCGAGCAACATCCTAGCCCGATGAGGTTTCGGCCGCGATCCAGTCGAGATATTCGGGTAAACCATGGGTGATGGGGACAGCGACGATTTCAGGAAGTTCGTAAGGATGTCGCGATCGGATAGCCGTCTCTAGACGAGAGTACAAGCCGGCGCGAGTCTTGATCGCAACCGGCGTCTCGTCCGCAGTTTCGATTTCTCCCTTCCAGTGATAGAGTGAACGTACCGTCGCGCCGATGTGGATGCACGCGGCCAGGCGGGCAGCAAGAAGTTCGCGCGCGAGCGCTTCCGCTTGGGCCCGTTCCGGAAGAGTCGTCAGCACCAGCAACGGCGATTGCGCCGCGGCGCGCGGCAAGGAGCCTCCATGCGTTTTGTTGTGATGTTGATTGTACTGATTTTCCCCGTGCTCGATCTGCTTGCGACGATCCGGTTTGCGCGCTGGACCGGGATTCCCACGCTCGCTTGGCTTTTGGCGTCGGCCATCGCGGGATCGCTCTTGCTGCGCCACGAAATCGTCACGTTCCGTGTCAAGACGCTGGCGGCACTTCGCGGCGACGAGCCGCTGTTGCGCGGTTTGCTCGACAGCGGCCGCAAGGTGCTTGCCGCGCTGCTGTTGATCCTCCCCGGGATCGTCTCCGATCTGATCGCATTGACGCTGTTGTCGCTGCCGTTCAACTTGGGCTCTCCGCTCGCGACGCAGACCATAGGCAGCGGCCGCCGCACCATCGACAGCGATTACCGCCGCATCGACTAGGAGTCTTGCGGCTACGCGAGCGGGACCTAGCTCGCTGCTCGGGCCTGCGGCCTCCTTGTCTTGGATACGTGAAGAGCGGCATCTCGCGTCGGCGGCTGCTGCGACTCGCAATTCGCCGTCGATCCCCACTTCGCTACGCTCGTGGGGCCCCGCGCCAGGCACTCGCGCCGCTATCCCACAATCGTCTGCTGCGCTCGGCGCGCGCGCCAGTACGCCCATATCATCAACGTCACGCCGGCGATAATCATGGGCAACGACAGCCACTGGCCCATGGTCAGCCCGAGCGCAAGCAGCCCGAGGAAACTATCGGGCTCGCGGGTGAATTCGACGGCGAAGCGAAAAGTGCCGTAGCCGATCAAAAACGCGCCCGATACCGCGCCCAGTGGCCGCTTGCGGCGCGCGTAAATCCACAGGATCGCGAATAAGAGCAGTCCCTCGAGACCGAGTTCGTAGAGTTGAGATGGATGCCGCGGCTGAGCATCGACCTGCGGAAACACCATCGCCCACGGCACAGTGGTTGGCCTGCCCCAGAGTTCGCCGTTGATGAAATTGCCGAGCCGTCCCGCGGCGAGCCCGAGAGGAATCAGCGGCGCGACAAAATCGGTGACGTCCAGCCAGCGCTTGTGCCGATTGTGCGCGAACAGCGCGAGCGCGATCAGCACGCCGAGAAATCCGCCGTGGAAACTCATCCCGCCCTGCCACAGCGCCAGTATTTCCAGCGGGTGCGTGAAGTAGTACCCGGGTTTATAGAACAGAACATAACCGAGCCGCCCGCCCAGGATCACCCCGAAGACTCCATAGAAGAGCATGTCGTCGACCTCGCGCGGATGCCAACCCGTGAGAAGGTTTTGCCGCGCGCGATACTTGCCGAGCACCACGAAGAGCACGAACCCGATCAGGTACATCAGACCGTACCAGCGCACGGCCAGCGGGCCGAGCTGGAACGCGACCGGATCAAATTGCGGGTGAACCCATGTGTGCGGCATGACTTAAGCGATGCAGCAGATGCGCTTTGCTAGAATTCCATCGATTATACGAGAGGGACACCTCAATGCCGACCAACCGTCGCAGCAGGATCATCACGCAAGGCGTCGCGCGCTCGCCGAATCGCGCCATGCTGCGCGCCGTAGGGTTCGGGGACGATGACTTCGATAAACCGATCGTCGGCGTCGCCAACGGTCACTCGACGATGAATCCGTGCAACGCGGGCATTCAACCGCTGGTGGATCGCGTCATGGCGGCGCTGACTCAAGCCGGTGCCAAGCCCCAGGTGTTCGGCTTCCCCACCGTGACGGACGGCATCGGCATGGGCACCGAGGGAATGAAGTATTCGCTGGTATCGCGAGAAGTGATCGCCGACGCAATCGAAGTCGCAGTCATGGGACAGTGCATGGACGGTGTGCTGTGCGTAGGCGGCTGCGACAAGAACATGCCAGGCGCCATGATGGGAATGGCGCGCATGAACGTGCCGGGAATTTTTGTCTACGCGGGAACCATCAAGCCGGGCTTCTGGAAAGGCGAGAAGCTCACCATTGTGAGTCCGTTCGAGGCGGTCGGCGCGTTCACCGCGGGAAAGATGTCAAGAGAGGATTTCGACGGGATCGAGAAGAACGCGTGTCCGACGGTCGGCGCCTGCGGCGGACAGTACACGGCGAACACCATGTCGTCGTCGTTCGAGGCGCTGGGAATGAGCCTGCTCGGCAGCTCACAGCTTGCCTCGCCCGATCCGGAAAAAGCGGACAGCGCCGCGGCTTCGGCGCGGGTGCTCGCGGAGGCGGTAGCGCGCGATTTGAAGCCGCGCGACATCATCACCCGCGAGTCGATCGAGAATGCCGTCGCATTGGTCATGGCCACTGGCGGATCGACCAACGCCGTACTGCACTACCTGGCGATTGCGGCGGCAGCCGGCGTGGAGTGGAGCATCGACGATTTCGAGCGCGTGCGCCAGCGCGTACCCGTGGTGTGCGAGCTCAAGCCCTCGGGACGGTTCGTTGCGACCGATTTCCATGCCGCGGGCGGCGTGCCGCAAGTGCTCAAGATGCTGCTCGTGCATGGTTTGATCGATGGCGATTGCATGACGATCACCGGCAAGACGCTGGCCGAGGAACTCGAGGAAGTGCCCGAGACGCCACGAAATGATCAGCAAGTGATTCGCCCGTGGAGCAATCCGTTGTACCCGCAGGGACACCTCGCCATCCTTCGCGGAAATCTTGCGACCGAAGGTTGCGTCGCCAAGATCACGGGACTCAAATCGACGTCAATTACCGGTCCCGCGCGGGTGTTCGATTCCGAGTCCGAAGCGCTCGAGGCCATCATGGCCAAGAAGATCAGAGCAGGGGACGTGATGGTCATCCGCTACGAAGGCCCGAAGGGGGGCCCGGGGATGCGCGAGATGCTGGCGCCGACGTCGGCGCTGATCGGCCAAGGCCTGGGCGAGAGCGTCGGGCTCATCACCGACGGCCGCTTCTCCGGCGGGACCTGGGGCATGGTCGTCGGCCACGTTGCGCCCGAAGCTTACGTTGGCGGCACCATCGCCCTGGTCGCAGAAGGCGACAGCATCACTATCGACGCGCACAAACGCATCATCCAGGTCAATGTCGATGAAGCTGAGCTGGCTCGTCGGCGCAAAACCTGGAACCCGCCAAACCCGCGCTACACGCGCGGCGTGCTTGCCAAGTACATGCGACTCGTGTCGACTGCAAGCGCGGGCGCGATTACCGACGCGAGTTAGGAGTGACCGGCATCGACTGGTTCAAGGAGAGGATGACAGCGCTCAAGGTGTCAGCATGGCGTTGATCATCGTCGGCGTGCGCGGGCTGAACAAAGGTGTTCGCAGTCCTTGAACCGAGGACGGCACGGGTGGAGGCTCCGATGTCACAACTCAGAGATAGGTGGTCCCGGTTTGCAATCCTGCTCGCAATGCTCGGCATCGCCGCGTGCACAACGATCAACGCGCCGACCGGACCCGCTGTTGCCGCACCCACGCTCGTCGTCGGCGATCACTGGGTGTATAAGATCACCGATAATCTGCGCTTGGGGTTGGTGACCATGCTCGATGCCGAGGTGGTTGCTGTCACGGGCGGAGTGGCGACGATACGACTCGCCTACAACAACCAATACGGGGGCGAGACGTTGACCGAGGAAATCGATGCTGCAGGCGGCCTAGTCTTCGGGACACTGAAGAATGAACTCCCACGCCGCTTTCCGAAGCCAATCGAGATGTACCGCTTTCCGCTGCAGCGCGGCCTGACGTGGCGCCAAACCGTCGACACCATCAGTCCGGAGACGCAGCTTCCGGCCCAGATCCTCGTTTTCGGCACGGTCCAGGGACCGACAGTCGTCACCGCACCAGCAGGCACCTACGAATCGATGTACATCTACCGCATCATCCAGCTCGACGACGAGCAATTCTGGCGCACGCGTACGACACGCAACGATTCGGTCTGGTTTGTTGCGGAAGTGAAAGGGCCAGTACGCGAGCTACGCGACGCTCACTACATCTGGCGCGACGGCGGAGTGTCGCCCGTCGTACGGACCGAGAACACGACGCGCGAGCTAGTATCGTTCCAGGCGGGGAAACACTGAGCCTTCCCACTGACGCGCAGAAACCTTGAGCCGCGCCCTAGGTCGGTGCGAACTGAGTCGCTGCGAGACAGAAGACTAGCGTGACGACAACTCCAGCCGCTGCCAGATCGTCGTCGTCAGTGCGGCTTGGTTGAGGGTGTAGAAGTGCAGTCCAGGCGCCCCATGTGCCAGCAGGTCGGCGCACAGGTCCGCGACCACATCTAGCCCGAAAGCGCGAATCGACGCTGCGTCGTCTCCGAAGCTTTCCATTTTTCGTCGAATCCAGCGCGGGATCTCCGCTCCGCAGGCGTCGGAAAAGCGAGCGATCTTGGAAAAGCTCATGATGGGCATGATGCCGGGGACGATCGGCACGTGGACGCCCGCTGCCGCGGCCCGTTCAACAAAATGGTAGTAACTGTCGGCATTGAAAAAATACTGCGTGATCGCCGAGTCGGCACCTGCATCGATCTTGCGTTTGAAGTTGGCAAGATCAGCGTCGGGACTCGGTGCCTGCGGGTGATACTCGGGGTAGCACGCGACTTCGATGTGGAAGGCGTTCCCCGTCTCGGCGCGTATGAATTCGACCAGGTCGTTGGCGTAGCGGAATTCGCCGACGTCGGCGGTTCCTGACGGAAGGTCTCCACGCAGAGCGACCAGGTGTCCGATGCCGTGGGACCGGTAAGTGGCGAGCGTCTCGCGGATGCTGCGCCGGGTCGATCCGATGCACGAGATGTGCGGGGCCGCTCTTTGTCCAGACGCCTGGATATCGAGGACTGCCGCGAGCGTTCGATCGCGCGTCGAGCCGCCGGCGCCATAGGTGACTGAAAAGAACTTCGGTCCCAGCCGCGCCAACTGCTCTCGCGTGTCGACGAGCTTCTGTGCTCCCTCCGGCGTTGCCGGCGGAAAGAACTCGAAGCTGAAGACGCCCTCGCGATCAGTGCTCATCGCGAAACCATCAGAGTTCGCGCGCGCTGGCTCCGCGCAGCAGAATCGCCGAGAGCGCCCAGGAGATGATGCTGTATAGGATCGCCCCGCCGACGGCCGACCAGAATCCGGCGACGTGGAAACCCTGCACCCACGAGCCGACCGCCCAGAACAAGAGCCCGTTGATCACGAAAATGAACAGCCCAAGCGTGAGCAGCGTCGCCGGGAGCGTGAGCAGGATCAAGAGCGGCCGGATGAACGTGTTGATGAGTCCGAGCACCAGCGCGGCAATCAACGCGGCGGCGAAGGAGTCCACCTGTATCGACGACATTAGATACGGCAGAGCCAGCAGCGCCACCGTGTTGATGAGCCAGACGAGCAGCAGTCGCACGCGCGTTTTCTCGGCGAAAGATCAGTAGCGGTAGGTATCCGGCTTATACGGGCCTTCCCTCGCCACTCCAATGTAACGCGCCTGCTTGTCGGAGAGCTCGGTGAGCATCGCGCCGAGTTTCTTCAATTGCAGCCGGGCCACCTTCTCGTCGAGCTGCTTGGGCAGCACATAGACGCCGACCGGGTACTTTCCGGCCCCGCTTCGCGCATCGCCCCACAGCTCGATCTGCGCCATGACCTGGTTGGTGAACGAGCTCGACATGACGTAGCTGGGATGCCCGGTCGCACAGCCGAGGTTCACCAGCCGCCCTTCGGCGAGCAGGATGATACGCTTGCCGTCGGGGAAAATGATGTGATCGACCTGCGGCTTGATGTTCTCCCACCGGTACGCACGCAGCGCGGCGACGTCAATCTCGTTGTCGAAGTGTCCGATGTTGCACACGATGGCATTGTTCTTCATCCGTCGCATATGCTCGTGACCGATCACGTCGATGTTGCCGGTGGCGGTGACGAAGATGTCGGCCTTGTCGCAGGCGTAGTCCATGGTGACGACCTTGTAACCTTCCATGGACGCCTGTAATGCGCAGATCGGGTCGATCTCGGTGATCCAAACCTGGGCGGAGAGCGCCCGCAGCGCCTGCGCCGACCCTTTGCCTACGTCGCCATAGCCGTTCACCAGCGCGATCTTTCCCGCGATCATCACATCGGTGGCGCGCTTGATACCGTCGACCAGCGACTCGCGGCAGCCGTAGAGGTTGTCGAACTTGCTCTTGGTCACAGAGTCATTGACATTGATCGCAGGGAAACCGAGCCGGCCTTCACGATGCATGGTGTAGAGCCGCTTGACGCCCGTGGTCGTCTCTTCGGTGACGCCTTTGATGCCGGCCTTGATGCGCGAATAGAAATGCGGGTCGCGGGCAAGGCGCTCGGCAATTGCTGCGAACAGGGCGAACTCCTCTTCGCTCGCCGGATGCGAGATGGCGGAGCGATCGACTTCGGCCAGCGCCCCCAGGTGCACCAGCAGCGTCGCATCGCCGCCGTCGTCGAGGATCATGTTAGGCGTCGACTTGCCGCCGTCCCACTCGAAGATGCGATGGGTGAATTCCCAATAGTCCTTGAGCGATTCGCCTTTGTAGGCAAAGACCGGCGTGCCGCCCGCCGCGATCGCGGCCGCGGCGTGATCCTGAGTCGAGTAGATGTTGCATGACGCCCAGCGCACTTCCGCGCCGAGCGCCTTGAGCGTCTCGATGAGGACAGCGGTCTGGATGGTCATGTGCAGCGACCCCGCGATACGCGCGCCACGCAGCGGCTGTTCGGGGGCGAACTCCTCGCGAATCGCCATCAGGCCGGGCATCTCGGTTTCGGCGATGGCGATTTCCTTGCGTCCCCACTCGGCGAGCGCAAGATCGGCGACACGAAAGTCGGTGAAGTTTCTAATGTCGGTAGCAGCGTTCATGGTCACTCCGTTTCGAGCGACGCGCCGCGTGGTGAAGGGAGTTTGCCCTCGTCACCCATGCGCGCGAGTCGCGGGTCAACGAGCGCCGTTGCAAAAGATACAGTCCCGAGCCTGGCGAACCGGCGGCTTAAGCAAGTGCCGCGGCCCGTTGCAACGCTCCTCAGGAGTGGAGTAGTTTAGCGCAAAAAGCCGCCGCTCGTGCACTCGTATGCATCCGGGGTGTCCAACCCGAGGCGGCCGCCCCGGCGTTTCAACGCATTGCGAATTACTGACCAGCCCCCTTCGCGGGGTCCTGTGCAGGATTCCATAACACCTGGTTACAAGTCGAACGGAAACCGGGGTTTGTAAACCGGGACAATGGCGTCCACCCGCTGTCTACGATACGAAGAAACAAAGCGATGACACCAGATTCCTCGCCGCGCCAGACGCAGCCGATTCAAGACTCGCCGGCACCCCCTGCGCGCCCGCAGTGGCGGCGCCGCCGGGTTCTGCTCGCCGTAGCCATCGCTATTGTTGCGATCATCGCCATCACCTGGTACGCCTGGCCAAAAACGGAACAGCCAGGAGCGGCGCGCGGCGACGCAGCGTCACGACCCTTGCCCGTGGTCGCCGCTGCAGCGCGAAAGGGCAGCATCGATGTTGCGATTAACGCCCTCGGCACCGTCACTCCGCGCAACAGCGTCACCGTGCGCAGCCGGGTCGACGGAGAGCTGGTGCGCGTCGCCTTCAGCGAAGGACAGATGGTCAAGTCCGGCGATCTCTTGGCCGAGATCGACCCCCGTCCCTTCGAAGTGATGCTCACGCAAGCGCTCGGTCAGCTGGCGAAGGACCAGGCGCTGCTCAAGAACGCGCAGGTCGACCTTGAACGCTACAAGACGCTTCTTGCCCAGGACTCGATTTCGCGCCAGCAGGTCGACACTCAGGAATCGCTGGTGCGTCAGTACGAAGCCGCCATAAAAAGCGACCAGGGTGCGGTCGATAACGCCAAGCTCCAACTCACCTACGCGCGTATTACCGCACCCATCGCCGGTCGCGTCGGATTGCGGCAGGTGGATCCCGGCAACATGATCCACGCCTCGGACACCAACGGCCTGGTCGTGATCACCCAGCTGCAGCCGATCACCGTGCTGTATCCCATACCCGAAGACAATCTGCCGCGAGTGATGAAGCGGATGCAATCAGGCGAGACGGTGCCCGTGGAGGCGTTCGATCGCGCGCAAAAAAACAAGCTTGGCGTCGGCAAGCTCGTCACCATCGACAACCAGATCGACACGACGACCGGGACGGTCAAGCTACGCGCCGAGTTTCCGAACACGGATCTAGCCTTGTTTCCCAATCAGTTTGTCAACGTGCGCATGGTGGTCGAGACATTGCCTGACGCTACGCTCGTTCCTTCCTCTGCGATTCAGCGCGGCGCCCCGGGAACGTTCGTCTACGTGGTCAAGAGCGACAACACGGTCAGCGTCGTTCCGGTCAAGCTGGGGCCCGTGCAAGGAGAAACAACGGCGATCGAATCGGGCGTCGCTCCTGGCGACAACGTCGTCGTCGACGGCGCGGACAAATTGCGTGAGGGCGCCAAGGTCGAATTGGTCACCGCCGAAGCGCGCGCAGCGGCGACCCAAGCCGCGCCGCGTGCAGGCAAGGGCAATGGCGACGGCTCGCGCCGCGGAGGCGGCGGTCAAGGCAAGAAGGGCGGTTGACCGTGCCAACGCCGCACAAATGGGAAGGTTGTCGCGGCCGCGATCGCCACGCCGCGACACAAACGGAACATCAGTGAATCCGTCTCGTCCATTCATCCTGCGGCCGGTCGCGACGTCGCTGCTTATGGTCGCGATACTGCTCGCCGGCGTAGTCGCCTATCGCGTGTTGCCGCTGTCTGCGCTGCCGGAAGTGGACTATCCGACCATCCAGGTCGTGACGCTGTATCCAGGAGCGAGTCCCGACGTGATGACCTCATCGGTTACCGCGCCGCTCGAACGCCAGTTTGGCCAGATGCCGGGTCTGAACCAGATGTCGTCGACTTCTTCCGCTGGCGCATCGGTTATCACGCTGCAGTTCAGCCTGCAGTTGTCGCTGGATGTCGCGGAGCAGGAAGTTCAAGCGGCAATCAACGCGGCCAGCAACCTTCTGCCGACCGACCTCCCCACGCCTCCGATCTACAGCAAGGTCAACCCGGCCGATACGCCGGTTGTCATTCTGGCGCTGACATCGAAGACGTTGACGCTGCCCAAGCTCTACGACCTCGCCGACACGCGGTTGGCGACCAAGATCTCGCAGCTTCCCGGCGTGGGCTTAGTGAGCTTGTCGGGCGGCCAACGGCCGGCCGTGCGCGTGCAAGCCAACCCGACTGCGCTGGCCGCTTACGGTTTGTCGCTCGACGATGTCCGCACCGCAATCAGCAACGCCAACACCAATCAGGCGAAGGGCAGTTTCGACGGCCCGACCCGCGCATCAACCATCGACGCCAACGATCAGTTGAAGAGCGCAGACGAATACCGCAGCCTGATCATCGCGTACCGCAGTGGTGCGCCGATCCGGCTGTCCGACGTCGCCGACGTCGTGGATGGAGCGGAGAATTCCCGCCTGGCGGCATGGGCGAACGAGCAGCCGGCTGTCATCGTCAACATCCAGCGTCAGCCGGGCACCAACGTGATCGAGGTGGTCGATCGCGTGAAGCAACTCCTTCCGCAGCTTCAGGCGGCCCTTCCCAGCGCAGTCGACGTGACCATGCTTACCGACCGCACCGTAACCATCCGCGCCTCGGTGCACGACGTGCAGTTCGAGTTGTTTCTCGCGGTGGCGCTGGTGGTCATGGTGATCTTCCTGTTCCTGCGCAGCCTGTCGGCGACGATCATTCCCAGCGTCGCGGTGCCGCTGTCGCTGATCGGAACCTTCGGGGTGATGTACCTCGCCGGCTTCTCGATCAACAACCTGACCCTCATGGCGCTGACCATCGCCACCGGCTTCGTCGTCGACGACGCCATCGTCATGATCGAGAACATCGCCCGCTACATCGAGGCAGGCGACCCGCCCTTGGAAGCCGCGCTCAAAGGCTCGGAACAAATCGGCTTCACCATCATATCGCTGACTTTTTCGCTGATCGCTGTGCTTATCCCGCTTTTGTTCATGGGCGATGTCGTCGGGCGGCTCTTCCGCGAATTCGCCATCACTCTCGCGGTATCGATCCTCATCTCGGCGGTCGTTTCGCTGACGCTGACGCCGATGATGTGCGCCAAGCTCTTGCGACGCGTGCCGGAAGAGCAGCAGGGATGGTTCTATCACAAGAGCGGCGAGGTCTTCGAGCGAGTGATCGCTCGCTACGGAGAGATGCTCAATTGGGTTCTCGATCGCCAGGCCGCGACGCTGATCGTCGCCATCGCGACGCTCCTGCTCACCATCCTGCTGTACATCGTCATACCCAAGGGCTTCTTCCCGGTGCAGGACACCGGGGCGATCCAGGGTATCTCCGAAGCACCGGCGAGCATTTCGTTCGGCGCGATGGCCGAGCGGCAGCAAGCGCTGGGCCGTGTCATTCTGCAGGATCCGGCTGTGGAAAGCCTATCGTCATTCATCGGCGTCGACGGCACCAATGTCACGCTCAACAGCGGGCGGATGCTCATCAACCTGAAACCGCTTTCCAAGCGCGACGCGAGCGCGACGCAAGTGATACGCCGCCTGCAGACCAAGCTCGCCGACGTCGAAGGCATCACCCTGTACATGCAGCCGGTGCAGGACCTCACCATCGAAGATCGCGTGAGCCGTACGCAATACCAGTTCACCGTTGAGGACACCAATCCGGACGAGCTCTCGGCGCTGGTGCCGAAGCTGGTCGAGCGACTACGGCAATCTCCGGTGCTCGCGGATGTCGCGAGCGACTTGCAGGACAACGGATTGCAGGCCTACGTGGAGATCGATCGCGCCACCGCCAGCCGATTGGGCATCACGCCCGCGATCATCGACAATGCGCTCTACAACGCATTCGGCCAGCGGCTGGTTTCGACCATATTCACGCAGACCAATCAATATCGCGTTGTGCTTGAGGTGCAGCCCGGATTCCAGCTCGGTCCGGCGGCGCTGGAGAACATCTATGTGCCGGCGAATGTTCCTTCGGCGACGGCGCCTGCGGCCGGATCGACGCCTGGATTGGCTAGCGGCGCCGCCACTGCCACGACCGCCAGTCCGGTACCCAGCTCTGGCGGAACGACCCAACAGGTGCCGCTGTCGTCCATCGCGCGTGTGGTCGAGCGGTCTGCACCGCTGGTGGTCAATCACAACGGCCAATTTCCGGCGGCGACGATCTCATTCAATCTCGCGCCCGGAGCTTCGTTGGGCGACGCGGTCAAGGCGATCGAAGCGGCGCAGCGTGACCTGGCACTTCCTGCGAGTGCGCAGATCCGTTTTCAAGGCGCGGCGCTCGCCTTCCGCGCATCGCTTGCAAACGAGCTCTGGCTGATTCTCGCCGCCATCGTCACCATGTACATCGTGCTGGGCGTGCTCTACGAGAGCTACGTGCACCCGATAACAATCCTGTCGACGCTTCCGTCGGCCGGCGTGGGCGCACTGCTCGCGCTGATGATCGCGCGCCAAGATCTGGGGATCATCGCCATCATCGGCATCATCCTGCTCATCGGCATCGTCAAGAAGAACGCTATTCTGATGGTGGATTTTGCGGTTCAAGCCGAGATGCAGGAAGGAATGTCGCCGGTCGAGGCCATCCATCAGGCCTGCCTGCTGCGTTTTCGCCCGATTCTGATGACCACCATGGCCGCGCTTTTTGGCGCGCTGCCGCTGGCGCTCGGCACCGGTGTGGGCTCGGAACTTCGCCGGCCGCTCGGCATCGCCATTGTCGGGGGCTTGATCCTGAGCCAGTTGCTGACCCTGTTTACCACTCCGGTGATTTATCTCTACCTCGACCGTTTCCAGGCGCGGCTGCAGCGCGCCATCCTGCCGGGTTCGGCTCCCCAACCCGCCCCTGCTCATTCTGACTAGCGCCCGGAACTCCACCTCACGAGCTGCCGATCAGAATTCCCGTCAAGAACACCAGTACGCCCCCCACCACCACCTGAAACGCCGCCTGCAAAAAGGGCGTGTCCATATAGCGGTGCCGCACCCAGCTGATCACTGCGAGCTCTACCGCCACCACCAGAAAAGCCACGGTCATGGCCACCCGGAAATTCTGGATCAGGAACGGAAAGGTATGGCCGAGGCCGCCCGCCGTGGTCATCGCTCCCGTGACCACGCCGCGAATCCACGGAGAGCCGCGGCCGGTCAGCGATCCATCGTCCGACAAGCCTTCCGCGAAACCCATGGAAATTCCTGCTCCGAGCGAAGCCGCGAGGCCCACCAGGAAGGCTTCCCAGGTCCGGTGCGTGGCATAAGCGGCCGCAAAGAGCGGGGCCAGCGTCGAAACGGAACCGTCCATCAGTCCGGCTAGGCCTGGCTGCACCACTTGCAGCACGAACAGCCTCTTGTTGGACTCCGCTTCCTGCGACTTGGCGTGCTCTGTCAGGTGCTTCTCTTCGAGCGTACCCGCTGTCTCGGAGTGCTTGCGCTCCTCATCCGCCAGCTTGTTGAGCAGTTCCCGGGTCCCCAGGTGCGTCACCCGGTCCGCTGCGCGCTGGTAAAAGCGCGCCGCCTCCATCTCCATCATCCGCGCGTGCTTCCTGGCCG
>DATFSE010000108.1:0-15603 GCA_035262745.1 Casimicrobiaceae bacterium | reverse complement strand
CACCTGGAGGACCTCGCCGTCGCACCCGAAGAGGAATACCCGCTTGCTCGGCAGATGCAACGGATCATGGGGCATCATACCTTCCTGGCGGCCCCGCTCATGCGAGAGGACCGAGCCATCGGCTCGATCGTGGCTTTTCGTTTGGAAGTCCGCCCGTTCACGGACAAGCAAATCAGCCTGTTGAAGACTTTTGCGGACCAGGCTGCGATCGCAATCGAGAACGTACGTCTGTTCAACGAGACGAAAGAGTCTCTGGAGCGACAGACTGCGACCAGTGAAATTCTGCGCGCAATCAGTAGCTCACCCACGAATGTGCAACCGGTATTCGAGACGATCGTGGCGAACGCAGCGCGCCTGTGCAGCGCCGAATCCGCAGCTGTGTATCGGTTCGATGATGAGATCGTTCACTTTGTCGGCGGATATCACTTCAGTGCCGAGGCGCTCGAGGCGTACCGCCGCCGGTTTCCGCGTTCGCTCCGTGAAACCGATCACCTTCGGCGCGTCCTGGACGGCTCCGTGCTCAATATCCCCGATGTCGAGAAGGACCCGCATACGACAAGCGGTAGCGGCGACGTGCATCGCGCCCGCGACGTTCACAGCACTGTTTTAGTGCCGATGGTTCGCGAAGACCGGGTCATCGGCGCGATCGGAGTGTCCCATCGCGACGTCGGTGCCTTCACGAACGAGCGGGTCGAGCTACTCAAGATCTTCGCCGACCAGGCGGTGATCGCAATCGAGAACGTGCGCCTGTTCAACGAAACCAAGGAGGCTTTGGAGCGGCAGACCGCGACAAGTGAGATCCTGCGCGTGATCAGTCAGTCGCCGCGTGATGTACAGCCAGTCTTCGATTCGATCGCAGCCTCCGCGATAAGGCTATGTGGCGGCAGCTCGGTAACCGTAACGACGTATGACGGACAACTCCTGCACCTTGTCGCCCTCGCGACAGCCACGCCGGAAGGGGCCGATGCCGTGCGCAAGATCTACCCGAGACCCGCCAGCCCAGAGACCGCGGCGAGCCGCGCAGTCTTCACGTGTGGCGTGGTTGCGATTCCAGACGTCCTCGAGGACGCGGAGCGCGATTTGGGGGTCAGGGCCACCGCGCTCGCGGGCGGCTTCCGCAGCGTCGTAGCCGTCCCGCTCTTGCACGATGCCCGACCGATAGGAGCGATCGCGGTCGGCCGGCCGGAGCCGGGGCCGTTCCCTGACAAACAGATCGCCCTGCTGCAGACTTTCGCCGACCAGGCGGTGATTGCGATTGAGAATGTCCGCCTGTTCACGGAATTGGAGACCCGCACGCTTCAGCTAACGCGATCGGTTGGAGAGCTGAAGGCGCTCGGCGAGGTCGGTCAGGCGGTGAGTTCGACGCTCGATCTGGAAACTGTGCTGGCCACCATCGTCTCGCGGGCTGCGCAACTTGCCGGCATGGATGGCGGATCAATCTGGGAGTACGACGAGACGCGCGAAGAGTTCTATCTCCACGCAACGGACCGGGCGCCTGATGAGCTGGTCGAAGCGCTTCGTGCGATGCCTATCAGGAAAGGCGAAGGAGCGCTCGGTAGGCTAGCGATGACCGGCGAGCCAGTCCAGATCCGGGACATCGCGGAGGAGCCCGACTACCCAAGCCGCCTCCGAGAGATCGGCACCCGTGGCGGCCTTCGCTCGGTGCTCGCGGTGCCGCTCTTGCGTGAGGACCACCTGCTCGGCGCGCTCGCCGTGAACCGTAATAGTCCAGGCGAGTTTGCTCCGGAGGTGATCGAGCTGCTGAAGACTTTTGCGACGCAGTCTGCCCTAGCTATCCAGAACGCGCGACTATTTCGAGAGGTCGAGCAGAAGAGCCGCGAGCTAGCGACTGCGAGCCGTCACAAGAGCGAGTTCCTCGCTAATATGTCGCATGAGCTGCGCACGCCGCTCAACGCCATCATCGGCTTCTCGGAGGTTCTATCCGAACGCATGTTCGGCGAGATCAACGAAAAGCAGGCCGAATACATCAGTGACATTCTGCAGTCAGGGCAACACCTCTTGTCCCTCATCAATGACATTCTCGATCTCTCCAAGATCGAAGCGGGACGGATGGAGTTGGACATAAGCGATTTCGATCTGCCAAGCGCGATCGAGAACACGCTGACTTTGGTGCGTGAACGGGCGATCCGCCGGGGAATCACGCTCGGGCGCATGGTCGATGCGCGTCTCGGAGTGATTCGGGCTGACGAGCGCAAGGTGAAGCAAGTCCTTCTAAACCTCTTGTCCAACGC
Organism: Casimicrobiaceae bacterium; assembly: GCA_035262745.1. Taxonomy (GTDB): domain Bacteria; phylum Pseudomonadota; class Gammaproteobacteria; order Burkholderiales; family Casimicrobiaceae; genus PALSA-1003. Next base: position 13,351 of record DATFSE010000108.1, on the reverse strand, counting down.
ACTGAAGTTCACCCCGGAGGGTGGAAGGATCGACGTACGGGCGGCCGTGGATGACGGCGTAGCGGAGGTCTCGGTCACGGACACCGGGGTCGGCATCGCACCGGAGGAACAGGAAGCAGTGTTCGAGGAGTTCCGCCAAGTCGGCACAGCGTCCAAGAAAGTGGAAGGCACCGGGCTCGGCCTCGCCATCTCGCGCAAGTTCATCGAGCTGCACGGTGGAAGGATCTGGGTCCAGAGTCAAGTCGGTAGCGGCACGACGTTTGCCTTCACGTTGCCGCTACGGTAATTGCTGTTGATTCTTGCGAGGGGCGAGCAGCGCGGGGAAACAGAATTGACCCAACCTTTGCCGTAAGGGACCATAGCGGCAGAATCACGATCCCTTCAGGATTGCTGTGGACTCCGGCGGCCGCGGCGGCGGCAACACATTTCTTTTTACCGACATCGAGGGCAGCACCAAGCTCTGGGAGACGGAGCCGGTGCGGATGGCCGAGGCTCTCTCACGCCACGACCGACTTTGCCGCGCGGTCGTCGAGCAACGTGGCGGCCGACTGGTAAAGATGATTGGAGACGGGCTGCACGCCGTGTTCGATGATCCCGCCAGCGCAGTAGTGGCCACAGTCGACTTGCAGCGCGGGGCTGCCGCCATCGGCACCGACTGCGGAATCGCGCTGAAGATGCGCTGCGGCCTGCACGCCGGCATCGCTGAAGAGCGCGACAGCGACTACTTCGGCAGCACAGTCAACCGCGCCGCGCGCATTATGGCTGCTGCGCACGGCGGCCAGGTGCTGCTGTCCCAGGCCGTCGTCAATCATGCGAGAGAGCGCTTCCCCGCCGGCACTGACGTTCTGCACCTTGGCCGTGTGCGCCTGCGCGACCTCGCGGCCCCCGAAGACGTGTGGCAACTGCTTCACGCCGATCTGCCCCGCACGTTTCCGGCGCTGCGCTCGCTCGACTCGACGCCCAATAACCTCCCGCAGCAACTGACCAGCTTCATCGGCCGCGAAAAGGAAATTGCGGAGGTGAAGCAGCTTCTCAGCGCCACGCGATTGCTCACTCTCACCGGCTCGGGCGGTTGCGGCAAGACCCGCCTGGGGCTGCAGCTTGCCGCTGATTCCCTCGAGCGCTTTCCCGACGGCGCATTCGTGGTCGAGCTTGCGCCGCTCTCCGACCCAGGCCTTGTGCCGCGGACCGCGGCGACGGTCCTGGGACTCGAGGAGCAACCGGGAAAAGCGATCACGACAACGCTCATTGAGCATCTCGCGGACAAGCGCCTTTTGATGGTGCTCGATAACTGCGAGCACCTGCTCGACGCGTGTTCGCTACTCGCCGATTCCCTCGTGCGGCGGTGCCCGCATCTCATGATCTTGGCCAGTAGTCGGGAAGCGCTCGGCATCGCGGGCGAGCAGACCTATCGAGTGCCGTCGCTATCGCTACCCGATCCCAAGGAGACGCATACGCCCGCATCAATTGTTCCATTCGAGGCTTTGCAGCTTTTCGTCGATCGCTGCCTCAATGTACGCGCGGACTTTCAGGTCACCCACGAGAACGCTGCGACGCTCGTCTCCATCTGTCATCGGCTCGATGGGATCCCGCTCGCCATCGAGCTGGCGGCGGCACGGGTGCGATCGCTCTCCCTCGAAGATATCAATCGCAGGCTGGACCATCGCTTCCGTCTCTTGACGGGAGGATCGCGCACAGCGCTCCCTCGTCAGCAGACGCTGCGCTCGCTCATCGACTGGAGTTACGACCTATTGCAGGACCCGGAGAAGCTCCTGTTGCAACGGCTGTCGGTCTTCGCCGGAGGCTGGACGCTCGACGCGGCAGAGCGTATCTGCGCTGGCGAACGCGTTGAGGATAGCGAGGTGCTAGATCTGTTGACCTCGCTCATTGACAAGAGCCTCGTGTCGGTCGAGCAGAGCGACGCACGCTTGCGCTACAAGCTGCTCGAGACCGTACGGCAGTATGCTCGGGAGCGGCTCGTGGAAAGCGGAGGCGCCGAAGCGATTCGGGAGCGCCATCGGGGCCACTTCCTCGCATTGGCAGAGAAGGCGGACAAGAAATTGCTAGGTGCGGAGCAGGCCGAGTGGTTGCGGCGTCTCGAGGAGGAGCACGACAACCTGCGGTCGGCGCTCGAGTGGAGCCATGGGGAGGCTCGAGCGCAAGAAGATCTCCGACTGTGCGCGGCGTTGCACCGCTTCTGGCACACGCGGGGATTTCTCGCCGAGGGGAGGCAATGGTGTGCGCGAATCCTGGCCAAAGGCGCGCCGCCAGAGCCCACCTTGGAGTATGCGAAGGCGCTCAATGCCGCCGGCAGCCTCGCGTGGCATCAAACCGATTTTCTCGCCGCGCGGCCGTTACTCGAGCAAAGCCTGGCGCTTTCAAGGGTGCTCGATGACCGCTGGGGCCTCGCGCGTACGCTCAACAATCTCGGGTGCTTGGCGATCGAGCAGGGTGACTATCCCGCGGCGCAAACGCTCTTTCAAGAGAGTCTCGTATTGTGGCGCGAATTGGGAGATCGGCGCGGCGCGGCCGGCTTGTTGGGCAATCTGGCAATAGTTGCGCATGAGTGTGGAGACCTTCTCACCGCACGAGACTTGTCGCAAGAGTCCCTGGCGCTGTCGCGACAGGTGGAAGATCAAGGGCGTGTCGCAGACGCATTGACCACTCTGGGGAACATCGCCTGTGATCAGGGCGATCTCGACGCCGCATGGGCGCTCAATCAGGAGAGTCTCGCAATCGGCCGCGAGCTGGGAGACCGCGACTGCGTCGCAACCAGTCTCTGGAGCTTGGGGATCGTAGCATTCTTGCGGAGCGAATTTGGCGATGCGCGTTCGCTCTACGCGGAGGCGCTCGCGATTCGGCGCGAGCTGGGCGACCGGCTCGGAATCGCCCGTGCGCTGGAAGGGGCAGCGGCGCTCGCCGTTGCTCGGGGCGATTCGCTCGCCGCCGCACGCACATGGGGCGCTGCGGAACGATTGCGCGAGGAAACAGGGTCGCCGATCTCCCCCAACGAGCGGTCGCGCAATGACCGCTACTCCACCATGGCACGCGAGGCCATCGGCGATGAAGGTGGATTCGACCGAGCCTGGCGGCAAGGCCGCGAGATGCCGCTCAATGAGGCGATCGAGCTAGCGTTTGGCGCGACGACCGCGCGATGACAAGGACCCTTCAGGATGACATTCGATTTTCTATCCAAGGAAATCGAGCGGTGTTGCGGCTCTTTGGCCCGGTCTAACGGAAATTCCACAGTCCCAGGTCGTAGAGGTGAATGCCCATGCTGATATTGCTGTCCGGCGCCCGCCACACTTCGTGCAGGACGCCAAATATCGTGATGTCGTAGTTCTTGACGTCCTCGGTGAATGCATTCGCGCTCGAAGGGGATGACTCGCAGAATGGTGCATCCCTGTGGCCCGCACAATACACATTGATGTCGCGGAGCATGCTGCGGAAGTTGTCCTGGCTGATGTGTCCTCGGAAGAAGCGAAGCCCCGTCCAGGGGATTCCAGTCGCTGTAGAAGAGATCGGCGATAGCGTGGCATATCCCGCTTGCGAGTTAAGCGTCATGCTCACGAAGGGTGTGCGAAGATCGTCAGCGACATAAGGCGCAAACGTTCCATCGAGCCCCAACCGATTGTCGAAGAGAAGCATAAGCGCCACGAACAGCTTGCCCGTCGCTCGGTCACGAAAATACGCGAAGAGGCTGACCTGTCCGACTGGCAGCTCTCCCGTGGCCGGGCTGGGCCATAGCGCAACCCACGGCACCTCCAGGCTTACCTGAAGCACCAAGTCCGTGGCCGGGTTGTCGTCGAATGCTGGTGGTGGTGGAGGGTCGTGGAAATCATAGCCATACACCGAGTGGGCGCCGCTCCCCGGCACCGTGGTGTAGGGAAATGTCCAGGTATTGATGAACGAGCCAGCGTCGTAACAGTGCGTCTGAAATGCTGACGAATCGTCGGCAGTACTGTCGCCGTGTGTGGAACGTTGCCAACTTGTTCTTGGCTGAGGGACGTCGAGTCCTGTGAGAGCCGCACCGCGAAGACTCGAATCTACGTAATCTGCAGACAGGTGCCCGAAATCGTAGGCCGGTTGTGCCGCGACGGCTCCAAGCCCCAGATTCCGGACCACGAGGTAGTAGTGCGACAGGGATGGCACTGCTGTTGCGGGATCGGGATTGAGCTCGTCCTCTGCATAGAAATATCCGGTTGTGTCGGTCACGCACTCGGGCCCCTTCAATGGCGTGGCTTGAAAGGCGAGCAAATCTGCTGAAGAGGCTGCTCGGGCACCCCCAAGAAGGCCCAGGATCAAGCAGGCAATGCCGGATATAACGGTCTGCGACATCGCACTCACGAGAGTCGCGACGCTACACTACTCGGCCTTGATGCCGGCAGCCTTGATCAACGGCCACCATTTCGCGATCTCTGCCTCGTGGTAGGCGCCGAGCGCTTCGGGCGTTTGCTGCTCCCGGGGAGGAATCTCCTGGCCCAGGTCGGTCAGTCGCTGACGCACCATCGGATCGGCCAGCGTCTCGACCACACTCGCGTTGAGCTTCGCGACGATGTCCTTGGGCGTGCCCTTCGGCACCCAGATGGCGTGCCAAACCGAGATGTAGAGTCCAGGCAGACCAGCCTCGTCCACCGTAGGAATATCTGGCGCGGCCACCATGCGTGTCTTCGCTGTCACCGCATAAGCTCTAATCTTGCCGCTGCGCACCCACGGCAGCGAATTCGCTGCCTGATCGAGCATGAGGTCGGTCCTTCCCGCGATCAGGTCTTGCATTGCCGGTGCTGTGCCCCGATACGGGACGAACAGGAGTTTGGCGCCGATGATGTTCTGAAAATAAATCCCGCCGACATGCGATGCGCTGCCGACACCTGCGGTTCCAACGGACATCTTCTCCTGGTTCGCCTTCACCCAGGCAATCAATTCGGTGAGGCTGCTTGCCGGAACGGTGGTCTTGGTCACGATGAGCTGCGGATTGGTGGCGATCATCGCCACCGGCTCGAAATCCTTCAGCAGATCGTATGAAAGCTCGTACACCGCGCCGTTGACGACGTGCGTGCTCCAGTGGCCGATGCTCAGCGTGTAACCATCGGGGGCGGCGCGGGCGACCCGCCCGACCCCGATCGAGCCGGCGGCACCTGTCACATTCTCGACCACCACCGTCTGCCCGAGCGTCTTTCCCATACGTTCGGCCACGATGCGGGCGATCGTATCGGTGGGCCCGCCAGCGGCAAACGGCACGATCATCGTGATCGAATGCGAAGGGTAGTTTTGTGCCGAGACGGGACAAATCCATGCGAGGATCGCGGCCGCCGCAAGCGAAGCGAGCAGTGTTTTCATGCTCGGAGCTTAAGAGCCGTATCCGGTTGGCTGCGGCGCGACCTCGGGCGTCATGGCAATGAGCACGCTGCACGGCGCATAGTCCGCCAGGCTCCGGCTGAGCGCGCCGCGCCACCAACGCCCCGGCCGCGAATGATGCTTGTGACCGACGACGATGAGGTCGCACTTGAGCTCCGTGGCAACCCGGCATATCTGCTCCACGGGTTCTCCGACTGCGAAGTGCCCCGTAACCGCGTAACCCCGTTGCGTCAGAGTCGAAAGTCCCTCGGCAAGAACATTCTTCATGAGCTTTTGCTCCTGAGCTTTTCCTTTCTCCGATACGTTGCCTTCGTAACCCTCGAGGTACATGGATATCGACGGCGCGGCGACCGCGAGCAAGTGCGTCTCCGCTTTGACGAAAGACGCAATTTCGGCGCATTCGAGCAAAGCGATTCGTCCTTCGCGGGTGCCGTTATAGGCCAACAGAATTCTCTTGTACATTGCGGTCTCCTCAGTACGCCTCTAGCGGCTCCGCCGGCCGCGCATTCGGTCAGCGTTCCGCAGTACGCAATCCTTCCGGCCCGCCATTGACCTTGATCTCGCCCGCAACCTTCAGGTTCTTGCCGTCGAAGCTCAAGACCCAGAGCGACCGGTCGACCATACTCTGCGTGAGCAAAGTCTTGCCGTCACGGCTCCACACCACGCCCTGATTCCATTTCCCGACCCTGGCTTCGGCTACTTTGGTGAGGTCCGTTCCATTCACGCTGAAGACGACGACCAGACCGTTTTCGTTGTAGAAGGGATGACTCGGTGCTCGGGCCGAGCCGTCCTGCGCCGTCAGGGCAACATAGTTTCCGTCGTTCGAGAAAGCCAGGCCCTCGACGATCTGGCCAACGTCGAGCGTATGCACGACACGCGGAGCCTTTCCCTTGAGGTCGATCACATTGATGGTGTCGATGTCGCCTGCATTGCCGCCCTGGTTACCGACGATGGCGACATCGCCTTTTGGGCTGACCTGAATGGCGTAGGGCCGGAAGCCGCCGGTTATTGCCTGCTTGGTGTCTTCGACCTTGTTTCCGTCGATGGTCAGGACCGAAATTTTGTGGTCACCGTCGCGCGAAACCAGCGCCATCTTGCCGTCGGGCGAGAACGCGGCGCTGCTTGGACCCGACGTCGGATTGCCGAAGTTGATCTTCCCGGCAGGAGTTACCGTCTTGCCCGAGATGGTGAATACCGAGACTGTTCCCTCGTTGCGATTGGCGACCAGGGCCAGCGTGCCGGCACGATTGATGGAAATGCCGGCGGGTCCGAGACCACTCTCGAGGGTCGCAATCACCACCGGCGCGTTTGCCTTGAGATCGATCACCGAAACCCTGTTGTCGGGAACGGTCTTTTTCGGATCGCCCGGGTCGAGCTTCGTGTTTGCGCTCACGAGCGCAATCGATTCGTCCGGTGCAACCGCCACGTTCTGCGGCGGACCCACCACGCTCGACGGCGCCTTGAGTTCGCCGACCACTTTCGGCGGCGAGACGCCGAGGTCGATGATGGTAACGGTGTCATCGACGGGATTCGCTGGCACCGTGTTGGCGCCGTTGACCAAGATAGCCTTGCCGTCGTTGGAGGAGACGGCAAGCTGCGCCGCGGCAGCGAAGGAAAACAGCAGCGTGAGAAGGGCAGTGACAGGCCCGCTCACCGACGAGATGCGAACATTCATTGCGTTCCTCCCTGCGGGCTGCAGTTGTAGGCAAGGGAATCGCGTCGAGCGCGCGATCGGAGCGTCCAAAATACTACACCCACGGCAACTCGACATAGTGGTCGGCTTTGCCGATCACCGCGGTGACGACTTGAACCCCGCCGCGCGCCTCGATCGCGCCGATCCGTGATCCGATGGCGTCGCTTTCGTGGCGGGTGAGGGACACCGCCTCTAAGGAGCGCTCGCTGCCGAGCCACCAGAGGTAAGCTCCAGCGACATGTACACGACGTCAGACAGCGGATTGGCGTAATACGGCGCGCATTCGCGAAAGCCGAGATCCGCGTACAAGCGGCGGGCAGCGGCCATCCGCATCAGGGTATCGAGCTTGAGCTCAAGATAGCCGATGGCTCCTGCCTCTGCGATTACCGCCGAAGCAAGGCGGTGACCCCAGTGCTCGCCCCTGTGCCCGGGCTGCACATACAAGCGCTTGACCTCGCCAGTGCGCGCATTCGCTCGCGCATCGCCGCCAGTGCCGCAGCCGCAACTCTGCGCGAGCGGGCGTAAGGCAATGCAGCCGAACGCCTCTCCCGGTGGTCCAGCGATAAGCAAGCGGCCGCGAGGAGGCGAATAGGCTCCAGGCAGGCTCGCGAGTTCGGCGTCGAAACCCTGAAAGCAAAGATCGACGTCGAGCCACTTGGCGTATTCCACGAACAGCGCGCGTGCCAGCTCGACGTCGTGCACAGTTTCAGCCGGGCGAATCAGCGCCATCGCACGCGACCCGGACGCAAGGCTCACGTGGTCTGCTCGCACGATCCGATCTTGAGCTCGCTCCCGGGGAAATCGCCCTGAAGCTCTTTCAGACGCACGATCACCGGCGCCGGCGGATCGCGAACGACCAGCGCGATCTGCTGCACTGACTGGGCGCGCGGGCCAACTTTGGCCGTCTTGATCCCTCGCTCCTGCAACGCCGCCAGGCGCGCCTGCGCCGCTTCCTCGGTGCGGAACACGCCCAGCGATATGGCAAAGCGCTGCGGCCCGCTATCCAGCGCGAACACGTCTTTTATGCCCTGCGCCTTGAGCTCTTCCACGCGCTGGTCCGCGGCGGGCTTGCTCGCCGCCGGCGGCAGGAACACCCAGTAGTTGGCCAGCGCCTCGACTTTTTTCTGGCTCAGCAGCCGGCCGAGATCGAGCGATGCAAGTCCGGCTTCGGCGCGTGCGCGGTCGGTCTCGGACAGCGGTCCCCATTCCACGCAAACATCAGCGAGCGCGGCGATTTTCGCCGGCCCCAGCGCCGCGACCTGCTGCGGGGTCAGCAGCTTGATCTTGTCGGGCTGGATCTGCTGCGTGAGGCGCACCGCCTCGCCGCCGCCAACACTGTCTAGCTGCGTGTACAGGAACAGCGTGACGTTGGCGAGCAGTAGCAGAAAGACGAGTATTCTCATCGCGTCGTCGAGGACTCTCAGCGCTCATTGGCCAGGGCGAGCACCCCTTCGAGCACCAGATTATCTACGACCTCCACGGGAGCAGTAAGGTGCGGCGCGATGTCCTCCGCCGCTCCGCCCGCGACAAAGCACTTCGGGAGCGCCGCTCCGCCCGCAAGCCTAAGCCGCATCTGCTCGATCGCCCCGCAAACCGTTTGGATCGTACCGGAAAAGATGGCATCCGCATTGTTGATCGGAAAGTCGTGATAGCGCCCAGGAGGGATCTTGAGCGCGGTGTTCGCGGCCAGCGAGTGCAGCATGAGATTGATGCCCGGCAGGATTACTCCGCCGCGAAAGCCCCCCGACGCGTCCAGCGCGTCGACCGTAATCGCCGTGCGTGCATTGACGATCAGGCACGCTTGCGGAAAAAGCTCCTGCGTGACGCGCTGCCGTGCCGCGATCATCGCCGCCCAGCGATCGGTGCCAAGCTGCGACGGGAGTGCATAACCGTTCCTGACGCCGCATGCCTCTTCCGTCGCGATCAGCCACTGCGGCATGATGCGCCAGCGCGTGAGCTGGGCTTCGACGCGAACCCGAGTTGCCTCGCCGGCGGCATTGACGCCGACGACACGTGCTGGTCTGGGCATGTTCTGCCAGTCGCGCAGGGCGAGGGTGCCGATCTCCTGGTTGGCGACGCCGCCTTGGGCTACCCACCCGTGCTCGTCGGCGAGGCCCCAGGCAAGCCTGCTGTACCCGCAGTCGAGAGCCAGAATCGTCACGTCACTCGCCGGACCGAGACTTCGCCGTTGACGAAGCGCAAGCGCCGGGGGCCATCCTCGATCAGCAAGGCGCCAGCGCCATCGACTCCTGCGGCGACGCCACGGATGGTCTTGCCGTCCGGCAACACGATCTGCACCGGTTGGTTCACGAGGGCATCACGCCGCTGCCACTCGGAAACAAACGGCGCAAAACCCTGGTTCGAGTAGCGCTCGAGCGCCGTCGCCAGCTCCGACGCGATGCGCGCCAGAAGCGTATTGCGATCGACGGCGACCGTTGCCCCGACCGAGGTCAGATCGGTGACCGCAACGGACAGGTTGTTTCTCACCGACGCCGGCAGGCGCACGTTGAGGCCGACGCCGATGATGGCGACGGTCGTACCGATAGCCTCCCGCGAAAGCTCGATCAAGATTCCTCCCAGCTTCCGCTCCTGGTGCACCAGGTCATTCGGCCACTTGAGCTCGATGTCACCAAAGCCCGAGTGGTCGAGCGCGCCGGCCACTGCGACTCCGACCGCCAGGGAAAGCCCCGTGAGATGTGCAACGGTGCGCTCAAAGCGCCAGCCGAGCGAAAAAGTAAGGCTGCCGCCTGCCACTGCGAGCCAGTTGCGGCCCCGCCGCCCGCGGCCCGCGGTCTGAGTCTCCGCAACGAGCAGATGCCGATGAACGTCCGTTGCCGGATGACGCCGCAGCAGTTCGCTGTTGGTGGAGTCGACCGTATCCGCGACTTCGATCGTGAGCGTCGCGTCCGCCCTGCCCAGGGCGCGAAGAATGGCCCCGCGCTGGAGCAACGGACTCGGCGCAGCCCCGGACTGGCTCCGGCGTCCGGATTTGGAAGCGATCGGGCCGGCAGCCACGCGTCCTCTAGACGATTTTCACGCCCGCGAGCTTCTCCTGCGCTTCCAAGAGCGATGCCACATATTTGTCGCCGAAGCCCAGGAGATTGGCAGTAACCAGGCTCTGATGCACAGCTTCGCCGACGATGGCCGGCACCGGCAGCGACTCCGCGAAGTGGGTGTAGTAGCGCAGATCCTTCATTGCGTTGATCAGAGTGAACTTGAGTCCCGAAAGATCGCCGCTCTCCAGCATCTTCCCCACCATCATCTGGAAAATGCCGGAGTTCACCGCACCTGCGGAAATGATCTCGTGCAACTTTTTGATCGAAACGCCCGACTTGGCGCATGCCGCGCACGCCTCGGCGGTAGCCGTTGCGATCGCCTGAGCGATGAAATTATTGATGAGCTTGAGCATGTGCCCATGGCCCGGCGGACCGACGTGGATGACGTTCTCGCAATACGCCGAGAGCACGGGCTTCAGGCGCGCAAAGGTCGCTTCGTCGGCCCCCACCATGGTGTTCAGCCTGCCCTCCTCGGCCTCCTTCGGAGTGCGCGCGAGCGGTGCGTCCACGTAGTTGGTGCCCCTGCGGGCGAAGTCGTCGCGGATCCGCGCGGTCGAAGCAGGCTCGGCAGTAGAGGTGTCGACGACTACCAGACCATCTCTTGCGCCGCTCAGGATCCCGTTTTCGCTATAGACGACCTGCTCGATCTGGGGCGAACCGGTGATACACAGGATGACGATGTCGCTCGCTCGCGCGAGATCGGTCCCGGTCTTCGCTTCCTTCGCGCCGGCGGCGAGTATGTCCTCGGCGGACTTGCGGTTCCTGTGCAAAAGAATCGTCAGTGGAAAGCCCTTGGTGACGAGATTTTTGGCCATGCCATGGCCCATCAGCCCGAGGCCGATGAAGCCGATGCGGGGCTTCTTGCCGTTCATTGTTTACCTTTCTGACTTGGAATCGATTTGCGGCTCGAAAAACAAGCGGCGTCACGCTCAATTTTACTGCCTGGCGCCATACAAGGGCGCCGTCGGGGGCCACAGGCCGGCACTAATCGTGGGTCTGTGCGTGCTCGCCTCGGCCGTTGCGAACCACAGCGTGCTGCGAGAGTGGCACGTCAGGCTAATCGACGGCAACGGGCTCGGACTGCGGCAGGCTCGCTCGCCAGCGCTCGTACCAGGTCAGTACGACGCCGCTGCCTGCGATGACGACGATGCCACAGAGCGCCAGGGTATCGGGAAATGATCCGAAGACGAGCCACCCGGCCAGCGTCGACCAGACGAGCTGCACATAGGTAAACGGTGCGATCGCCGAGGCAGATGCGCGCTGAAAAGCCCGCACAAACAGCAGATGTCCCAAGAAACCCATGAAGCCGATGCCGATGAACAACACGACATCGCGGATCGGATACCAGCTCCGGTCTTCAATAAACGGAACAGGCAGGGAAAGAACCACGGCACCTACTAGCGCCGGGTACATGAGCAGCAACATGAGATCTTCGCCGGCAAGCTTGCGCGTGAGGATCTGAAACACTGCGTAGAGCGTTGCAGAACTCAGCGCGAACAGTGCCGATGGCGTGAGGATCGCGCTCCCCGGACGCACGATCAAGAGCATGCCGACCATTCCGGCAGCGACGAAAGCCCATCGCGGCGCGGTTAGCCGCTCGCTCAAGAACCAGCCGGCCATCAGGGTCACCAGCACCGGCGAGGTGTAGCTGAGCGCCGTTGCCTCAGCCAACGGCAGATATTTGAGAGCGGAGAAAAAGCAAACAGACGATCCGATGAGTACGGCACCGCGCGTGAGTTGAAGCTTGAGCCGCCCGGTGCGCACGAGCTTCCAGCGCAGCCGCGGCCCAAACAGCGCCAGCAATAGCAGCGCCTGTACGCTCCAGCGCGCCCATACCAGCAGTGGCACCGGGTAGCGCTCGCTCAAGAATTTGACGCTTACGTCGATCACCGTGAAGCACGCGCTGGCGGTGACGACCAGAAGCGCCGCGGACAGCGGAACGTGCGCGTGACGTCTCATGCCTTGAAGGCGTGATCGAGATGAACTCGGGAGGCCGCAGCGGTTGGCGACGCGCGATTTTACGCGATAATGGCGATGGCACCGATGAACGAAGTCGCAAGGCGACGAGGAGGTACCGTGCTCTCAATCAAGACCGGCGTGGTGGGCGTTGCAGGGCTCATGCTCGCCTTAGCGCTGAGTGCTTTCAACCTCGAGCCGGCGCGGGCGCAAGCCGGCTCGGCCCAACGCAATCGAGTCGTCATCCAGGTGAGCGATGGCGATCCCGCCAAATGGAACCTCGCGCTAAACAACGCCAAGAATCTCCAGACCGACCTGGGTGCCGCCAATGTCGATATCGAGATCGTCGCTTATGGCCCAGGAATCGGCATGCTCAAGCTCGACTCGGTGGTTGCTCAGCGCGTCAGCGAAGCAAGCCACGGTGGAGTGAAGATCGTGGCGTGCGAGAACACCATGAAGGGCCAGAAGCTCGCGCGCGCCGACATGCTCGACGGCATCGACTACGTAGGCGCGGGCGTGGTCGAGCTGATGTCCCGTCAGCAACAGGGCTGGGCGTATCTGCGGCCGTAGGCTAAACGATGCGAGTGAAGGATTTTCACCGAAAGAGGTTGTACTTGAAGATGCAGTAGATTGCCCGAAAGCCGTCCTTCCAGTTGACTTTCTTGCCCTGCTCGTACGTCCTGCCGTAATAAGCGATCCCGACTTCGTACACCGCGCAACCCATCTTGGCGATCTTGGCGGTGATCTCCGGCTCGAAGCCGAAGCGTTTTTCCTCGATCTCGATGTTCTGAATGATGTCGCGCCTGAAGACCTTGTAGCAACTTTCCATATCGGTCAGGTTCAGGTTGGTCAGCATATTCGAGAGCAAAGTCAGAAAGCCGTTGCCCATGCGGTGCCAGAAATACAGAACGCGGTGCGGCTGGTCGCCCAGGAAACGAGAGCCGTACACGACGTCGGCCTTGCCGTCGAGAATGGGTCTGACGAGCCGCGGATATTCAGCGGGATCGTATTCAAGATCGGCGTCCTGGACGATGACAATGTCGCCCGTCGCGTGCTGAAAACCACTCTTCAGTGCCGCGCCTTTTCCCTGGTTGGCCTCGTGACGCAGCAAATGATCGATCCGCCCGCGAGCCTTGAGCTGCTCCAGTATGTCGCGCGAACCGTCGGTCGAGCAATCGTCGACGACAACGATTTCCTTCGGCGTATAGGGTGAAGCACAAACCGCGTCAATGATGGACTCGATGGTGGCCGCTTCGTTGAAGCAAGCGATGACTACGCTGAGCTTCAC
>DATFSE010000107.1:0-2726 GCA_035262745.1 Casimicrobiaceae bacterium | reverse complement strand
CCTGCTCGCCGACTCCTCTCGTCGGCAAAACAGCCCGCCGGACCACCCGCGCTGGAAAACCTCGCAGCGCCTCACTGAAATCACGCTCGAGGAAACATTGCGCGGTTCGGTGTTCATTGGCTCACCCGATACGGTGGTGGGTAAGTTGAATGACCTACAACGCGACATCGGGCTGTCGGGCGTGCAGTTGGAAACCAATTGCGCGGGCCTGGCAGATCACGGGGCGGAACGAGAGGCGATCCGGCTACTGGCGCGAGAGGTCAAGTCCGCGTTCCGTTGAACGCGGCTTAGAGCCTCCGCGGCGGTGCGGGCGCAACCCGGACACATTCCGCAGATGCAGGGGAAACAGGGTGTGCCGGTCATCAAGTGGCCCGGCTAGAGCGTTGAGCAGCGGCAAGCTCGAAATCCGCCCGTTTCGCAACGCGGACGGTCCGCGCGTGCGCGAACTCGTCATTGCAGTAAACCGGCTGCTCAGCCCATCCGATCTGCGCGACGCTTTCGAAGCCTATATCGAGCGCACGCTGGCCGACGAGATTGACCGGATTGAGGACTACTATAGCGAGCATGGTGGCGGGCGATCAACAGACGGGACAACGGTCGACGGCTCCAAAGCGAAGAGACGGGGGCAAAGGCAGAAGACAAGTTTGAAGCAGTTTAGCCTATAACTTGCCCGGCTATGGCCGTGAACCGCATGATGGCGTCGATTGCTATCACGATTACCCTGCGAATGTCGTCAGAGAGAGCGGCGAGGCGGGCTCTGGGCCCAAGCGGAGCAAGGATGCAACGCGATTGGCCCCGAGATACCTTCGATCGCCAGGACCCGGGCTCGTCGAACTTCTCTGGTCACGCCAATTGGTCCAATAAACTTTTCGCCCGTTGTAGGTCCGCTGTCGCAAAGCCTTCAGCAAACCGGGCGTGGATCGGTCCTAGCAGTTCGCGCGCTTCGGCAAGGCGGTCTTGACATTGGAGGAGCTGCGCGAGACTCGTCGCCGTTCGCAGTTCCCAGAAGCGAGCGTCCTGACGGTGGGCCAAGTCGAGGGCGCTCCGGAAATGTTGTTCGGCGACAACGGCAGCGTCGGCCGCGCCATCCCACAAAATCAATTCACCTCTGATGCGGAGCAACTCTGCGATATACCAGCCTTCGTCGCGGGCTTTGCAGCGGGCGAGCGTATCCTCGACGATTGCCAGCCCCGGTGCCACTTCACCAACCTGGCAGAGACACGCCGCCAATTCGCCGAGTAAAAGCAGAAAGCGCGGCAGGAACCTCGCATCGCCCGCTTGCTCGAGCCCGCCGCGCAGCGCCCGGAGGCCGGCGCCGAGATCGTCGCGCCTGGCGATCACTAGGCCTATGAAGCAACGAGCCCAGATCTGCCACAAACGTATCGGATGGCGCTCGGTATGATCGAGCAGCATCGCGCCATAGCGTTCGGCGGCATCGAGATCGCCCGCCCAAAAGGCTATCGGGCATGCCGCCTGGCCTAGGACGCTGCAAAAGGACAAGGCTTGTCCGATGGCGTTCCCTTCCTCGATATTGCGGTCGACCACCCGCAGCGCCTGCTCGGCAAACCCTTGCAGCCACAAGATGCGGGCCTGGAAATAGTGCGTCGATATCCGCATATCGAACCGCACGCGGACGATCTGAGGTTGCAGCGCCAAAGCCGCAAGCTGGCCAAGCGCGCGGTCGATATGATGGCGCGCCTCCCGTTGATCACCGAAGTAATGCTGTGCCGTAGCGAGGAGGCGATCGGCCATCATCAAGTCAATCGCGTCACCGGATAGTGCCGCCAAATCGGCATGACGTCGCGCGAATTCGAGGGCAGCGCGAAGATCGCCATTGTTGAATTGATCTATGCACAAACTCCACAGCGCGCTCAGCCGGTAGCGCCGGTCGTCGAGCCGTTCCGCAAGCTCGAGCGTGGTCGCCCAGGCGGGGCCTGCCTCTCGCGCGCGACCGACGCCGTACATCAGCGACCAGCCGAGCGCCCTAGAAAGCTGCATACGTGGCCGTACGGTCGCCGCTTCATCGCCTTCCAGTACAGCCAGCGCCTGCTCGACCCGCTCCCGGCACTCACCTAGTAGCGACAACTGCTCCCATAGCGGCACAACCGCGACGGTCAACCCAATGCCGATACGTGGGTCACCCTCCGGAGAAAATGCCCAATCGAGCGCTGCGCGCACGTTGTCGAGATGCCGGCCATAGATGGCCAGCCACTCGGCTTGCGGCCGCGACTCGCTTTCAACCTCGGCGTTTGCGAACGCGGCTAGATAATACTCGGCATGGCGCCGGGCGACTTGCTGGAGTTCGCCCGAGCTCTTCAGCTTCTCGAGTGCGTAGAGGCGTGTCGTGTCGAGGAGGCGATACTGGGGAACTTCGCCGCGAGGATCGGCTGCGACCAGTGATTTGCCAACGAGGTTCGCGATGTCGTCGACGATCTCGAACAAACCAGGATCGGCGACGGCGATCGCAGCTTCCAGCGTAAAATTGCCCGCAAATACGCTGAGCCGACGCAGGGCTGCGCGCTCTTCCTCCGGGAGTAGCTGATAGCTCCAGTCGAGCGCAGCGCCGAGAGTCTGGTGCCGGGGCAGAGCCGTGCGCCGGCCGCTCGTTAGAACATGAAAACGATCGTCGAGATGTGCTGCCAAGTCCCGCAGGCCGAAAACTCCGACCCGCGCCGCTGCCAGCTCGAGCGCCAGCGGGATACCATCGAGCCTGCGACAGATCTCTA
>DATFSE010000106.1:0-4250 GCA_035262745.1 Casimicrobiaceae bacterium | reverse complement strand
TCCGTATTGCCCTACGGTGCGCCCGATCAGCGCGCGATGTTGACGCCGGACAGAATCGCCATTGAAAAAATTGACGGAACCGTGGTCGCAGAACGGCGCGATCCAAAAGACTCGTTTGCAGGTCATCAGATGAGCACACAGTGGGATGCGTTGCACCTTGCCTATTTCAATGGTGAAGCCCTCTGGACATACTTCATGACCCCCTTTCTCCTGACGCTGGAAGGTGTTGTCGCGGAGGAAGCCGAGCCGTGGCACGAGGGCGACGAAACGTGGCGCGTGCTGCGCGCGCACTTTCCAGGGTCAATCGACACGCACAGCCTGCTTCAGGATTTCTTCTTTGATCATGATTTCCGACTGCGTCGCCACGATTACAGCGTCAACATTGCCGGCGGTTTCCCCGCGTCGCAACTCACATCGGACTACATCGTGGCGGACGGAATTCATTTACCCGCCAAACGGCGCGCCTACACGCGTGGCCCTGACCGACGGCCGATCTTGGACATGCTGATGGTTCGCATCGACATCAGCGACGTCCATTTCACGTAACGGATCCTCGTTAGGGACGATTTGGCGCAATTTGTCGGGCTTTACTCGCGACGGCAGTGCGTGCGGCCTAACTAGACGCCAATGCAGTCACGGTGGAGGAACCGAGTACCGACACCTGCTCGACCGCGATGGAGGGTTGATGATGGAAGGTGGATCGGCCTATCGCGCAGTACAGGCGGTCAGCACCGGCCGGCTGGAGCTGACAGAGAAGAGATCGCAGGCTCCGGGGCCGGGCAAGGTGCGCGTCCGCGTAGAGGCGTGCGGGGTCTGCCATTCGGATGCCGGGACAGTGGAGGGCCAGTTTCCGGTCGATTGGCCGCGCGTCCCGGGCCATGAGGTCGTCGGGCGGATCGATGCGCTCGGTTCCGGTGTCCAGGGCTGGGCAGTCGGTCAGCGCGTGGGTGTCGGGTTTCTCGGCGGTTCTTGCGGCTATTGCGAGTTCTGCCGCAAAGGCGATCTCGTCAACTGCCGGAACCAGGAATTTACCGGCGTTCATCATGACGGCGGATATGCCGAAGTAATGATCGCCAAGGCCAGCGGTCTGATGTCGATCCCAGAATCCTTGTCGTCGGTCGGTGCGGCGCCGCTGCTGTGCGCGGGTCTCACGACATTTAGCGCGCTGCGAAACGCACCAGCAAGGGCCGGTGAGCTTGTCGCCGTGGTCGGTATCGGCGGCCTTGGTCATCTCGCCGTGCAATACGCGCGGCGCATGGGGTTCGAGGTCGTCGCGATCGCCCGGGGCGCCGACCAGGGGGAGCTGGCGAAGAAACTCGGCGCCCACCACTACGTCGACAACGCGGCTACCGACCCCGCCGAGGCTCTGCAGGCGCTCGGCGGCGCCAAAGTCATTCTGATAACAGCTTCCGGCGGGAAGACAGTCGCCGAGACATTCAAGGGCTTGCATCCCGGCGGAACTTCGATCGTTCTCGGCGTCGGGCCGGAGCCGATCGAGGTCGTGAGCTCGGACCTCATCTTCGGGAGCTGCAAGCTTGAAGGTGCTTTGACAGGAGACCCGGCGACAGGTGACGCCACACTCCGTTTCAGCGCGTTGAGCGGCGTTTCCGCCATGATCGAGACGGCGCCATTGGAAAAAGCAGCGGATGCCTACGCGAAGATGATGGCCGGCAAGGCACGCTTCCGCATAGTCCTGACCATGAACTGACCACCCACCGATACGACAGAGACAAGGTGTGTACGATGACTCAGCGGGTTCGCGCACTACGGATCGAGACGGCGGTCTTCGACCACATCGGCTCAAGCGGCCTGTCGGTGACACGCCGCTGTTGGCCGCACTGCGGCTCGCCGCTCACGGCGGAACCGGATGCGGCCGCCCACCAGTTCAAAAGTAATTCCCCTTTGTGAAGAATGGCGACCATGAATTCGTTCCAGGATCTGTTCGACCAGCAAAAGCAGCACTTCGCGACAGGGGTGACGCGCTGAAGCCTTGAATGAAGCGGTACGACGAGGTGACCCCATGAGCGCGATGCTGGCGGACGAACGGCGTGACCAAGCATCAGTCGTTGTCGACCACCACCCAGAGAGCAAGCGTGTCGTGATCATCGGCGGCGGCTTTGCCGGGCTCGCGGCGGCGCACGCGTTACGACACGCCGATGCCGAGATCATACTGATTGATCGCCGCAACCACCACATATTTCAGCCGCTGCTCTATCAGGTAGCGACGGCGGTTCTGTCTCCCGCCGAGATCGCGGCGCCAATCCGGCAACTCGAGGCGAAGCAGCGAAATGTCACTGTACTCCTAGCGGAGGTTACTCATATCGACATCGCGTCTCGCACAATCGAGGCCTCCTCACCGGGCGCGGGCATCCGCAAGATCGCGTACGATTATCTGGTGGTCGCGACCGGCATGCGCCCGAACTACTTCGGGCACGACGAGTTCGCACGTTATGCGACGGGCCTCAAGAGCCTCACCGACGCCGAGACGATCCGAGCCAAAATCCTGAGCGCGTTCGAACTGGCCGCGACGACCGACGACGAGGGCGAACGCGCGCGACAGATGACGTTCGTGCTGGTTGGGGCGGGGCCAAGCGGTGTGGAGCTCGCAGCGTCGTTGGCGCAATTGGTGAAGGTCACACTGCGGGGCAACTTCCGCCGCATCGATCCAGCAAGGACCAGCATCATTCTGCTCGACGCAGGCAAGCGGGTTCTGCCGACTTTTGCCGAGTCGCTGTCGCGCAAGGTGACCAGGCACCTCGAGAAGCTCGGCGTGAAGGTTCTGACCGGAGTCAAGGCCGAGACCGTCGACGAGCAGGGCATTGTCGCCGGCGGAACTAGGATCCCGAGCGCCACGGTGCTGTGGACCGCAGGGGTTGCGGCGTCGCCGGTTCCCAAGATGCTGGGTGGCAAGACCGATCGGGCAGGGCGGGCGCTCGTTGATCCGTTCCTCAAAGTCGTGGACGCCCCGGGAGTGTTCGTGGTTGGGGACGCGGCGTCGGTCATGCAAAACCAACATCCGGTGCCCGGCGTCGCGCAAGCCGCAATTCAGGAAGGAAAGTACGTCGGGCGCCTGATCGCGAACGAGCTCAAGGGGCGGCATGCCAAACGTCCGTTCCGCTATTTCGACAAGGGCAATATGGCCGTCGTCGGCAAGAACTACGCAGTGCTGGAGCGGCGGTGGCTGCGTACGAGCGGTTTCCTCACCTGGTTGGTGTGGGCGTTCATCCACATCCTTTCGCTGCCGCAGCTGCAGAACCGCCTGCGCGTGCAGCGCCAGTGGCTCTGGTCGTATTTCACCGGCCAACGCAGCTCGCGACTGATCCCCGAGCCACCCAGAACCGGAATCAGCGAGGGCGGCTATTGAGCGGATCGTTGCCTATGGATCCCCACTATCTTCCCCTCGCAGCAAATTGATGATTTGACGTCGCTCGCATCGGCTCGCTCACGCAGCGGTGTCGGGACCACATCACGCGCCTCTCTTAAGACATCGCGCGAAAACAGCTCTGCGCGGAGTTCATCAGCTCGGCATAGAAGTTGTGCGCGACCGCCCCTCTCGCGATAAGGCAGAGGCTTGGGTCCTGGTAGACAGTCATTCACATGATTGCCGAAGCGTTTCCGCGTCGAACAAGACGTTTCCAGAGTTACGCAAGCTGATCAACAGTCTGGCGCTGGATTTGTTGCGCACCTTCACCGTGGAATCCCGCGAGGAGCTGAGCAGAGGTCAATCGTCGTACGGGATTACGATTTGAACCCGCCCGTCACTGGGTGCACAGTTCGTTGCAATGGCGATCCGCGCGCGGCACGGGCTGCGCTGTCTGCAACGGTAATATGTACAGCGCTTTCTCAGTGTCTCTCCGTCTTAGGAAAGATTTGTCGCGATTTGCCGGCATTTACTCACGCCGTCAAAACGGCGTGGCGTATCTATCGAGAAGACGCAAGACCTGTAGCGAGTGCGAGATAGCGGCTCTCAGGAAATCCAATCTCTGGGTTGAGGGATCGATCATGAGTACGACTGCGCTTTCCTTATCTCGTCTTCAGTCGGCTTCATGGCACAGTTTGGCGGCGCGGCTACCCCACTTCGCCACGTTGATGAAGCCGCGGGTGATGGCGCTCGCGGTGTTCACCGCGATTGTCGGGTTGGTGATTGCACCAGGTCACCTGGATCCGCTGCCTACCGCCATTGCGATCCTCGGCATCGCCGTGGGAGCCGGCGCCGCGGGCGCGCTAAACATGTGGTATGACGCCGATAT
>DATFSE010000105.1:0-5983 GCA_035262745.1 Casimicrobiaceae bacterium | reverse complement strand
GTGCTCGCCATCGTGCTCAACGGCGCTCAGGGTGACGACGACGAGGCGCACGGCGGTCACTTCGCATTGACGACCGGCTACGTTGGACGCGATGGCGCCATCGGCGACTGGATTGCGAACAATTTCTATACGCTGGATTCCTTCAGTGAAAAAGGAATCATCGCGGCGATGCTGCCGCTCGACAATTATCTGGCGGACCTCAACAGCGGCCAGTCATGGTATCGCCCCTCTTACGTGCTGGTCGCCGTTTTGCGCGACGCCCGCGCCGCGGCGCACATCCAGGGCGCGCTCGCACGAGTCTATAACCAGTTCTATCGTCATCAGCTCGTTTATCGGCACGCGACCATGAACTGCGCGAGCATCAGCGTCGACGTGCTGCGCTCGCTTGGCTGGAACGTCGCCGACCGAGGACCGACCAGCCGGCTGCTGGCGGCGGTGAGCGTGCCCTACAACGCGCTGCGCGAGCGCAGCGCCGACAAGGCGGTTCAGCTCTACGACTACCTTACCGAGGATCGCACCCGGCTCTTTCCCGCTGCGGCCTTTGAGGAAATCGGCGCAGACCTCCTCCGCCTCGCGGCGGGCGAGTTGCGGCGCACACCGACCGCTTTCGAGGCGCTCGTTGCACAGGACATCGAAGCGATCGTTCTGTTGCGCGTGCCGCAGCTTCCATCGTCGCGTGCATGGGGCGACTATCCGGTCGTCACGATGGGGGAGTACCACAAGCGTGTACCGTCCGACCCTGCTGAGCAACAAGTGATTCCGGTCCCGCCGCGCCCCTTTCCCCAGCCCCTCCGCGATCGCGACTTGCTTCCCGTCGCGCAATCACGTGGTGAAATCGCCCTTACCCTCTGGGCCATTCTCAGCATCGTCGGCATTCCCTGGCTGGTCTGGCGCCTCTGGCGTCGGCGGACTGCCGTCCACGAAGATTCCGCGGCCTCAGCCCAGGGAGCATCCTCGGCCAATGTCCAGCGCCGGCCGGATCCGAAATAGCTGCCCGGCATATTGACACGCGCGATTGATTTCATGATACTAGAAATATGGAATCAATCAATGTGATCAATGCGCTAGCAGCTCTAGCCCAAGAGACTCGGCTGGCGATTTTTCGCCTCCTGGTGGAGCATGGGCCGGAGGGCCTCGCGGCAGGACGTATCGCCGAGCGCTTAGATCTAGCCCCGGCAACCTTGTCGTTTCACGTCAAAGAACTCGCCCGAGCTGGGCTTCTCAATGCTCGCCAGGATGGCCGCTTTATCTACTACCGAGCGAACTTCGCGGTCATGAACGCCTTGATCGGCTATCTCACCGACAAGTGCTGCACTGCCGGACCAGACTGCCATCCAGCATTCACGCCGGCTGCGAAAGCAACGGCCGTCGGGCTCGCGGATAGGAACACTTCGACCAAGCCGACGATTCATCCCAAATGGAGGTTCGTATGAAAACGTTCCATGTTCATGTGGCTGTCGACGATATTGCCGCCAGCGTGCGCTTCTATTCCACCCTGTTCGCAATCGAGCCCTCGGTACGCAAGGATGACTACGCCAAGTGGATGCTCGACGACCCGCGCGTCAACTTCGCGATCTCGGCGCGAAGGGGTGCGCGCGGCGTCGACCACTTGGGCTTCCAGGTCGATTCCGACGAGGAGCTCGAAGCGATGCACGGGCAACTCGTCGAAGCAGATGCGGCGATCATCGCCGAGAAGGCTGCCACCTGCTGCTACGCGCGATCGGACAAGTACTGGATCACCGATCCCGCCGGCGTCGCGTGGGAGACGTTCCACACTCTGGGCACTGCGCCGATCTACGGCAGTGATTCGCGCCGTGTCAGCGATTGCAGCCCTTCTGAGCAGACGACTGCAACGGGTGTCGCATGCTGCGCGCCGGCCCAATCAGACGCTCATGCCACCTGCTGCGGGCCGGCGGAAGCAGCCGACGCCAAGACCAGGTGTTGCAGCTAAAGCGCGCGTCCGCTTCATTGGCCGCGACGCGACTTGACCTCAAGCTCAGCGGCCACTCCATTCACGTCGCCGACCCAGCGCTGGGTCGAGCGCTAGTTGAATTCGTACTCGATCTGGAATCGCAGCGTGGTGTTAGGCGTGTTGTTGTTGAGACCAAAAAGCACCGCAGCGTCGTACTTCAACTTGCTGCGCGGCCCCGTGATGAACTGCCCGAAAAAAGCCGGCCCGATGTTGTTCTCGGTCTCGTGGCCGAAATCATTGGTGCGGCCTAGGGTTCCGAACCCCTGAACGCCCGGCTCGAAACGCGGATCGCCTCGCCACTTAAGCTGCCACTCGTAGTTGACCGCAGAGCCGGGCTCGGCACTCGCTCCGAGCTCGCGCTCGAAAAACACGTTTAAATTGGCCTGCACCGAATCGATTTCCTTTTGGAACATCGGCCCGATCGCGATGGCATTGCGTCGCTCGGGATGATCGTAGGCGAACTCGACGAAAAGACCCAGATCGAGCCAGTACTGCCCGGGCTCGGTCAACGCAAAAGTGTTTTCCCACTCGACTTCGTCGAGCTTGTACGACTCGCTCGGCACGCGCGCTGTGCCGGCGCCCAGCTCGGTTTTCCACCAGGAGGTGACGCCGTATCCCATCTCGCCGACGAACTGGCGCAGACGGTCTTCGTCGTTGTTATGCCACCATTGATAGCCACCTAGGAGCTCCAACTCGAATTCGCCCTGGACGACGGTGGGGAGGTGGACTTTGGCGGCTGGATCTGCGGCAGCTACGGATACTTGAAAGAACAAAAAACAAGCGATAACGCCCCGAACGGTCACGCCGCTCGGGGTACTCCCCTTTTTTGTTTTCCCCATAACCTCATTCCGATGGCGATCAGCCCGCCGGTTATCACATAGAAAAGTACCTGAACTCCGGCCGGGCGCGCGTCGTAGCCGACCAGCGCGTGAAGTGTTTGTCCCAAGAGCGAGCGATCGGAAAGCAGGCCCGACGTGTCCCAGAGCGTCGGCCCCAGCGGCGGCAGCAAATCCGCCTGGACGAGAAAGCGCGCAGCCTGCGACGCCATGCCGGCAGCGAGCAGAAGCAGCAGCCAGTTGGTGGCGGTAAAGAAGTAGCGAACCGGAATGCGCAGCAACCCGAAATAAAGGGCAAAGCCGACAGCGCAACCGCCGGCGATACCGAGCGCAATGCCCCCCGCCACATCGGCCCATCCGGAGCCGCCGGCAACCTGCGCGTAGAGAAAGAGCACAACTTCCGAGCCCTCGCGAAGCACCGCGAGGGCGACGACAAAAGTGAGCGCGGTGAGCGGACGGCGCCCCACGGAAACGGCCGAGCCGAGCGCCTTCATCTGCGAGGTGATCTCCCTGCCGTGACTAGCCATCCAGATCGCGTGCCACGCGATCATGACCACCGCAGCGAAAAGCACGCTGGCATTGAGCAGCTCCTGTCCCATGCCCTCCACTGCGTTGGCGATAACGCCAGCGAATGCGGCCAGTGCGACGGCGCCCAGAACTCCGGCTGCGATGCCGGCACTTATCCAGCGCTCGCGTCCGGGAACACCGCGCGTCGCCGCAAAGACAACGCTCACCACCAGCGCAGCTTCGAGGACTTCGCGAAAGACCAGGATCGCGATGGCGAGCACGAGATCGTCCTATTGCGCGACGAGGACGCCCTTGGCGGTGTCCTTGTTAAAGTCGCCGAAGAACGGATAGCGCCCCGGCTTGAGCGGGCCAACGAATACCGTCACCTGGCTCTTCGCCGGGACGACCTTTTCGCGATTCAGCTCGTAGCTCTCGAATTCCTCTGCGGTCGCATCCTGGTTGTCGATAACCAGCTTTATCTTCTTGCCGGCGGGTACGGTGAGCTCGCTCGGCTCGAACTTATGATCGCGGATGACCAGCTTGGCTTCGGTCTCCTGTGCCTGTGCCGAGGCAGCACCGAAGGCGAACGTCCCGAGCAAGACCGCGTTCAAGATCAGAAGTAGCTTCATAGCCTCCCCTCAAAGTTAATATGAATAATAATCATTCTCATTTCGAATTGCAAGCCCGCTGCGTGGGCTGCATCCGGTGCTTACCGATGGCCGGTGCCGCTTTGAGGCGACGGCTATTTCGGCGCTGGCAGCAGGCCGCGCGCCTGCAGCTGGCCGATGATCAGCTTGGCGAAACCAGGCGTTTCTGCGACGACCGAAGTCGGGTTTACCGTCTCGGTAGTCGCCGACCAGACCGGCCGATGCCCCTTGACTTCGAACAGTGTCGTTTCGACGTTTGCCGTCTGATACTGCTGCACGTTCGGCACCGCATACCACATCGGTCCCCACGCGGGCCCATAAGGGCCGATCGTCGCGGGAACCATGACGGTCGATACCTGGGTGTGCTGGTCCACGCCCAGCAGGCGCACGAGCAACAGGCCATCAGCGCCAGATTTGGCGACGCCTTCGTTGAAGGTCGGCTCGCTTGCGCTTGGCGCATCCGGAATGAACTGGTAGCCCGGAATGCCCTGCACTCCGGCCGCCGTCAGCATTTGCGCGAACATATCCTCGAACACGCGGCGATCGGCCATATTGCCGCTGACGCCGATCACCAGAATCCGCTTGAACGGCCCACCGGTGTACGCGCTGTCGAACCAGGCCGTGCGCAGCGTTGTGGAAGCGCAGGCGGCCACAAGCAGCACGATAAGCATAAGGCCGGCAGCGCCGATGCGGCGGACTGCGCGGAAACCGATGCCTGTCGCGCCGCCGACAATCACACGGGTGGGCAACGGAGAGTCTGTTTGGTTCATACCGCTCCAACGCTGCGCACAATGCTATCACGGGCTGCGTTGAACGCGGCCCGTGATCTTATGTAGAAGCGCGACGCAGGTGCCATGGAACGACGGACCCGCTGCTTCCAAACTCTTCGCGCCCGGTGATCGCGCCTGATCGTCTCGACGCGGTGTCGCCGGGCGCGGATCCGATTTAGTGGCACATGGTCCCAGGAGAGCGGAAAACCTGCCGCGTTATCGCCTTGACTTGCGCAACGCCGTTCACGACGTAAGCGAAGCTCGCGTTGTTGCCATCGCTGAAGGTGAACGTGGCGGTGCCTACCGGGGTGGTCACGACATCGGCCGGGTCGAAGGGCACTGCGTTGAACGGCGGGCCTGCGGTGCGATAGAGAGCGCCTGAATACGTTCCGGGCGCGGTCTTGATTGCCGACGCGACCAGCCACATCGGAGTGCGATCGACGTCGTAGGTAAACCAGGTCGCGAAGATGGTGTCGCCTTGGTGAGAGAAGCTGATTCCCCATCCAGCTTCGGAGCCACCCGGAGAGGCCCACCAAAGGTCCTGGTAGTTGGTGGCGGTCGCGAGGTTGCCGTCGGCAGTCGAGCACGCGGGAAGGCGCCCGAAGCTCTGGCGAACGATTTCCTTGGTTTGTGAGACTCCGTTCACGACATAGGAGAAGGTTCCGTGATCCAAGTCGGTGAAGCTGAGCGTTCCCGTGCCCACTGGCGTTTCCGCGACCTGCGTTGAATCAAAGGGCGTGGCGTTGAATGCGGGCCCCGTCGTGCTGACGAGGATTCCGCTGTAGACATTAGTGCTGACCTCGGGAGCAGTCATCACTATCCACAGCCCCTTGCCGGCGAGATCATAGGTGAACCAGGTTGCGAAGATGACTCGGCCTGATGCGCAACGTTGATCCCCCATCCTGATTCTGATCCGGCCGGCGAGCTCCACCGCAAGCCCTGGTAGTTGACGAGCGATGCAAGATAGGCGGCGATATCGTCAAAGCTCCCGACCACCCTGAAACGCGGCCGGGAGCCCCACCTGTCCTGCTCCTCGATCATTATCTGCATGATGTGCTCGCCGATCAGATCCGGATCATTCGCCGCGGCCAGAACTGAACGCGAGGGCCTTGGACCATGGCATAGCGCGCAATCCTGCACGTAGGCACTCTGTCCGGCGATAGGATCGCCTGATGACATAGCCGGATCGGTCCACCCGAATGAGGCTAGAAGTAGAAGGATGGGACCGACAAACTTGGACACGCAGCTCAT
>DATFSE010000104.1:0-3592 GCA_035262745.1 Casimicrobiaceae bacterium | reverse complement strand
CGTGGATTGCTGCGGCTCCATCGTTTCGAAGGTTCAGGGTCGTGACGTGGAACTGCGATGCAACGAATGTAGTGCTGTCGTCGGAGTCGTCCAAAGTCGATGTGCTGCGGGATTTGGAGTCCATGATCCAGCCTGATCCAGACTGCCCATTACGAAGAATCCGCGCGCCAGGGCATCCTGCACGGACTGCAGAATCCCTGCCGCGACCGCTCTGGAATCTACTTCTCCGATAATGCCGTTTACCAAGCCCAACCCCAGACAGCCATCAGTAAACGCGACCACACAGGACTAATTTGTAGCTGAGCTGGGCTGCCGCCCTTGCCCGGTCGATCCGGGTGCGGGTCGCGAACTCGAGATCTATCCAAGTTGATGAAAAGCGACTTTGCTCACCAGAACACACAACTCGAGATGGTCCCAAGTCTTTGCACGATATCCGGCTGCCGGAGCGCACTCAGGTCATAACGTGCCGTTTCTGCCCGGCAGCATTGCCACCGCGCCGCCCAATCGAACCAGCGGCGGCACTCAAAACACTTGCTGTGAACGCTGGATGCGGACGCTCTCGTCGCCGGGAGATGATCAATGCCTACTCCGCGCGCAAGGCTTTCACAGGGTCGAGCCGTAAGGCGCGGTACGCGGGCACCAGGCTGGCCATCAGAGCGACAAGGGCCAGCGTTGCCCCGACGCCGGCAAGCGTCAGCGGATCTGATGCGCTCACGCCAAAGACGAGCGTTTCCATGACCCTCGCAGACGCCAGCGCGGCGAGCGTGCCGGCCGCGATGCCGACGAGCGCGGGCCACATGCCCTCGACGATCACCAGACGAAGGATATCGGCTGCACGCGCGCCAAGCGCGGTTCTGATCCCTATCTCGCGCCTGCGTCCCCGCACGATGTAAGAGAGTACGCTGTAGATTCCGACTGCGGCGAGCAGCAGCGCGACTCCGGCAAAGACTCCGAGTAGCAGAGCGCTGAAGCGCTGCGGCGTCAGCTCTTCATCGATCGCCTGCACCATAGTCCGGATGGCATATACCGGCTGCTCTCGATCGATCGCGTGAATTGCTGCGACGGCGGGCTGCACGAGCGTGGAGGGCGGCACCGACGTCCGGATGGCGAACGTGGCCCTGCCATTAGGGTCGCGCGTGTAGAAGTAGACCGTCGGCGTTGAGGCTTCAATGAGATTTCGCTGCTTGACGTCGCCCACGATTCCGACGACCCGTCGAAGTACGGTCTTCGAAAACGGCAAGGCAGCCCGGCGCCCGATCGGATCGTCTGCTCCCCAATAGAGCCTTGCGGCATCCCGGCTGACGAGCATGACCTCACTGTCGTTCTCGACGATGTCGCGCCCTCGCAGCACGGGAATCCTCATGGCACGCAGGTACCCGAGGGTGATCTGTCGAACTTGCACCGCCACGGGGTCGCGCTGAGGCGCGTATCCCTCAAGCTCGAGAGTCTGTGACGATCCAGCATCGAGGGGCAGGTCGTCGATCGTTCCTGCCCCCTCGACACCGGGCAATGTGCGAATGCGCTGCAACGCCGTGTCGAAGAATGCTGTTCGCTGCGCCGGCGTGGAATACCGCGTCTGCACGAGCCTCACACTCATCGTTAGCACGTTCTTCGGATCGAAGCCGGCATCGCCTTGCCTGAGGGCCAGCAGGCTTTGGACCATCACGCCGGCACCCATTAACAACACCAGCGACAGCGCGACTTCGCAGACTATCAGCAAGCGGCGTGTGCCGACACCGATCGCGGCGTCGCCGCGCCCACCTTCCTTGAGCGCGTCGTTCAGGTCCGACCGGCCTGCGCGTACCGCCGGCAGCGTACCGGTGAGCATGCCGGTGAGAATCGACCCCGCCAACGCGAACAGCAGCACTCGCGCATCGATCGAGATTTCCTCCGCTCTCGGGACCTGGCTGGCGAGCAACGTCGACGCTGACGTGAGGGTCACGTACGCGAGCAGAACCCCGAGCGCGCCACCGGCCGCCGCGAGGACCAATGCTTCGGTAACCAACTGCTGAAACACGCGTCCGCGTGCCGCGCCAAGCGCCGAGCGAATCGCGATTTCCTTTCGTCGGTTCAGGGCGCGGGTGAATAGCAGGTTGCCGACGTTGGCGCAGGCGATGAGTAGCACCAACCCGACGGCACCGAGCAGCATGAGAAGCATCGTGCGGCTATTGCCGACGATTGCTTCCCGCATCGGGATGACCACGACTCCCCAACGAGCATCTGATTTCGGGAACTCACGCGCGAGCCGTGCCGAGATCGCGTCCATTTCAGTTTGCGCCTGGGCCAGGTCGACACCTCTCTTCAGACGCGCGACGCCGTCCAGATTGTGATTCCCACGGTCGGCGCGTTGCTCGTTGGTCAGTGCGAGCGGGACCCAGACGTCGCATGCCATGGCGGACCATGATCCGACCGAAGTACTGGCCGGCATTACTCCGACGATGGTGTACGCCTCGTTGTTGAACTTCATGGTTCGGCCGATCACCTCGGGGTTGCCGCCGAATTCGGATCTCCAGAACCGGTCGCTGAGGACGACCACGTACTTGTTGCCTGGCGAGTGCTCTTCTTGCCGAAAAACGCGTCCGAGCGCCGGCCGGGCTTTAACGATGTCAAAAAATCCCGTGCTCACAGGAGTCACTGTTACCGCTCGCGCGGTGCCCGTGCCGGTGAGCGCGAGTTCCCTGAGGCCGCAGCATGGATACATTGCCATCCCCTCGAACGACTGCGCATCCCGCTGCCAGTCGTAGAACTTGCCAGGCGATAGTTCAAAGGGTCGACCGCCTGGCGTCTTGGTGAAGATCCGCACCAGGCGTTCCGGCTCCTCGAAAGGCAGGGGCCGCAGTAGGACTGTGTTAACGATGCTGAAAATCGCAGTGTTAGCGCCGATTCCGAGCGTCAGCACGCTGACGACCGCCACCGCGAACCATGGTGTCCGGGACATCACCCGGAACGTATAACGAAGATCGGCAAACAAGTTACGCATCCTCGAGTCTCCTTTTGATGATCCATGCAGCAATGATTTGGGGCGAACGGGTGGCGGTACAGCCAAGCAGCGAATCGTCTGCCACCAGAACCAGGCGTGGCCCGCGACTGGTGAATCGGCGCTGCGCGTCGCGAACTCTTCTTCGAGATCCCCGACGACGAACTCGCGCCACTCGGTGGACAACCGCGTGGTCAATAGCCAGATCGCGAGTCGAGGCGGATTGATCGACTTTTTCACTTCACCTCCAGCCGGCTCTGGAGGCCGTCCGCCATCGCAGTAAAGGCACGGTATGCCTGGCCCATTGCCGCGATACCCGCGGGCCGCAGCGCATAGAACTTCCGACGGCGACCGCCCCGCTGCGGGGTGGGATCGCCGACCCAGGATTTTAGAAAGCCCTTGCTTTCGAGCCGATCGAGGGTGGTGTACACGGCGTTGATCGACACATCCCGCCCTGAGCGGGCGTGAATCTCTTGTCGGATGGCGGCTCCGTAGGCGGAGTCTTGGCGCTCGAGACGCAACACACCCAGTAGCACGAGCTGTTCGAAATCGCCGAGGACCGGCGCCTGGCTTTTAAACCACATTGTGGGACATATTAACACAGCAATGGCTGTG
>DATFSE010000103.1:0-5600 GCA_035262745.1 Casimicrobiaceae bacterium | reverse complement strand
CGGTTACGTTGTCGTGCGCGAATTCGATGATGGCAGGCCGCAGCGTAAACCTGATTTGATTGTCCTTAGTGACTGTAAGCAAAAGCGCGGCTTAGTCCGCGCTTCTGTTTTGCATCGCTGTATTTTTGGTGAAACGTCCTTCAGACTCCCCACGTGACCTCCCAGGCGGACATTCATTGGCGGGTTCCCACCGGGCAGCGGCTGGTGTTCGAGGACTTCGACGATGGCATCGTTGCGTTCGACACGCTTGTCGGATCCACACACCTGCTTAATGTCACGGCCGCTGAGGCGCTCGCGATCATCGAGGCGGAGCCCGGGCTCAGTGTGCAGGCGATTCACGCGCGACTGCTCAGCCGCCTTGACGTCGGTGCAGAGTCGCTTCCCCTTGCAGCCGTCGATGAGTTGCTCTGGCGCCTTGAAGATCTGAACCTGATCGCCGGTTTCATCGAATGAACGTCGGCAGCTTGTCTAGCGTGGCTATCCGCGCCGAATTCGCCGCGGGAGGACTCGCGCTGAGCATTCCGCCGATCACTGTCCGGCTGCGCTCGCCGATGGCATTTCTCGCGGACCAGATTCATTCGTTGTATCGCGACTACGAGTTCGTACCGGCCGATGGCTACGTCGATATCGACATTCGCATGCTTCCCGTGAACGGATTGCGCCGGTGGGCGGGCCGGCAAATTCAGTTCGTCGTCGACGGCGTGACGCCGTTCGAGCCCTTCCCGCTCGAACACGCGCTCCCTATGTTCGAATGGGGGCTTAACTGGGTGGTGAGTCACCGGCTGCACGGGCATCTGCTGCTGCACTGCGCCGTCGCGGCGCGTGATGGACACGCCGTGCTGTTCCCCGCATGGCCCGGATCGGGTAAGAGCACGCTATCCGCGGCACTCGCGTGCGGTGGCTGGCGATTCTTGTCCGACGAGTACGGCATTGTCGCCCTGGACGATGCGCGCCTGCTTCCGTTCGTGCGGCCAGTCGCGCTCAAGAACGAGTCGATCGACGTGGTGCGCGCTTTCGCGCCGGAGGCGTTCATCGGTCCTGTGTTCCCGGAGACGCGCAAGGGAACGGTTGCGCACTTGCGAGCGCCGGAGGAGAGCGTGCGGCGCGGCAGCGATCCTGCGGTCGCGGGAGCGATCGTCTTCCCGGATTTTCAGCGCGGCGAAGGGACATCGGTAAAGCGCGTCCCTCCGGCAGTAGCGTTCCTCAAGCTCGCCGGCAACGCGTTCAACTACGAGGTGGTCGGCGAAGCTGGGTTCCGCGCGGTTGCCACGCTGATAAGGAGCTGCGGAGCCTGGATACTCCGGTACGGCGACCTCGCGGCCGCTCGAGCGGCGCTCGACGACATCCTGCAAGAGGCGGTGCGGTGACTCGACGCGAGCACAAGCCTCCCACGCCCGGTCTGTTGATCGAGACCATCGTCGATCCCCGAGCAATGCTCAAGCTGGATCTGCCCGAGTGGGAGCGTCTGCTCTCATGCGCGCGCCGCAACGCGGTGCTGGCGTACCTCGCGCAAAGAGCGGAAGTCGCGGACATCCTCGACGATTTTCCCCCCGGACCACGTGCCGCGTTGCGCGCAGCGAGAACGGCGGCGGCGAGATTCGCACAGCTCGCGATGTGGGAGATCGATCGCGCCTCGCGCGTCCTGCTTCGCGTGGGTGTTCCGATGATTGCCCTCAAAGGCGTCGCGTATGTGTTGCGGGGAATGCCTTACGCTGCCACGCGTCTGCTCACCGACGTCGATTTCATGGTGCCGCGAGAGCGTCTGGACGAGGCGGAGCGCGAGCTTCTCGCTTCGGGCTGGCAAGCAATCATGCTCGACGACTACGATCAGGAGTATTACCGTCGATGGTCACACGAGATTCCGCCGCTTCACTATCCAGGCCGGATGCTGGGGATTGATGTCCATCACACCATCTGTCCGCCGGTCAGTCGAATGCGGCCGGATCCTGACGCATTCTGGGCCGACGCCGAGCCGAGCCATCAGCGCAGCGTACAGCTGCTGTCGCCGGCGGATAGCGTGCTGCATGCCGCCACCCATCTCTTTTTCGATTCCGACATGGACGGCCGGTTTCGCGATCTGGTCGATCTTCACGAGCTGCTGCGCGCCTTCGGCTCCAACGAGGGATTTTGGCGGTCGCTCTTAAGTCGGGCACGGCACCACAACTTGGGCAGGCCTCTTTACTACGCTTTTGTGACGCTGCAGAGCCTGCTGAAAACCGAGATTCCCGCCGAAACCCGCCGGGAAATTGAAAGATTCCGACCACCTGTGCCCGTCGATATGTGGATGACCGGGACCCTGAACACGCTGCTCACGCCGATCGATCCGGAACCGTGGCCGCCCCGTCATCGAATGCGGCTGTGGTTGATGTTCGTACGTTCGCACTGGCTTCGCATGCCGCCGCATCTGCTGTTGCCTCACCTCGCGCGAAAGTCTTGGCGCCGCGTCCAGCCGCAGCCGGCGGAAGCGTGACCCTTCGCGCGAGTCGCGGGCACAAAAAAAGCCCGCTTGAACGGCGGGCCCTAAGTCAATTGGAAGCGCAGCAGCGACGCGTTGCTTAAGCGTAGCTCCGGAGCCGTCGAGAAAAATTCTGCAGCGGCACGATGCCGCTTGTTTCAGCGCGGTGACACCAATCCTGCAGACGTGCCAGCAGCTGCTCGCGCGAGTCGTTGGAACGCTCCCACAAGGCGGCAAGCTCCTGCCGCATCGCGTACATGGTCTTCAGCGCCTTGCTGTTATCGAGCGCCGAGAAAAGGCGCGCCCGATCGATTTCCGGCAGGGTCCGAAGGTCGGCGTGGAACCACTGCTTCAGTCGCTTCAAAGTCGGAGTGTCGATCGACAGCTCGCCGCGGTGCGCGCGTTCGCGAAGGCTGGCTACCTCGGTGGCACATGCACTCTTGAGCGAACGGGCGTAACTGGTCAGCACCGCATAACGGTGGGTGATGACCGCCTGGAGCGTCTCCAAGTCGGCGGTGAGCTTGGCCCGGTTGAAACGGATCCTCGGCGCAACCTTGCGCACCGTCGCCAGTCCGACTATCTCGAGCGCGCGGATGTACATCCAGCCGAGATCGAGTTCGTACCACTGCGACGACAGCCGCGCCGATGAGCCGTAAGCATGGTGGTTGTTATGCAGTTCCTCGCCGCCGATCAGGATGCCCCAAGGCACGATGTTCTTGCTCGCGTCCTCGCAGGAGAAGTTGCGGTATCCCCAGTAGTGGCCCATCCCGTTGATGATGCCTGCCGCCATCACGGGAATCCACGCCATCTGCACTGCCCAAATGGTCAGGCCGACGGCGCCGAAGAGCACAAAGTTGATCACGAGCATGAGGCCGCAGCCCTGCCAGGAGTGCGCGGCATAGACGTTGCGCTCTACCCAGTCGTCGGGCGTGCCGTGTCCGTATTTCTGCAACGTCTCTGTATTCTTGGCCTCGGCCTGATACAGCTCCGTGCCCTCGAGCAGCACCTTGCGGATGCCGCGGGTCTGCGGGCTGTGTGGATCCTCAGCAGTCTCGACCTTCGCGTGGTGCTTGCGATGGATCGCCACCCACTCCTTGGTGACCATGCCGGTCGTAAGCCACAGCCAGAAGCGGAAAAAATGGCTGGCGATCGGGTGCAGATCGAGGCCGCGATGCGCCTGCGCGCGATGCAGATAAATCGTTACCGCGGCGATGGTGACGTGTGTGAGCGCCAAGACGACGACTACGTATCCCCACCACGAGAGTGGCAGGAGGCCGTGGGCGATGAATGACAATAAGTCGATGGTCACGGTGTTGTCTTTTTGCGATGGCGTTCCGCCCTGCGCGATGTGCTGGCGCCAGCCCGCCAAGCTTATGAATTTTACATGGTTTCTTAGAGCGTTGCGTCTAAAGCCGACTGCCCTTTCGGGTCAATGGCTTATGTACTGGTCTGCGGACGCTCGCCAGACGCTGGGACAATCTCTCCGGCAGTGTGGACGAGCCGGATCTCGCGCTGCGGATACGGGACTTTGATCCCATTTTCGCCGAAGGCCTTCCAGATGCCCATATTGATCGCCGACTTTAACGCGAGCTGGCCGTTTTCAGGATCGCCGATCCAAAACCCGAGCTCGAGATCGATCCCGCTTTCAGCAAATCGCAACACGAAGACGTCCGGGCCCGTGGGCGCGCGCAGCACGCGCGGCTGAGCGAGCGCGACTTCCCGCATGAGCCGCATCGCGAGGTCGAGATCCGAGTCGTAGCTGATCTGAACCGGGATGCCTACACGAGCGTCGCGGTTCGAATAGGAGTGGTTCAACACTGTAGTGGTAACCATCGTTTCGTTGGGCACGATTGCTTCGATACCGTCCAAACTGCGCACCACGACGTAGCGCGAGGTGACCTTGGTGACGACGCCGAAGCGGTTATCGACGGTGATCAGATCGCCCAATCGTACGGAGCGATCGATGAGTATGGCGAAACCGGCGATGTAGTTGCTGGCAAGCTTCTGCAGGCCGAGTCCGATGCCGACACCCAGGGCGCCGCCGAAAACAGACAGCACAGTGAGGTCGATGCCGAGCATCGGCAGTGCTACCAGCACACCCACGATGAGGAAAACCGCGCGCAGCGACTTGGCCATTACCGCGCGAACGTTGTGATCGGCCCCCTTCATGCGCATTACCCACTGCTCGAGGAGCCCGGAGAGCCACAGCGAGATCATCAGCGCGAGGATGATGGTGACCGCATCGCGGGCGACGTCGAGCAGACTCACCCTGGTCTTGCCGAAGGTGAGCTCCGTCTGGTCCAGTGCGGCGCCGATCTGTGGCAGGATGCCGACGTAGTACAAGAGCAGGGCTCCCCAGATCGCAAAGCTGACGGCGCGCTCCGAAAGCGGGAGAGCACGGCTCTCGCCGAACGCACTGCGCATCGCATACACCGTCAGGCGGATCAGCGCGAGCGCAACGACCAGAGGGATGAAAATCGGAAACAACGCGGGCAGGTGAAACTGCTTGATCGCGGCGCGTCCGAGCAGCAGCAGTGCAAGCGTCGTTAGCGGGAAGATGAGGCGGTTGACGCTGCCCGCACCCAGCTTGGCCATGCGCGACTCGCTCGGGCTAGCGATGCGCACTTTGCGATCGGCCCACCAGCCAATGGCGAAGCAGAGGAGAACCCCAAAGAGCTCGACCCAACCCTGGCGCGTCGACAGCGCGCCAACGATCCCCTCGAGATTGAGGGGAGCGAGCATTGCAGGTGTGGATTCCGGCGACAAGAAACGTACGCAGCAACCGGTGGGGCGAGCGCCAAGAGTTTAGCGCATTTGCCGATGGTTACCGTATCGCATCCTCGGACCACGGAAGCGCGCTCGCATGCAAGCGCTCCCAGTTGTACCGATATGCCCGAGCCACAGGCGCGTTGTCACGCAGCACGATCACGTTCTCGGCATTGCCGCGCTGGGCAGCGATGGTGAAGTTGTAGCTGCCGGTGATCGTGGTCGCGTGGACCGCGTCGGCGTCGATGACGATCACTTTGTTGTGCGCCGCCTGGAAATTACCGTCGAGCCAGACTTCGACGCCGCCGGCAACGAGATCGGGAAGCACGTTCTGCGGCAACGTTCGCGCCTGCTCGCGGTCGGCGACGACCCGCACCTT
>DATFSE010000102.1:0-20610 GCA_035262745.1 Casimicrobiaceae bacterium | reverse complement strand
AGTTGACCGAACAGGAAATGGCGTGGAAGGTCGATGGGACGCGCAGCTATCAGGAGCTCACCCAGCGTAGCCTGGAGACGATGATCGAGACCGAAGCACTTACTGCGCCCGAAGCGGACCGCAAGCGCATCGAGGTGCCGGAGCTGCTGCCGCTTTCCGCAGTCAAGGCACGCGAGCCGCGCTGATCGCCCGCTTGATCGCGATCCGGCCCGGTCCCCCTCGGTCAAGCGGAAAGCGTAATTGCTTTAGTAACCGGCTGCCTGTCCGTCGCGCCGCAAATCGGATCCGGCGACGTAGCCCTCTTCCGCGCACACGATGAACTGCCCGCCGCCAAAGTCCATGTACGGATCGGGGATCGAAGCGAACTCGTGCCCTCGCGCGGCAAGGCCGGCGCGCAGCTCCGCGGAGGCGGTGTTCTCCAGATCGAGCGATAGCCCTCCGTTTACTTTCCACCGCGGCGCGTCGAGCGCAGCCTGCGGGTTCGCCGCGTAGTCGATGAGTCGCACCAGCGTCTGCAGGTGCCCCTGCGGTTGCATCGCCCCGCCCATGACACCGAAGCTCACGTACGCGGCGCCGTCGCGCGTGACGAAGCCGGGAATGATGGTGTGAAACGGTCGCTTGCCACCGGCGATGATATTCGGATGGTCCGGGTCCAGCGAGAAGCCGGTTCCGCGATTCTGCAGGCTGATCCCCGTCCCCGGCACGACGACACCCGAGCCGAAGCCCATGTAGTTCGACTGGATAAGCGACACCATCATGCCGCGCTCGTCGGCCGCGGTGAGGTACACCGTGCCGCCGGAGGGCGGCGTACCGTGCTTGAAATCCTGTGCCCGCTTGGGATCGATGCGGCGCGCGCGGGCGGCGAGGTACTGACGATCGAGCATTTGCGATGGCGTGACTGACATCGAGCCGGAATCGCTCACGTATCGGTAGACATCGACGAAAGCGAGCTTCATCGCCTCGATCTCGAGGTGCTGCACTTCGACGGCGTCCACCGCATGTGGCGACAGATCGAAGTTCTCGAGGATGCCCAAGGCGATCAGCGCAGCGATGCCTTGGCCGTTGGGCGGAATTTCATGAACGGTATAGCCGCGATAATTATGAGCGAGCGGAGTGACCCAGTCGCACGCGTGCGCTGCGAAGTCCGCTTCGGTATGCGCGCCGCCGTGAAGCCGCGCGTGCGCAATCATGGCGGCGGTGAGCTCTCCGCGGTAGAACGCCTCGCCCTCGGTTTGCGCGATTTTTTCCATCGACTGCGCCATCGCAGGCGATGAGAACACCTCTCCGGTCGCGACCGCACGCCCTCGCGGCAGGAAGTGCTCGGCGAAGCCCGGAACATCGCCAAGTACCGGCACCGCCTTCGCCCACTTATCGGCAACGACCGGCGTTACCGCGTATCCGTCGCGGGCGTACTTGATCGCCGGACCGAACAGGTCGGCGAAAGGTAGTTTGCCGAAGCGCCGCGACAACGCGACCCATCCCGAGACGGCGCCGGGAATAGTCACCGTGTCCCAGCCGCTGCGCGGCATGGCTTTACGACCCGCGAAGCGCTGCGGCGTCCACGCCGCCGGTGCGCGGCCAGAGGCATTGAGCCCGGCAAGCTCCCGCCCGTCCCACACAAGCGCGAACAGGTCGCTGCCCAGCCCGTTGCTGCAAGGCTCGACGATGGTCAGCGTGATCGCGGTGGCCAGTGCGGCATCGACCGCGTTGCCTCCTGCGCGCAGCATGGCCACGCCCGCCTGCACGGCGAGCGGTTGCGATGTCGCCACGACGTTGCGAGCGAGGATGGGCGCGCGCCGAGAAGCATACGGAAGACTCCAGTCGAGCGGCGCGACCGCTCGCTTGCCGTGAGAAGTATCGTTCACGCCTCGGCTTCCTCGAACACTTCCTCGCGTTTCTTGCGGAAATTCGGCAGCGCGATCAGCAACAGCAGCGCAACGGCGCCGAGCAGCAGGGCGAGCGAAATCGGTCGAGTAAGAAACACCGCCGGATCGCCGCGCGAGAGCAGGAGCGCCCTGCGAAGATTCTCCTCCATCATCGGCCCCAGCACAAAGCCGAGAAGAAGCGGCGCGGGCTCGCATTCAAGCTTGAAAAAGAGTACGCCGAGCGCACCGAAGGCGGCTGTCTGGCTCACGTCAAAGCTGGCATTGCTGATCGTATACACCCCGATCGCACAGAACAGAAGGATAGCAGGGTAGAGCACGCGGTAAGGCACTTGCAGCAGTTTGATCCACATGCCGATCATCGGCAGGTTGAGCACGACCAGCATCAGATTGCCGATCCACATCGACGTGACCAGGCCCCAGAACAGCGCCGGGTTCGACGTCATCACTTGCGGCCCCGGCTGAATATTGTGGATGGTCATCGCACCGACCATGAGCGCCATCACTGCGTTCTCAGGGATGCCCAGGGTAAGCAGCGGGATAAACGAAGTCTGGGCGCCGGCATTGTTGGCCGACTCCGGACCCGCGACGCCCTGAATCGCACCCTTGCCGAACTGGCTCGGATCCTTGGAGACTTTTTTCTCGAAGGCGTAGGAGGCAAAGGAGGCAAGCATCGCGCCGCCGCCCGGCAAGAGCCCAAGCACCGACCCGAGCCCAGTCCCGCGCAGCACCGCCGGCCACGCCTGCTTGAACTGATGCTTCGACAACCACAGTCCGCTCACCTTGCTGGTGACCAGCTCACGCTTCTCGGTGGTCTCGAGGTTCGTGACGATCTCGGCAAAGCCGAACAGCCCCATCGCCACGCTCACCACGCCGATGCCGTCGATCAGCTCGGGGACACCGAAGGCAAAGCGCGCAGCTCCCGAATTGACGTCGGTGCCGGCGATGCCCAGTAACAATCCCAGCACCACCATGGCGATCGCCTTGAGCAGCGACCCGTGAGCGAGGACGACTGCGCCGATCAGCCCCAGGGTCATCAACGAGCAGTACTCGGCCGGCCCGAACTTGAGCGCGAGCTCGGACAAGGGGACGGCGACCGTTGCTACAAATACAGTGGAAATGCAGCCCGCGAAAAACGATCCGATCGCCGCAATGGCCAGCGCCGCACCGGCCTGTCCCTTGAGCGCCATTTGATGTCCGTCGAGACAGGTGACCGCCGATGAAGTCTCGCCTGGCATGTTGAGCAGAATCGACGTCGTCGAGCCGCCGTATTGCGCTCCGTAGTAGATCCCGGCCAGCATGATCAGCGCCGAGACCGGCTGCAGCGCGTATGTCGTCGGCAACAGCATGGCGATGGTTGCGACGGGCCCGATGCCTGGAAGCACGCCGATCAACGTCCCGACCAGCGCGCCGATCAGGGCGTAGATCAGATTGACCGGCGTCAACGCGACGCCGAAGCCCGTGGCAAGGTGGCTCAGAAGATCCACGGCATCGCAATCAATTCCATGGAAGGAGCGCGGTGGTCCACGGCCACACAGCAAGCTGCAGCTTCAAGCCGATCACAAACACGCCCACGGCTAGGGCAGCCAGCAAGATGCCGCTCACCAGCGATTCCAGCGGGCGGAACTCGCGGCTGGCGGCGCTGGAGAGCACGATCAGCAGAACCGTCGAAAGCACGACACCCAGGCGCGTAACGATGAGGCCGAACAGCACCACGCTGCCAAGCACAACCAAGGTCGGGCGCCACTTCCACGCCGGCACCGCGCTTCCCTGCAGACGCAATGCGCGCAGCGAAAGCGCGCCGCCGAGGACGATCAAAAGGATGCCCAGGATGCGAGGGAAATAGCCGGGACCCATGCGCGCCGCGGTGCCCAGCGCATAGTTGTTGCCGACGAGAATGGCCGCGATGCCGAAGCCGATGAAAATGACCCCGGCGTAGAAATCCTTCGGGTGGCGGATGAATCGCACTTGCGGGTTCCTCCAGGGGCTCCTACAAAGCCGCGCGGCCCGCGTAAGAATAGCATCCACCCAACCGCGGTGCGCCCAACTGAATCAAGCAGCGCAAAAAGAACAGGCGGGTCACCCCACCTGTCGTTTTTGCTTGTGATGCGTCGTCTTATAGGCCGTTCTTGGCGCGCAATTCCTTGACGTAGGCCTCGACCACCTGACCCTGCATGCGCTGCGCGAGCTGTGGCTTCACCTCGTCGAAAGACGGCACCTTCGCGTCGCGGATGTCCTCGACCATGATGACGTGCCAGCCGAACTGTGTCTGGACCGGAGTCGTTGTGAACTTGCCCTTCGGCGTGGCCACCACGGCATCCGCGAAAGGTTTCACGAAATTCGCAGGAGCATTCCAGTCGAGATCGCCGCCATTGATCTTCGATCCGGTATCCTTCGAACGCTCAGCGAGCTTTTCGAACTTCTCGCCCTTCTGAAGCTGGGCGATGATGTCCTTCGCGTCGGCTTCGTTTTCGACCAGGATGTGGCGCACCTTGTATTCCTTGTCGCCGATCTGCGACTTGATGGCGTCGTACTCCTTGTGCAGCGCTTCGTCGGAAACCGGGTGCGCCTTCAGATAATCGGCCATCAGCGCACGCACGAGCACTGTTTGGGACGTGAGATCCATCTCGGTCTTGATGGTGGCATTCTTGTCGAGTCCCTGCTTTTTCGCCTCGCGAA
Organism: Casimicrobiaceae bacterium; assembly: GCA_035262745.1. Lineage (GTDB taxonomy): Bacteria > Pseudomonadota > Gammaproteobacteria > Burkholderiales > Casimicrobiaceae > PALSA-1003. Next base: position 16,048 of record DATFSE010000102.1, on the reverse strand, counting down.
CCAGCAGCTCTCGAGTGTTGAGCTCGTCACGCACCGCGGCGCGCAGTTCGGGCGAGTCGGGCTGCCCTTGTGAGGTGCGTTGCTTGATCAGGAAATCGTAAAACGCCTGCGGGTAGAGCTGCTTGGCCTGCGATGTATCGGCTTTGGCCGGAGCGGCGGCTTTCGCTTTCGCAGCGTCCTGTGCGGCCGCCGGCAGCGCTGCCAAGGCAAGCGCGGCGATCGCGGTCATGAGTATGACGGGTCTTTGCATGGATGACAGTCCTCTTGGAGTGATGGAGCGGGTCTATCAAATCTCGTCGGGGGCAAGCGCCCTGATCGACAAAGCGTGGATCGGATATGGAAGAAGATCGTTGACGCGGGAGAGAACCTTGCGCTGGCGCTCCAGCCGGGAAATCCCGGAAAACGCCTTCGACACAATGAGAAGCGAAAAGTGCCGCGCACCGCCTGCCGCGCCAGCATGTCCGACGTGATCGGCGCTGTCGTCGCGCAACTCGAGCGCGGCGGGGTCGAGGTCAGCCAGTCGGGCACGCAGCATGGTCGCGAGGTCGTTCATGATTCCTCGGGCAGGTAGCGGGCGACCGATGCGACGGTGCCGATGCCGGCAAGCATGAACAAACCGATGCCGCCCCAGACCTTGAAATTCACCCAGGTATCGGTGTTGAAGTTCGAGGCGACATAGAGGTTGGCGGCGCCCATTGCTGCGAGGAAAGCCACCCAGCCCCAGGCGATGCGTGCCCATACGGGTTCGGGCAGCGTAAGGGTCGGCAGCAACGCACTGATCAAGTTGCGCCGAAAGAGCAGCCGCCCGCCGGCAAGCACCAGCGCGAACAGCCAGTAGAGCACCGTCGGCTTCCACTTGATGAAAGTCTCATCGTGCAGAAGCAGCGTTGCGCCTCCGAAAACCACGATGATGCCCAGGCTCAGCCAGTGGACCGGGGCCACCTTGCCACGCACGGTCCTGAAGTAAAGGATCTGCGCAACCGAAGCTGCGATTGCGACTGCCGTCGCGGTGTATATGCCCCAGAGCTTGAACGCAATGAAGAACAGGAGCAGCGGGAAATAGTCGGCCAGAAAGTGCATAACCTATTATTTTACCTCGGAATCCGCCCATGTCCAACGGGCGGCGCGACCCCGCTTTCACGCTTGAACTCTTCGGCGGCCCAGGCGTGCTTTCCAGCGGGGCGGGCAGATACGAAGCGTGAGCGCTATGCTGAGGAAGACGTCTTGCGGCGCCGTGGGGTGATCATCCGTCGATACAGCGGCCAGTCGAACGCTGGGCCGGGATCGGTTTTGCGCCGAGGCGCGATATCGCAGTGCCCGCAGATGTCGCGGATGGGGTAGCGGCGGCGAAGCGCCCGGGTGAGGTGAGCGAGCCTCTCGTACTGGGCGTCGGTGTAGGCGACGGTGTCGGCTCCCTCAAGCTCCACGCCAATCGAAAAATCGTTGCAGCGCTCACGGCCTCGCCAGGACGATGCACCTGCGTGCCACGCGCGCATCGCGCAGGGAACCAGCTGTGCGATCGAACCGTCGCGCCGAATGAGGAAATGCGCCGATAGCTTGGCGTCGGCCAGAGTCTCGAAGTACGGATGCGCTTTGACGCGCAACCGATTGGTGAAGAGTTCGATAATCCATGGGCCGCCGAATTCACCCGGCGGCAGCGAGATGTTGTGAATGACCAGCAGCGTGATCTTGGTACCCGGCGGCCGGGCATCGCAGTTCGGCGATGGAATCTGCGCCGCAGCGCGAATGATTCCGTCGCGATCGACGTGGAGTCGCGGACTAGATGGCATACGATCTCGAGCTGCGCGAAGTCGTTATTTGAATCATCGCGCGACTGCGCCGGCTCCCCCAGTGGTGCCCGCGCTTCATCATTGACGCAACCGCTAATCGTTCATTTTCGCCGGCAGTGCCGATCGCCGCCGGACACAACCGCCTGGACCCATATCAGGATCAGTTGCGATTGTAGCCCGGGAGCCTCCTGCAATGGTATCGCCAGCCGTCAGGTGCGCGCCGCGAAACCCTTGGGGTCCGACAATTCAGGCAGACGTTGCCGGCGTTGCAGAGGGGGTGGCAGCGTCGGCCAGAGCGCGCTCCCCTCCCGCCGGGGCAGCTGTGCTGGCTCGCCATGTCCGCAAGGGATGCGAACCGGGGATCGCTTCGATTCTCGAGCGAACCGCATCGACGTACTTTTGTAGATCAGCGTCGACAGGCTTGCTGAAAGCCGTAAGTTCCCAGACAAGGCGCAAAGTCGCGCGCACGATGGTCAGAGCGTTTTCACCGCGGAAGTAGACGAACCGCCAGTCGACACCGGTTTGAAGCTCGGGGTGCAGGACGGGGTGATCGGTTTTAGGCGTCGTGCCGACGGCGAGATCCCTGAACCGCAGTATCTCGCCCAGATTGTGGCGCAGCGCGGTCTTTGCATCCGGTGTCAGAGAAAGTGCTCTCTGAAAGACCTCCGCCATCTGGAGCTCATCCGGGGTTTCAGCGTCCCGCCGCCTTTCGCCAAGCGACCGAGCCAGACCAGCCCGCGTTCGGAGCATCGCGGCCAGCGCTTCTACCGCGGTTGCGCAAGCGACGATCGCCTGGAGCGATGCCTCGAATTCCCATTCCAGCTCGGCAATCTTTGCGCCTTCCTCCGCCCCCTCAAAGGCAGCGGCGCGCGCGAGCTTTGCGACTTGCGCGTCCGAGACGTAGCGAATCGCAAGCTCGAGCCATTTGGAGCAGGCGTCGTAGCACGCTTGGGGAACAACAGCATCAACGGGTCTTTGCTCCTCGCCGAGCGGGATGACGACGCCCGGAGGACGCATGTCGGCCGACAGATCCCCGTAGACAGGTACGAAACTTAGGGAAGAGCTCGCAGGCGGTGGACCCATAGTTCGAAACTCTCGAGGGCCATGTCCCGGATCGCTGTATCCGGAGCTTGGAGATGCCGGTTTATCGCGCCACTACAGCTTGTGGCGGACAGTTACTATAACAGATGCCGCCAATCTAGGCCGCATCGGTGAGAACCGAGAAGCGCGGATCGCGGCTATTTGATGCCGAGCCTCTCCATCCGATAGCGCATCGCGCGGAAGGTGATCCCCAAGAGCTTGGCCGCCGCTGTGCGGTTGTAGCGCGTCTTCTCCAGCGCCTCGTTGATCGCGGTGCGCTCGACGCGATCGAGATAATCCTGCAGCGGCCATTTGTCGCCGGCCGGCGGGGCGGCGTCGTCACTCTCTTCGGGGGGCGGCGTAAGCCTCAAATCCGCGGCGGTTATCTTCTGCGGGTCGGAGGCGAGCGAGAGCCCGCGCTCGAGAATGTTCTCCAACTCCCGCACGTTGCCCGGAAATGGATACGCTTCCAGCGCGGTGATCGCTTCGGTGTCGAGCCTGGCCGGAGCGCCCCGGGTGAGCTTCTTCAGTATGGCATCGGCGATCGACGGAATGTCCTCGCGCATTTCGCGCAACGAAGGCATGGCAAGCTCGATCACGTGCAACCGGTAGAACAAGTCCTGCCGAAATTCTCCCGCGTCGACGAGCGCGGGCAGCCGCTTATGGGTTGCGCTGATGATGCGCACGTCGACCGGTTCCTCGGTCGTCGCGCCGACCTTGCGCACCTTCTTTTCCTGGATCGCACGCAGAAGCTTGACCTGCATGGGCAGCGGCAAGTCGGCGACCTCATCGAGGAAGAGCGTTCCGCCATTCGCCGCCTGGAAAAAGCCGTCGCGGTCGCCTTCGGCTCCCGTGAAGGCACCCTTCTTGTAGCCGAAGAACTCGCTCTCCATCAGGTTCTCTGGAATCGCGCCGCAGTTCACCGGAACGAACGGCAATTCGGAACGCGACCCTCCCGAGTGAATCATTCGCGCAGCGAGCTCCTTTCCGCTCCCCGACTCGCCCGTGATGAACACCGGCGCCTGACTCTTGGCGAGGCGCTCGATCATGTTGCGCACCTGCATGATCGCCGGCGAGCTGCCGAGCAATTGATACGAAGAAGGAGCCGACGGTTTCTCCGGAACCTTGAGCGCCTGCTTGACCAGCGCGCGCAACTGCTCGAGCGCCACCGGCTTGGCGAGGTAATCGAAGGCGCCCGCCTTCAGCGCGGCGACCGCGTTCTCCGCGCTGCCGAACGCTGTGATGACCGCGACGGGCACGTCGAGACCTTCCTTGCTTATGTGCTCGACCACGGACAGTCCCTGGCCGTCGGGAAGGCGCATGTCGGTTAGACAAAGATCGAACGCCTGCGAATCGAGCAGTCCCACCGCCTCCGCTACGGACTGCGCGCGCATCGTGTCCAGCCCCATCCGGGACAACGTAAGCTCCAGCAGCTCAAGCAGATCGGGTTCGTCGTCGACGACCAGGACCTTGGGTTGTCCGCGATCACGTGTTCTACGGCTCATGGTGGACCGCCCTCCCATTGACTTCTTCGCTATGTCTTGCTCGGACCGGTCGCCGCCCGTCTCAAGGTCAGGCGGAAGTGCGCGCCAGGACTCTTGGGAAGCAGCTCTAGAGCAGCGCCGTTGGCGTCGGCTAGCTCGCGCGCAATATACAACCCGAGCCCGGTGCCTCCGGGCCGCGTGGTGAAGAAAGGTTCGAAGATCTGCGCCCGCAGCTCAGCCGGAATTCCCGGCCCGTCGTCGATCATTTCGCATATTACGGCATCGCCCATGTAGCCGGCACGGGCGAGGATACGAATGCTTCCCAGTTTCTTCTGGCAATGCTGCCATGCGTTGCGCACGAGGTTCCAGACGATCTGGTTCAGATGCCCGCGATCGAAGATGACCAGCAGGTCCTCGGGACACACGATGGCGATGCCGCCCTCCGGAATGCGCTCCGCTTGCACGATTTCCTCGACCAGCGAGCTGACGAACTCGCCGAGGGGAATCACTTCCGGCTGCTGCCGGTCGCGGCGGTTGAGCTGGAGCACTTCGCCGACGATGCGGTCGATGCGCTTGGCATTGGTGCGAATCATCGACAGCAGGCGCTGTCCCTCGGGGGCGACCGAACCATCTTCTTCGAGGAGTTGCGCCGCCTGATTGATCGCCGAGAGCGGATTGCGCACCTCGTGGGCGATGCTCGCCGTCAATCGGCCCATCGCCGCGAGCTTGATCTGCTGCGCCTCGCCCTGGGCGCGTCCGAGATCCTCGAGATAAATAAGCGTGCCGCCGTTCAAGCCCGATCCGATGCGCACCAGGCGCACGCGTAACAGCCGTTGCGTCGCCTCGACCTTGAAGGGGGGAAGGGGCTCGGCAAAATCCTCCTGCCACCGACGCCAGTAGTCGTGCAAGGTCTTGCTGAATTCGGAAAGCCGCATGCCGCCGCGCATTCTGCCGAAGCCGCCCAACAGCCGCGTGACCTGCGCATTGTGGCCGCGCACGACGCCGTTCAAGTCGACGACCAGAACACCGTCCTGCATGTCCTGGATGATCAAACGGTTCACCTGCTCCAGGTTGGCGACATCGATGCCGCGTTGTGCGGCCAGGTCCTCGCTCGCCTTGGCATAGCGGCCGAGCGCCATGGCGACGCCCACCGTCGCAAAATAGCCGAAGCCGATGAGTCCGGTCTGAAGGATCTGCGGGCTGGGAATCAGGCCATCGATCAAGCGCCAGCTGTCCACTGCAATGAGCACTGAGCTTGCGAGCGCGGCATGAAAAAAGGCGATGCGTGAGCGCATCAACCAGCCACTCGCCGCAAGCTGTGGAAAGAGCAGGATTGGTAAAGGCCCGCTGGCGCTGCCGCCCGAGTACATCAGCAAAGCGATGAAGAGGATATCTCCGCCTAGCAGCACCATCAGGATCGCCGGCAGCGGCATGGACAGCGTGTCGCGCTGAACCCAAAGGAAGGTCGCGAGCCCGAACACGAAATACATGCCCGCGGCGGTTAGGAAGGTGTTCGCAGGCGCTCCGCCCGGAACGCGCATATCGAGGAAAAGCGCCGCCCCGACCAAGAGCGTGCCGCAAACGGCGCGATAGACACCGATGATCCACAGGATGCGCCGTCCTGACTCGCTGACGAGCGCTGGAAGCGGCGGCGGCTCGAAAGGCGGAACCGCGGGATGTGGCTGTATGGCCATGCTCTAGCCCGCTAGCGCTTGGCGCATTCGGCGCAGGCGTAGCCACCGCTGACGCTCGCGGCTTCGGCCTGAGGCAGGAATATGCCACAACGCGCGCAACGCACCATCGGCGCTCCCGCCTTATTGCTGGTCGTTGTCTCGGCGCGGCGCTTGCGTGCATTGCGCAGCGCGATCATGCGTAGCGCGAAGAGCACCACGAAAATCAGGATCAACCAGGCGATGATTTTGCTCATGGGAGCACCTTCCCCGGATTAAGCAGGGAATGCGGATCGAGCGCCTGTTTGATTCGTCGCATGAGCTCGATGTCGATCGCCGGTTTGTAATGCGCGAGGTCGGCACGCTTCATCTGACCGATGCCATGCTCGGCACTGAAGCTGCCTCCGTTCTGGGCGACGAGATCATAGACGATGCGGTTGGCGCGCGCCGTTTCGGCGATGAACGTGGCGTTGGCGACCCCGGGCGGCGGCGAAAGGTTGTAGTGCAGGTTGCCGTCGCCCAGATGGCCGAAGACGACGTAGCGCAGGCCGGGGAACGTCGCGTCCAGCGCTTCCCGGGCGCGATCGAGAAAGACGGGGATGCGCGAAACCGGCACGCTGATGTCGTGCTTCATGTTCGGGCCCTCGCGCCTCTGCGCATCAGGGATGTGCTCACGCAAGGACCACAAGGCGTTTGCCTGTGACTCAGATTGCGCAATGGTCGCGTCTTGCGCTTGTCCGCCGGCGATCGCGTCGGCCAGCGCATTCTCGACCTCGCCGGTGACGGGCGAGCTGGCCGCCGCGTCGTCGGCCTGGATCAGCACGTACCACGGATGTCCCGGCAGCGGATCGGTCATCGCCGGGAATTGTGCACAGGCGAGGGCGACGCAGTCGGCCGACATCAACTCGAATCCGGTCAACCGATCGCCCAGCGCTGCACGCATTGTCCCCAGCAAGGCGACGGCGGCAGCGACATCGGCGACTGCGACCCATGCAGTCGTGGATGTCCGAGGCTTTGGAAAAAGCTTGAGCACGGCGGCGGTGATGATCCCCAGCGTTCCTTCGCTTCCAAGAAAAAGCTGCTTCAGATCGTAGCCGGTGTTGTCCTTGCGCAATCCTTTGAGGTTTTCCCAAACGCGTCCATCAGCGAGCACGACTTCCAACCCCAACACCAGGTCACGGGCGTTGCCATAACGGAGCACCGCCGTGCCGCCCGCATTGGTCGAAAGGTTGCCGCCAATAAGGCAACTGCCTTCCGCGGCGAGCGACAACGGAAAGAGGAGCCCTGCTTGGGCGGCAGCATCCTGAACGGCTGCGAGCGGCATGCCGGATTCGACCGTCATGGTCGCATTGTCCTTGTCGACGGCGCGCACGCGGTTGAGCCTGGAGAGTGAGATCACCACCTCGGCACCGGCTGCATGCGGCGTCGCTCCCCCGCACAAACTGGTGTTTCCCGCTTGCGGGACAATTGGCACTGAATGCTCGGCACAGCAGCGCACGACCGCCGCGACCTCGGCAGTCGAGCCAGGACGCACTACCGCGCGTGCCCGTCCGCGATAGCGTTCGCGCCAGTCGATGCAGAAGGGTGCCACGTCCTCATCGGCGGTGAGAATATTTGCTTCGCCGACGATCGATTTGAGCGCCGGCAGCAGAGGACCGGCGGATTCAGCCATCCTTTAGTCGAAATGGTGGGTGACGCATTAAGGCATAATATAGGAAAAAACAGACACTTCGTCACTGCTGCTCGATGAGTAAAACCGTCCCGGACAACCCATCGCTGCCGTTTTCGCCACAGCAGGCGCTCGAGTTCATGCAGCGAATGTGGAATCCGTTCGGGATGGCGATCCCGGGATTCACGCCGGCTGCGCCGGGTGCGCCGCCGGCGGCTGCGCCATTCCCCAATCCCGCGGCGATGTTCGCCACGCTTGACCCCGCCGAAATCAGCAAAAAGATCGGGGAACTCAGAATCATCGAGAACTGGCTTGCGATGAGCCTGAGCTTCATGCAGATGAGCATCAAGACGCTCGAGTTGCAGCGGGCGTCGCTCGAGGCCCTGCGCGGCGCGGCGGCGCCGCCGGCGGCCAAGCCGGCGCCCGAGCCGGCACATCCCAAAAAACCACGCCCCCGATCCGAGGAACGATAAATGGCGCTGACACTTTATTACGGCTCAGGCTCTCCCTACGCGTGGCGCGCGCAACTCGCACTCGAGCACAAGGCGCTGCCCTACGAGCTCAAGGTCCTGTCCTTTTCGGCAGGCGACACGCGCAAGCCCGAATTCATCGCTCTCAACCCGCGCCATCAGGTGCCGTTGCTGGTCGACGGAGACTTCGTGCTATGGGAATCGAACGCCATCGTCGAGTATCTCGACGAAGCGTACCCCGGCCGCGGCTCGCCGCTCTTTCCGGGCGACGCCAAGACACGTGCCGTCATCAGACGGTTTGTCGAGGAGGTCGACAATTACTACGGCAAGGCGATCGATCCGATTCTCGACCAGGCATTCTCTGTAAAGCCCGAAGAACGCGATCCCAAGAAGATCGCGGAGAGCCGCAAGAACTCTGTCGATGAGCTGGCGACGTTCAGCAAGGCGATGCGTGGCGACTACCTCGCCGGACCGCTGTCCGCAGCCGATTTCACTTTCTATCCGCTCGTGGCGTTCTTGTATCGCACCCAGAAGATGAAGCTGTCCGACCTCGATGCCGACGGCATGCTCACACCGCAGCTTCGTGCCTGGAAGGCGCGCATCGAGGCGTTGCCGTTTTTCGACAAGACCATACCGCCGCACTGGAAGCAAGCTTAAGCGCACCGACACTGGAGGTTCGCATGCGCCTGATGACCACCGCGTTCGCCGACGGTCAACGCATTCCCGGCGAGTTCGCATTCTGCGTCGTCGACCCGAAGACGCATGTGCGGCTCTCCGACAATCTCAATCCCGATTTTGCCTGGAGCGATCTGCCTGCTGAGGCGAAGTCCCTGGCGCTTATTTGCCGCGATCCGGACGTGCCTTCGCGCGGCGACGACGTCAACAAGGAAGGCCGCACGGTGCCGGCTTCCCTCGCTCGGGTTGACTTCTATCACTGGGCGCTCGTCGACCTGCCTGCGAACACGCTACCGATCGGACGCGGGGAGTTCTCGCGGGGCGTCAGCGCACGCGGCAAGCCGGGTCCCGCCGCGCCTCGCGGCGCGCGCCATGGCCTGAATGACTATACCGGATGGTTCGCTGGCGATAAGGACATGGGCGGCAACTACTTCGGCTACGATGGCCCGTGCCCGCCATGGAACGACGAACTCAGGCATCGCTACGTGTTCACGCTGTACGCGCTGGATGTTGGCCGTCTCGCGGTGCAGGGCAACTTCACGGGCGCCGAGGCCGTCGCCGCCATCAAGGGACACGCCATCGCGCAGGCGTCGATTACCGGAGTGTACACACTCAATCCTGCGGTACGGATCTGACCGTGCCCTTGGAAGAGCTTGCGGTTCAAGGCGTAGGCAGGCAGGACCCCCCACACCAGAGAGCGGCAAGGCTTCTTAAGCACTTCGCGCGATGCAGTCGATCTCGACCAGTGCATCGCGCGCGAGTCCGTTCACGCCCACGCACGTCCTTGCCGGCAGCCGATCCCACGGGAAATAGGAACGATAGACCTCGTTCATCGGACCGTAGTCACGCTTGAAGTCGGTAAGGAAGACGCGCGCGGTCACGACGTGCTCGAGGCCAAGCCCCGCACCGTGCAGCACTAGGTTGAGGTTGTCCATCACGCGTCGGGTCTGGGCTTCTATACCGACTGGGAGCGGCGCCCGATCGTCGTCCGGATCGGTCGGCATCTGCCCAGTGAGAAACACCCAGCCGTCGACTTCGACGGCGTGCGAAAAAGGCGCAACCGGCACCGGTGCGCCAGGAATCATCATGAAACGGGCTGCGCTCATCGAGGGCCTCCGCCAATTCGCGCCACTGAAACGCTCTGCGCTCTCTCGATACTGTCGCCGACGCGTGACGGCAACGCAAGCTTGATCCTTTGCCAGGGACAATCAAGCAATGGGTGCGTCCCCTTGGCGCGATGCACGCTGGGCTGTTTGCGATAAGATGCACCATCGCAGGCCGCGCATTAAGAGGCGTCGCGCCTCGACGCCTTAGGCTTGTATCCACCGCAGGGAGCAATCGCCATGAACATCCACGTCCGCCAACGCTTGATCGCAGTCCGCCTAATCGTCTCCCTGGCAGCGGCTATTGGCAGCGCGGCGTACGCCGCATCGGTCGCGCCAGTCGAAGGTGAGCACGGCATGGTGGTGACGGCACACCAGCTCGCCACCAAAGTCGGTGTCGATGTGCTCAAGCGCGGCGGCAATGCCGTCGACGCGGCCGTCGCCGTCGGCTACGCAATGGCCGTGGTCTATCCCGCCGCCGGCAACCTTGGTGGCGGCGGTTTCATGACCATCCAGTTCGCCGATGGGCGCAAGACCTTTCTCGATTTTCGGGAAAAGGCTCCGCTTGCGGCCACACGCGACATGTATCTCGATAGCTCAGGCAACGTGATCAAGGGAGCCAGCACCAAAGGACATCTGGCGGTCGGTGTTCCGGGAAGCGTCGCCGGACTGGAGTACGCGAGGGAGAAATACGGGACGCGATCGCGCGGTGCGCTGATCGCACCGGCGATCGGCTACGCCGAACACGGATTCATCCTCGACGATGGCGATATCGCGCTTTTCGTCACGGCGAATGCCGACTTTGCCGACGACCCGGCAACTGCGGCCATCTTTCTCAATCACGGCAAGCCCTACAAGACCGGCGACCGGCTGATCCAGAAGGACCTGGCCAAGACGTTGCGGTTGATCGCGCAGCGCGGTCCCGACGCGTTCTATCGGGGTCCGATCGCCGATGCCATTGCGGCGTCCAGCGCCGCGGGTAAGGGCATTATCACCAAGGCCGATCTCGAGCAATACAAGGTGCGCGAGTTGGCACCGGTCGAGTGCGACTACCGTGGCTACCACATCGTTTCCGCGCCTCCGCCGAGTTCCGGCGGCGTGGTCGTGTGCGAGATTCTCAATGTGCTGGAGGGCTATCCGCTTAAGGATCTCGGCTTTCGCTCCGCTCAGGCAGTTCACTATCAGATCGAGGCCATGCGCCACGCCTATCTCGATCGCAACACCTACTTAGGTGACCCCGACTTCGTGAAGAACCCGACCGCTCGGTTGCTCGACAAGGGTTACGCGGAGAAGGTTCGCGCCGTCATCGATCCCGCGAAGGCGGGCGTCTCGCGCGATATGAAGCCCGGAGTCCCACCGCACGAAGGTAGCAACACAACCCACTATTCCATCGTCGACAACCAGGGCAACGCGGTATCGGTCACCTACACCTTGAACGACTGGTTTGGCGCCAAGGTGACGGCAGCAAAGACCGGCATCCTGCTCAACGACGAAATGGACGACTTCACCGCCAAGCTCGGCGTCCCCAACCTCTATGGACTGGTGCAGGGCGAGGCGAACTCGATCACACCGGGCAAGCGACCCTTGAGCTCGATGAGCCCGACCATCGTCTCGCGTGACGGCAAGCCGGTGATGGTGATCGGCACGCCGGGGGGCAGCCGGATCATCACCGTGGTCGTTCACTGCATCCTGAACGTCGTTGATTACGGGATGAACATTCAGGAGGCGATCGACGCGCCCCGCTTCCATCAGCAGTGGCTGCCTGAGACCACCAACCTCGAATTGTTCGCGATCAGTCCCGACACCCGGAAGATCCTGGTCGACATGGGTCACAAGTTCAGTGACCCGCAGCCGCCAGGCCATGCCGCGGGAATCCTGGTCGGGGCGCCGTCGCTAGGCGGCAAGCCGCACGGTAATGAGCGCTTCTACGGAGCGAACGACCCGCGGCGCGGGACCGGACTAGCGTTGGGATACTGAGGCTGCAGGCCGATTCTCCTCGACAGTGCTTGCCGCCGCATCGTCACCCATTGACGATCGACGGATAACGAACGATCGAAGGGCAGGCTCTACAACAACCGCGAAGTTGCGACGTCGCCGACCGCGCACGCCCAGTTGATTCGCCGCAACCGCTTGCGAACGCATCCGATCGTATTCCTCTTTCTGATCCTGCCTTTCGGCGCAATGGGCGGGTATCTGACGGTAGCGATCGCTTATCTGCTGACTCAGGCCGGCGTCGGTGTCGAAGAGGTGGCTGAGCTCGTCGCATTCAGCTACATCCCGCATACCTGGAAATTCCTGTGGGCGCCGGTAGTCGATACGACGTTGTCGCGCAAGACGTGGTATCTGAGCGCGGGGCTTGTAAGCGCCGTCGGAATTTTTGCAACGGGAGTTATTCCCGCGGAGCATCGCTTCCTGCCGCTGCTGTACGCCGCGGTCCTCGTGTCGAATGTCGCTGTTACGTTTCTGGCGATGGCCTCGGAAAGCCTGATGGCTTACAACACTCGGCCGGATCAACAGGGCCGCGCCGGCGGATGGTTTCAGGCGGGCAATCTGGGCGGCATGGGACTTGGCGGCGGCGCCGGGCTTTGGCTGGCACAGAATCTTGCCGAACCGTGGATGGCTGGTGCCGTGCTCGCTGTAGCGTGCGCGCTGTGCGCGGTTGCGCTTCTGTTCGTGCCCGAACCGCCGCGCATCGCGCGCAGCAGCCACTACGGTCGCACGCTGCTCGCAGTGTTGCGTGACCTTTGGAGCGTGGCAAGGTCGCGCACCGGTATTCTGGCTTTGCTCATCTGCTTTCTTCCGATCGGCACCGGTGCGGCGTCCAATCTATGGTCCGCAGTAGCGGACGATTGGCACGCGAGCGCCGACACGGTGGCTCTCGTGACGGGCGCCCTCACGGGAGTCGTCTGTGCGATTGGCTGTCTCGTCGGCGGATATGGCAGCGATCGAATGGACCGCAAAACCTCGTACGCCCTGTATGGCCTGTTAATGGCGATCTGCGCCGTTGCCATGGCCCTCGCTCCGCGCACCGAAGCGATGTACGCGACGTTCGTCCTGATCTATGCGTTCATCCAGGGATTGACCTATGCCGGGTTCACGGCCGTGGTGCTCGAGGCGATCGGACTCGGCGCTGCAGCGACCAAATACAATCTGTTTGCTTCTCTGTCGAACATGCCGATCGCGTACATGACCGTGGTCGACGGTTGGGGTCACACGCGCTGGGGTGCCGCGGGGCTGCTGGAAACGGAAGCCGTGATTGGCCTAGCAGGCATCGTCGTATTCGCCGCGGTCGCGATGGCGTTACCGCGGCGGGCGATGCCTGCGTTGTGATGCATCGAAGTATACTTTGCCCGTAGTCACTGCCGTCCTGAAAATTTCTGGCAACCGTCAATCTAGGAGGAGAGACGCCATGTCGGAACAGCACGATGAGACAACCCAGCCTCTGCATCACGATCACAAGTGCGGCAATCTGTTCGGCTGCGGCGACGAGAATGGCACCGGGGTGCTCCGCGAGGACATCAAAGATGCTGCGTTCCAAAAGCGCTCCGCGGACCGTCTGCTGCACATGGACGAAGTCGATCAGGAAAAACTGGACGCCTATGTGACGGCGCGCGGCCGCTCGCGTCGAAACTTGATGCGGGCGAGCGGGTTCATGGGCTTGTTGGCCGCTGTGGAGCCGTGGTTTGCGAAACTAGCCATGGCCGCGGATGCCCCCGCGACTCCAGCCACTGGCAGCAAGCGGAGCGATGCAGGCCGTCTGCATGTCGTCGAATCCAACAAGGAGACGGTCCACCTCGGCGTTTTCGACGCTAACCTGCCGCCCATTCTCACGGTCGATTCGGGCGACACCATCAGCTTTCCGAACACCTGGTCGCACTTCCTGAACGAGATGCAGCCCGGCGTGCCGATCGACAGGCTGGCCGAGCTTCGTGTCGCGAACCCGGGCAAGGGCCCGCACTCCATCATCGGACCGATTGCAGTTAACGGAGCCGAGCCGGGAGACGTGCTTGAAATCCGCTACAAGAAGCTGCAGCCGTTCACCTGGGCCGCGGTCTTCGACAATCCAGGCTCGTTGGGCACGGGCCTGCTCCCGCAAGACTACGCGCAGGGCCAGATCAAGTACCTGGACCTGGATTTGCACGCCATGAGGGCAAAGTTCGGCGCCGACATCGGTGTGCCTCTCAAGCCGTTCCAGGGTACGCTCGGTGTGGCGCCGCCGGACGGCTACTATCCACCGCTGAGTCCAGGAGTCACGAGCTCGGTTCCTCCAGGTCCTCACGCCGGCAATATCGACTTGAACGAGCTATCCGAGGGGTCGACGTTGTTCATTCCTGTATGGAAGCCGGGCGCGCTCATCTTCACCGGCGACTCCCATGCGGTACAGGGCGACGGCGAGATCTGTCTCACCGCTCTAGAGACGCGGATGAAAGACATGCGCATCCAGGTGATCCTCCACAAGCAGAAGAATTTCGCCTGGCCCGTGGCAGAGACCGCTACTCATTGGATCATCCTGGGGCTCGACAAGGACCTCAATGTCGCGATGACGTCGGCCGCGCGCAACGCCATCAAATTCTTGGCGATGCGCGCCAACTTAAGCGAGCTCGATGCGTACGCGCTGTGCAGCGTCGCAGCGAGCTTCCGGGTCACGCAGGTGGTAGATATCGTGCGCGGCGTTCATGTCATGGTTCCCAAGACCCTGTTCACCGGCGCACTGCGGCGGGAGATCAGCGTCGTCTGACACGTCTTCTGATGCGGCGCACTGTAGGGCTAAACGAATCGGGTGGCCTTGAGGAGGATACTTTGAGGTATGCGCACTCCGAGTGCCTTCCCTGTCTTCGTATTGATATACATCTCAAATCTCGATGGCTGACGCACGGGCAGGTCGGCGGGCTTTGAGCCTTTCAGAATCTTGTCCACGAAGTACGCCTGCACTTCGAAGAACTCGTTCGGGTCCGGGGACAGCGACAACAATATGCCGGCTTCAACAGACCCTGGATCGCTTGTGATGGATGCGAGACGATTCCGGATTGCAACGCCCGCGATAGTTCCGGCGTAGTCCCCGAGTTCGCCAGGAACGACCAAAGCGCCAGCTCCTTCCCGGACAGCCTGATTGACTGCCCTTTCGACATCAGCTTCGCGGTCAATGTTGAAAAACACTGGACGCATATCGAACAGCCGATAGACGCGTTCGTCGGCCGATTGCTCCTCATGCGTCCGGCGCTCTCTGCGCATACCGCGATATACCAAGACCGCGACTGCATGGACGTTAGGTAGCAGATCGCGAAGCACAGCCAGGCGACGTGCCCGAAGCTCTTCTTCGATAACTGAGAACCCTGTAACGTTTCCAGCCGGCTGTGCCAGACTTGAGATCAAACCGCTTGCGACAGGATCACCCTCATTGAACATTACGATGGGAATACTCGAAGTCGCGTGCACGGCAGCAGCCGTGGCGGGCGCCCCGACGGTCACAATGACGTCAACGGGTAAGGTGACAAATTCCTCCGCAAATTTCTTGAATAGCTCCGGATTCTGTCGAGCGTAACGTTGTTCTACAGTGATACTGCCGGGGGCCCAACCGAGTCGGCGCAATGGTTCAGTCGCTCGCTCGCGCCCCGCGCGTTCCTCCGCAGATTGCGAGTCTGGCGGGTCCCCAGGCAGCAATACGCCAAGACGGTACACGCGCGTGCGAGCGTGCAGCTTCCCTGGTATTGGCGTACCGAGAAACAAAAGGGCACAGAGCAAGCGCAACGCGTGGCGCCGTTCCATTGATCCCGAAACTCTCGAACGACAACACGCAATGTTGCACTTACCATTGGTTGGCCGGTGTCAGACGAACACTGATTTCTTGTAGGACAAGTGACGGGTGGCCGGCTTGCAACTAACCGTCGATTCGCATTCCGCTGCCGGGCATTGCCAACCGCGTCCACAATGGACGACGCTGGGCTGGCTCACTACATGCCCTTCGCGCAGCTACCCACTGAGCGGGCCCGCCAGGTTGTCGATGTCAACGTCCTCGTGCCGGTGCTGCTCAGCCGTGTCGTTATTCCGGGGATGGTCGCGCGAGGACGCGGCGCGATCATTAACATTGCTTCGCTGCTCGCCTTTAG
>DATFSE010000101.1:0-4300 GCA_035262745.1 Casimicrobiaceae bacterium | reverse complement strand
GCGGACATCGGCCTATGGCTGGTGGATAACCCAAAGGTACAGCGACGCCGCCAACCTGGCGCTCTGCAGTGCGCAGACCAACCTTCTTGCTGGCGCGGTTACGTTCGGAGCGGCGGGCCTCCCGGGCACCTCGAGCGTCGGGCTGTGCAACAACAACTGGAACCAGTGGGGCGTCGGCTCCCGTACCCAGTACAACTTCACGCCGTGGTTCTATGTGGGCTTCGACGTGATCTATTCGAAGCTGGAGACGGCATCGAACGGGGCGATTGTGACCTACACACAGCTCGCCGGCAGCGCCAAGCCGACCGCTCTCTACGGCCTCACGAATCAGGACAACTACGGACTTCGCATCCGTGTCCACCGCGACATCGTCCCTTGATGCTCGCGTGATAAGTTGAGCTGACGAACCCCCCGGCGGGGCAACTCGCCGGGGGTTTTTCTGTCGCGAAGGCTGCAACAAGCACTGCGCCTGCGACTAATGCCGGGCCGCCCTCTCACAAGATGCGATGAACTCCGCGATTCGGCTGGCGATTTCTGGTTCGGTAAGTCTTGGGGCGTGACCCTCGTCTGCCACCTCGAGGACGTCCAGGCTGCTGCGGCGCTCACGCATAGCCGCGACGGTGGCTTGGGACAGAATGTCGGAATTGCTGCCGCGCACCACCATAACCGGAAGCCCCGCAAGGGCGTCGAACTCCTTCCATAACGGCGGCAGCGGCCGGTCGGGGGTGAGGCCCGCAAGGGTCGTTGCGAGCCTCGCATCGTAATCCACCACGACGCGCCCGTCCGCCTCCTTGAACGTCCGCCCGGCAAAGCCAAGCCAGTCGGCATCGCTCCATTTGGGAAAGTGGCTGCCGAAGCGCCGCTGCAAAATGTCCGCTGCGTCGCGAAAGCTTGCCGGCTGCGGCAGCTTGCCGACGTAGCTTTTGATTCGCATCAGACCCCCGGACTCGATTACCGGGCCGATGTCGTTGAGCACGCAGCCGACGATCGCGGTAGGGCGGGCGACGGCGAGCAGCATTGTCAAGATGCCCCCGCGCGAGGTTCCAATGAATGCTGCGCGCTCGATGCCGAGCGCGGTGAGGACCGCGAGCAGGTCGGCGAGCTCGACCTGCAGATTATAATTCGCCGGACTGCGGTCGTACTGCGATTTGCCGCGGCCGCGATAATCCAGCGCGAGGACGAGACGCTCGCGATCGCTCAAGAGGACGAGCGCCAAGTCCGCAAAATCGGCCGCGGTGCGCGCCAGGCCGGGCAGACAAACGATGGGCAGAGCGCTCGATGCGCGGGCACCGTAGGCGCGTGCGTGCAGCCGCAGCCCGTCCTGCGCGGTGACGAAGACGCTTCTACCGGCGGCGGGGCCTCCCCCGTCGGCACGGATGGTGGCGACGGCATGCGGCATCGGTACGCAATCCACAGCGCAGTGCCCGCTCCTTACGGAGATTGCTATCTTCTGTCGAGAGGGGCACCTCAGCCTCTAGGCCTGTGATGTCGACGATCGAACAAGGAAAGGCACTGCATCAGATCGGACGGGTTGCCGAGGCGGAGGCGGTCTATCGCTCCGTGCTCGCCCGCGACCCCCGCCAGTTCGATGCGCTACATTTGCTGGGGCTCATTCTTTATCAACGAGGCCGCCTCGGCGAAGCCCACGATCTGCTGAGCCAAGCGGTCAAGCTCCGCCCCCGGTCGCCGCAAGCATTGATGCTCCTGATGGCTGCGCTGCTCGCGATGGGGCGGCTCGAAGAAGCGTTGGCTGCTTGCGACCGGCTGATCGCGATCGATGGACGCAGCCTGGAGGCGCTGTTCAATCGCGCCCTGGTGCTGTCTCGGCTACGCCGGTTCGGGGACGCGCTCATCGCGTTCGACAAGGTTCTGGCGCGCGACCGCGGGTCCGTCGACGCGCTGTTCGAGCGCGGCAATGTCCTCGCGGCACTGGCGCGTTTCGGCGAAGCCGTTTCCGCCTACGAGGCAGTCCTCGACAAAGCCCCCACGCATATCGGCGCGCTTACTAACCGCGGAAACGCCCTCATGAAGCTGGAGCGGCAGGCGGAAGCGCTTACCTGTTATGACCAGTTGCTGGCGCTGAGGCCCGCCGATACCAACGCGCTGAGCAACCGGGGCATCGCGCTCAGGATTCTCGGCCGACACGAGGAAGCGATCGCGAGCTGCGATCGAGCCTTGAAGATCGATCCCAATTCCGTCGCGGCTTGGATCACGCGCGGAAATGCCCTGGCCACGCTCGCGCGATACGAGGAGGCATTGGCCAGCTTCGAGCGCGCTGCGGCGATCGAGCCGCGCGATGTCGAAGCGCTCAACAACTGCGGTTTTGCGCTTACGCAGCTGCGACGATTCGGAAAGGCGTTGGCGAGCTTCCACCAGGCACTCGCGATCGACCCGGCGAATATCGGCGTGCTGGATAATCGGGGGGCGGCGTTGTTGGCGATGAACCGATTCGAAGACGCGCTCGCCAACTTCGACTGCGCGCTTGCGCTCAAGCCCGAGAACGCTGAAACCCTGTATCATCGCGGGCACGCGCTCGCCAATCTCGCGCGATACGACGAGGCGGTGATCGCGTGGGAACGGGTGCTCGCGATCGAGCCTGATCATCCGCACGCACTCGGCGCGCTTGCCTTCTATCGGCTCATGCTGTGCGATTGGCGCCAGGCTGACGAGTTTGAGGCCAGGCTCAAGCGGGCGCTCGCCGACGAGCGGGCGGTGGTCGAGCCATTCACGCTGCTTGCCTATTCCCTCGACCCGGCTGATCAGCTGCGGCACACGCGGCGGTTCGTGCGCCATCGAATACCGGCAGTGCCACAGTTTCTGTCGGCCTCAAGGCCGCGCTCAACGGGTAGGCTAAAGGTCGCCTATCTCTCGTCGTCGTTCAATCGGCATCCGACAGGCTGGCAGATCGCAGACCTGTTTGAACGCCATGATCGGAAGCGCTTCGAAGTATTGGGCATCTCCTACGGTCCCGACGATGGCAGCGACATCCGTGCACGTCTGGTCAAAGCATTCGACCATTTCCATGACGTGATGTTGCGCAGCGACCAGGAAGTGGCTCAGATCTTGTTTGATCTCGGTGTCGACATCGCCGTAGACCTCAAGGGTCATACCGAGCAAGCGCGCCCCGCAATCCTGGCGTACCGTCCCGCGCCGATCCAAGTCAGCTATCTCGGCTGTACCGCGAGCATGGGCGTGGACTTCATAGATTACATTCTGGCGGATCATATCGTACTGCCGTTCGATCAGCAGGATCATTACAGCGAAAAAATCGTGCACCTGCCGGACAGCTACTGGGTCAATGACTCCAAACGTTCAGTCGCAGATGAAATCCCGTCGCGCAGGACCGTTGGCCTGCCGGAAGACGCCTTCGTGTTCTGTTGCTTCAACAACAGCTACAAGAATACACCGCAACTCTTCGACATCTGGATGCGGCTTCTTCGACAGGTCGAGTGCAGCGTATTGTGGCTGTTGCAGACGAGTGAGGCCACAACGCGTAACCTTTGCAACGAAGCACGCACGCGCGGCGTCGATCCGTCGCGCCTCCTATTCGCGCCAAGGGTGGAAATATCCCGGCACTTAGCGCGCCACCGGTTGGCCGATCTTTTCCTCGACAATCTTCCGGTCAATGCCCATACCGCGGCAAGCGATGCGCTTTGGGCGGGACTGCCGGTGCTCACGTGCATGGGTGAGAGTTTCGTCAGCCGCGTGGCTGCGAGCCTGCTCCGTGCCGTCGGCCTTCCCGAACTCGTCACTCGGAGTCTCGACGAATACGAGGCTTTGGCCTTGAAGCTTGCAACCGATCCCGTGCTGATCGCCTCGGTACGGCAAAAGCTCGACGGTGCTCGCAAAACGTGCCCGTTGTTTAATACAGATCGATTGTGCCGCCATATCGAGAGCGCCTATATGACCATGCGGGATATCGCGCAGCGCGGTGAGCCTCCGCAAAGTTTCGCGGTCGAACCGGCGTAGCGGGAAGCAGACCGAGGTTGCTCACCTAGGGCTTCGTGGATTTTGGGCGAGGAGCGCGGTGTTGTGGCGGTAGCGATCAGCGTTTGGTTAGGAGGCGATCATGCGATTCATCCTCATCCTCACCGTCGTGGTGGCTGCAATGTTGTTGGATGTTCGCGCCAGCCGAGCCTACCAAGGTCCTTGGTGCGCGGTAGAAAACATCGGGCAGGACGTCAGGTACGATTGCAGCATGCGAACGCTGGAACAGTGCACCTCTCTGATCATTGCGGGCAACCGCGGATTTTGCAATCCGAACCCGTATTACCGCGGGCCCGAGTCTGATCAGCCCAGG
>DATFSE010000100.1:0-3730 GCA_035262745.1 Casimicrobiaceae bacterium | reverse complement strand
AGCCATCAGGAAAAGTTGCGCGAAGCCATAGCTGGGATTGCGCTCCAGAGATTTCTGAAGCAGCGCGATCGCCTGCTCGGTGCGGCCAAGAAGCAGCTCGGCAAAGCCCGCAAAGCAGAACCAGATGCTGTGTAGTCGATCGCTCTGATCAAGCCGCATGGCGCGCTCAATCGCCGGACCTGTCTCTTCGGCCCGACCGAGAAGAGCCGCGTTATAGCCAGCGAACCCGTGCGCAGCTCCCAAGGTTTGATCCATCCCGAGTGCTTGTTCGAACGCGCGCTCCGCGAGTTCCAATTGTCCTGCTGCCGAGTAGAGCATTCCTTGGTTCAATTTCGCGACTGCATGGCCCGGCGCCAGGTCCAACGCTATCGCCGCTGCCTCCCGCCCGAGGTCGAATGCTGCTGCAACAGAGCGGGGATCGCTCCACCACGGATTGGTAACCAGTACTTGGCACGTACGAGCCAAACCGACAAGCGCCTCAACGTTACGTGGGTCGCGGCCGAGAGCAGCGAGATACCAGGTCTGCGCCCTTGCCGTGAGCTCCGGTGTGTACCTTCCTTTCAGAGCGTCCGATGCTCCCGAAAGACACTCGGTGATACCCAGATCCATGCCCGATTCGATGAACGCACGCCGACTTGCTGCTTGAAGCAGCAGCAGGTGCAGCTCGCGCGAAATTCGTCGAGTAATCCTCGTTTGGATCGGAGCGAGGTCTTCCGGTTTGAATTCATGCCGACCCGCCCAGAGAAACTCGGATGACGCCGCGTCGGTGATCCGCATATTGACCCGCAGCAATCCGGGAGCGCTGCTCTGGGCACTGCCGGTTACGATGTAATCGAAAAGACGTTCTGCAGACCGATTACCGTTGCTCGGTGTCCCCCGTTCGTCTCCCAAAGGTTTGAGAGAGAGACCGCGGCCGTGCCGTAGCAGGTCGGTGACGAGATCCTCGGTAAACGCCTCGACCAGGTAGTTCTGCGCGGGATCTCCAGTCAAGTTGCGCACCGGAGCTACTGCCACTGCAATGTTCGGCAGCAGACAGGGCCAGCCTAGCCCCCCAGCCCCCTCGCTCGGCGGCCCCTCGGGTCGCGCCGGGGAGCGGCGTTCCGGCGCACTCGCCGGCGTGACGGGCGCGCCAAGGTTGCGATCCTCCGCCGCATCATTCGGCAAGTCGTTTCCGCGTATGCCGCCCGCCCGCGCTATGTCGTTCGCGAGCGCTTGCGTCTCGCCGTCGGGTGCAACCCCCAACTCGCGCTTTAGCGTCTCGGCGCAGCTCTTATATTGCCGCAGCGCTTCGCCGCGCCGCCCGGCGCGCGCATAGGCGCGCATCAGCGCGCGCTGTCCAAACTCGGAGAGCGGATCGAGCGCTACCAGCCGGCGTCCGGACTGAATGGCCGCCTCGTGCTCACCAGCGGCATCCTGCTGCGTGCTCAGCCGCTGGAGGACCTCGCAAACCACGCCGAGAGTGCGATCGCGCTCACCAGTCAACCATTCCTGGAATGGTTCCGAGTTTATATCGAAATCGGAGAGGAATTCGCCTCGGTACAGATCGGCGGCCGCGTCGAGGTCAGAGCGAAGCTGCGAACGCGACAGACGTTCGAAATTCTCCAGGTCGGCGACGATGCCTTGCAGTCGGCAGTTCGCAAAATCGGCGGCCAAATGCTCCGTGGCACTGCGGCCGAGCGCCTTGCGCAGCTCCAAAAGGCAGTTGCGCAAGCTGTGGCGCGCTTGTTCCGAGCCCTGGTAGGGCCACAGCAGATCCGCCAGCCGCTCGCGGCTGACGGTTTGGCCGCGCTGGGCCGCCAGAAACGCGAGCAGCGCGCGCGCCTTCTTGGGAACCTTCCCAAGTCGGCAGTTATCGCTCTCGATCACTAGAGGCCCTAAAATGCGGATCGACAATGTCATCGTTGCTGCCCCAATGCACTGCTGCATCGTCGCGGCCAGCCGCGACGATAGAGCAATCTGCCCCTAGAAACCACCCACCTTCACGAGTTTTGAATCGCGTTCAAGCGACGAGAAAGTTTCTCGCCCTCCGGAACTTGTCCCCGGTATGCCTGGATCTTCTCCTCGAGTACCTCGCAAAGCTCGCCCAACCCTCGGGCCCGCAGTGGAGGCAACAGATCCTCATATGTTATTGCACGGTCCGCGATCGGTCCGAGAACACGCTCATCCCAAGCCTCGACAGGAGTGAGGCTCGGGCCTAGCGCCGGGGTTTCTTCCACCCCTGCCGCCAACAGCTCAAGGCGTGTCCGCAGACATTTTTCGCAAACGCCGCAATTCAATTCGGTACCAGGATCGCCAGGGCAGACACGCAGAGCCGCCAACGCTGCGGGCCAGCGTGCAAGCTCGCGCACCTTCTGAAAACGGGAATAACGCGCGCCGTCGTGGAGCACAGTGATACGCTGGCTGGAAAAGAGGCCATCCACCGCCGGGTGCGATCCGATGGGGACGGGGTTAGCGATGTCATGCGAAGCGGCGATGAACAAAAAAGCCGAACCCAGGACTGCCGCGTGACCAACTGCAGCCAAAGCCGCCCCGTTATGTCGATAATACCAGAAGTCGGGTTTCGACGGCAGGTGGCGCAGGTTTGTTCGACATGAGATCAGCCGCACGCCGGCGTCGGCGGCTAACGGCTCAAGACTTTCGAGCGCTTCTCGAAACCGCTCCAGTTCAGGCTTATAGGCACGCTTTCCGATGTCAAACCCATGAATGAATAGCGCATCGCGAATGTATGCCGGATCCTCCGGATCATAACGACGACGGTTCTGCATTAGCATGTGAAGACTGTCCACGCCTCCCGATAGGAATGCAACCCCCCGCCGCGGTCCGGCTGGTATTCTACGGTCTCCTCGCGGCGAAGTCTCGATCGATGGCATCGGGGATGGCATTCCGCCCCAACTCGCCCACCAGGCGTGGGCGGTGGCTAGGCCCTCGATCAACATCGGGCAGGGCCGGCCGTGGATTCGGATCCTCGCTTCCCCGTGGATTGCGGCGAGAGGGAAACAGGCTGCCAAAAAAGCGTCCACGCAGGGCTCGGCGTTCGCCGAATGCTCGGGCGCCTCATCGCGGATCTCGAAGATGAGCTCCTGATCTGGAAAGTCCCGGTCTTCCCAACATATGGTTGCGGAGTAGACCCTCGCCTCGCCGCTGTTGACTGTGCCCATGTTGCGGATAATCATCAATGTCCTTTCCGCCGCGATGAGGTGAAAGAGCCGCGAGGGCAACCCGTCTGATCGGCCGGCCCGACACATTTCCGTCCCGGAAAATAAGGTTAATAGGCGGCCCGTCAAAAAAGCGTCAATCGAATGCCGCGAGACCTCTAGGGCACGAGCGCGCGCGCGATTATTCTGGTACTTCTCGTTGACGCGATTGCCTGCGAAAATTCGGACTTGCAATCTAGGATTGCTTCAAAAACATCATGACGGACCAAAGTCACAGCCTTTGCGCGGTCGGAAAATTGCTCGCCGGAAGACACTCGCCCAAAATGAGGAGCGGTCGTGTTTAGGCCCCTTCGCGCAGCGCCTGTCCGAACCGAGGGGGTTTCGAATGCGAGTCGCCCGGCGCTGTTGCTGACGCTCACGCTAACCTCATCACTTGGTCAGATCGCCTCGACGATTTATGTCCCATCGCTGCCGGCAATCGCCGCCGGGCTCGATACGACCGGTGCCCGCGTCCAGTTCACCTTCGTTGGCTATCTACTGGCTTTCGCAATCAGCATGCTGGTTGTCGGACCGGT
>DATFSE010000099.1:0-2310 GCA_035262745.1 Casimicrobiaceae bacterium | reverse complement strand
ACTGGATGCCGCTCAGACCGCCCGAGTTTTATCACGACCAGTCGATCGAACTTAAGCTTCGCAGCAACGTCACCGGCATCGATGCGAAGGGACGCCAGGTGACGCTTGCAGGTGGACGAAGCATCCTCTTCGACACGCTGTTGCTCGCAACCGGCGCCGAACCGGTTCGCCTCGATATTCCCGGCGCTGATCAGCCGCATGTGCACGTGTTGCGCTCGCTCGCCGACTCGCGAGCGATCATTGCCAAGGCAAAAGCGGCCCGGCGCGCGGTGGTGATCGGCGCAAGCTTTATCGGGCTTGAGGTTGCCGCCGCGCTGCGGGCGCGCGAGATCGAGGTTCACGTCGTGGCGCCGGAGCGCCGGCCGTTGGAACGCGTGCTCGGGCGCGAATTTGGCGATTTCGTACGCGCGATTCACGAGCAACACGGCGTCGTCTTCCATCTCGAGGAGACGGCGACAGCGATCGATGGCAAGAACGTCAAGCTCAAAGGCGGTACGACATTGTCGGCCGACCTCGTCGTCATCGGCGTTGGGGTGCGGCCGCGGACCGAGCTCGCTGAGCGCGCCGGTCTCAAACTCGATCGCGGCGTCGCGGTGAACGAATACCTAGAAACCAGCGTGCCGGGAATCTTTGCCGCCGGCGACATCGCGCGATGGCCCGATCCCCATACCGGCGAGAATCTGCGAATCGAGCATTGGGTCGTGGCCGAGCGGCAGGGTCAGACGGCAGCGCGCAACATTCTCGGCCAGCAGCAACGATTTTCCGAAATTCCGTTCTTCTGGAGCCAGCACTACGACGTGCCTATCAACTACATCGGGCATGCCGAGAAATGGGATGATCTCGACATTGAGGGCGGCATTGAAGCGCGCGACTGCCTAGTGCGCTATCGTCGTAACGGCAAGGTACTGGCCGTGGCCTCGATCTTCCGCGACGTCGATAATCTCAGGGAGGAGGTGGCAATGGAACACGCTGGTTAACGCGACTTGTTGAAGTCGGGGGCGCGATGGAGGTCATAGCATGAAGGCCACTCGAAACCTGCACGATCTGGGCCAGAGCCTCTGGCTCGACAACATCACGCGCAACTTGTTGCGGACGGGCGTGCTCCGCCGCTATATCGACGAGTTCTCGATCACCGGACTGACGTCGAATCCGACGATCTTCGACCACGCGATCAAGAACAGCGGCGACTACGACGACGCCATCAAAAGCAAGCTCGCGGAAGGTAAGTCGGGGGAAAAACTTTTCTTCGAACTCGCGCTGGACGACCTTACGCAAGCGGCGGACCTGTTCCAGCCGGTTTATGACCGAACCTGCGGCGTCGACGGTTGGGTCTCGCTGGAAGTCTCGCCGTTGCTGGCGCACGACACGAAGTCGACGATTGCCGAGGCCAAGGAGCTGCACGCGCAGGCGCGGCGTCCCAATGTCTTCATCAAGATCCCGGGCACCCCTGAAGGTCTGCCGGCCATCGAAGAGGCGATCTTTGCCGGCGTGCCGATCAACGTCACGCTGCTGTTCTCCGACGATCAGTACTTGGCGGCCGCCAACGCATTCATGCGCGGCATCGAACGGCGCATCGAAGCGGGATTGAAGCCCGATGTCGCATCGGTAACATCTATCTTCATCAGCCGCTGGGACGTCGCGGTCACCGGCAAGGTCCCGCAGGCGCTCAATGATCGGCTCGGTATCGCCATCGCCAAGCGCACCTACAAGGCCTATCTCGCGTTGCTGAGTTCGCCACGGTGGATGCGCGCCTATAATGCCGGCGCGCGCCCGCAGCGCCTGCTCTGGGCCAGCACCGGGACCAAGGATCCGAAGGCTTCGGATGTCTTGTATGTCAATGCCTTGGCCGCGCCATTCACGATCAACACCATGCCTGACGGCACGCTGAAAGCGCTCGCTGAGCACGGCGACGTCAGCACAACGCTACCGGCGGACGGCGGCAACTCCGAAGAGGAACTGGCGCGGTTCGCGGATGCGAAGATCGACGTCCATGCCCTGTCGCGACAGCTTCAAGACGAAGGTGCCAAGTCCTTCGTGAAGTCCTGGAACGACCTGCTGGGCGTGATCAGCTCCAAATCCACCCTACTCAAGCGAGCGAGCTAGCGCGGTGAATGCGAAGTCGCGACGCACGGCCCGGTGCGGAAGCGCGACGATGTTGGTCGCGTAAGGGATTGCCCCATAGGAGAGATCATGAAAATCGGCATCATAGGCGCAGGTCAGATCGGCGGCACCCTCACCCGTCGGTTGAGAGCGCTGGGACACGAGGTTCACGTGGCCAATTCCAGAGACCCCAGGACTCTTGCGAGCCTG
>DATFSE010000098.1:0-2708 GCA_035262745.1 Casimicrobiaceae bacterium | reverse complement strand
CGCGGGCATGTGCCGTCACGGCGGTTCCGCCGCTCTGGCTGACGATCGACACCGTCCCTGGAGTTAGATGATCGAATTCCGTCATCAACGAGCTGAACGAGGCCGTCAGTCCGATCGATGTGTTGATGACACCGATGCAATTCGGGCCGCACAGTTTCAAGTTTGCTCCACG
Source organism: Casimicrobiaceae bacterium (assembly GCA_035262745.1). Classification (GTDB taxonomy): domain Bacteria; phylum Pseudomonadota; class Gammaproteobacteria; order Burkholderiales; family Casimicrobiaceae; genus PALSA-1003. The sequence goes on along the minus strand of DATFSE010000098.1, from coordinate 2,536 downwards.
GCAGGCGTCTTCGAGCTCTTTCTGTCGCGCCCGCCCGTTTTCGCCGGCCTCCGCGAAGCCGCCGGCCCATACGATCGCCGCAGCAGCATTGACAGCAATGCACTCCAGGACGACCTCGGTCACGGTTTCGCCCGGCACAGCCACGATAACGAGATCAGGAGACGATGGCAGCGCCCGCAAGCCCCGAAAGCAAGGGAGGCCCGCCACGTCCGTCCGACCGGAATTCACCGGCCAGACCGGCCCGCGATAGCCGAATTTCTGCAGAAAGCCGACGGCAAGCCCGCCGAGATTTCCCTCGCGGTCCGAAGCGCCAACGACGGCTACCGAGCGCGGAGCGAGCAACGGCGTCAGATCGCCGAACGACGCAGCGGCCAGCGCGTCCATTTTCACTTATCTGCCCTTCCAGACCGGCTTCCGCTTCTCACGGAAGGCGCGCGGCCCTTCCGCACCGTCCTCGCTTTCTGCGCTTTCCTGATCGAGGTGACGCGCATAGGCGACGAGCGCAGGGGAAAACGACGCGCTCAGGCGATAAAGCCGGATCGCAGCCCGCACTGCGGTCGGCGAGCTGTCGCAAATCATCTCGGCCAGCTGTTCGGCTGCGGCGATCAACTGGTCTCGCGGCACGACTTTGTTCACAATCGACTGCTGAAGGCACTCGTGTGCCGACAGTCGGCCATTGCATAGGGTGAGATAGGCCGCGGTCGTGCGCGGGAGCATCTCGTAAAGATTGTGTGCCGAGCCGAGTCTGCCGACCTTGGTGTGGGTGTCACCGATCCACGCGTCCTCCGCCATGACCCGGAGCTGACATTGCAGCGCAAGAGTGAGGCCGACGCCGACTGCAAGGCCGTTGATCGCAGCGATGAGAGGCTTTTCGAGATTGGCGTCGCTTGGCTGACCGCCCCCGCCCCAATGAAAGAGCGGATTGTTGGGATCTTCATGGGGCGTCCGCAGTCCCTTCTGCTGATACTCGGCGAGGAACTTCACGTCGCGCCCTGCGCAAAACGCCGATCCGGCGCCGGTCACAATGCCCACATAGATGTTGGGGTCGAGACCGATGTCCCGCCAGCACGACCGCAATTCCGCATACGCGTAGGAGTGGAGCGCGTTCTTCACATCGGGGCGATTGATGGTCACATAGGCGACGTGACCCTTCTTGTCGTAGAGGACATGTTCCAAATTCTGTGGGCTCGTGGACGGATCGTAGGGGGATTCATAGCGCGGCATCGTAGCTCTCCAGTGTCGTCAGCAACCGGGCACATGATTCGTCACGATCCCGAGAATGCGCGTCGCTGCGCCGATTTTCGGCTCGCGTGCGGCAGGTACTTGGCCTCCTCTGCCCGCAGGCGTTCGGAAGCCTGAAAAAGGCACTCAAGTAGTCGCAAGAGCACTTCGTGCTCCTGCGCAGTCAGATCGGATTGGAGTCGACTCTCGCGTTCGCGCCACGCCGGCTGCAATCGCGCGACCAACGCGGCGCCGGTTCTGGTCAACTTCCAGACACGACGGTTGGAGCCTTCAGCTGACGAGACCTGCTCGACCCAGCCGCGCTTCCGAAGCCCGTTCAGGACGCGGCTGACGAGGCCCTTATCCATCGCGGTCAGTTTCACGAGTTCAACCGATGACAGACGGTGACGGCTTCCGAGTGTGCTCAACAAGCGCATTTCCGGTAAGGCGAGGCCAAACTTAGCAAGGTAGAAACGCATCGCGCCCTTGCTTAGGGAACTCGCGAGCGCATAGACTCGATAGTTGATGGACTGGTTTTCGTAGTGCAGTGGCGCGACGGTCATGAGTGACGCTTCCCTCGCACGGGTGTGTCAATAGAGATCGGGCCGGTTGACTTGTCAACGACTAGCGTTTTACGCTGCTGGCTCGCGATCGGGCGGATGTGATGGAACTTCCTCGTCGCACGTTCCTGTTTCTGGCCGGGAGTGCTGCCGCTTTCTCAAGCGCGCGGCGCGTGGCGAGAGCGCAAGCCTATCCGTCACGGCCGGTGCGCATCGTCGTGGGTTATGCCCCGGGTGGCGGTCAGGACATCCTCGCCCGATTGATCGGCCAATGGTTATCGGATCGCCTCGGCCAGTCGTTCATAATCGAGAACCGGCCGGGCAGCGGAGCCAATATCGCGACCGAAGCCGTCGTGCGCGCACCGCCGGACGGTTACACGCTACTCACGGTCGGTCCCGCCCATGCGGTCAATGCCACCCTTTACGACAAGCTTAGTTTCAATTTCCTGCGCGATATCGCTCCGGTCGCGAGCCTGACCGTCAACCCGAGCGTGCTGGAAGTGCATCCTTCAGTCCCGGTCAAGTCCGTTCCCGAATTCGTCGCTTATGCCAAGGCAAATCCCGGAAAACTCAACATGGCTTCGGCGGGCAATGGCACCATCCAGCATGTTTCCGGCGAGCTGTTCAAGCTGATGACAGGCGTCGACATGGTTCACGTGCCTTATCGCGGGGCTGGTCCAGCCCTCGCTGATTTGCTGGGTGGCCAAGTGCAGGTCATGTTCGACACCCTGATCTCTTCGATCGAATACATCAAA
>DATFSE010000097.1:0-4027 GCA_035262745.1 Casimicrobiaceae bacterium | reverse complement strand
AAGGCGACGAGCTACTTGCCGGTGATCGATCTTCTCAAGGGGTACTTCGGCATCGAAGACCGTGACGAGCCGCGGACCGCGCGCGAGAAGGTGACGGGGAAACTTTTGACACTGGATCGCGCGCTAGAAAGCGAATTACCTGCACTCCTGTCGCTCCTCGACATGCCAACCGATGATCTGCAATGGTCGACGCTCGATCCGGCCCAGCGGCGCCGGCGCACATTGGAGTCGGTCAAACGGCTCCTGCTCCGGGAAAGTCAAGTCCAACCGCTGTTGGTCGTTTTCGAGGACCTCCATTGGATCGACTCCGAGACCCAGTCCATCCTCGATGAGCTGGTCGAGAGCCTCCCGGCGGCACGGCTCCAGCTACTTGTTAACTACCGGCCGGAGTATCAGCACGCTTGGGCGACCCATACGTACTATGGACAGCTTTTGCTAAATCCCCTGCCAGCCGAAGGCGCCGAACAGTTGCTCACCGCGTTGCTGGGATCCGATGCGGGCCTCGAGCAGCTCACGCACAAACTCATCGCGCAGACCGAGGGCAACCCATTTTTCCTGGAAGAGAGCGTGCGAACACTCATCGAGACGGGAGCCCTCACCGGTGAACGCGGCGCCTACCAGCTAGCGCGTTCCCTGCCGGGCATCCAGGTCCCCGCAACCGTCCAGGACGTGATCGCCGCCCGCATCGACCGGCTCTGCGCGAAAGACAAGACGCTCTTGCAGACGGCTTCGGTGCTCGGCAAGGACGTTCCGCTTGTCTTGCTGCAGGCTATTGCCGAGATCGCCGGGGATGAGCTGCACGCCGCGATCGGACGCCTCCGGGCGGCGGAGTTCCTGTACGAGGTCGAGTTTTTTCCAGATATCGAGTACACCTTCAAGCACTCGCTGACCCACCAAGTGGCTAACGGCAGCCTACTCCAGAACAGGCGGCGCGGCCTCCACGTGCGAATCGTGGAGGCAATCGAGCGAATGTATCCGGGTCGGTTGGCCGAGCAAGTTGACCGGCTGGCGCACCATGCGTTCCTGGGAGAGGACTGGGCGAAGGCGGTCACCTACCTTCAGCAAGCCGGTGCTAAGTCCCTCGGCCGCTCGGCCCATCGCGAAGCTGTTAGGTGCTTCGAGGAAGCGCTGACGGCGTTGATCCACATACCCGAGTCTCGCGAGACCGTAGAGCAGGCCATCGATCTTCGCTTTGACCTTCGAAACGCTCTGGTTCCGCTCGTGGAATGGGGAAGAATCGAAAAGTATCTCCGGGAAGCTGAAGCCCTCGCCCGGAAATTCAACGATCAGCGCCGATTGGCAGCGGTGTCGGGCTACATGAGTGGCCTTCATCTCACCCATGGTCGCGCGACCGACGTGCGCACGTTCGTCAAAGAGGTCGAGGCGATAGGCGCGTCTCTCCGCGACATCCCGCTCCAAGTTGCCGGTAGGTACTACCACGTCTGGCTTGGTACTCTCTTGGGCGATTATCGCGGAACCGAACGCCTCTGCCGGACCTTGATTAACGACCTGCACGGCGATCTGTCTCGCAATCATTTTGGCCTCGTTGCGTATCCGGCAGTGGTGGCACATACTTTCCTAGCGCGCTCTCTCGCCGAGCTCGGAATGTTCGGGGAGGGGCACGATCACGGACAAGAGGCTGTCCGGCTCGCTGAATCGCTCGATCACCCCTTCAGCCTGATTTGGGCCTGCTTGAACCTCGGACACCTCGAAAGCCTCCGCGGAGAATTCAGTCAGGCGATCGTGCCGGTCGAGCGCGCGTTCGCTCTCTCGAACGACTGGAACATCGCGTATTTGACTCCGATCGCGCTGGCGACTCTGGGGCACGTCTACGCACGGTCGGGACGCATCGAGGAAGGCGTCTCTCGGTTGCAGCAAGCCTTGGCAGATTATGCATCGGCCGAAATCGGATATCAGCTCTCGATGAGCATGGTGCAGCTCGGTGAGGCGCACCTCTTAGGAGGTCGGGTTGAAGAGGCGTGGGACTTTGGCACCCGTGCCGTGGCGCTCGCCCGCGAGTGCGGGGAACGAGGTCACGAGGCTTGGGCCCATTACCTACTCGGCGAGGTGGTGTCACATCGCGACAGCCCGGACTTGGCGGCGGCCGAAGCACACTATGATACCTCCACAGCTTTGGCCTTGGAGCTCGGCATGCGCCCGCTCATTGCTCACTGCGACTTCAGTCTCGGCAAGCTCTACCGGGGAGTCGGCGACCGGCGAACGGCGCTGCATCTCACGACGGCGATGAACCAATTCCAGGAGATGGACATGCGGTTCTGGTTCGGGAAGGTGGAGGCAGAGATGCAAGCGCTCAAGGTTTCAGGGTTTCCCCTCGCGCTTATTTCCTCGCCAGCAATTGACAGTGCGATGCCCCAACCATAGCGCTTTAACGCGCTACGCGCGGTACTGGATGAGTGTGCGGCGCATGGGGGTTGTAACGCTGCCCCAAGAGGAAGATTTACGATGGCGAAGAAGCAGCTCATGCAAGATCGGATGAGCGACTTCAACGCGATCACGAATGAAGATCTTGGAAGAGGCGTCTTCGAGCCTCTGTGACCGCCCGCCGCACCCGCGCGAACGTGACGCTCCGGGCTGTGAGAGAGTGGGCCGGCGTGCGTCGGATCGGCTGGACGCAGTTCACCCATGCCTACGAGGCCGCGTTTCTCACCGCGGTGTCGCGGCTCCTCCAAGCAATCTTCCGGGAAGGCCATGCGCGGCACGCGTCGTTGTGGCAGAACGACGCCGGGCAGTGGTTGTTCGATCTCGGCCGCGAGCCGATGCTGCGCGCGCCGGTGAGTGGCCTGCTGCCATTTCGACGGTTCGAACTGACCGGATTTCCGTGGAAGATCGTAGCGGGTAGGCGGCGCTTGTTACGCAGCGCCCGGGCGTTTCTGAATGCCCTTCGCCTCTGCCTGGAGTCTTCCGAACTTGCCCCGTATTTCGATCGTCTCACCGCGGATTTCGATAACAGCTTCGCCAATCTAGTGTTGAACCGTCTCATCGCCCAGGGGCTCGATGCCGGAGCGAAGGCCATCGAGCCCGTATACGAGGGCCACCATTACCATCCATTCCCGGGGCTCCGACTGGGGCCGTCGCTCCGGCAGGTGGTTGAGTGCTCGAATCTCTGTCGGGAGGCAATTGATCTGATATTGGTCGCCGCTCGACCGTGCCTCTTCCATTCCGCGGCGTACACAGACCACTGGGCCTGCTTTCGTGCCTGGGCCGGCATTCCCCTTCCGGGAAACGCCGACGTCGTAATTCCACTGCACCCCTGGCAACTCGAACTCTCGCCAGTCGTCCGCGAGCTACTGAAACGGCGATGGATCGCGGTTCTCAGCCCGCGTCTCGAGGCGATTCCCCTCGCGTCGCAGCGGACATGCAGGATTCTGCGATCCGGCTTCGACGTTAAGTTGCCGATCGCGGTCACACTGTCGTCGGAAGACCGGCTGCTTTACCCTTTGAATCGCGCGAATGCGACGGCTTTCTCGTCGCTCGCCCGTATCCTTTTGCGGGCTAGCGGAGAGACCACTCTGGACTTCCAGTACGACGTGGCATCAATCGCCTTTGCCGAGCCGTTCATTGGCACGCATCTCGCTGTTATCGTCCGGGCGCCTGTGTCGCCGCGCGCCGCGGAAATCGTGGTCCCGGCACTGAACCTCTGGTGCGGGCCACGGCAGGCGCGCACGATGTTAAACCTCCGTGGTCGTGAGCAGGCGTACGCGTTCTTCCGCGTCTACTGCCGTGTGCTCATGCGCGGCGTGGTCGACTTCTACGCGCGCTGGGGCATGGCCTTGGAGCCACATCTGCAGAACGTGTACGTCGCGCTGCGCGACGGCCTGCCATCCCGCGTGATACTGCGCGACCTTGATAGCACGATTCTCGATCCTCTCCGGATCCGCCCAGTAGCGCGGGCCAACGGCGTGCGATTTGCTCTTGGCACGTGGAAGCACATGCCTGACTTTACCACCGGCGGCCGGCGGCTGGTTCACGCTATGATGCAGGGGCACCTCAGCCAAGTGATGTCCTA
>DATFSE010000096.1:0-27543 GCA_035262745.1 Casimicrobiaceae bacterium | reverse complement strand
CAAAGGACTGGCGTCGTCATGCTGGCGATAGCCATGGAGAATGCAAGCTATCCCTTGGACTTGGCTTGGCACCAACGTTTCTCTGGGGTGGCTTAAGCCACCAGGGCGCTCGCCAAGCATCGCGGCGCTTGATCCCAATGGTGGGTGTCTGGTGCGATTGCAGTTCGCAACCAACAGAGCGAGAGAACAGGGCGCGGTTCGGAGTCTGTAGGAATGAAGATTGCTCGTCTTGCATTAACGCAATCAGTTTGCGATGACTTAGTGCTGCCCTTGACATCGGCCGGCTAAATGGGGGTCTGCTTGCGGAAAGTCAGCATGCGGCCAGCTGGGTCGTTCAACAGATTGCTGGAAATGCGCCGAATTCGGTCGCCCAAGCGACCGGCATTCAGGAGACAACCAGCCTGGTTGACGAGTGTGCGACCAACGACTCGAGCTTGCTTAGCACCGCATCATCAGCTTCGCTCGCAAAATCCTTATGGGCCTCGACCCAGGTTGCGCGTGGACCACGCGGCGACCATCGGCTCGCCGGTTGCCCGAGGCCAGAGCCAGAAAACAGCCCGACGACACCTCCAGGGCTAGCCGCGGCGAAGTGCATTAGGCCGCTGTCTGGAAAGACACTTGCACGTGCGTACCATACGAGGCCCAACGTCTCGGCAATCGGGCCGCGATAGGGGTGAAACTGCGGCAGGTTCAGGCGCAAGACACACGCGGCGGTTGCGTCGTCGCCTGGATATATCTGATTTTCGTTGCCACCAGGGGTCCACACGAAAACAACACCGAGCCCATAACGCTGCCGCAACCAGCCGGACCAGCGCGATATCTGAGCTGCACTTGGCTGACGGCTAAGGCGACGCGCCCCTAGGCCAAGCACGACGTATCCACCAGGCGTCAGTCGGCGGTCAGCTAACCAGCGCGCGGCAAAGAGGCGGGCTGACTCTGGGAGCCGGTACTCAGGATCCAACTGACGTCGAGGTAACGACATCCCGAAGACTTGCACAAGCGCGAGCACGCGATCGATCTCGTGCATGGCTTTCTCCGGGGGTGGAACCGGGTCGGTCAAACGGCGACCGTACCGGCGTGGCTCTGCCGCATATGCAGCTACGCGCTTTGCGCGCACCGCAAAAGCGCGCCTGATGGCGCGCGGTGACTCCTCACCCTGAGCAACAACTGCGATGTCATACCGCGAGCATGCAAGCTTGGCGCGCATCGCGATATTTGCGGGGACTTTGTTGATCCGCAAGCTCTGCCCCACGCGGACCCTCGGCAGAGGAAAATGGTGGTCCACGGTCCGGTTACCATCGATCACCCATGCGTTGTAATCAGTGCACAACACGTCTATCCGCGCTTGCGGCATACCCTGGCGAAGGTGGGTAAGCAACGGCGTGGTGAGCAACATGTCGCCGATCTTGTCACGCTTGATGACGAGAATGCGTGGTGCCATCTACCGGTGACCGTATAAAACTGGATTCAGGGTCGGATCGTTGTACATCTTGAACTGGCGATAGACCTTAAAGTAGGCGCGCCCTGCGAGAGCTTCGGCCCAAAGCCCGTCCAGACAGCGCATGAGATCATTGCGCTGGTCTTGCAAGAGTAAGAGCTTGTGTGCGCACGTCTCGCGGTGCGCTTCACTCGCGTCCTCGCGTTCGGTCTGGAGCTGCATGTGGTAGATCTTGAGCGAAAGAATCGACAGACGGTCGATCATCGACCCAGCGGTTTCGGAGTTAAGTCGTGCTGTCGGCGTACGTTCAATGTTCGCGAGCACGGCGAGTAGCCGCTCATCGATATGCTCAATAGCGTCATTCCGAATCTGGTTATATCTGTCGATGGCTCGCTTGTTCGCCGCGATGTCCCCGTCAGCAACATCTCGCCGGCGCGCCTGATCTTCTTCCTTCCAAAGGAGATAGTTGTTACGGTGATTTACGACTATCGGAGCCCATACTCCATCGCCGTGGCGCCGCTGCACGGCGGTCCAGTCAGGGTGAATGATGCAGCCGTCGTGAAAGGCAATGATCCGATCTGAGCCTGGAAAATTTCCGGTACCCTTCGTCTCAGCCGTCGGTTCGGGCAAATCCTTATAGTCCACGGAGAAGAGGCGTTATTTAGGCGACAAACGGGTTCGTCGCAGGGATGGTTCGGCGCCGCCGGTCGGTCACACGGGAGTGTTTGGCGATAGCGACCACAGCGTTGAAGACTTGCTCCACCTCAATGTCCTCCACGCAGGCATGTGTCCCCGCTTGGACAATACGGTACTCGGCACACCACGGGTGCCACAGAACGGGGTTGGCGTCTCCAAAGAGCGCGACGATCGGTCGGTTGCACGCCGCCGCCAAGTGTGTTGCACCACCGTCGCTGGACACCACAATGTCAGCCAGAGAAAGGACCGCAATCAACTCGGATAAAGTGCGAGTCGCGCACGGAAAAATGGTGAAATCGGTGCACAACTCGAGGACCGCACCTGCTTTGGCATCGTCACCGGGGTGTGTCGCAGCATCGATCGGACCGGGAGACCAAAGAAGGAGCGCATTCGCATCCAGCTCCGAAGTCAGTCTTCGTGCCAGCCTGGCAAACTTACTTGCTGGCCAGCGTTGACGGAATCGTCGCGCGCTAATCTGCAGGGCAACGAGTAGCCGGCGACGATCTAATCCTCTCGACTCCAGTTCGAGCAGCCGTCGGCTCTTTAGATCGACTGTCGGGAACACCTGACATGGAAACGCCGTCGGCGTTTCCGAACGGCGCGGCTCACTGGGAAATGCGTGGTCCAGAAGGTGCAGCGAATGGCGAACCGGATGTATTCCTCCCCCTGGACCTTCCGATCGCCTCTGGGCGTCGCGTGAGACGCATTGGATCGCAGATGGGCAAGCGATGATCTGATTTGGCGCAGCTACTTTTGCTAGACGGAAATGCTGTGGCAAATCGCAGCCCGGCAACAAGAATACGTAGTCGTAGCGACTTCGCCTTAGCTCATGCAGTAGGCATGCAGTATGCCAGTAGACGCCAAGAGCACACTCGCCTTGCTTACGGTGCTTTAGCTTCGTATAAACGTGAACCCTGTCGACGTTCCAGTTCCCGTCCAGAACGGGAGCGTTGTAGCTGTTGGCAAGAACGTGAATCGCATCGTCTGGACGTCGGGAACGAAGCTGCGCAAGGAATGGCGTTGCAAGCACAAGATCGCCGACATTGTTGGTTTGAATTACGAGTACCGCGGACATCAATCGGTGCAAAGAAAAGGTGAACGGGAAAGCAATGCTAGGGTTCCTGGTAAAGAGACGAGGGCGCGTCTACGCTCCAAAGGATAGTTTTGCGGAACGCCAACATGAAAAGCGGACGCTGGTCCTGCCGTTGTAGGAGCTTTCGGATTCTTTTGAAACCGTGCAACTGGGTGCTCCACTCCCATTGGTTTAGGCCGTAGCGATTCGTCGACAGGTCGAGATAGGTGAAGTACCGCCGAACGCGCGGGATGGTGCATATCGCGCTTCGGATCCAATCCTGCTTCGTGACTTGTAAAGACCAACTTTCGCGCCGGCGCCGAAAACTTTCCGGGTTGGGCACGTTGAAGATGAGCACACCTTTGTGCTTAAGCACGCGCGCCAGTTCGCCTAACACAAGATGAATATCTGCTAGATACTCAAAAACGCTGGACGCGACAACCGCATCGAATGCGTTGTCTGCGAAGGGAAGACGGCTCCAACGGGTGGGAAGTTCCACCCAGGTAATCGCACTCTCTCCAAAATTCTCTCGTGCCAGTGCAATCATGTTCTCCGCAAAGTCGCATCCGGTGACTCGATAGCGGTGCCCGCACAGATGGGCAGCAAGGTGGCCAGTGCCGCAGCCGAAGTCCAGCACCTCTTTCGGCGGCTGGACGCACTCACGCAAAGTCTCGCAAAATGCGTCAAGCCGCCACGCCAGCTTGCCTCTCGGCAAATACTTTCTATTCCAGTTCTCCGCGCGCGCGTTAAACATGTTGCGGACGCGTTCGGAAAAATCGTGGTCGATTGCGTCTTGATGAAGCAATGAAGTCGAAGATGCGGGGCTGAGCATCATGAACGAGTCATCGCCGCTAGAGCACGTCGTCTGGCAACGTCATTGAAGAATTCAACGACTTTCAAGACCATTCTCTCGAAGTCGCCTTCATGCACGGTTAGCGGTTCGCGCGACTCAAGAAAAACTTCAAGAAACTGAGAGCCGATGTGGATCTGAAGATGACGAACATTGGTGACCATCGCAGCGTCCTCGCACCCACAGATGATTAAGGTCGGCGTGCTCACTCGACCGAGCGAATTGTCGACATGGCGGGCCAGCTGACGAACCTCACGACGCTGCTGCGACGAAAAAGCGGCATCCGCTGTTGGGGGCAACCGCGCTTTACGGCCAAGAGCAGGCGATTCGTTGTCCGCCTCTTGTGTCACTCTGCCGGGACCGAAGCGATAACGGATAGACGCCCGCCAGTCCTTCAGCCGCCTCAGCATCAGCACGTGCGGGCGTGCCAAAGCCCGCGCGTTGGGGTGTAAGCGCGGTGAGATCAGCGCGAGGCTATCGAGTTTGGTTGATCTTTCCGCGGCGACTGCAAGGGTCAGCGCGGCCCCGTAGTTGATCCCGCAAAGATTGACTTCGTCGTATGTCGCTGACTGTCGATCGACCTCTGCCAAGCCATCCGAAATCCAACGCCAGAACGAGGGCCGAGTGCGATCTTGCAACTCCTTGGAGGAAAGTGTAGCGACATGAAACCCGTGCTCGCGCAAGGCAGGCTCCAGTCGCACAGATTCCTGTGACTCGCTACCAGGGCCATAAAGCAACACCACCGCGCGAGATGCAGCCGTAATCGGCGGCAGCTCAACACAGAATTCGGTTGGGCGTATGCCGGCTACACCGCCGCGTTCAATTGGACTTCGTGGAGACGAAACGTAATGCGATCTCACTTGAACCATGCTACGCGCTCAAGCTTTCAGCGACCTGCGATATGACTGTCTAGGTACTGGCTAGACGCTTACGAGTCGATACTCACCCCTTTCTGCTGAAAGCGCGGCGCACGGCCTTAGTGTCCGCGTCGATGCAATGCAAGTGCACTCGACGACATTACGCAAGCGATTCGAAAACAGTGCGCAAGGAATTCAATAGCTGTAGCTAAGGGACCAGCACATTCTCAGCGCTTGCACACTGCTTTACGCATCGAGACGGCATAAGGTCCTGCCTGTGGATGTTCGGAAATCTACGGCGCTCGATGTTGATCGTTGACTTGACGCCCTACACCCAACGAATATCGGAGGAGGAAATGGCCTGCACAGCAAGGGACAGTACTTTGCAAGATTGCTATTGCAAAGGTTTCATTCGCAGCTTGGCCGCGCTGACTGAACTCCGAGAAGATCGATCCTTCGGGAAGCCGGATCACTGCAACGTCGGTCGGCCCGAGGATCGTTAGCCCAAGCGCGACGTGCGCTCGGCAGACTCATCGCACGCCGGTTAGAAGCTCAACGTGGCCAGCACGGAAGACGACGATGCGTTGTACATGTGTTGCCGCGGATCCGCGCGGATCCAAGAGCCGACGATGGATGAACCGAGTTCTTCGTGGGTTCGACGTGCATAGGGTGATCTACTTAAACACAACTTCCACGCGGGTTCCGGTTGGTGCGTGGTAGCCGATCTTGAGGCTCGCGCCGTGGCGCGCGGCTATTTCTCGCGCAATCGCGAGACCCAAACCACACCCGCTGCCCTTGCTCCGCGGCACTCGGTAGAACGGTTCGAGTACCCTTTCTCGTTCGTTCTCCGCAATGCCCGGTCCATCATCCTCGACGAAAACCCTCGTGGGACTGCTGCGTACACCGAGCGTCACTTGCCCGCCTTGCTTGCCGTATCGAATGGCGTTATCAATGAGATTACCAACGAGTTCTCTGAGAAGTTGCGGCTCGCCACGGATGTCCGTACCGGCGTCGGGTCCGTCGTAGCCTAGATCAATATCGCGCTCCACGGCTGCGTCCGCCCAGCGCTCCAACTCTTCACGCACAAGCTTGGCTAGGTCGATATCGTTCATGACGAGCGTGCCAATGCCGCAAGCAGCCGCCGCCGTATGGTGACTTGGCGCTAGAAGCGTTCCTGATTCACGCTCGCAACTTGGTAGGTTTTTTCAAGGAAGCAACTTGCTACCGACGAGCCCAATTACAGAAAATTATTCAAGTAGCCAGAATAATAATAGGAAGTGTGCCAGGGGGCTGCCGACAGACCTTAGTTCTCTTATCAGACCGACTGCGTCTCGACCGGCGAGGCCAGTGTCGTGTTGAAGGGGGCTTGGTGTGCAACACCCAAAATGCGCTGCACCTTTCGAAGCGGGTAAGCCGTGCGCAGGCTAAGTAGTTCCTTCCTAATTTCTGATGGAAATCCCTGACGACCTCCACGGCGATCGATCAACAGGCTTCCTAAGTACTTGTAAAAAGCGGTTGGGTCCTTCCAATTCGCAGCAAGCAGGTTGGCAATGCGAGGAAGCCTGAGTATTAACGCTATGGGCCTGACTGGTTTGGGCAAGTCCCCAGCCCAGAGCAGTGTGGAAGGCAAGATGACATTGAGGGGAACAGTCTTTCGTTTGCGGCTCCAGTCGACTTCCAGCATCTTTGCCGCAATCAATTCTGCATCGATAGACTCGACGAAGACACCTTCAATCTTCCCTGTATCGATGTAACGTCCTGGCATGGCGGTGTCGCTCAAGCAAACCAACACTAGCCGAAAGCGATATGAAACGGTTGTGGCATCGCGTCTGCTAGTCCCGCGTCATGCCGTTCAGTTCGCCGCAAGGCGTTCAGGAGTCTGCCTGGGGTTCTCTTGCTTCAACGGCTTGGTCGTACGAGCCACGCGCTTGTGGTTCTTGGCGGAGTGATGGGCTGCGTGCTGCTCGTTTCGGCTGAGGCTGTATAAGTAGCCCGCGCCGGCGCCTACGCCGGCACCAATAGCCGCACCTGTTGCGACGCCACCTTCAGCAATAGCTGCGATAGCCGCACCACCGAGCGCTCCAAATGCCGCCCCACTTAGGGTGCGTTGCTCGGTTGTAGTCATGTTGGCGCAACCACATACCAGGCAGGCCACCATCGAAGTGATTGTGATCTGTGACTTCATGGGAGCGAACTCGGCGATCGTCTCCCCGGACGATTCAGAAGGCGAGTTCGCCTTGTCGGCATTTCCTGTGCTGCGCAGCATTCTGCAATTTAGCCGGACAGCCATCGTCCCGGAAATCGGCGCCACGCTGATTCCTTTGTAGGACAGCGTCCGAGCGAACGGTCGGAGAAGTGCCCCGCATGTCGTTGGCGACCACAAATAGATAGAACTCGACGGCCCGGCGACGTCGTGGTCGAACAGCCCACTGAGCTCAATACTCGTGGTCAATATGAAACCGCGAGAGCGCCTGAAATCACGTTCCCGCGATGGCTGCTCTTAGATGCGACGAAGTAGTTCTGCAGGCGCAAACGTCCATATTCGCTAAATCTCGCCGAAGACGGTCCTACACGAGTAATCGGAAAGTCGGACCTTCAAACGTCGCAATCAACCGTTCCGCCGAAGGTTGGTTCGCGTTCTGGCACTCAAATACGATGAGCGGTTGGCGCAATGCGGCAGCGGGATCGGGCGCTTTCTTTGCTTCGAGGCGAGCTTTATCCATTCGCGCAACGGGTCCATGACAGACGCCATTGTGCGCGAAACACTCAATCGAAAGTAAACTGATGCGGCGAATCGGCAAAAAGAAAAGCCCGGCCGTTGCGGGCGGGCCCGTGAACGCGCTCCTGTCATGAGGAGTTGAGAGCGCGATACGTTCCCTGTTGCTCAGGAGAAGACTGTTAGTTTCGGGGAACGCGCCAGGAAGCGTAATGCTGGGCGGACGACTTCGCAATGACTCGGCTTGTGAGTTACAAGGAGCCGGCGCCGCCCGGTTGCAAGAGTTCAAGGCGCCGAAGCGTGTCCCGAGACACGGGGGAATGCAACGTAACGCGCTCTAGCGAATCGGGCGCGTCAGCTCAGCGAAGGGAGGGTCGCGGCTGACGCGCCCTAGGCGACGGCGCAGCCCCGACTCCAAGGGGAGGGAGGGACGGGTTGCTACCGGCAGCTTAATGAAGCAATAACACGCGGCTTCGCTAACCGTCTATCGGATGTCCGCCCATGCGGTTGTAGGACTACGTCCGACGGTCGCGCCTTTTAAGCTATGCGGCGCCAAGCTACTTCCCACGAGCGCGTCGCCTCGGTGCGCTTCAAGGTTGCACCGCATACCCGGCCTCTTCTTTGGCTGCGGCGCGTACAACCTCGAGCGCAAGTCAGATGAAGGCCCGAATGAACCGCCTTAGACACCTAATTTGCTGAAGCACATCAAATCCGAGTACGCCACATACAAGAAGCTGTCGGCTGACCAGCATCTCAAGCCGGAATAGCGGAAAACCCGCTTCTGACCGCAGGCGCGCGATTCGTGCCTTGCGGTCATCCCTCGGGCGTAATCTTCTGCGCCTTGATCAGCTTGCCCCACTTTTCGGTATCGCGCTTGAGCAGCGCCGCCAGCTCCTGAGGCGTTGACGTCGAGGGGACCGCGCCGCTCGCCAGCAGCTTTTCACTGACAGCGGGTGCGGCGAGCGTCCTGCGCACCGCGTCGTTGATCGCGTCGATCGTGCCGGGAGGCGTCTTCGCGGGCACGAACAGCGCATACCAATTGTTCGTATCCACGCCCGGCAGTCCTTGCTCCGTCAGCGTGCGCACGTTCGGCAGCAATGGGTGGCGCTTCGGCGCTGCAATGCCGATCGCCTTAAGCTTACCTCCCTTGATGTGGCCGATCAGGCCCGGGATGTCTCCGAAGAATGCCGCCACCTGTCCGCCCATGAGGTCCGTGATAGCAGGCGCAGCGCCCTTGTAGGGAACGTGGAGGAAGTCGGTCTTCGATACTTGCGAGAACTGCTCCATCGCTAGATGCGGGATGCTGCCAATGCCGGTCGATGCGATCGAAACGGGCTCCGCCGATTTCTTCGCGTTGGCGACGAACTGTGCGGCGTCATTCGACGGATTGTTCGCACTCACGACGAGTAGCTCGTCGTTGTCGACCACCAACGATACGGGGGCGAAGTCGCGCTGCATGTCGTAGGGCAGGCTGGTGTAGAGCACGGGATTGATCGCGACCGCACCGACGCTGCTCAGCCACATCGTCGTTCCGTCGGGCGCCGACTGCGCGACGCTTTGCGCGGCGATGGCGCCGTTCGCGCCGGGCTTGTTCTCCACGATCACGCGCTGGTTGAGTTCTTGTCCGAGCTGGTCGGCAATGACCCTCGCGACGAAATCGACCGGACCACCGGGAGGAAACGCGACGACGATGCGTATGACCTTGCCTTGAGACCAAGCGGGCGTAGCGCCTAGCATGGCGGCACACGCGAGCGCTGACGCGAAGCTGCGCATCATCGTCCCCTCCTTGGAGTCATCCGATGCGGGCGATCATACCGCCGTCGACGACGATTTCCGTGCCCGTAATGAAGCGGGCGTCGTCCGAGGCGAGAAAGGCCACCGCCGCGGCAGTGTCGCGCCCGTCGCCCATGAACCCGAGGGGAATTCGCGCCAGGCGATCGCGCAAAAGCTTCTCGACGTTGCCGCCCGCGCGCTGGTCCGCCAGCCGCGCCTCGACCATCGGCGTGTGAAGCTGCCCCGGCACGACGCAATTCACGCGGATGCCCATTGGCGCGTATTGCACAGCCACGACGCGAGAGAACTGGATGACGCCTGCCTTCGTCGCCGCGTAAGCGACCTGCGCCGAGCCGGTCCAGCGCAAGGCGGAGGTGGACGACACGTTGACGATCGCCCCGGCGCGCTGCTTCTCCATGATCGGCAGCACGTGTTTGCAGGTAAGGAACACGCTCTTAAGGTTATGGTCGACCTGAGCATCGAAAACGTCCTCGGTCATCTCCACCGGCCCGCCGGGCGCGGAGCCACCGACGTTGTTGACCAGGACGTCGATGCGGCCGAACGTCTTGGCGGCTTCGGCCACCATCGACGCGATCGATTTCGCATCAGTGACATTGCATTGCGCGATCCGAATCGAGTCACGAAATTCGCCGGCGCACTCTAGCGTTTCGGCGAGGCGATCGAGATCGCGGTCGACCGCGAGCACTCGCGCGCCCTCTTCGGCGAAACGAACTGTGGTCGCGCGGCCGTTGCCCCAGCCGGGGCCGACGCAGCCCGCGCCGGTAACGATCGCGACCTTACCTTCGAAGCGTTTCATGTCCCAGCGCCGAACCGATAGAGCCGCTTGGGATTGGTCACGAGTAGCGCGTGCCGCTGCATTTCCGTCGGCGCGATCGACTCCAGCAAATCCACAAGCAGACCGTCGTCGGGCACGTGAGTGAGGTTCGGATGCGGCCAGTCAGTGCCCCAGAGCACGCGGTCGCCGGCCGCCTCGACCAGTGCTCGGGCAAAGGCGATCGCGTCCGTGTAAGGCGGCCCCTTGCGGGACACACGCTCGGCCCCGCTTACCTTAACCCAAATGCGATCGTCGCGCAGCAGCTCGAGGAGCTTGCGGAAGTCAGCTTGATCGATGCCGAGCGACGCGTCGATGCGCGCCATGTGATCGATGACCACCGGCACTGGCGCGCGGAGCAGGGCCGGCGCCAGGTCGTGGATGTGTGCGCCCTCGAAATGCAGTACCAGGTGCCAGCCCAGATCGGAGATCCGGTTGCCGAACGCGATGACGTCGTCAATCGGCGTCGACGCGCCGAGGTGGCGCATGAAGTGAAAGCGCGCGCCACGGAAGCCTGCGGCATCGAGGCGGCGCAACTCCGCGTCTGTCACGCTCACCGGCACGAGCGCGATGCCGAGGTACCTGCCCTTGCGCGCCGTCAGGACGTCTTCGGTCACCGAATTGTCGAGGCCGTGTGCGTTCGACTGTACGACGACGCCTCGCTCGATGCCTAGAAACTCGTGCAACGCGAAGAGCTTCTGCTTGGGCGCCTCGCACGGCGTGAAGCTCCGGCCTGGTGCGAATGGAAAGCGTGATTGCGGCCCGAATACGTGCATGTGCGCGTCGCAAGCACCCGCAGGCAGCTTCAGCTTCGGGCGCCGCGGCGCGAGATGGTAGGAGAGCGGCGAGGACGAGGTCGAGTTCATTGCACGCGAACTTGTTTACCGGGCAAAATCGGTGCATTGGAGCTAGCGAAGCCCGCAACTGAAGGAGTCTTCTCAATAGCCAATCCCAAGCGTTTGCATGACGCATCGGGCGTCAGAATTCATAAACGGCAAAGCACTCTACCATTCGGATCATCTTGGTATCGGAGGCAGCGCTGTTGCGGCCCGATCTGTAGAACATGACACCGCGAGTGCGCGCTGTCCAGGAGATTTTCCCCCAGGTAGCCTCGATAGCCGTTACGAATCCAGTGAGTCAAACATGTTGCGTGCCTGATCGGTCGCTTTGGAGCAACGCCGACATTCGGAGTCCCAACTGCGCCCGTGGGTTCGATACCGCCGGTAAAGGACCGCCATTCACGAGTCGTGCGCGGAGAGACGACAGGAACCACGGTGGGCGAATTTTCGGTGCTCGCCATACCGGCCGCGGCTTCAAGACGATGGCTCTCGATATGTTCGCCGTACGAGGCGAGAAGCTCGCATCTGCGTACCACGTCGAGAACTGGGTCGGCGCGATGCAGCAGATCCGTTAATTTCCGCACAAGAAGTATTGCCCGCACGCGCGTTGCCGAGCCTGGGATTATCTAATCCATACCGCTGAATTCGAAGTACTGAACCGCCGAGACCTGGGCTAAGTCGTCCAGGGTTCCCGGCGGCTTGTCGTTCTGCTTATTACGTGGCCACCGAGACCATCGAATAAAGCCTCCGCCTAAGAGGCGAGCATATGTGGGACATCGTTCGGGCGCTATGTGCATTCGCCGCCGATCATCTGGCGCCTTTTGTCGAGCACGTGGACCGACGCTCCGCTTCGAATAAACGGGGCCTTGCTCTCCTCTGCTTACTGTTGACAGTCACGGTTAGCCCGTCCTAGCATTCGAGCGCCGTCGACGGTTGAAAAATCAAGTGTACGGGTGCCCGGTGAATGGAAATCCTGGCATCGGACAGATGAATCTAATCATCGAAACCTGATCACCCGACACCCCAACAGAGGAAAGCACGCAAATGATGCTGATCCGAACCATAACCGCATTCACGCTCGGTATGAGCGCTTTCGGCGCGCTGGCGCAAACCGTCGTCGGCGTTAGCTGGTCGAACTTTCAGGAAGAACGCTGGAAGACCGACGAAGCGGCGATCAAGGGACAGCTTGAGAAGCTCGGCGCGAAGTACATCAGCGCCGATGCGGGTGGCTCGCCCGAGAAGCAGCTCGCCGACATCGACGGCCTGATGGCGAAGGGCGCGAAGGTGCTGATCATCCTCGCGATGGATAAGGACGCAATCTTGCCGGCGGTGACGAAGGCGTCGCGACAAAAGATACCCGTCGTTGCCTACGACCGTCTGATCGAAGCGCCGGGCGTCTTCTACATCACGTTCGACAACGTCGAGGTGGGTCGCATGCAGGCACGCGAAGTGTTCAAGGTCGCGCCGAAGGGCAACTACGTGTTCATCAAGGGCTCACCGAGCGATCCAAACGCGAACTTCCTGCGTGCGGGCGCGCAGGAGATCGTCGACGCGGCGGTGAAGAAGGCCGACATCAAGATCGTCGGCGACGAATACACCGAAGGCTGGAAGCCTGAAGTCGCGCAAAAGAACATGGAGCAAATCATCACGAAGGCCGGCGGCAAGGTCGATGCAGTCGTCGCAGCGAACGATGGCACCGCGGGCGGCGTCGTCGCGGCGCTAACGGCGAAGGGTATCCGTGGCGTCCCGGTGTCGGGTCAGGACGCGGATCATGCGGCGCTCAACCGCATCGCGCTCGGCACGCAGACCGTGTCAGTTTGGAAGGATTCGCGCGAGCTCGGCAAGGAAGCGGCCAACGCGGCAGTCGCATTGGCTGCGGGCAAGCCGGTCGAGAAGGCGACGAAATGGAGTGGCGGGGAGAAGAAAGTCGAGTTGCAATCGCGACTCCTCACTCCGGTGCCCATCACGCGCAACAACCTTGACGTCGTCGTCAAGGCCGGGTGGATACAGAAGGACGAACTGTGCAAGGGTGTCAGCGTCGACAAGGCACCTCCTGCATGTAAGTAGCGCGAGCGATGAACGCCGCCGGGCCGCCTCGGAACAGCACCGGCGTGCCCGAGAACGCCACGAGGCCGTTGCAGGCCGGCCCCGACCTTCCTGTAGCCGAGCACAGTCGTCCGTCGGCCATCCACGTTTCGCACTTCGTGCATGCATTGCGGCGAGCCGGCCTCGACCTGCGGCTGCTGCTTATGGTCGTGCTGCTGGTCGGCATGGGCGTCGCATTTCATGTACTGTCGGGCGGCGTTTTCCTGTCGCCCGAGAACCTGTACAACATCGCACAGCAGACGGCTGTGGTCGGCATCGTGGCGACGGTGATGGTCCTGGTGATTGTCGCGCGTCATATCGATCTGTCGGTCGGCTCGGTGATGGGCTTCGTCGGCGTGCTGATCGCGTTCCTGATGTACACGTCAGGCTGGCCGTGGTTTGCGGCGTGTCTCGCAGGACTGCTCGTCGCCATCCTCGTCTCGATGTATCAGGGCACCTTGACCGCGTTGCTCGGCGTACCGTCTTTTGTGGTCACGCTCGGCGGGCTGATGTCGTTTCGTGGCGCCGCGTTTCTCGTCGCCGACGGCAAGACGCAGCCGGTAAACGACGAATTCTTCCAGCGTCTGGGTGGCGGGTATGACGGCAGCATCGGCGTCGCGGGAACGTGGACGCTAACCGCGCTCGTCATCGCGGGACTGTTCGTTCGGATGGCGCAGCGGCGTCGCTCCCGCAGCCGCCATGACATGCAGAACGAGCCGCTGTGGATCGACGTTGCGGTCACGGCGTTGCCGTGCGTCGTACTGCTCGCGTTTGCGTGGGCCATGAACAGCTACCAGATCACCTCGAAGACCGAGCCGCAGGGAATTCCGATTCCGGTATTGATCTGGGCCAGTGTCGCTGCGGTGTTGTCGTTCCTCGTGCATCGGACGCGCTTCGGGCGTTACGTGTTCGCGATGGGCGGCAATCCCGACGCCGCCGAGCTGGTGGGCATTCCGGTCAAGCGCGTCACCCTGCAATTGTTCGTGCTGCTTGCCGTGCTGGTTACGATCGCGGCGATCGTGTCGATCGCGCGGCTCAATGCGGGGACCAATTCACTCGGCACCGGGATGGAGCTCTACGTGATCGCGGCGGCCGTGATCGGTGGCACGGCGCTCGCGGGCGGTACCGGGTCGATTCTGGGCTCGGCACTCGGCGCGCTGATCATGCAGTCTCTCGACAGCGGAATGCTGTTGCTCGATGTCTCGATCGGCAAGCGGATGGTCATCATCGGCCAGGTGTTGATCGTCGCGGTGGTATTCGACGTGTTGTATCGCAGGCGGTTCGGGGAGCGCTGATGAGCACCGTCGCCACATCTGAACCGCTCGTGGAGCTGCGCGACATCAGGAAAGCCTTCGGCGGCATCCACGCAGTCGACGGCGTCAGCGTCAATCTGTACTGTGGAGAGGTCGTTGCGGTGCTCGGCCACAACGGCGCCGGCAAGTCGACGCTGATGAAAATACTAGCCGGCGCGTATCCGATCGATTCCGGCGAAACGCACGTCGCTGGGCAGCACGTGCAAATCCGCACACCAGCGGACGCGCAATCGCTCGGCATCGAGACGATCTACCAGACGCTGGCGCTCGCCGACAATCTCGATTCGGTCGCGAACCTGTTCCTCGGCCGCGAGAAGCTTACGCCGTGGCGCACGCTCGATGATCACTTCATGGAAGGTCAGGCACGCAAGGTTTTCCGCCGGCTCAACAAGAACTTCACCAACATTCGAGTGCCGGTGCGTCGGCTGTCGGGCGGTCAGCGCCAGATCGTCGCGATCTCGCGCGCGCTGTACTTCAATGCGCGGATCCTGATCATGGACGAGCCGATGGCAGCGCTCGGGCCGGAGGAAGCGCGAATGGTCGGCGATCTGATTCGTCAGTTGAAGGCCGACGGCGTCGGCATCTTTCTGATCACGCACGACATGCCAGACGTGTTCAATCTCTCGGATCGGCTTGCGGTGATGAAGAACGGAAAGCTGGTCGGCACGTATCGGACCGCGGATGTGACCGAGGACGAGGTGCTCGGCATGATCATTGCCGGCAAGCGGCCGGAGGGAAGGGTGGAGGTGCTGCAATTGCAAAAGCCCGACTTTGGGTCGGGCTCAAGCGTTTGATTGACTGGTTGCGGGGAGGGATTTGGACCTTCGACCTTCGGGTTATGAGGCGGATTTCGCGTATACCCGTGTTTTGTTAATCAAGTCCTTGCAGCGCTTGCCAAACTCGAAATCAACGTGACCGAGGCACAATTTAGGCATTCCCAATCTGAGTTGGTCACAAGTTCATCCGGCAATCGGCACGCGAGCCGCGTGCACCGCTCATTTCGTACTCGCGCTGGCCGGGGTTTTCGCGTCCTTCCTTTGACTAATTTCCTTTCTTGTACCCTCTAAGTTTTTTGATTGGCAAAGGTTGGCTCAATGCCGAAGACGCCCAAGGTCGACGACGCCTCAACGCAACGAGCGCATCGCAGCCACCGATGCGCTCGGCAATGACCTCTGCGAATCTCCCACCGGGATCAATCGAGTCGATGTCCCAGAAGACGCGCTCCTCGCCAAAGCGCTGCACCAGTCGGTCGAACAGCCGTCCTGCCAGCCCCTGGCTATCCTCTCGGCGGTAGCTGATGAAGACGCCGGACATATCAGGTTATCGAGAGCGGCAACGGACTAATCGATGACCTCATCCGTGCGCAAGCGCAGGATCGCGAATACACGGAATAGAAGGGCGATTGCGAGAGGCCCAGAAGCGCGCCAAGCGCCAGCGAATGCGTTCGCATTACCCTCCTCCCTGTTTAATGTCCACATCCACACTTTTTCTGTACTCAATCAATGCTGTCTCCACGCGTCACTGAAGTTGTTTAGCCTTATACCGCGATTAGCGCAACTCTTGTTTTGGCAACCTGTCGGCTGGCTTTCGACGGGCAAGATGCGCTCAGTTATTAGATTGGTGCGCAATAACTCCGTGGAGTGAACCATCGGCACTTGCCACGGCGATTTCATTGGCCTAGCGTATCGATAATCACGGCGCCATAGGAGATGCTATTCGCCAATGCCTGGCCGTTGAGCATGTGAACGGGCCCGCGACCCGAGCCCCGCTCGTCTCTCTGATTATTCGCAGCATGGGGCGACCGTGCCTTGTCGAGGCGCTCGCCTCGGCCGCACGCCAGCATCATCGGCCGCTCGAAGTCATTGTCGTTGATGCCACCGGAGGCGCACATCCGCCCTTGCCGCGGCTACGCGCGCTCGACGCGCTGCGATTAGTTACGTCGCGTCGCGCGCTCAACCGGCCGGCGGCTGCGAACCTCGGCCTCGAGAGCGCCACGGGCGAGTGGATCGCCTTTCTAGATGACGATGATCTGCTCGAGCCTTCGCACCTAGCGCGCCTCGTCGCACGGGCGAGCGAGCCCGATCGTCCGAGGGTAGTCTACGCGCAGCACTGGCCGATCGACCGGCTGCATCGTGTGGGAGATCAGCGACGCCACCGCTTCAACCCGCTGATCATGCATTTCTACTGCCGCATTCCCGGGATGGCTTGCCTGCTCCATTGGAGCCTCGCACGCGCTGAACGGTTCGACGAGACCTTCAATACCTGCGAAGACTGGGAATACTGGTTGCGCCTGATGCGCCAGACGCCGTTCGCGACGGTTCGCGAGCCGACCCATTTCTACTTCTCCGAAGCCGGGACGTCCGGCACCGGGCTTGGACAAAACCGCGGCAGGGATGATCGGGGATCGCGCGATCGGGTGCGCGTGCTCGAGCGGCACGCCGATGCACGCAACATCGCGTGGGCCGACTATTTCAGCGAGCTCAAGAGCGGCGAGGAGTTGCAACGCAGCTCCGGTGCGACGGCTGCGGCCGCGTTCTACGCGCGCATGCTCGAGCGTTATCCCGACGAGCCCAATGCCAGCGCGCTCCTCGGCCGTCAATATGCCGCGCTCGCCCACCTTCAGACGGCGCGCCGGTTACTGCTGCACTCGATCTTCTTCAACGGCGATGCCGGAGACAGTCACTTCGCACTTGGCGAGGTGTGCGAAGCACTGGGCTATCGAGGGCAGGCGCGCGACGCATTCGCCGATGCAGCGCGCTTCGCACCCGCGCTTCGGGAGGCGGCCGAACTGCGGCTGAAGGATCTCGCCGCGCCAAAGACCGCGAACGCCAACCCGGTCACGTCGGTGGAGCAGACCGTGTCGCGCAACACGCCGTGTCCGTGCGGCAGTGGACTGCGCTTCAAGGCGTGCCACGGCCGCGACGCGCCGCCGCTTAACACGCAGCAGGCAGTCCCGAAGCATGGTGCCGACTTGCAACACAGCTTGCGCGAAGCGCTCGAAGCCGCGCAGCGCGGCGAGGTCGAGACGGCACTGGCGCTCTTCACCGGCGTGGCCTCCAGGGCGCCCGATCACGTCGAAGCGCAGCACGCGTCTGCGCTCCTGGCATGGGACCTCGGCGATCTCGAAACCGCCGAAGAGCGCATCGCTACGGCAGCCCGGCTTGCGCCGGACGACATGCAGATTGCCGATGACCACAGGCGAATCTGCATTGATGTGCAGGAACGCCAAATCGCTCGCGAGCTGCATGCGAAGCTCGCCGCCGCGGGTTGCCTCGCGACGCGCGAGGATCGTCTGCCGTCCGTCCCGGCGGGAAGTGCCGTGCACGTGATCGGACCTTTCGACGAGGTCGATGGCGAGCGCGAGCGATGCGCCCTCGATATCGCGCGGATTGTGGGGACTCGGGCCTCGGTGCATGTCTGGTCGACCCGCCGCGAGGTGTCGCCGGCGCTTGCCGCAGCCGGTGCACGTGCATGGCCGGCCGATGCGGGCGCAGCCCTCTCTTCCGGTGTGCTCGCGTTCTGCGGGGCCCAGCTGCCACCGCTCGGCTTGCACGGCTTCGAAGCGCATCGCATCCTGGTCACTTACGACTTCGACGATGCGCCGCTGCTTCACGATCTCGCCACGATGCTGTGGCGAGAGCTCGGGCAACCCGTGTTGCTCATCACGCCGTCCGAAGCGCTGCGGCGGCATGCCGGCTTGCCGGGCTCGACCTGTGCACCCGGCTTGGACTTGAGCATGTTCGCGCCGCGCCGCGTGTCGCGACAGCGCGCATTTACCGTCGGATGTGTCGGTCGGAGCGACGCCCCTTCGTTCCATCCTGACAACCCGGTGCTCTTGCGCCGGCTCGCATGCGAAGGCATCGGCGTGCGCGTGCTGGGTGGGTCGGTGCTGCTGCGGCATTTTCCTCCTTCGCAACCGTTGCATGGCATCGAGCTGCTGAGCGCCGATGAGATGGACCGAGCCGAATTCTTGACAACGCTCGACTGTCTGCTCCACAGACCGGCGCCCCGCAACGACATCGTCCATGCATCGGTCGTCGCGCAAGCGCTTGCTTGCGGCCTGCCGGTCGTTTGCGCGTGCGAATCTGCCGCTGCCGAGCTTGTGTCGCATGGCGTCGACGGCTTTCTTTTCAATGCCGACGAGCCAGACCAAGCGCGCCGCTACCTACGCACGCTGCGCGCCGTCCCGGCACTGCGCCGACGTATGGCGCAGGCGGCTCGCGCCAAGGCCGAGGCGCTGTTCGGGGCCGCGCGAGACGCGCATCTCACCCACCTCCTACTCGGCAGCGCGTCGTCCATCGTGCAGCAGCCGATGCTTTCCATGTCCGAGGCATGAAATGGGCGCAAGCGAGGAACCCCGGGTAACCATAGTGATGACCGCGCGCGAGCGGCATTCGCTCACCGAGGCTTCCCTCGACGGTATCGCAAGGGAAACGACGATGCCTTACCGCCTGATGTACGTGGACTGCGCAGCGCCGGCATGGCTGCGTTCGGAGCTCGAAGCCCGTGCCACCGAGTGGCGGCTCGAGATCGTGCGCTTCGAGGAGCCGCTCTGGCCGCAGCAGGCGCGTCATCGCGTCGTCGATCGCATCATTACCGATTACGTCGTTTTCATCGACAACGACGTCTTGGTCGAAGGGGGTTGGCTGGAAGCGCTTGTCGCCTGCGCCGACGAGACGGGCGCCGGGATCGTAGCGCCGCTGTATCTCTGGGGCGACGGAGTGCGGCCAGCCAAGATCCACATGGCGGGCGGCAGGATCGAGCAGACCGAGGTACCGGGAGGCAAGGTACTGCGCGAATGGCATCAGCTCGCTAACGCCGATCCGAACCGTGTCAAGCTCGAACGACAGCCCTGCGATTTCGCCGAATATCACTGCATGCTCGTGCGCACCGAGCTGCTGCGCGACGGCGCGGTGCTCGATCCGACCATCCGGTGCGTACACGAGCACGTCGACACGGCGCTTTCAGTGAAGGCGCGGGGCTATCCTGTCTATTTGGAGCCAGCATCGCGCGTCACTTATCTGGCGTTTGCGGAATACATGCTCAACGAGCTCGCATTCCTGCGCGAGCGGTGGTCGCCAGCCGAGGGTGAGGCGAGCATCGCCGCCTTCTGTCGCAAGTGGGGCGTGATCGATGACGAGCGATCCTTCGGCGGCGTTCGCCAGTTCCTGAACGAGCACGTGGCGATGGTCGATCCGGTGCGGCCAGCGGCGCTCGATCGCGGCCACACTCCGATGCAGCGCGACGACCATCAGCAGACTCGGTCCGGGCTCATGGATCTCGCCATCCAGTGCGGATACGGCGATCGCGACCTCAAGCTGCTCTCGACGTGCCACAACCTCGCCGTGGTGCTCGTGGACGGCGGGTACCGTGGGTGCGGGCGTCCTTTCATCGACCACCTCGTTGGCACGGCGAGCGTGCTGGTGCGCTACGGGTTTCGCATCGACGTCGTCGCAGCGGGGCTTCTGCATGCGGCGTACACGCATGCACCGTCACACGCTGGCGATGCACGGACGGCGGCTCAAAGAGTGTGCGACTGGCTCGGCGGCAAAGGCAGCGTCATCGAAGCACGCGTTCGGGCTTACACGCACAGAGAGTCTGCCACGAGCGATGAATCGTCGATCGACGTCTCGGCTACATCGCTGATGGACGCCGAAATCGTCGCGATGGTCGCAGCCAACGAGGTCGACCTGCATCTGAGCGGCGAGCTGCGATACACGGGCCGGCAGGACGTGCTGAGTGCCGGGCGGCTCGCGGAAATCGATGAGGTGTGTGCGCTTCTTGGCGTCGGAGGGCTCTACGAGACGTTGCGACAGGCACGTAGCGACTTCCGCCCGGCGATGGAAGCTCTGCTCACGCGGACCCACGCAAGCTATCGCATCGGCGCCGATCGACGCAGCGCCGTGCCGATGAACAACAACGTGCTCAAGGCGATGAAGCGGTAAGACGTGCGTTTGGCGGCACGCGCACCGCGTCAAATCGCGCAAATCCTAGACCTAGAGCCGACGAGGATGTCGCTTTGGTGGGACAGCTAGAAGTGTTCGAACCGCGGCTCGTCTTCTGTAGACGCCCGAGCCTGAGCGAACAGAAAGCAGATCCAGGTGCTGGTCGCGGCATAACTACGAATTCTCCACTCACAGGTCACATCTTCACCCGTGCCAAAAGCGTTGAACTGCCGTGCCAACTTGACCGACCACGGTTCCTGACAGCGACGCGCGATCTTCGGCGAGATCGCCTCGTCGCTGTCGCTCTGCAGCTACGCGGCCTTGCGACGTGCGTAGTATTCCGCGACCTTCGCATGACTCATCACCCGCTCGAAGTGCTTGACCAACAGCGGCGCTACGCGGTCCACGACGTCCTTCGGAATGTAGTCGAGCACGCCGGATTTGAGCCAGCGGATCAGCATGAAGATCTTGAGATCCGCCATGGTTAGGCGCGCGTCTGAGAAATAGTCTCCGCCCGCTGCCTTCAGCTTCGCCTGAAATTGTTCCAAGTAGCGCATCAGGTGCACCGCAACTAGCTCTTCGCGCGCTTTCTTCTTGGCGTCCTCGTCTTTATTAATCGTGTTGCCGATCCGCACGCTGATGTCTTCGGCCGCGTCCATGATCTCATCGCACAGGAGCGCCTGCCAGTCGTCCTTTGGATAAAGTCCGGTGAGCTTGCCGACGTAACGATTGATGCTGTTGGACTGCGTCACGCGCCGGCCATCGACCTCGAGCATGGGCATCGCGAGGAACGGCGTCTTGTCACGGAACGCAGTCCAGTCCTTGCCGACAATACGCTCGTCCTCGAAGGGGATGCCACCGATGTGCAAAGCGAGTCGCGCAGGCTCGCCGCGGCCGCCGTCGAAGTCGAAATAGGTCAGTTTCAGCTTTGCCATAATGGGCTCCTCGAAGTTGGAAGTATCACTCTACAAGGGTTCTTACTTGCAAAGTGCAAGCGATTATAGCGCGCTCTACTTGCAAATTGCAAGTAGAGGGACTAGGCTCATGAAATGAACAGGAAATTGCCGGCGCGCCGATCGAACTGCCCAATCGCTTGCGCGCTCGATTTGATCGGCGACAAATGGACGCTCATTGTGCTGCGCGATCTGATCATGGCGCGCAAGCGGTACTTCCAGGAACTCCTGGAGGGCAACGAAGGAATCGCGACGAATATCCTCGCGAGCCGGCTCAAACTGCTCGAAGCCGCAGGCCTGGTGACGCGGCGTGCCGATCCAGCCCAGGCCAGACGCGTGATCTACGCGCCGACGGAGAAGGCGCTCGATCTGCTCCCGGTGTTGATCGAGCTCATGCGCTGGAGCATGAAGTACAACTCGCGCTCTGCCACGCCTGGCCACCTGGCGCGCCGCCTCGCTGAGGATCGCAACGGGTTGATTGCAGAATTGCGCGCCGCGCATGGAAAGCGCTAGCGACGTGACGGCGGTCACTGGATTTCATCTCATCAGTTTCCAGGGATCGCAAAGAGCTGCGCCGGGGCATACCATTGTGAGTGGGGCGATATACCACGCAGATGTGGAGAAGCTTTCCCTATTGCGAGACCAGTGACTTTGATTTGAACGCCCGGAACGGACTGTCGAGCCGTGAAAAGCAGTCATTCGCGCCTATGCGCCAACGGCCACGAACGGAACGCCATCACATCGAATGCGCTATGAAGCCCGTTTGCGTGAGCGCAAAATGAAACACGCAACTCAGTCTGCCGTCGATGCCGAGATACCGATGCGTACAGCGACTGCAGATTTCGTAGAAGACTTCGCCACCCTCTTCGATTGTCGCCAACCACCAACTTAGCGGGATCAACGACGAAATCTTTGTACCGCCCGACTCGCTTATTGCGCCCGACTGACTGCTCGTCGGAAACTGCGCTGCGACCCCGCTCACGTGGCGGGGTTCTTGTATCTTCGAGCGTTGCCCGACTGATGCCAGGGCGGGCGCAAGACTCTAGCGGCAATCGAGATTGGAACGACCACAATCGGTTGACGAGTCTGTGCATCCGGAGGTGGCGTCAGCGCAAATTGCAATGACCGCAATGTGCAGCTGCTCGAACGCGAGCTGCGACCGATTGCGGATCCTCCGGCCCTGAGAAGCGGTCATTCGCCCCTCTGCTACATGGCTGCCGCAAATCGCGGCGCCCACTGCTCGCACGGACCCCGACCGAGCGACGTTAAGCGATCACGGCTGCAATTCAACGCCGCTTGGCCGCCGGGTCTTGTTGAACCACGATTTCAGCGGGCCATACAGGCGTGGCGCACCGTTGTAGCCCTCGCCCGGCATCGTCTGGGACGCACCCGCATGCAGCATGATCGCCGTCGTTCCCCAGCGTATTATCCCGTCTACGCGAAGTAAGCGGCACGGCGGCTGCGAGTCGCGGTCGCCCAAACGTGTCCTCGAGGTCATGCGCACGGATTCCACCCTGGGAAGGCGCCGGACAGAGGCGACGCGTTGTTCCTCGTATACCTGCGCCGCCCACCCGCGCGCTCTGCCTTGGCTACCTGCAACCTTCTCGGTGCCGCATATCGCGCGCGCCGTAGCGAGCGATGGCACGCGTCCTGGACTACTTGGGATCGAAGATGATGTAGAGATGAGCATGGCCGCCCAAGACGAGGTCCTCTAGCCACTCCTCCTCGATGTATCCCTTGATGTGAGTGCCGTCCCTCCTCACGTTGGTCACGGCGTTTGTATGGGTGTAACTGTCGCCCGGAAAGGGATAAGCGATGTCGACCGTTGTCGCCGGTGGACCGGGGCAGGTGATGGTGGCGGGAATGACTGCGGCGGACGCGTTCAGTGTGAGCGTGTACTTGGCGAAGGATGTGACCTTTAGTTGTACGCTGCTGAGGGGCAGGTCGACGACCAGCGAGCCAGATGTCGTGCAGTCGCCCGCGCTTCCGCTGACGCCGTATACCACCGTGGCCTGCCCTTTTGGATCCTGTACGTACTGGCGAAACGCGCCCGGCGCCGTGAAGGACTGAATCATCGGGATGCTCGCTGCAGTGATCGTCACGGCGGCAGAAGAAAGACCAATGGGTGAGCCGGCACTCTCGATATCGAAGTTTGCCGTGTATGAATTCGGAAAGACGAACCTGCCGGGCTTCGGAATTTGCGGTTGCCATGTGTTCGAGCGCGAGCCGGCCTTCGCGTGGCTGACCTTGGCGGTGGCGGAGGCGTCGGTGAACGTGGTGGACGCCTCGTTCTCCGCCGTGAATTCGATGTCGAGCGTCGCGATCTTGGTCGGCGGTCCCGGCGGGTGATATGCACCACTCATGGTCTGGCCGTTGGCGAACTGAAGGACGTCGCCGTGGTATGTGGTCGCCGAGCTCATCGGCCCCGCCGAGAAGTACCAGACGGGCTGCCCCGTGTCGTCGTACATGAAGCCGACGACGAACAGATTGCCGCCTTGCACTTCCAGGCTGTAGCCGCTGCCGCTCTCGTCCGGGTTCCACCACCATCCGTTGTCCGGCTGGAAGGGCGCATCGCCGGTACCGAAGATCTGGCGTTCGATCTGCACCATGCCGCCCGGCCACGTGACGGTGCCGTGCGTGTCGTCGCTGAAGTGAACCGCGATCTGGCCGACGACGACGGCATCGCTCGGTGCAACGTACTCGCCGAACAGCGTCTGGCCGTGGGTTTTGTAGTACAGATCGCCGGTCCAGTTGTAGGAATCGGGGTTCGGTCCGCCCGACACCAGCCATATGGCGTGGCCATCGTCGTTGTAGAGATACGCGCCGATGAAGGTGACGCCGTCGTGGCTCTCGACAAAGAAGCCGCGGCCGCTTTCGTCGGGATTCCACCACCAGCCGGTCTCCGGCGCCGCAAGTGCCTCGTCGCAGAGCCCGCCCGATACCATCGCGACCCACCACAAAGCAAATAGCGTCCTGATCGTGCGCATATCGACCTCCGGCGACGATTTACAGCGCGCGCCCGCAAGGCCGACTGTGTGGCCACGGCGGAGACCGGCTGCAGGTGCTCGCTCCAAGGGTGGAGTCGCGCGCTCTGCTGTAGCAGGCATAGCTTGGGAGCGTCGGTTCGCGGTGTCATTAAGAAACCCTTAAACTTGCAAAGACATCGGGTGTCGCGCCGTCCGGCAAGAAGACGGTCCGGCGGCGGCGGGGGGCAATCGGCCAGGGCATCCTGTGGGCGCCACCTATGAGTTCGGCCCGTTTCATCTCGACTTCGCCGCGAAGGCGGTGACTCGTGCCGGTACGCCGGTGGCGCTCGGTCCGCGGGCCGTGGCGGTACTTGGCGTGCTCGTGGAGTCGGCCCACGAGTACGTGCCGAAGCAACGGCTGATGGACCGCGCGTGGCCGGGTGTGATCGTCCAGGAAGGCAATCTCGCGGTACAGATCGCGGCGATCCGTCGCGCGCTCGCCTACGCGCCAGGCGGCGAACGCTGGATCGAGACGCTGGCGAGGCGCGGCTATCGTTTCGTCGGACCCGTTGTCACGCGCGTCGACAACTCGCCAGCAGCGGCCAATGCGCGCGGCAGGGCGGATATCCCCGAGCCCGATACCTCGTTCGTGGGGCGCGAGCGCGAGCTCGCCGAGCTCAAGGAACTGTTGGCGCGGCAGCGGCTCTTGACGCTGACCGGTTCGGGCGGCGTGGGGAAGACGCGCCTCGCCATGCGTCTCGCCAACGCAGTGATGGCGCGCTTCGTTGACGGCATCCGGTTGGTCGAGCTGGCCGGCTTATCCGATCCGGCCTTCGTGCCGCAGGCGGTCACCGCTGCGCTCGGAATCAAGGAGCAACGGGACGAGAGCCCAACGAGCACGCTCACCGAACATCTGCAGGACAAGCATCTTCTGCTGATCCTTGACAACGCCGAGCACGTTCTCGCCGCCTGCGCACAGCTCGCGGAGATGGTGCTCCGCCGATGCCGGCGAATTACATTGCTTGTCACGAGCCGGCAGCGCCTCGGCGTCTCGGGGGAGGTCACGCATCGCGTACCGTCGCTTTCCGTCCAAAGGTTCGGAGCCAATGCCGAGCGGACACTGGCGGAATGCGAGTCCGTGCGGCTCTTCCAGGAGCGCGCTCGCTCGCAGCGACCGCACTTCGCCGTCACCGATGAGAACATCGCCGCGATCGCGAACATCTGCCGCCGTCTCGACGGCATCCCGCTCGCGATCGAGCTCGCCGCGGCCCGTGTGCGTTCCATGTCGATCGAGGAGCTGGATCAAAGGCTGGAGCGCGGCTTTCGCCTGTTGAGTGCCGGCCCGGCCGGTGCGCTTCCACGGCAGCGGACGCTGCGCGCGCTGATCGACTGGAGCTACGACCTGCTCGACGCGACCGAGCATGCGCTGTTTCGCCGGCTTTCCATCTTCGCCGGTGCATGGAGTCTGGAAGCCGCAGAGTCGGTTTGCAGCGCTGGCAGCGTTGAGCGAGCTGCAATCCTCGATCTCCTTGGTTCGCTCGGCGACAAGAGCCTGGTGGTTGTCGACGAGACCAACACCGCGACGCGCTATCGTTTTCTCGAAGCGGTACGCCAGTATGCGTTCGAGCGGCTCCGCGAAAGCGGCGAGGAAACGCATTGCGGCGCCCTGCATCTCGCGTACTTCGTCGCGCTGGCGGAAGACGCCGAAACACTGCTGCGGGGCGCCGCGCAACACGAGGCGCTCGAGCGATTGGAGATGGAGTACGACAACATCCGCCGTGCCCTGCAATTCGCCGAGTCGACGGATGTGCATGCGGGTCTGCGACTCGCAGGCGCGATGTGGTGGTTCTGGCAGGTGCGCGGTCGTCCCGGCGAAGGACGACGGTGGCTCGCCGCGCTGCTCGCTGTCGCGCCGAAGAGCCAAGCTCGGCACGTCCGCGCCAAAGCGCTCCGGGCGGAGGGCGAGCTGGCGCGCCAGCAAGGCGACCTTGCGGCAGCCGAGGCGCTGCTCCGGGAAAGCCTGGCGACGTGGCGCAATCTCGGCGACGCGCGCGGGATCGCCCTCACGCTCGGCAGCCTCGGAACACTTTCGCTTGGCCGGGGCGAGTACTCGGCAGCCCGTGAATTCGAGGAAGAGAGCCTGGCGATCCACCGCCAGCTCGGCAACCGGCTGAGCGTTGCTGCCCGGCTCAACAATCTCGGATGCGCCATCTTCCATCAAGGGGACGTGGCGCTCGCGCGGAGCCGCTGCGAAGAGGGACTGGCGATCTACCGCGAACTCGAAAACTCGTGGGGCATCGCGAACGTGCTTTGTACGATCGGCGAGATGGGCTTCGATCAGGGCGATCATTACGGTGCGCGCACCGCGCTCGAGGAGAGCCTCGCGATCGCGCGGCACCTTGCCGATCCCCGGAGCACTGCGAACGCGTTGAACAACCTGGGAAGAGTCGAGGCCGCCGAGGGCAACTCTCGCGCCGCGTTCGCGCACTTTACCGAAGCGCTCGTGCTCGGGGCCGAGATCGGAAACCGGGAAGGGATCTGCGGCTCGCTCGAAGCGCTCGCCAGCGCATTCCACGAGAAGGGGTTGTCCGCCGCTGCGGCCCGCTTGTGGGGTCGCGCGGAGCGACTGCGGGAGGAGATCTGTACACCGCTGCAACCTGCCGTACGAGTGCTCTACGAGCGCGACGTTGCTTCGGCCCGTACGGCCAGCAACGACTCGTCGTTCGATTCGGCATGGCGAGACGGCCGCGAGATGTCGCTCGCGCAGGCGATCGATTACGGTTTGAACCAGGCAAACGCGTGACCCGCGCATCGCCGCAGACGGGCGTTGCGCGCCAACACTTCAGATCACGCGAGCCCGCGCCAAAAGACATGAAACGCCTCACAACGCGCGTGGTGCTGGTGGGCCGCGTTGGTACTGTATGCACGGCTCGCGCCGGCGCAACAGGATCAGAACACCGTGTTGCACGTGTCGTTCGCCTAGTCGAGTCGCCACCCGACGCCTGAACTCAGGATCGGGAGCTGAACGGCCGCTCTTGAGAAAACTGACTGCTCCCGTGGAACGTCCGCTTCTTTAATCGGGCGGATCTGTCAATAGTGGAGCCTCCTTTGCTGACGAAACTGCATCCCTAAGTGGGTCACGCTTCTTTCCGCAGTCGGCTTGAGGGGCCGCTGCACGCATTGGTCGGACAGAACGGAGAGCCTCGCT
>DATFSE010000095.1:0-14012 GCA_035262745.1 Casimicrobiaceae bacterium | reverse complement strand
GGAAAAGTGCGTGCCGGTGATAAGCAGGGCGCGCGCCTGGGCGATGAACGTCTCTTCGACGTCGTCCTCCTCGATCGCCATGTCGGCGCAGTTCTCGCGCATGAAAATCAGCGGGAAGGTGTCTTTGTCCTTGATGCCCAGCACCACCGCGCCGGTGAGCCGCGAAGGATCGATGCTGATGTGGCTTACGTCGCAGCCTTCACGCGAGATGGTCTCGAACAGGAAGCGCCCGAGACCGTCGTCGCCGATTCGCGATATCAGCGCCGCCTTGAGGCCAAGGCGGGCGCAGCCGAACGCAGTATTCGCCGACGAGCCGCCGAGGTACTTGGCGAAGCTGGTTACATCTTCGAGCCGCGCTCCGATCTGTTGCGCGTAGAAGTCGACCGCGAAGCGGCCCAGGCATATCACGTCAAGCTTGCGGCCGGGGGCGAAGCGAGTCGTGTTTTGCATCGTGGCTGTGGAGACGCGAAGGCGCGGGCCGCTGCGGACCACAGCGGCGCTCGAGCGTGAATTCTATCCTCGGGGAGCGTTGGAATACAATTTCCGCTGTCGCTGTGGCGTGCAAGTTTTCGAGCGACAATCCTGCCCGAAGCGAGAACCGCGGGCGTCCAAAGAAGGCCAAGGGGAACGCAGCTTGTCGATCATCGCGCGTTACGTCGCGGCTCAGCAGATTGCCGTGAAGGCGGGTCGCCTCGCGCGCGACTTTTTCGCCCAACGCGCGACGCTGGCGGTTGAGGCAAAAGGCAGGCAGGACTTCGTCAGTCATGCCGATCGTACCGTGGAGCAACTGATCCGCGGCGAGATCGAACGCGAGTTTCCCGGAGACGGATTCTTAGGCGAGGAAACCGCGGCTTCGTTCAGCGGCTCCGACGAGCGGGTCTGGGTCGTGGATCCCATCGACGGCACGCACAATTTCCTGCGCGGCGTGCGCTATTACTGCGTTTCCATCGCCTACGTCGAGCGGGGCCGCTGCGAGGTCGGCGCGGTTTTCGACCCGGAGCACGACGAGCTGTTTCATGCGCGACGAGGCCACGGAGCCTGGCTGGAACAAGCCGGCAGCGAGCAGCGCCTGCATGTGAGCGATTGCGCGTCGCTTGCCAGCGCCTTCGTCTGCCTCGGGCATCACGACCGCCGGCCGGAGCCGCGCTACATCGCGATCCGCCAGGCGCTGATGGATCGAGGCGCCGCGATGCGCAACATGGGCGCGGGTGCATTGCAGCTCGCGCACGTGGCTGCGGATCGCTACGACGCGTTTGTGGAGCTCTCGCTCAATGCCTGGGATGCGTTAGCCGGTTTGCTGATGGTCGAGGAGGCGGGCGGCTATGCCGCGCCTTTTCCGGGGCCGGAAGGGCTTCGCAGGCCGGCGCCGGCACTGGGCTGCGCCAAGGGGCTCGCCGCGGAGCTGGTGCCGCTGGTGTTCGAGAAGCCGCTCGACTGCGCTTAAAGCGCTTATGCCGTCACTTCCTGCACTTTGAGCCTGCTCACCAGCTCGATGTAGCTCTTCATCGCCTCATCTCGGGAGACGCCCTTGCGCTTGGCCCACGCATCGTATTTTGCGCGACCGACGACGTCGAGGACGCTCGGCCGATCCCCGGTCACGTCGCCCAAGTCGGCCTGCTTGTAAAGCGCGTAGAGATCGAGCAGCGTGGCGTTGTCGGGCGCGCGGGTGAGCGTCTTCGCCTCTGCCGCGGCGGCGAGGAATGCCGTGTCGAGCGCGGCCGCCGCGGTGTCAGGAGCCGGCGCGGCGCCAAAGAAGGCGTCTTCGAGCTCGATCTGGTCGGCGAACCAGCGCGCCTCCAAGAGCTTGCCGGCGTAGAACGCAAACAAAAGCGCGCCAGGCGATTCCAAACGGGCCGACTCGTTGCTCGCCACGAGCTCCGCCGGCACCAGCACCACACCGCGATTGAAAACCGGCGTGCCGAAGGCGGTAAAGCGCGCGTTACCGAGCGCGCTGAAGCGTGAAGCAAAACTTGCGAACGCTTTGCCGACGTGCGCGCCGCTGACCGCGTTGGTGCCTGGATGCACCCAGGTGAAATCGGGAATGGCCAGCTCACGTAAAGTCGCGAGCTCGCTGGCGCCGAGCCTCGCGAGCACTGTCTTCAGCGCTGCGACGAGCTCGTCCGCTGTCATACGCGGCTCGTTGGCCAGCGCTGAACCCGCGCCGGGCAGCGCCGCGCCCAGGAACTCGAGAACATTCTTGGCGACGATCTCGCGATCGTTGTCGACGCAGATCATGTGGTAGCTGTCCTCGAGGATGACCATGCGTGCACGCGCCCCGCCGATCGACTCCACCATGAAGTTCGCCGAGCGCAGGCTGGTGAGCTCGTCTTCGCGCGCATGAACGACGAGCGTTGGACAGCGGATGCGCGACGCCGCTTTCATCACCATCGCGCGCAGCCGGTCGACCTGGCGGATGCATTCCAGCGGCACCCATTGATAGTGGAAGTTCTCGCCGCGCTGGAACTTGGCCTTGACGATCGCGCGCAGCTGCTCGTTCTTGATGCCGAACGGATCCTCTTCCTCGATCTTCATGCGTGCCGGCAATCCGGGGATGACATAGAGCACGGGCCGGAGAAAGCGATACCAGGGTGTGGCCCAACCGTCGATGAAAACCGGAGGCGCGAGCATGATCAGATTGCCCTTCGCATGCTGCTCACGTTCCGCGAGCAGCGCGGCAAGGAGCGAGCCCATGCACATGCCCATCAGGTGCAGCGTCGGGTGTTGATCGCGTATCTCCCGGTACTTGCCGACGACCGCTTCGACCCAGTCCTCGGCGGCAACACCCGCGAGATCCTCGGGCTTGGTGCCATGACCCGGAAGCGTCAGCGAGTAGGTGACCAGTCCCGCATTCTTGAGCCGCTTGTGCATCGAGCCCAAGTCGTACTGCGTGCCTCCGAGCCCGTGGATCAGGAATGCCGCATCAGGAGCAGGCGCGCCGCTCATGGCGTATTCCTACGCAAGTCGGTCTGCCCCAGTCGGAGAGCAGTAAGTCTCTTTGGGACGGCAGCGCTCATGCGGCGGTGGGCGATGAGCGAACGATGCCGACGATCCGATGCAGCTCGCCGTCGTGATCGTGAATCGCGCGCGCTTCGTCGATGACCGTGCTCGTCCCCGAAGGTCCGAACACGGCGTAGCGCATGGTGTCTGCAGCCCCACCAGCGCCGCGCTGACCGAAGCGCGCGGAAACCGCGTCGCGGTCCTGCGGCGCGACGCACGCGAGCCAGTCGGCCAGAGTCGATAGTTTCTGCGCCGGCAATCCGACTAGATTGGTCGTGTCGCCGCTGACCACCAGCTCGCCGGAATCCGGCGCCCATTCGTAGGCGATCATCCCGTGCGCGCCGATCGCGGCTTCAAAACGAGTCTTCCATTCGCTCGCTCGCGCAGCCGCCACTCGCTGAGCCTCCACGAGCGTCGCGATCAGGAGCCCGGTCATCGCCAGCGCTGCTGCATAACCTTGGGCGTTGAGAGCGGTGTCGCCGAAGAGTCCATCGCTCCCGATGAATGGGCCTAGGCCGCGCACGGTCTGTGCGATCGCGACCAGCGCACCGATGAGCGCCGCCAGAGTCGCTCCTCGCGTGCCCCATAACAGCGCCACCAGGACGAAAAACACGAACGGCAGATAGGTGAGCCCGACCGCGAACGAATGCATGAAGCGGCCAGTGGGATGAGCGGAGAAGAGGGCGTAGATGCACATCAGGAACAGAGCGCATGCCACGGCGCCGCCGGCAAACGCGGACATGGTGAGGCCGCCGGAACGCTTGAGACGGAACTGCGCCCACGAAGCGATGAACGGCGCCACGAGAAGCATGCCGACGAAATTTCCGATAAACCAGACGCGAAAGGTGCGCCAGGCATCGGTCCTGCCCGCAAACTCGTCCCACACGCCTGTAATGACCGCGCCTGTCAGCGCGAGCACTAATGCGCCGGCAACGGTTGCGCCGACATCGCGGGGCGACATATAACGCAGCGGCGGCGGCGAGAACTGCGCTGCAACCACGCCACCGGCGAAAGTTACGACGACTTCGATAAAAGCGTATCCGAGGGCATCGACCAGCGACGATCCGATCAACGGCTCGAAAGTAAGCGCACCTAGAAAGGCACCGATGAGCACCGGAGCCCAGTCCGAGCGCGGCCGCACCCAAAGCAGCCCCAGCGCAAAGCCGCTGGCGAGCCACACGCCCCAGGCATCCTGATCGGAATAGGCGAAATAGGCGGAGATGCCGGCGAGCGCGAGGTAAGCCAGGGCGACTACGATGACGGTCTGTACCTTGCCCAAGGTCGTCTCCTTTCGCGCCGGCCACTTCCGGTTTGAAGTTGCCGCCGATGGCTTCGCACTCGTGCAGCGGAAACGCATCGTGCTGCGGAATTATATTCGACGCCCCTGAGCACCACCGCGACTGTCGTGCCTCGTGCGAGCGCCGGCCTGAGTTCCCAGGTGAAGAGCAAGGGCTCTCCACGACCAAGAATTGGTGCGCGACCTCGCATTCCGGCCGGCGGTTAATCCAATTGACGTTTACGTAAACGTCATGTAAGGTGTGCTGGTCGATGCGCCGGGAGTAAGCTTGGTCCTTCCCTGAAGCGTCATTGCCGCGGAGCCGCTGATGAACGACGTCGCCATTGCCCGGAAGCCACCGGTAGCGAAGCCCGCGCACAAGGTGCGCATGGTGAGCGCAGCGAGCCTGTTCGACGGCCACGACGCCTCGATCAACATCATGCGCCGCATTCTGCAGGCGAGCGGCTGCGAGGTGATCCATCTCGGTCATAACCGCTCGGTCGAGGAGATCGTCACTGCCGCGCTGCAGGAAGACGCCCACGGCATCGCGGTCTCGTCGTACCAGGGCGGGCACGTCGAGTTTTTCAAGTACATGCTCGATCTTCTGCGCGAGCGCGGCGGCGCCAATATCAAGGTATTCGGCGGCGGCGGCGGCGTGATCATCCCGGCAGAGATCGATGAGCTGCACAAGTACGGCATGGCGCGCATCTTTTCGCCCGAGGACGGCGCGCGACTCGGCCTGCAGGGAATGATCAACGAGGTGGTCACGGCGTGCGATATCGACCTGGCACAGGACCTCCCGAAAGACCTCGCTGCCCTCAGGGCGGGAGACCGTCGCGTGCTTGCGCGCTTCATCACCGGTCTCGAAGCAGAAGCCGTCCCGGCGAAGCTGCGAGAGGAACTCCTGCGTGCAGCCGAAAGCTCGAAGGCTCCGGTGCTCGGCATCACCGGCACCGGCGGATCGGGCAAATCCTCCCTCACCGACGAGCTGATTCGCCGTTTCCGCCTCGACCAGGACGACAAGCTCAAGATCGCGATCATCTCGATCGATCCGTCGCGGCGCAAGACGGGTGGGGCGCTGCTGGGCGATCGCATCCGCATGAATGCGATCCAGCATCCGAACATCTACATGCGCTCGATGGCCACGCGCGAGGCGGGCACCGAGGTCTCCAAGGCGCTGCCGGACGCGATCGCGGCATGCAAGGTCGCCGGATTTGACCTGATTGTCGTCGAGACCTCCGGAATCGGCCAGGGCGATGCAGCCATCGTTCCCCTCGCCGATTGCACGCTCTATGTGATGACACCCGAGTTCGGCGCTGCGTCGCAGCTCGAGAAGATCGACATGCTCGACTTCGCCGACTTTGTGGCGATCAACAAGTTCGACCGGCGCGGCGCACAGGACGCGCTGCGCGACGTGCGCAAGCAGTATCAGCGCAATCGAGAGCTGTTCAAGCAGGCGCCCGAAGAGATGCCGGTCTATGGCACGATGGCAGCTCGCTTCAACGACGATGGAGTTACCGCGCTTTATCACGCGCTGGTCGCGCGGCTCAAGCAGGAAGGGTTGAAGCTGCCGGCCGATGCCGCGCCGGCCCTCAATTCAATCACTCGCGGGCAGGTTGCGCCCGGGATTCAACTCGGCTCGCATACAGGAAGGCTTCCGCCGGCAGACACCAAGTTTTCGACGGGCCAGAACGTTGTCGTGCCGCCGTCGCGCATACGCTATCTGGCGGAGATCGCCGAGACGGTGCGCGGCTATCACGCCTGGGCCAAGGAGCAGGCCGGGATCGCGCGCGAACGGCAGCAGTTGAAGGCGACAAAGGGGATGCTCAAGGTGGAGCAAGCAGCTACGGC
The DNA here is from genome assembly GCA_035262745.1 of Casimicrobiaceae bacterium. Classification (GTDB taxonomy): domain Bacteria; phylum Pseudomonadota; class Gammaproteobacteria; order Burkholderiales; family Casimicrobiaceae; genus PALSA-1003. The sequence goes on along the minus strand of DATFSE010000095.1, from coordinate 7,888 downwards.
CCCGAGTGCATCGTCCCCGCCCCCGATTCAGGCACTCGAGGGCAGGCTTCCGCGGGGGACCAGCGCCATTGGCGACGCTGCAGCAACGACACTGGATTCCCGCTTGCGCGGGAATGACCAAACACGCAGCGCTGCGGCTCCGTTGGATCCCGGCCTTCGCCGGGATGACAACCTGGCCGAGTCGCTCGACGCACTCATCCGCGAGCGCGACGGCGCGCTCGACGTGCGCAGCAAAAAGCTTCTGGACATGTGGCCGCAGACCAAAGCGGCTTACACCGGCGACGAATACGTGGTCAAGATTCGCGGCAAGGAGATTCGCTCGGCGCTGACCACGGTGTCGCTATCGGGCACCCATGTTCCGAAGGTCGCGCTGCCCAAGTACGAGGACGACGGCGAGATCCTGCACTGGCAGCTGACCGAGAACGTTCCAGGGAGCTTTCCGTTCACGGCGGGCGTGTTCGCCTTCAAGCGCGAGCACGAGGACCCGACGCGCATGTTCGCCGGCGAAGGCGATGCGTTCCGTACCAACAAGCGTTTTCATCTGCTCGCCGACGGCATGCCGGCCAAGCGACTGTCGACAGCCTTCGACTCGGTGACGCTCTACGGCAACGATCCGGCGATTCGTCCCGATATCTACGGCAAGGTCGGCAATTCCGGCGTTTCGATCGCCACCCTCGACGACATGAAAGTGCTCTATTCGGGATTCGATCTGTGCGACCCGAAGACATCCGTGTCGATGACCATCAACGGTCCGGCGCCGACCATCCTGGCGATGTTCATGAACACGGCCATCGACCAGCAGCTCGAGAAGTTCCGCGCCGACAACCATCGCGAGCCGACCGACGACGAAGCCGAGAAGATCAAGGCATGGGCTCTCTCCACGGTTCGCGGCACCGTACAGGCAGACATCCTCAAAGAGGACCAGGGACAAAACACCTGCATCTTCTCCACCGAGTTTAGTCTCAAGGTGATGGGGGACATCCAGGAGTACTTCGTCCAGCACGACGTCAAGAACTTCTACTCGGTGTCGATTTCCGGCTATCACATCGCGGAAGCGGGCGCCAATCCGATCAGCCAGCTCGCCTTCACCCTGTCGAACGGCTTTACTTTCGTCGAGGCGTATCTTGCGCGCGGCATGCACATCGACGACTTCGCGCCCAACCTGTCGTTCTTCTTCAGCTACGGCATGGATCCCGAGTACGCGGTAATCGGCCGGGTCGCGCGCAGGATCTGGGCGGTGGCGATGCGCGAGCGCTATGGTGCCAACGAGCGCTCGCAAAAGCTCAAGTTCCATTCGCAGACCAGCGGGCGCAGCCTGCACGCGCAGGAGATTGCGTTCAACGACATCCGCACCACGCTGCAAGCGCTCATTTCAACCTACGACAACACCAACAGCTTGCACACCAACGCCTACGACGAAGCGATCACCACCCCAACCGAGGATAGCGTGCGTCGTGCCATGGCGATCCAGCTCATCATCAATCGCGAGTGGGGCCTGGGCAAGAACGAGAACCCCAATCAGGGCAGCTTCATCATCGATGAGCTCACCGATCTCGTCGAGGAGGCGGTGCTCAAGGAGTTCGAGGCGATTTCCGAGCGCGGCGGCGTGCTGGGCGCGATGGAGACGGGCTACCAGCGAGGCAAGATCCAGGAAGAGTCTCTCTACTACGAGCACAAGAAGCACGACGGCTCGTACCCGATCATCGGCGTCAACACTTTTCGCAATCCGCACGGCGATCTCGTACCGCAAAAGCTCGAGCTCGCCCGCTCGACGGATGACGAGAAACAGTCGCAGCTAAAGCGGCTGGCTGATTTTCACGCGCGCAATGCCGCAGCTGCGCCGAAGACGCTCGAACGGCTCAAGCGCGTAGTGATCGAGAACGGCAACGTCTTCGCGGAGCTCATGAAGACGGTGCGCGTGTGCTCGCTTGGCCAGATCACCAAGGCGCTGTTCGAGGTGGGCGGGGAGTATCGACGGAGCATGTAGGCGCCGCAAGCATCGCAAAATGCCCGCGCATTTTTGGCTTGTACCCGAAGTCTTGCACCGGGGCTCACTATCCCGCGGTCTCTCCTGCTGCCCGCGAACGAGGTGATTGGAGGGATGGTCTCGCGCTCCGTGTCGCGCGATAAAACGCGATAAGGGCCGCTGCGTCAGGAGAGATTCATGAGACGGCGTGATTTCGTCTTATTCATCGGCGGCGCAACGGTTGCAATTTCGGGCAGTGCCCGAGCGCAGCCCGGCAGAAAAATTCCTACGGTCGGCTATCTCTGGCATGCCGGCAGCGCCAAAGAGGAGAGTCCTTACTTCGAAGCGCTGCTGGAAGGTTTCACGAAACTGGGCTATGTCGAAGGGCGCAACATCAAGTTCGAGCATCGCTTCCCCAACGAGACTCCTGCGCGTTTCAGGAGCATGGCTGCGGAGCTTGTGGCATTGAACGTCGATGTCTTGATGGGGGGCGCAGTCGCAGCGCCGTACTTGAGGGACGCTACGACAAGAATCCCAATCATATTCATGTTTGTTCCTGATCCGGTGGGAATGGAATTGGTTGCAAATCTTGCGAGGCCGGGTGGAAATATAACGGGGTTGTCGAACTTCGGACGAGAGGCAGCCGGCAAACGGCTCCAGCTGCTGAAAGAGATAGTACCGAACCTATCGCGCGTTGCACTTCTGATCAACCCAGATCAGCAGACCACAGGCGTCTTCGTCGACGCCTTCCGAGCTGCGGGAGACCAACTCGGATTGATCCTACGGACATTTCAAGCGCGCTCGGTTCAAGAACTCGAACCGGCGTTTGACGCCATGGTGAGCGCTGGTATGCAGGCGATGACGCCTGCGCAGGGAGGGATTTTCTTTCAAGGGCGGGCTATTGTTGCGAAATTGGCGATCGAGCGTCGCCTGCCAATGTGCGCCTATTCGAAGGAAACGTTTGAGTATGGCGTACTCGTATCTTATGGACCTGACCAGATCGAGATGTGTCGTCGGTCAGCCGTTTATGCCGACAAGATACTGAAGGGCGCCAAGCCCGGCGACCTGCCGGTCGAGCAGCCGACCAAATTCGAGCTCGCGATCAACATGAAGATCGCCAAGGAACTCGGCATAGCGATCCCGCAATCACTGCTGTTGCGGGCGGACGAGGTCATCCAGTAGGGCTCGCACCTACGAATCCGGCACCTCGATATCCAGCAGGGGCGCGTACTGCTGAGCACCGAAGATGTCCGGATCGCCCGGACTGCCGCTCGGACGGCTCCGGTAGATCGTGAATTTGATGGCATTGCCCGGATCGAACTCCACAAAATCAGCGATCCGCTCTGGCGGAATCCGGTACAGCGCGCAGACCGTCTCGCGTGTGACGACTCGCGCGCGTTTCACCAACTCGTAGGTCGAGCGGTCGCTGAAAATGATGTCGAAGGTGATGAGATTGACGCCGGCGTTCTTGCTGCGTACGGTCTTCGCGAGCTCGGAAAGTTTGCGCGTCGCCATCGCTATCAAACGCCCGCCGCAGTCATGTGGGTCGGAAAAAGCTCGAGCGGATCATCGCAGCGAAGCGTGTGATTGATGGTCCACCGGTACGCGGGGCTCGCATGCAGCACTTCGTCCAGCGCGAGGGCGACCGATCCCGCTGAGCCTTTGACGTCCGGCAACCGCGCATAGAACATCTGCCGTGTGCCGATCATGCACACCTCCTCCGCCATCTCGGCGGTCGCCGCGACGCCCTGCACAAGGATGCACAGCTCATGCGCCGGCCGCTCGCGCATGGGCTCCATCTCGCCCATGATGCCGTCGCGACCGTACACGGTGTAGTGGAGCTCGTAGCCGGTCTCGCCGAAGCGCTCGCGCACCTTGTCGCGTGCCCACCCGATCACCTCGTCGACATGAGCGATCGTGTATGGATCGCGGATGCCGACCATGCCGACGTAGCGCTCGCCCACTTTGCCCGCGCCTTCGAGCTTGACGCGAAACTGCTCAGCGTGCCGAAAGCGGGCGCCAGTGATGCGCGTGGTCTTCTCCGAGACCTGCTCGTATCGGCATTGCGACATGTCGAGCGTACCGCCGGCGACGTGCTCGAAATAGGGATTCGCGCGCTCGTACATCGCGTGACCGGCGACGGAGGCCACCGTACAACGTTGCGCGGGATGCATCGCCGTGACCTCGACCGCGTCGGCGGTGATTTCGCCAAGCACTGTCTCCTTGCCGCCGTAGGGCTCGGCGCAGAACGAGGCGCATTCGAGCACCTTCCCGAGGTAATACGCTTCGGCTTCCGGAAAGCCGTGGTGGATCGCTGGTGCCGCGAACACGCAGCTGTCGCTGCTGCGCCCGCCGATGATCACGTCCGCCGAGCGCTTGAGCAGCTCGATGAACGGATGCACGCCCGCCATGGCGACGATGCGCTCGGTCGCGTCAAGCTCCGCCTCATCGAGCGCCCTGTGACCTTCGAGGCCCGCCAATGTCTCACCGCGCCGCATGCGTCGCCGCAGCTCTTCGCGATCGATCTCGGAATAGAAGTAACCGAGTTTGAAGCGCGGCAACCGGTGTTTCTCTGCGAGCTCCTTGACGATGCGTACGTAGAGATCGACGCGGCTGTCGGCGCCGGTGTCGCCCGCTGAACCGATGATCATTGGCACGCCTAAGCCCCGCGACGCGAGCAGCATTGCCTCGAGGTCGTGCGTCTGCCACGCGAGCGGACTGGTTGAGCTGTCTGTGCCGAGCGGCCCCGGCCCGACATCGTCGCTGCCTGAGTCGGCGGCGACGTAATCCGGGTGCGCAGCGACGCCGAGCCGGAAGCTCTCGACGCGCAACGGCGCGAACCCGAGATGACCGTTGGGACAAATAATACGCAGCGAACGCATGGCGATTCCGTCGGTTGCGATTCGTCGCGAGCGGGGTTCAAGCGATCATAGCAGAGCATCGCGCTCGCACCCGGTGCTCGCTCGTGGACGCATCGGGGGCCACGCGTTACGATGCTCGCGACCTGACGTTTATGTGAGGCGAGACGTGAAACGTGCGATTCTCCTACGCTTGGCGCTGCTCCTGCTGTTGTTCGTAGCGGTGCCAAGCGCACGGCCGCAACCGCTGCCGAGCTTGATCAGGATCGTCGTGCCGTTTTCGGCCGGCGGAAGCAACGACGTCATCGCCCGCGCGATCGCCGAGCCGTTGGCCAAGCGACTGGGCGGGGCGGTCATCGTCGAGAACAAGGCAGGCGCCGCGGGCGTCGTCGGCTCTGATGCGGTCGCCAAGTCGCCGCACGACGGTTCGGTGCTGCTCCTGACCTCGTCGAGCTTCCTTACTGCGGCGGCGACGCAGCCGCATCTTACGTACGATCCGATCGCAGCGTTTGCACCGGTCGCGATGGTAGGCCGCGGCCCGATGCTTTTCGCGGTCCCTGCCGATACGCCGTTCAAGACTCCGGCCGATGTCGTCGTTGCGGCAAAAGCGAAGCCGGGGGCGCTCAATTACGGCACAGCGGGCGTGGGTTCGATCGCGCACTTGGCGACCGAGCTGTTCGACGACGCGGCCGGCATCCGCATAACGCACGTGCCGTACAAGGGCGCGTCGAATAGCGCGATCGATCTCGCGGCAGGCCGAATCCAGGTGATGATCTCGAACTACAGCACCATCGCGCCGCTCATGAGCAACGGCAAGGTCAGGGCCGTGGCGGTCACGTCGGCCAAGCCGCATCCGGCATTTCCCAACTTGCCGCCGCTCGCATCCGTCGCGCCCGGATTCGACGTGGACATTTGGGTCGGCGTGTTCGCTCCAGCCGGCACGCCCGCCGCGGTGGTCGAGCGACTCAACCGTGAAATCAATGCCATCGCCGCGTCGGCGGATTTGAAGCCCGTCCTGGAGCCGGACGGAACACTACCTGCGGCGATCACGCCCGCGGAGTTCGGAGCCCACGTCAAGGACGAGCTCGCGCAGTGGAAGAAGATCGCCGCGGACCACAAAATCGTTGCAGAGTAGTTGCGAATGCTTCAGGGGTAACGTTCGAAGTGCGAACCTGGCAACGTAATCAACGACTCGTCACACCGACTGCTGCCGCGGCGCATTCGCTTTTTGAGCCTGCAGGAAGAACGCGACGACCTGCCACACGATAAAGGCGCCGATCAGGGCGAACAGCGTGCCGCTGATGGGGCGCGTTACGAAAGTCGCAAAGCTGCCACGGCTCAAGAGTAGCGCACGGCGGAAGTTCTCTTCCAGCATCGGCCCAAGGATGAAGCCGAGGATCAGCGGAGCGGGATCGAGCTCGAGTCGCAGGAACACGTAGCCGAGGAAGCCGAACGCGGCGGTGATGAAAACGTCATCGAGGCTGTTGTTGACGCTGTAGGTACCGATGCAGCAGAAGAAAAGGATCGATGGAAAGAGCACGCTGTACGGAATTTTGAACACCGACAGCCAATAGCGCACCAGCGGCACGTTCAGAATGATGAGGAAGCAGTTGCCGATCCACATGCTGGCCACCAGGCCCCAGAACAGGTCGGCGTGTCCCGCGATCATGTTGGGCCCGGGCTGGATGCCCTTGATGATGAAAGCGGCCATCATCAGCGCCATCACCGCGTTCTCGGGGATGCCGATGCTCATGAGGGGGATGAAGCTTGTCCGCGCGGCTGCCTCGTCGGCAGCCGCCTGTCCGGCGACTCCCTCGATGGCACCCGAGCCGATCTCGTGCTTGTACTTGCTGACTTTCTTGTCGATGGCGTAGGCGGCGAACTGGGCGATCACGGGACCGCCCCCGGGCAGGATGCCGAGGAACGAGCCGACCGCGCTGCCGCGCAAGGCGCTGGGGATGATGCGCTTGAACTCCTCCCAGCTCGGAATCAGATGGATCTTGCCTTTGAAAGGCGAACGGTCCTCGCGGTTGTCGAGGTTCTTGGTGATTTCGGCGATGCCGAAGCAGCCCAGGGCGACGCTTACCAGGGCGACGCCGTCGGCGAGGAAGGGCTGGCCCATGGTGAAGCGCTGCATGCCGCTGTTGACGTCAGTTCCGATCTGCCCGAGCAGCACGCCGACCAGGCACATTGCCAGGCCATTGAGCAGGCTCCCGGTGGTGACGAAGCTCACGCAGACGAAACCGAGCATCATCAGCGCGCAGTATTCTGCCGGTCCGAACAGGAGCGCCACCTCGCCCAAGGGCGGGGCGAGCGCCGCGAGCACGACGATGGCCACGGTGCCCCCGATGAAGCTGGAAACACCTGCGGTGAACAATGCCAGGCCGGTCCTGCCTTTGAGGGTGAGCTGGTAGCCGTCGATGCAGGCAACGATGCTGCTGGCGTGCGGAATCTTCATGGTGATGGCGCTCACGCTGTCGCCGTATTGAGCGCCGTAGTAGATGCCCGCCAACATGATCAGCGCCCCGCCGACGGGAATCGAATAGGTCAGGGGCAGCAACAGACTGATGGTGGCCAAGGGACCGAGTCCGGGCAAGAGGCCGACCAGGGTGCCCACCAGGCAACCGAGGGCGCAGAACATAAGGTTCTGCAGCGTCAGTGCGTGCTCGAAGCCAAAGGCGAGGTTGTGCAGGATGTCCATCAATACAGGGGCAGCTGAACTCCAAGCAGCTTTTGAAAGACCAATGCCACAGCGATCAGGAAGCCTGCGACTTTGAGGTTGCGCACCACAGAATAGGAGGTGCCCGCCACCGAAGCGCAGAACACCATGAACACGATGCCTGCGATCATGTTCAGGTGCTCCGAGATAAGCGCGAAGCCGCATAGGCTCGCAATGATCAGAGCGATGTTCTTGACATTGAAGTCCAGGTGAACTTTTTCGGTGAAGAACGAACGCACCACCATCGTCACACCCAGAAGAAGCAGAAGGGAACTGACCAGCAGCGGAAACAATCCGGGCCCCGCGCGGGCGAACTGCCCGATCGGGTAACGCAGCGATTGCAGG
>DATFSE010000094.1:0-2525 GCA_035262745.1 Casimicrobiaceae bacterium | reverse complement strand
AGATAGACATCACCGTTATCCTGATCGATCAGAAAATCGAGGTCGAAGTAGCCGCGATAGCCCTCCCGCCAGAGCTGGTTGCCGAACTTGAATGCCATGTCGCGCGCTTTCGAGCGTACGCCTTCGCTGAATGCGCCGGGGAACACCTCGTTGCCGCACCAGCCGCCCTTGTAGGGAGTGAGCTCCTTCTGGCCGACGATCTCGGTCAGCAGCGGCCCGACGATTGTGCCGCAGCGCGTAACGCAGGCTTCCAGCGTCGAGCCGCGGCAGTTGATGCGCTTCATGATCTTGACTTCGGATTCGCCGGCGACCTCTTCTCCATGCTTTTTCCAGTCGTCGACGTTGGCAATGAAAAAAGTGGTGTGTCCTGAGTCGCCGAATGCGGTCTGGATCACCAGATCGTCGCCGATGCCTGCCTCGCGGCTGATTTTGAGCAGGTGATCGTAGCTTTCGACGCGCGCGAGCGCATTGGGCACGCTGGGCACGCCGGCCTTGTTGCCGATGCGCACCGTTTCCATCTTGTTGTCGCAGCGGCTGCGCAGCGACGCGGGCGGAAACCAGACCTCCATGCCCAGCTCGCGCGCGAGCTCTTCGGTCTTCTCGTCGAACATCAGGAACACGCCGACCGGCTTACCTCCTCGGCCCTTGACGTAGTCGACGACTTCCTTGTGCTCGAGCAGATAGTTGGTGATGTCCTCAATGCTCTCGAACTCGTCGTGCGGCGCCTCCTTCGGCACGATCACGTTCGGGTGCCGGCCGTCGAAGCAGTCGATGTAGTTGATGTACTTGAAGTGCTGCACGCGCTCGTCGATGCCGGCGAGGTTGAAGTTGGTCGCGCTGATGAAGTAGATCGGCCGTTCGTTGCGATGGAAGAACAGCCGCACATCGGAAATGGTGCTGAGCTTTTTCACAACCCCTCCTGCTGCGCAAAGACTACGGAATTACTGGGCCCTGGCCGCCGCGATCCGGCTGATGGTCGCGCCGCCTGCCTCGGGCGCAGTCTCGGCGACTGCCGCGTCGGTGAACACCCGAAATCCCAATTCCGGGCGATAGCCGTGGATCTCGCGCGTATCGAGAGCTTCGATGAAGGCGAGGATTTCCCTGCTGATCACCTGTCCCGGCACGAGAATCGGAAAGCCTGGCGGATAGGGGATGACGAACATCGCGGAAACCGCCTCTTCTCCGGCCGCGACGCGACGCTGCAACTCGGGCATCGCGATGTAGCGGCACAGCGAATCGTCGTAAGCCATGAAGTACGCCTTGCGCATGTCGCCTTCAGGCGTGGTCGATCCGGCGCGGAAGAAGTGATGGAAATGGCTGAAGTCGGGCAGCGCAGGAAGGCGTTTGGTGAGGCCCTCGACCTTGAGTTGGTGGAGCCGCGTCTCCTGCGGGCTCATATCCTCGTTGCGCTCGTCCAACTCCTGGGCGATCTTGACCAGGATTTCGATCAGGTACGCCACCGAGCTGCGCGTCGTGCCGATATTGGTCATGAACAGCACGGTGTTGCGCGAGGTCTTGTTGATCTGAATCCCGTACTTCTCCATAAGGTAGTCGTGCTTGAACGTGTCGCCGTCGATCCCCGTGGGACCGATTGCCAACGTGAGCCGTGTCGGATCGACCACGAATTCGTCGGTCTGCCAGCACTCCTCCATGCGCGCCCAGCGCTGCTCGGAATCGAAATAGGCTTCGATGCCCGAGGGCCGGTACTCCTTGGGAATCAGATCTCCGGTGGTCAGGAAATGGAAGTACTTCTTTAACAGCGCGTGGGTGGCGATACTCTCGCGCAGCGCCATCGCGTGATCGACCTGCTTCTGCACCAATTCGTAGCCCTCGAGCTCGACCTGGCGGCGGCCGACGTCGAGCGAGGCAAGGATCTGGTAGTTGGGCGACGTCGACGTATGCGTCATGTAGGCTTCGTGAAACGCCTCCTCGACCTTTTGCTTGAAGTCCTGGTCGTAGACGTGAATCATCGACCCCTGGCGCAAGGCGGTGAGCGTCTTGTGCGTCGAATGCGTCACGTAGACGCGGATGCGTGCCCGATCTGGATCGGGAACGAGCCGCGCATCGAGCAGGCGTGCATCGTCTGCGTCGGCATATTCCTTGGCGAACGCCTCATAGCGCTTGCGATACTCGGGATCGCGGAAGCGCTCGCGCAGGCGGTGCGCCGCGCCCATGCCCGTCCTTCGCCGGTACGTCGGGTGGAAGCCTGCAAAAGCGAACCAAGCTTCGTCCCAGAGGAAGATCAAGTCCGGCTTGATTGCGAGGCACTCCTCCATCACCCGCTCGACGTCGTAAACGATGCCGTCGAAAGTGCAATTGGTGAGCAGCACGAGCTTCACCCGCTCGAGCTGGCCCGCGCGCTTGAGGTCGAGCAGATGGTGCTTGATGGCGCGGATCGGCACCGCTCCGTACATCGAGTAGTCGTTGAGCGGATAGGCGTCGAGATAGATGACATGCGCGCCGGAGAGCACCATCCCGTAGTGGTGCGACTTGTGGCAGTTGCGGTCGAGCAGGACGATGTCGCC
>DATFSE010000093.1:0-3700 GCA_035262745.1 Casimicrobiaceae bacterium | reverse complement strand
TCGTCGCGAATGAGGTATTTGTACGCGGGATCGCGACGGATTTCGGCGGCGATGTCTTTGAGAACCTGGCTGGCACGGTCGACGTCTTCCTTATAGGCGATGTTCGCGGTAACCGACGCGTTTCCAATGCCGCGGCTGGTGTTGGTGACGCTGGTGACTGCGCTGAAGGGAATAATATGCACGGCGCCATCGGCCGCTCGCAGACGAATGGTACGGATCGAAAGGTTCTCGACAACACCCGACAGAGCAGACACCGTAACGAAGTCTCCTACCTGCACGGCATTCTCCAACAACAGAAACAGACCGGTGATCACGTCCTGCACGAGCTTCTGCGATCCGAAACCAATGGCGATGCCGATGATACCTGCGCCTGCGAGGAGGGGCGCGACGCTGACGCCAATCTCGCTCAAGGCCGTGAGCACGACTACCGTGACGATCACCGAAAACAGTGTCGTCCGTAGCATTGGCAGGAATGTCCGCAGTCGTGCCGCGCGAATGTAGTGACCGTCGCGCGTGAGGTGGGAGAGGTGACGGTCGATCAGCGCATTGCTAAATTCCCAGATCGCTGTTGCTGCCGCCGCCGCAACCACGATCGTGAGGGTGGCCGAAAGCAGACGACCCCCGACCTGACTGCCATAGAACCACACGATCGCGTTGACGCCCCAAACTTCCAACAGTGCCACAAAACTGATGATCATGATTATGCCAGATACGGTGCGACGCAGGAACGGCAGGTAGCGATTGGCACGTGCCTCCAAGGCGGGAAACCGTCGCAGGAACTCGGGATTGATGCGAAACACCCTGTCCATCGCTCCCAACACGACGACCGAGATCAACCGGCCGAGCATCACAACCGTTGCGGTGCCGATGAAATATTGCAGCAGCAGCGCATAACCGTTCTTCACGTTCAGCGCCCACACAGCCCACATGGCGAGCACCGCGCCGGCAGCGACGTAGTGCCACAGGTCGGCGATCCGGTTTTGCACCATCGCCAGCAGGCCGGTGCCGCGGGCGGAGCGAATGCCGTCGGCAATGAAACGCCGACATTGCAGGATCACGACCACCACCATCAGATGGACAGTCAGCATCATGAGCCGCACGAGGGCCTCATATCCTGCACGATAAAGTCCGAGCAGCAGCGCCACATTGGCGATGGCGATGCCGAACACCCCGACAGTAGCGATACGTCTCACCCAAATCTCGATATAGGCTGCTGTCTCGCCGCCGATGATGAGCAGGCTGAGCGGGCCCGGAGACACCACTGCACGCGCGACGCACATGACGCTGCGGCAGAGCGCATAGGCATGCACGATCGCGATGATCACAAGGCGCGGCGTGGCGTTGTTGCCAAGGTGGGTTCCAAGGAGCATCGTTCCCACCGCTGCGAACCCAACGACCGGCAGCAGATCGAGCGCGAGGCGGGCAAGCACGAAAGGTATGCGCGCTATCGACTGCGAGACGCGGGCAAAGGCGACGTATCGCCGCCGGGTCTCGGGTTCGGTGGGCAACGACGAAGGTGCTGTTTCGGCGATAATCGCGCGTTGCTGTCGCGGAACCGGGACAAGTTTCGCCAATGCCGCCGATGGCCGGCGCAAGGCGTACACCATCAGCCACTCGGCGGCGAGCCCGACGCCCAACACCACGGCGAGCTTCCAGATGATGTCCAAGAGGGTACGCAAGGCAACGGGATCGGTTAGCGTGCCCTGCAGCCAGCTCCACAGCAAGGGAAAGTCGGTGACCGCTTGCACCGCAGTGGCAAAGTCGTGTGAGATCTCTCCGAGTTGCTCCGATACCTGCAGCAGAAGCTGTGCGCCGAGGCCGTCCGCGGTGAGCGGGGCGGCCGGCCCCTGGTCGGATGGAACCTGGGGCGTTCGTGCGGCGGGCGGGGTCTCACCGAGCGCTCGCAGAGTATCGATAATCTGCGCCCGCTTGGCGTCATCCTGCAGCAGGTCGAGCGCGCGTCTTGCCTGCTCTGGTGTCAGCGCGTTTACTCCAGGGGCCGGCGACCCTTGGGTGCTCGCCGGCCTTTCGGCGGCGCCGACCGTTCCCGGAATGAGGGTGAGCAGGATAGCGACAACGAGGCGTAAACACGTGCCTGACATTAGGTCCGTTCACATTGCTGGCCGAATCCATACACCCGGCGCTGATCATGCGTCGAAAATTTGACCGTTGAACGGCGCTTGCGAGCCAGGCGTGTTCGCGGGCCTCAAGGCCTCACCAGCCAGCGGACCACACTGAAATGCGCCGCGGCTAGCTGTTTCGGCAGCTCCAGGTGGCCGTAATGCGTCATCGGCGGATCCCAATTGATCACCCGTATCTGCGCTTCGGGATTCTTCGCCCGGTATTCGTTGGCGACGAAGACCTCGATGCTCTTCATGGGCTGTTCCGGATTCCAATGATTGCGGTCGAAATGAGCCGTTGTCCAAACCATCCGCCGAAATCCGTCCATGCGGGTGAAATTAGTGACAAACAAATCCTTCGCGACGTCCTCAACCGCGATGCGCCATGGATTACCCGTGCGCTTGAGCAAGGATTCGATCTCGTTTTCCACCCACCCCTTTTGGCCGAGATCGGCGCCATGCTCCAGGTTCTGGAGCTGCTGCTTGAAATTGGGACGTCGGCGCGCCTCCGCTGCGAGCCAGCGCTCGGCGATCTGAAGATGCGACATGCCGGGCTCGTAGAGCGGATTGAGAAAGCCGCTATAGCCCCGTGAGTAGCTTGGTGGATCGCGGCGTTCGAGAATGTAGAGCGGCGTGCGGCCTGCGGGCGGGGAGGCGCCGCCGCGATCGGGAATGTCCTTGCCTCTAACCCTGCGCAGCAATTCGAGGCGCGCCGGTCCGCCGCTGCCCCAGCCTAGATAACGGCCCTTGAGGCGGGCCCTCAGGTCCGGGTCTTCGTAGGCGAGCATCGACAGCTCGCCCGAGGTCGAATGACCAATGAGAAGGATGTCGCCCGCGGTGTGATTCGTCACCAGTGCCTTCAGCCCCTGCATGACGAGGCTGTTGGTGAAGATGGCGTTGCGCACCTCATATTCGTCCATCGCAAGGTCGCGGTCGAGCAGGTAGGCGGGTTGGCGCTTCGCGTCCGCCACCGGTTGTTCCCAACCGCCATATTTGAAGTTGCCTGGGATGGTCACGATCATGACATTGAGTTTCTGCGCCAAATATTGCGTCCAGCCGGGGCGATTCTTGAGGTCGACGAAGAATTCGTAGAAATTCGCGGCGCCACCGTTCATGACGATGAACCACGGATAGCTCTTGGCCTCCGGATCGAGGCTCTCGAGGCGCAACCCAGTGATGTCCCATTCGAGGTTGTAGCGGCGAAAGCGTTCGACAACCCAGTCCGCTTTGTAGCCCAGCTGCTGCGGCGCAAGTTTTGCCACGTCGCGGGGATCAAAGGCGCCACCGGGAGCTTGCTCCGCAAGCCGGGCGATCGATCTCCCTCCGTCTGGCAAGTCGAAGCCTGCACCGAGCGCGCGAAACTCGGTCTCCCCCAAGGAGATGTACGCGGCCTCGGAATCGTCGAGGAGCGTCCAGATCTTGTGTTCGAGGGTTTGCGTTTGCGCCATGGTGCCTCCGTTTGAAACGATTGCCAGTGAGACGGCAAGCGCGAAACCAAGACTTTTTCTCATGGCAGTGCCTCTTCAATTCTTCAACTGCGCGAGGTCAAATCCTCGCTTTAACGGCGATTTCGGCACCCT
>DATFSE010000092.1:0-58151 GCA_035262745.1 Casimicrobiaceae bacterium | reverse complement strand
CGCGGCCTAACATGCGCTTCGTGCCGATCAAGACGATGGAGCAGCAGGCGGTGCTGTCCGTACACCGAGTGCGACAGGGTTTCGTGAAGGCGCGAACGGCTCAGGCGAACCAGATTCGTGGTTTATTGACCGAGTTCGGGCAATCAAAGGCTCCTTAGTCAGGAACTTAAAAGCCAGGCCTGCGGTGTGCGCTTCGCGTCGCAGAAGGGCCACGTCGATCTTGCCTTGCATCAGCCCATCCGCGAGCTCAGGTGAAGACTTCGTCATGAGCGTAATCTCGCGGTCGGGCGCCTCCTCGCGCAAAATGCGCAGCGACTCTGACAGCCAGACTGCTTCCTGTCCCAGCAAAAAGCCAATGACAAACCCTGGCTTCTCGGGCCGCTCTGTACTACGTGCAGCTTCGCAGGCCACTTCGATCTGCATCAACGCCAGCCGCGCATGATCGAGAAATGCCCGCCCGCCTGCAGTGAGCGCAATGCCCCGGGCCTTGCGCTCCAACAGCTTTACGCCGATCTCCAATTCGAGATCGCGAATCTGTCGGCTTAGCGATGGCTGGGCGGTGTGCAGGCGCCGCTCGGCGGCATTGGTGAGGCTGCCCTCTTCGGCGACTGCAATGAAATAGCGTAAGTGACGAAGTTCCATTGTAAAAAACCATTCACCCATGCTTTCAAGGCATATCTCTACCACACAAAGTATTTGTTAACCAGTGCGAGTCGGGCGCATCGTACAAAACGGCGGCTAACGCTGGTTCAAACACCGAAGGAGCCTGGTGCCTGACCTACCATGAGGAGTTGACCATGACGGAACCAACCGTGAATGAACAAGCACCCCTGACGAGCGCCGGTTCGACTCGTCGTCGTCTGCTCGTCGCTGGCGCCAGCCTGGCGGCGGGCATTGCTTTTCCATCGAAAGGAGCAACCAAAGTGAACGCATCGAACAAGCCAAGCATCGTGTTCTGCCACGGCATCTGGGCCGATGGCTCGTGCTTCAACAAGCTGGTCCCGGCGCTTCAGGCCGACGGCTACGAGGTAATGGCGGCGCAGTACGGCCTCGACTCGGTAAAGGGCGACGTGGAGGCAACCATTCGCACGTTCGGCCGGGTCAGCGGGCCGATCCTTCTCGTCGGCCACTCCTACGGTGGCGCGGTGATTACCTACGCCGGCATGGACCCCCGCGTTGCCGCGCTCGTCTACATCGCGGCGCTGTGCCCGGATGAGACCGAAACGGCGCAGGAACAACAGGAGAAGTTCCCGAAGACGGACATCTTCAATCACGTCGAAGTCGCCGACGGCCGGGTCTGGCTGAAGCCGGACGCGCCCAAGGCCTTCGCGGGCGATCTGTCTGCGGAAGAACAAAGGGTTGTCTACGCGACCCACTTTGCGCCGGCAGCGGACCTGTTCACCCACAAGCTGGAGGGCAACGCCTGGAGATCGAAGCCTTCCACATACATCCTCGCGACCGAGGATCACACGGTCAATCCCGAATTGCAGCGCACCTACGCGAAACGCATGGGTGCCACAGTCGTGGAAGTCAAGAGCAGTCACGTCCCGATGCTCTCGCGCCCCAACGAAGTGCTCGCCGCAATTCGCAAGGCTGCTGCCGCCGTCGCCGCGAAACGCGGATAGACGCCCTCTACGCGCCGTGGAGGCTCGGGACCATCGATCGACCAACGATCGAGCCCGAGCCTCGCCGCAGCCCACGCTCAGCCAGGCAAAGGCCGTCGTCGGAGCGGAACGCAGATAGTGTTACGCGTGGCCGACGCTCACTCGAGACAGATTGCGGGAGTCCAACAGCAACGAGGATGATCTGGTTTTGCGCGCCAAGTGCATGAATCGCGACGTGTCAGTGGGGACCGGTGGATAACTCGTTCCACAAGGGTCCCACAGCAGAGAGGAGGACTTGGTTTTCGCGGCCAAGTCTTTGAAATTTGGCGCGCCCGGCAGGATTTGAACCCACGACCCCCTGGTTCGTAGCCAGGTACTCTAATCCAACTGAGCTACGGGCGCGTGGTGCGAATTATAGCAGAGCGATTCTGCACCGCGCCCTGAGTCGCTGCCGATCGCAAGGCCGTGACGGGCATGCCTTGTCGATCCGATTCCGTCGGACAATCAACCTGATTTGACAGCGCATCGCCCGCTGCCTAGCATGCGACCGCTCGGCGAATTTGATCGCAGGGACTTCGAACAAAGGGAGACGAAGCCAATCATGAATCGACGAGATCTGCTGCGGCGCGCGCTTGCGCTGACCACCCTGCCGGCATCGGTCGGCTCGCCGTTCCTCATGGCGCGCGCGGCTGCGCCGCGCCCGATGCGGCGCGTGCGCGCAAAGGACCACGACTGGCCGAGCGAAGATAAATGGCGGACGCTCTCCCAGGCGGTCGAGGGCCGTCTCGCCAAGGTGGCGCCGCTGCTCGCGGCGTGCAGCGGCAGTCGCGACGATCCACGCTGTGCGGAAGTACTGAAGAATCTGCGCAACCCTTTCTATCTTGGCGACCAACCGGGCGGTACCGAAGTTTCCGGATGGGTCGACGCGTGGACGCCCGAGCCGAGCGCTTACGTGGTATCGGCGCAAAGAACGGCCGACGTCGTCGCTGCGGTGAACTTCGCTCGGACCAACAACCTGCGCCTCGTTGTGAAAGGCGGTGGCCACAGCTATCAGGGCACGTCCAACTCCAAGGACTCGCTGCTCATCTGGACGCGCGCAATGCATGGTATCACCATGCACGATGCATTCACGCCGGTTGGATGCAATGTGAAGCCGCAACCGGCGGTGACCGTCGAGAGCGGCGCCATGTGGATCGACGTCTACGGCGCAGTGACGACCAAGGCCGGACGCTATGTGCAAGGCGGCGGTTGCGCCACAGTAGGTGTGGCCGGCCTGATCAGCAGCGGCGGATTCGGTTCCTTTTCCAAGAACTACGGGATGGCGGCTGCGGGCTTGCTCGAAGCGGAAATCGTCACCGCCGACGGCTCCGTGCGGCGTGTCAACGCCTGCAAGGATCCCGATCTTTTCTGGGCGATCAAGGGCGGTGGCGGCGGCAGTTTCGGCGCGCTCACCAAGCTCACGCTGCGCACGCGTGAACTTCCGGAATGGTTTGGCTCCGCTACGATGACCATCGCGGCCCAATCCGAGGAATCGTACCGTCGTCTGGTCGGCAGATTCCTCGCGTTCTATGCCGAAAGCCTGATGAATCCGCACTGGGGAGAGGAGATCGCCATCCGCCGGGATAACACGCTGAAGATTACGATGGTCAGCGCTGGCGTCGACGAAAAGCAAGGCACGAATCTCTGGAAACCGTTCGTCGATTGGGTCAAGGCGTCGCCCAAGGATTTCAAGTTCACCGACGGGCCGGACATCGGCACCATGCCGGCACGACATTGGTGGGACGCGGAGTATCGCCGTGCGCACGGCAGCAAAGCGATGATCGACGATTCGCGTGCCGGCGTGCCCGCGACACACGCGTGGTGGTCCGGCGATCAAGACCAGGTGGGCGCGCTCATCTACGGTTTCGAATCGATCTGGCTGCCCGCGTCGCTGTTGCGCAAAGATCAACAGAAACGCTTGGCGGATGCGCTGGTCAACGGCAGCCGGCACTGGGAGATCGAGCTTCACCTGAACAAAGGCCTTGCCGGCGCGCCTGCGGATGCGCAGAGCGCCGCGCGCGACACGGCAATGAATCCGGCGGCGATCGATGCTTTTGCGCTCGTCATCATCGCCAATGGCGGTCCGCCGGCTTATCCCGAACTTCGTGGTGCAGCGCCCGATCTCGCGGCTGCACGCAAGGACGCCGCTGCGGTCACTCGGGCGGTGGCGCCGCTCGAGGCGCTCGCCCCGCACGGCGGTGCCTACGTTTCGGAAAGCAACTATTTCGACAAGGATTGGCAGCGTTCCTACTGGGGCAAGAACTACGGTCGCCTGCAGTCGGTCAAGGCAAAGTACGATCCCGACGGCCTGTTCTTCGTGCATCACGGAGTCGGAAGCGAAGAATGGAGCGCGGACGGCTTTATTCGGCGGAAGGCTCGCTGATCGAACCTGGTTCATTTGACAGCGTGCGTCTGCCTGCCTAGCATCGGACGAGGGATCGCGGTCGATCGAACCGCTCCGCTCGTCGCAGGAGGAATGTGAACTCCGCAGTGAGTTGCGCGGCGCGCATTTTCGCGGTGCCGCTCGCTTTGGGCCTAAGCGGTCTGGCGGCGGCGCAAGCGCCCTACCCTAACCACGCCATCCGTATCATCGTTCCCTACACGCCAGGCACCGGCATCGACATCCTCGCGCGGCTGATCGGACAGAAGCTTGGCGACAAATTCGCGGTTCCCGTGGTCATCGACAACCGTCCAGGCGCAAGCGGCAATATCGGGACCGAGGCAGCGAGCAAGGCGGCGCCTGACGGCTACACCCTGCTCGCCACCGCGAGCACGCTAGTCACCAACGTCGCGTTGCAGAAGAGCGTTCCATACGATCCGGTGAAGGGTTTCACTCCGATCGGTCCGACCGCGATCGGCAATCTTACCCTGGTGGTCAATCCTTCCGTACCGGCCAAGACCGTCAAGGAGCTCGTCGCGCTGGCGAAGGCCAAACCCGGCGAGCTTAACTACGCGTCACCAGGTAATGGAACACCGCACCATCTCGCGGCGGAGCTTTTCAAGCTGCATTTCGGCGTCAACATGACGCACGTTCCTTACAAAGGCTCGGCCGGTGCCGTAACGGATCTCCTCGGCGGTCAGGTTCAGGTCATGTTTCTGCCCGTCCACGTGGCGCTTCCGTACGTCCAGGCCGGCAAGCTCCGCATGCTTGCCTCGGGCGGCTCGCACCGCTCGCCCGCAACGCCGGATGTGCCTTCGCTTGCCGAGGAAGGCATCAGCGACATCGACGTCGACATCTGGTATGCGATGCTCGGGCCGCCCGGTCTCGCCAAGGGTCAGGTGGCGCTGCTTAACGGGGAGATCAACGCCATTCTGAGCAATGCAGAAGTTCGCGATACCCTGTCGAAGCAGGGGCTCAATCCGCTCCAGGGAACGCCTGAGGATTTGAGCCGGATGATCTCCACCGATCTCGAGCGCTGGACGACCGTTGTCCGCGCGGCCAAGATCGAAGCCGACTGACCGCCACCATGAAACTCGACATCTTCAATCACATTTTCCCGAAGAAGTTCTACGAGCGGATGCTCGCCGTCGCGCCCAATGGCAAGGACATGCACAAGCGCGTGCGTGAGATCCCGTCCATCGTCGATCTCGACCAGCGCTTCCGCATCATGGACAGGTTTGGTGACTACGCCCAGGTGATCTGCCTGCCTTCGCCGCCGATCGAAGTGTTCGGCCCGCCGACGCTCTCGACCGACATGGCGCGACTTGCCAACGACGGAATGGCGGAACTCGTGCTGAAGCATCCCGATCGCTTTCCCGCGTTCGTCGCATCGCTGCCCATGAATGATCCTTCGGGGCTGCTCGACGAGGCTCGGCGCGCCATCGAACAGCTTGGCGCCGTCGGCGTTCAGGTTTTCACCAATGTCCTAGGCAAGCCGCTCACCGCGCCTGAAACGCTGCCACTGTTCGATCTCATGGCCGAGCTCGACCTGCCTATCTGGATGCACCCTGCGCGCGGCGCCGATTTCGCCGATTACAAGCAAGAAAAACGAAGCCACTACGAGATCTGGTGGACGTTCGGCTGGCCGTACGAGACCAGCGTCGCCATGGCTCACATCGTCTTCGAGGGGCTCTTCGACAATCACCCGAACCTCAAGATCGTCACTCACCACATGGGTGGGATGATTCCGTACTTCGAGGGCCGCGTGGGCCCCGGATGGGATCAGCTGGGAGCGCGCACCTCCGACGTCGACTACACGCTGCTGCTGCGCAAGTTGAAAAAGCGTCCGCTCGACTACTTCCGGATGTTTTACGCCGACACCGCGCTTTTCGGGGCGTGGGAGGCCACCAAGTGCGGGCTCAAGTTCTTCGGCCCGGAGCGTGTGCTCTTCGCATCCGACTCGCCCTTCGATCCGGAAAAAGGCTCGATGTACACGCGTACGACCATCGAGATCATCGACCGCCTCGATGTCTCGCCGGAGGAGCGCCACGCTATCTACGAGGGCAACGCACGGCGACTGATGCGGCTGCCAAGATCAACCAAGTCGCCGGTGTCCCTCTCTGCAGGGCGAGCGCAAAAACGTCGCTGATCCCGTCGCCTGAAGGCAGCGCAGCGGCGAGCGCGTTGCAGAGCGCTCGCCGTTCCTGCTAAGCAGAAGACTGCGCCGTCTGCGAATGTTTCTGGCTCGGTTCAGAAACTCTCGATACAGCCTTGCCCACCGCCGCGGATTTATCCTTCCGCGCTAGATCACCAAGCGAAAGGATGCCGACAAGCCGTTTGTCGTGGTTGACCACAGGAAGCCTGCGCACCTGATTCTGGCCCATGTTTTTGGCGATATCGTCGAGCTCCTGATCGTCGAAGCAATACAGCATCTCTCGGGTCATGACCTCGCTCACCTTTGTCTGGGGCAATTTTCCTTCGGCCACCGCGCGGATCGCGATGTCCCGATCGGTAACCATTCCGATGAGTCGATCGTCTTCGGCGACCGGCAGCGAGCCGGCATCGATCTGGGCCATCAGCGCTGCTGCTTCGCGGATCGTGGTCTCCGGTTTCACAAGCTTTACATCCCGCGTCATTGCTGCGCTTACTTTCATCGCTATATCTCCATCGAAAGACAGTGGAAGTGAGGAGCGTCGGAGGTAGAAGGCTCCGATAAGCGTCCCCACGAAGTGATGACATCGGAAGAGGGATCGGGTTCAGAGGAGCCGCGGGAACGCCGGCCCCAGCGCTTTTGCGGCAAATGTGAAGACATTCTGAAGTTTGTGTTCGCGGGACCCGCCCCGCTTGCTGGCTTGTAGTCACTTGGCGACAATGCGGCGGACCTGCAAAACCGCGCCCTGATAACCGATTGCGATATCAGTGAAACTTGGCATAACTCCCAAGCTCTTCTTGGTCCTCCTCGCGACCAACGTGGTCATCGCCATTGCGGTCGGCGTCGCAGTCCAGATGAGCGTCAATATGCGGTTTCGGAGCTACGTGGAAGAGCGCGAGGACCGGCGCCTCGCCGCGCTTTCCAACGTCTTGGCAAATGCATACGCAGAACATGGTGATTGGGAATTCCTGCGCAACAACGATCCGCTGTGGGACTCGATCAATCGTCCCGTTTTCCCTGCAGGAGAACAACGACCTCCGCGCAACGCGCCACCATCCGATGGTCAGGGTGGCCTTCAGCGCCCTCCACTTGACCGCGAGCGAATCGAGGATCGCGAGCACGGGCCAGGCATGCCCCCGCCCCCCGGTCATCCCCGTCAGGGCGTTGCACTGCATCCGCCGCTACCTTCGGTGCTCGATGCAAAGAGCAAATGGGTCGTTGGAGACGCACGCGCTGAATCGAACGCGCCGCAGCGGCCCATCGTGGTCGACGGAAAGACCGTAGGCTGGCTGGTAGGCGAGGTGGGCAAGCCGCTGCTCGGTGGCGCGGACGTTCGTTTCCTTCAGGAACAGCTCAAGGCAAGCTGGATCATCAGCGGCGTCGCGGTACTGCTGGCGGCGGGCGTCGCGCTGTGGCTCGCCCGACGATTGCTTGCACCGGTCAAGCGGCTAGCTGCGGCGACCCATCGACTGGCGGCCGGCGACTATACCGCCCGCGTCGAAGCATCGAGTCGCGACGAGATCGGCCAGCTCGTCGACGATTTCAATCAGCTTGCCACGACGCTCGAGTCCACCGATAAGATGCGCCGCCGCTTTTTCGCCGATATATCGCACGAGCTGCGCACTCCGCTTACCGTGCTCCAGGGCGAGCTCGAAGCATTGGAGGACGGCATTCGTCCGCTGACAGCGGCGTCGGTCAAGTCGCTGCAGGTCGAGGTGGGCACCTTGAGCGTTCTTGTCCGCGACCTCTATGACTTGTCGCTTGCCGATGTCGGGGCGCTCACCTACCACTTCGACGAAGTGAACCTAGTTGAGCTGCTGCAAGCTGCGGTCGACGCGTTCCGCGAGCGCTTCGCGCTGCGGCGTCTTTCCGTCGAGACTCAGTGGAAGGCCGATGAAGCCGTGCTGCTCGAGGGCGACCCGGATCGCCTGCGCCAGCTCTTGAACAACCTGCTCGAAAATTCGGTGCGCTATACCTATCCCGATGGGCGCCTGCAAATCGTCCTCCGACGCGTCAACGACGAGGCACAGCTCGACTTTCAGGATTCCGCACCGGCGGTGCCGCCGGAATTTCTGCCGCGCGTGTTCGAGCGGCTCTTCAGGATGGAGCCCTCGCGCAGCCGGGCCAGCGGCGGCGCCGGCCTCGGGCTGGCGTTGTGCCGCAGCATCGTCGAGGCTCATCACGGCACGATCGAGGCCCGATCCTCTCCACTCGGCGGCTTGTGGGTCCGTGTCGTGTTGCCGCTGGTGCAAGGATCGAAGCGATGAGCGAGGAAACCGCTCCAGTCCTCATCGTGGAGGACGAAATCAAGCTGGCCAGGCTGCTCGCCGACTACCTTTCGGCGTCGGGCTTTGCCAGCGAGTGCCTCGACACCGGTCGCGACGTCGTCGAGACGGTCAGATCGCGCCACCCACAACTGGTGCTGCTCGATCTCATGCTGCCGGAGAAAGACGGGCTCACGCTCGCCAAGGAGCTGCGCGCGTTCAGCGACGTGCCGATCATCATGATCACCGCGCGTGTCGACGAAATCGATCGGCTGCTGGGGCTTGAGCTTGGCGCGGATGATTACATCTGCAAGCCGTTCAGTCCGCGCGAAGTCGTGGCGCGCGTCAAAGCGGTGCTGCGGCGCGCACAGCGCGTTTCCGAGCGCAGCGAAGCGCCGCGTCTCGTAGTCGACGAAGCTACGCTGGAGGCCTCGCTAGACGGCCACCCGCTGGGACTCACTCCCGTGGAGTTCCGGCTGCTCAAGGCGCTTGCCGCACAGCCGCGGCGGATCTTTTCGCGCAGCCAGCTGCTGGAGCGCCTGTACGAGGACCATCGCGTGGTAACCGACCGCACGGTCGACAGCCACGTCAAGAACCTGCGCCGCAAGCTCTCCACCGCATGCGGCGACGAGGAAATCGTGCGCTCGATCTACGGCGTGGGGTACAAGCTGGATCTGTAGCGAGTTACTGGATAAGAGCTCGATCCATAACATCGCCCACGAAGGAACGCACCGCTGTCTCGTTTCTCTGCGGTTCCTGTTTCTCCGGACTTGGCGCGCAATGTGCTAGCTCGGGCGATGGTTTCGCTTTGCAGCAGTTTGCAAGGCGAACGCGCCGGTCATTGTGGAGAAACCTTGAAATTCTCTGTTTGGGCATTGGCAGCGCCTATGCCGACGTCATACTTGCGCCCGCCGCTCGATGAAGCGCTGGCGGCAAGCCATCTAGGAGGCGTCGATAGATGGCGCGATGCGCCAAACACCGGCAGATGGTCGAGTTCCGAGTGCTTCTTCTTCGCCGCCTACGGGCGACAGAACGGAAAGACCATGACTCAACCAAAGCGTGTGTATGTTTGCTTTACCGCCATTGCCCTCACCGTCGCGGGCAGTCTCGCAACTTCAACAGACATCGCACAGACCTTTTCCGCCCAGCAACACGTTCGAGCGCCTCGCCAGCGACCGGACGCGACGACGTTCACCGTTCCCCGGCCGGGAACCAACTTTGGCGATCCACTTGGCGGGCTCAGCACTGACGAGGCTGCAGATTTCGCCGACGGGCTCGAGGAGTTTTCCAGCGAGGACACGGCAGCGAGCGGCCTCGGCCCGATTTTCAACAATGTCTCCTGCGTCGCGTGTCATTCGACGCCAGCAGCGGGCGGCGTGAGCACCATCTTCGTGACACGGTTCGGACGCACCGTCAACGGCCAATTCGATCCACTCACCGAGTTGGGCGGATCGCTGCTACAGGAAAAAGCAATCGATCCCGCGGTGCAGGAAGTCATCCCCTCGCAGGCCAACGTCATCGCGCATCGAATGACCACGCCACTCTTCGGCGCGGGGCTGATCGAAGCGATACCGGACGCTGAGATCCTGCTCAACGCGGCCGTTCCCAAGCCCGATGGAATTTCCGGGCGGCCATCGGTTGTTCAGGATGTGGCGAGCGGACAGACACGCATCGGCCGCTTCGGCTGGAAAGCGCAGCAGGCCACACTGCTCTCGTTTGCGGGTGACGCTTATCTCAACGAGATGGGTATTACCAATCGACTGTTCCCGACCGAGAACGCTCCCAATGGCAACACGGCGCTGCTCGCGCAATACGATCTGGTTCCCGATCCAGAAGACGTCACCGATCCCGCGACGGGCAAGGCCGACATCGATCGCTTCGCCGACTTCATGCGCATGCTCGCTCCGCCACCACAGCTAGCGCTGACGCAGGATGCGCGCGCCGGGCAGGACCTGTTTTCGCAGATCGGCTGCGCCGCTTGCCATCGTCCGATGATGGTGACCGGTCCCAACACCTCCAGAGCTCTCGACAGGAAGGCCGTGCCGCTGTTCTCCGATCTCCTGCTGCACGACATGGGCTCGCTCGGCGATGGCATCGCGCAGGGAAGCGCTCGACCGAGTGAGATGCGCACGGCGCCGCTGTGGGGATTGCGCAGCCGAGGCCCTTATCTGCACGACGGCCGCGCAGCAACGGTCGACGCCGCAATACGCATGCACGACGGCGAGGCTGCACGTGCGCGCGATCGCTTCAATCGCCTGGGCAAGTCGATGCAAGCGCAACTGCTGGCATACCTGGGATCGATCTAACGACGTTTCATCTCCGATTGACCGCATCTTATCGAGTGGCGATTATGTAAGCGGAACTCGGATGTCGCACGACGTTTTTTCTTACCGCGAAATCAGCCGCTGCCGACTTCCAAACACTTGATGCGGGCCCGATCATACCTGCGGGCCTCGAACAGCGGATAAGCCTCTCGCGGCGTTCAGGACGCTGACCGCGAAGCCACCGGATCACCGTAGGCCGATGCCTCGAATCACAGAGGCACCGGCCGCGGTGTCACTCAACCACTCGCAGAACGTTTCCAGGAGAAAGTATGGCCATACGCAACAGCACAACTTCCACAACAACTACCGGCGGCGCAGCCATTGTGGGCGCCAATCGTCGTTCCTCGGATGGGCCGGGGCCCGAAGTCATGGACGCCGCGACGCTGAAAGGCAATTCGGTCGTCAACAGCAGCGGCGAAGATCTCGGCAACATCGAAGCGATCATGCTCGACGTCACGAGTGGCAAGATCGCCTACGCGGTATTGTCATTCGGTGGCTTCCTCGGCATGGGCAGCAAGCTTTTTGCGATTCCTTGGTCGGGCCTTACGCTTGACACCGACGAAAAGCGCATCATTCTGGACGTTCCCAAGGACCGCCTCGAAAATGCGCCAGGATTCGACAAAGATCACTGGCCTTCGATGGCCGACAACACCTGGGCTACCGAAATCCACTCGTACTACAACGTGCGCCCGTATTGGGACGACGAACTCAGCTCTTCGCGTGATCCGCGCACGACCGCGGGATACGAAGAGAACCGCTAGTTCCGCATGCACTGAGGCCTGCGCTACCGAGGCCACAACCTGAAGGCCAGCGGCGCTTTGGCGCTGCCGGCTTTTTTCGCTCGCCAACGCGGCAGCCCCCGCAAGTCACACCGCTTTTGCTTTGGCAGCCGTCGGGGCGCAGCGCGCGTTCGGAATCCGTAAACGCCGTGCTACGGGTACCCGGCGCTCCTTCGCTTGGCACACACGCACTCGCTCGTCGCGCCACCCGTCACGCACGGCACTCCTTACTCACGCGCGCTGCGCCCCAGACGGCTACCTATGCTTCGGCGTGGCTGCTCATTCCCTTCGAACGTGCTCGCGATGACGACGCAGCAACGGCATGCCAAACCAAAGCCAGGCAAGAAAGGCCGCGACCGCGGATCCGAGAGCGATGCCGAGCACGGCTGTTCCAGTGCTCATCACCGCCACGAGATAGACATCAATGGCGATCGCCGGGGTCAACGCCACCATCGCCCAAGCGATATCTCTGGATGCAAGCCGCAGCCAGCGTCGTGAGACACGGTCTCGCTCCACCAGTCGGTGATAAGCCGCGGGCGCCATGATCAGACCGATCGCCACCGCAATGAGGACCAGCGAAGCCAGGTACACGCCACGATTGAGCGCATCGAGATCGATGAAGCGTCGATTGAACACGGCGATCAGCTGAAAGCCGAACAGCGCCTGTATCCCGGGAAGGACCATCCTCGCTTCTTCATGCGTCGTACGCGCCTGGTCCTTCAGCGATTCGACCTGGCAATCGTCGTCAGAGTAAGTCGAGTCGTCACGCCGCGAAGCTCGCTGGCTCAAGCGGCTCGCGGAAATCGAGCGGGAGCTGCCCTCGACCGCGCTGCTGATGGCTTCGCGACGCATGCGGAGCAACCCTGGCTCGCCGACCCGACCTCAGCTGCCCGCGGTCTCGCCCCCCATGATTTGCAGCACGGTTCCGGTGATGTAGGAGGAGTCGGCGTCGGAAGCGAGAAACACATACGCCGGTGCCAGCTCTTCCGGCTGTGCAGGACGTCCGCTCGGATTGTGCATGCCGAATTTCGAAACATCGTCGGCGCTCATGCCTGAGTCGGAAGGGTTCAAAGGGGTCCATACCGGCCCTGGCGCAACTGCATTCACCCGGATGCCCTGCTCCTGGACCTGTTGCGCCAGCGTCTTGGTAAAGGCATTGATGGCGCCCTTGGTCGCCGAATAATCGGGGAGCTCCTTTTCTCCGAGCAGACCGGTGACCGAGCTGGTGGCGATGATCGACGAACCGGGTTTCATGTGCGGGATCGCCGCACGCGCCAGGCGAAAGTAAGCGTAGATGTTGGTCCCGAAGGTGCGGTCGAACTCTTCGTCGGACACTTCCTGAAGGCTCTTCTTGCGCGCCTGGTGTGCGGCGTTCGAAACCAGAATGTCGAGCGCCCCGAGCTCACGCACGGTTCTCTCGACCGTCTTGGCGCAAAACGCGGGATTGATGAGATCTCCTTCGAGCATCAAGCAGCGGCGACCGAGCTCAGTGATCACGTGACAAGTCGTCAGAGCATCCGACGCCCCCTGCGGCAGATAGACGATGGCGACGTCAGTGCCCTCGCGCGCGTACAGGACGGCCACTGCCCGGCCGATGCCTGAGTCGCCTCCAGTGATCAGTGCGACCTTGCCTTCAAGCTTGCCGGCTGCGCGATAGTTCTGTGCGAGATATCGCGGTGCCGGGTTGAGCTTGGACTCGAGCCCCGGCGCCTCCTGGTGTTGCTTGGGGAAAGGCGGCGAAATTTCCGATTGCATCTGCGGTTTTGTTCGGGTTCTTTTCATGGTCTTCATCTGACAACGTGGCACGACAGCCACTCATCGTGTCATCGTGCACTCGCTGCACAGAGCTTGCTATCGGACGCTCTCTGATCTGAGCGTAGGAGCCCGCTCGCTGCGGTGGACCCTCGACCGCGGCCTGAAGCGTGCATGCAGACGCTTATCTTTCTGCGCCTGCTTGTTTGTTTTCTTTTGCGAGCGCGCTCGCTGGCTCGCCGCGTGGCTCTGCCGCCGCAGAAACGCCGGTACCAGCCGTTCGGCGCGCCGCGGCGCGCCCATGATCGTTTCGCCGATCCCGTTGTGCAATGCTCCGCTGCGCCATGCATCGAACACAAGCGGATTGATGTAGGACTTGCGGCATACCGCGGGCGTGTTGCGAAGCTCGGCCGCGACCTTCTTGATGGCGTCGACGATGCGGGAGTTGAGCGCCCGCTCGCTGGCGGGTTCTGGCAGCGGTGTCGCATGCATGATCGCGATGGCGTGCAATGTCGCTCCCCAGGTGCGAAAGTCCTTGGCCGTGAAGTCGTAGCTCATCGCTTCCTTCAGGTATTGGTTGACCTGATCGGAGTCGATAGCGCGAAGCTCTCCGGCTTCATCGACATATTGGAACAATCGCTGGCCAGGGAGCTGATGGCAGCGGCGCACCAGCGGAACCAAACGCTTGTCCTCGAGAGCGACCTCGTGCTCGGCGCCGCCCTTGCCGCGAAATCGAAACACCAGCCTGGCGTCATGAACGAAGCGTACGTGATGATTACGAAGAGTTGTCAGTCCGTAGCTCGAATTGCTGCGTGCGTACTCGGCGTTTCCGATGCGCAGCCGGGTAGCGTCGAGCAGGCTCACGACAACGGCGAGCACCTTTTCACGCGGCAGGCCGGCGAGAAGCATGTCCTTGCGGACTTTGCGCCGCAAGCGCGGCAATGCCTCCCCGAACGCAGGCATCCTGTCGAACTTCTGGCCGTCCCGCAGTGAGCGCCAGCGCGGGTGGTAGCGGTACTGCTTGCGTCCCCGGGCATCGCGACCCGTCGCCTGCAGGTGCCCGCGCGGGTCCATGCACACCCAGACATCTTCGTAGGCTGGAGGAATCGCGAGCCGAGCGATGCGCTCGAGTTCCGCCTCGTCATGCAATCTTTGACCGTCTGGAAGCAGGTAGACGAACTTGCCCCGCCGACGCATTCGCCGCAGTCCAGGCCGGGCATCCGAGACATACACCAGGCCCGCCGCCGCGACGGCGTTCCCGGAGTCGCCCGCACGTTCGCTACGCTCGAGCATCATGAGCGTGCTCCTTCCGATCCAGTTTCAGGGGCAGATTGTTGCAACAAGACGCTGCGCAGGGCTATCGGCGCAGGGCGCGTTCTCGCGCCAGCGAGGCTGAGCAGCGGTATAGGACAGAGCCCTACCGGGCCACCAGCATGCTCGCGGTCACCCGTGTGCCTCTTCCGCGTCGTCCCTGTTCGACGAGCAGAACGCCACCGAACTCGAGGAGCCGCTCGCGCATGCCAACTATTCCATGTGACGAGGCAAGATGGGCGACGCCCGGTGCAAGGCCGACGCCGTCGTCGTCGATGCTGAGCGTGACGCGCGTGCCTTCGCTATTAAGAGTGACATTGACCGATGACGCGTTGGAGTGCTTCGCCACGTTGGTCAACGCTTCTTGAGCTATGCGAAAGAGTGCCAGTGATGCATTGGCTGGCAAAGCCGGCAGACGATCCGCAATACCTGTTTCCGCCTGAAGGCCCGCATGCTTGCCCCAGTCCTGGACGTAGTGTCGCAGGGCAACGCCAAGACCGAAGGTGTCGAGCAGGACGGGACGCAAGCTGGTAGCGATACGACGCTGACTGACCACCATGCTGCGAACCAGATCCATCGTCTGCACGTGCTCAGCCGCCAGCCGGGGATCGGCCAACTGCTCGCCGAGACGGTTGAGCCGCATGGAGAGCACGGTGAGCAGCGACCCCATTTCATCGTGCAGCTCGGCCGCCAGCTTCGCCTTGTCGGTCTCTGCGACTCTCATTAGATGGCGCGACAGTTCGGTGAGCTCTGCCGTGCGCTCGACGACATAGTGAGCAAGCTTGTCATGCGCGTCGCGCAATGCTTGTTCGGTTCGCTTGCGCTCTGTGATGTCGACCAGGACGTTCACCGCCCCCAGGAGCCTGCCATCCTCGTCCAGGAACGGACTCGCATGAGCCAGCGCAGTAACTCGGCGGCCATCCGGTCGCTCGATGATGATTTCCTTTCCGTTATGCTCGCGCCGATCCTTAAGTGCTAGCGCCATCCAGCATTGGTCGTGTCTCACTGCAGCGCCGTCCGAAGCGAAAAACTTGAACGATCCGCAGAAGCGATCGTCGGGATGATTGAGCTTGGGCGCGCGACCCCAGATCTCGACTGCCTGCGGATTGAAATAGGTGATCAACCCTTCCGGATCACAGGTGTACGCTCCCGCCGGCAGCCGTTCCAGCAGCTGGCGGAAGCGAAATTCACCTCTCGGGTCGCTCGACACCACATGCACCCCTCGGGGACGATCTTCGACGGCAATTTCAGCGGACATAATCGGGTCCCTTGATCGGAACTTCTTTGTTGGGGTCGCCACGCCATTTGCAGCGACAGCAAAGCAAGTCTACCTAGTTGCCATTGCCCGACAATCAGACGGGGTCTGACGCTGGCGTAGGAGTTTTGGAGAAATTACATCGACGCGTAGCGTACAGGGGTCGCGTAGCACCGCATCGCTCGTTCCGGCGTGGCGTCCGCCGCATGCGAATCGCCCCTCCACCGGTGGTGGAGGCGCCCGGATATCGCCATACTTTGCAGCGTTCGGTTGCTTGAGCGCACTCGATGAAAGCCTCTACTTCGCAGGAACCCGCATTGCGAGCCTCGCCGGACCCAGCCGATCAAGAGGCCCCGCCGTCGGTGCCGGCAACATACTGGCTCATGGTCAAGCGGGCCGCTATTGCGTGGGTCGACGATGGCGCTCCGAGCATGGGCGCCGCCCTTGCGTTCTACAGTGCCTTTTCGCTTGCACCGTCGCTCATCATCGTCATCGCCGTCGCGGGAGCGATCTTTGGAGCCGATCCTGCGCGAAACGCCGTCATGGCGCAGTTCAGCGATCTTCTCGGCCCGGTCGGCGCTGATGCCATCGCGCGTCTGCTTAAAAGCGCGACAGTCGCCGGCTCCGGCGTGGTGGCAACCATTATCAGCTCGTTGTTGCTGCTCGTGGGCGCGACGACCGTGCTGGTCGAACTGCAGACGGACCTGGACAAGATCTGGAATGCGCCGCCAAGGCCCGGCGGAGTTGCAGGCATGCTGCGTTCTCACCTGTTCTCGCTCGGCCTCATTCTCGCGTTCGGTTTCCTGCTGGCCGTCTCTCTCGTTGTCGCCGGCAGTGTGGCCGCAATCGCGCACAGTTGGCGCGTCAGCATTTCCGGTGCGGGGCTGCTGCACACGCTCGATTTCTTCATGTCGATCTTAATCTTCACTGTTCTTTTCGCCATGCTGTTCAAGTGGCTACCCAATGTGAGCATCAGCTGGAGAGACTTGTGGGCGGGCTCGCTGATCACTTCCATACTCTTCAACATCGGTCGACTTGGTATCGGCCTATATCTCGGGCGAAGCGCGACCGCGTCAGCCTACGCGGCTGTTGGCTCCTTCGCCGTGCTGCTTCTCTGGCTGTATTACTCCGCGCAGATCTTTCTTTTCGGCGCCGAGCTTACGTGGTCGCACGCGAAGCTTCGCCGCGGGGCGTAGACCTCGAGTGCCGATACCGATTGCTCGATCGATTCGGCGATCGTTTTCGTTGGCTGTCGTTGTCCTACGCAAAAATCAGAAACCGTCTGATAGCGGCGCGCAAGGCGAAGGCCGACATTACGCCTACGGACGTGGCCGAGTCTGCGCAAGTCGTTTAACCACACTAGGAAGGAATCACCATGGATCGATCCACAACGCTGGGCGGCAATTCGCCCACCGCGGCCGTAGAAAGCACGGCGCAATCGGTACATCAAACCGTCGACAGTGTCGCCGACAAGACGAGCGCTCAAATAGACCGCTTGACGGGAAGCGCGCATCGCGCGGTCGACCGCGCGGCGGGTGTCGCGGGCTCCACGTTGGAACAGGCGAAAGAAATGCAGACTCGCATGACCGAAGCAGCCTGCGCGTCGATACGCGCGCGCCCCATCGCCACGGTGGCGGGCGCCGTTGTCATAGGTTATCTGCTGGGTCGGCTCGCGCGTCTGTAGGTCAAGCGCGAACCAGGATCTCCACAGAAGACGGTACCGGGCCCAACGGGGTAGCGGTCACCCGGCTCCCCGTTCGCTCGAAAGCGATGTCGACACACGCGCCGTCCACCTCCAGCTTGTTCAGCACCAGCCGATCGACCTCTGCAGGCAGTTCGGGGCGATCGATGCGCAACAGGCCGTTTGAACCGTCGATGCTCAAGCCGAGGCAAGCCTGCAGCAACATGAATGTCGCGCCGGAAGACCAAGCCTGCGGCAGGCAGGCGACCGGATATCCCACGGGCGGTTCGCCCGTCTTGCGACGGAAGCCGCAATACAGTTCGGGAAGGCGAGTGCCGAAGTAGGTTGCCGCACCGAAAAGCTCGCTCAGCAGTTGTCCTGCGGCTACCCGGTAGCCGTATTCCGCCATGCCAGCCGCACATAGTGCCGTATCGTGCGGCCACACGGAGCCGTTGTGGTACGACATCGGATTGAACCGCGTCTGACCTTGCGCCAGCGTGCGCAGACCCCACCCGTTGTTGAACGCTGACGAAAGAAGCTGCTCGACAACCCACGTTGCGCGCTGCGCGGAGGGCAGTTTCGTGTACAGAAGATGTCCCGCATTGCTCGCGCGCACCTTGCAAGGCTTCCCGGACCCATCGAGCGCGATAGCGTAGAACTTGAGATCCGGCAGCCAGAATCGCTTTTCCACTGCGGCGCGCAGTTGCTTCGCCCGCCAACGCCATTCGTGCGCTTGTGCATGCTCGTCGCGGTGGTCGGTGAGCCACGCCATCGCGCGCAGCGCGGCGTAGGCGTAGCCCTGCACCTCGACCAGGGCAATTGGCGGCTCCGCCATCGACCCGTCGGCGTGAAAGATGGAGTCCGCACTGTCCTTCCATCCCTGATTGACCAAGCCGGTCCGGGTCGCGCGCGCGTAATCGACGAAACCATCTCCGTTTGAATCGCCGGCGCCCACCACCCAGCGCATCGCTGCTTCCAACGAGCTCCACAGGCGGTCGATAAGCGCCATATCGCCGGTGCGCCGCGCGTAGGCTCCTGCGAGGACGACGAACAACGGCGTCGTGTCGACACCGCCATAGTAGTGGCGAAACGGCACTTCTCCCAACGCCGCCATTTCACCGGCCCGTGTCTCGTGCAGGATCTTGCCGGGCGCCGCATCGTCGAAGGCGGAAGTGGTGTGCGACTGGCTCGCGGCGAGGAACTGCAGAACGCCGCGCGCCAGCGAAGGGTCCAGCCAAAGCAACTGCAACGCCGTCACGATGCCGTCCCGTCCAAACGGCGTGGAAAACCACGGAATGCCCGCGAATGGATACGGCCCGGTCCTCATATCTGTCGTCAGGAGGGCGAGATCGGCCCGGGACTTCTCCAGCCACGTTTGGAACGGCCCGCGCGAACATTTGGTCACCGCGCCTCGTGTTCGTTTGCGGCGCATGGCCATGCGTGCGCAAGCCGCAGCGCTGCGGAATCGCGCACGAGCCGGATTGGCCTCGCGCTCAGTTCCCACTTCCAGGTAAAGGCTCAGCTGGCTTCGTTCGCCAAGCGCGAGCGTGAAGCTGGCTGCGTCGCCCGACAGCGCATCCGGCTTTTGCGAAAAGGCAACAATCGATTTGCGAAGCAAGCCATCGAGCCCTTCATAGGCAAGCGTCACGGCGTTCTCATCGACCGACGGTGCAAGGAGCCTGCCGCGCGATGAACGCACATGGCCACGCACTTCGAAAATGTCGGCAAAATCGGCAGCAAACCGGAAACTCACCGGTGCAGGGACCCGGCGCGCGCCGTAATGCGTCAAGGTGAGGCTTTCATACATCCTGCCTTCCCAGAGAAATCGCGCGCGCTCGATGTGGATGACACCCTCAGGCGTCACGCTGCCGCCAAGCTGTGGAAGCGGACGATTGGTGACGTTGGCGTGGAAGAAAACATTGTCCTGGCTGACACCGGAGCTCAAGAGTGACGGTGTCGTACCGCCGATGTCGAGCGAGAACCTCGACAACAGGCGCGTGTCGTTGAGGAAGAGGCCGTCGCCGTCGCCGGCGATATCTCCCATCGCGTCGGCGACCAGAAACTCGTCGTTGTACTTAAGTGCGAAGAGTCCTATTGGCGGCGTGCGGTCGTGGCAGGCGGCGGTCGAGTTTGTCACGGCAAGACGCGGGATGCGTTAGCAGCGAATACAGCCGCAGGTAGTTGTTGGACATCGTCGTCGCGGAAAAGCGTCGTTCGAATTGCGCGCGGATTCGTGCCCGGTCAAGCGATTGCGCCTCGTGCACAGCCGAAATCGCGTCGCCAACCGATCGCACGATCGACCCGGTCACGCCCTCGTCGACCACTTCGCGAGTCGAACCGACGTCCCAGGCGACGACCGGTGTTCCGCAAGCCATCGCTTCGATCATCACCAGGCCGAAGGGCTCCGGCCAGTCAACGGGAAAAAGCAGAGCCGCGGCTCCGCCGAGCAACTCGTTCTTGTCCGAGTCGTTGATCTCGCCCAGAAACTCGATGTCCGATCCCTGCAGCAAAGGCTTGATGACTTCCACGAAATAGTCAACGTCCGCGTGGTCGACTTTGGCAGCGATTTTCAGAGGCAACCCCGCGCCACGCGCGATCTCGATCGCGCGATCCGGCCTTTTCTCGGGTGAAATGCGTCCGACGAAGGCGAGATAGCCGCGATGCGTGGGGGAGAAGTCAAAGAGCTGCCTGGGAAGGCCGTGGTGCACCGTTGCCATCCAGTTGGCGAACGGTAGTGGCCGCCTTTGACTGTCCGAGATCGACACCAGAGGGAAGCGATGCCAGCGCCGGTAGGCCTCGGACAGATCGGCAAGATCGAGCCTGCCGTGCAAGGTCGTCAATGTGCGATGAGCGAGCTGCTCGAACACCGGAAAATGCAGCAGATCGATGTGGAAGTGCAGCACATCGAACTCCTCGACGCGCATCTTCACCTCGTGAAGCATGGCGAGATGTGCGGCCACGTCGGATTTGAGCTTAGCGGGGTCGAGTCGAATCGCCTGTTCCCGCACAGGAACCAGGCGCGCCTTGGTCCGGGCGTCCGCGCTAGCGAACAGTGTCACATCATGGCCGAGGTTAACCAGCGAATCAGAAAGGTGAGCAACCACACGCTCGGTGCCGCCATAGAGTCGAGGCGGAACCGCTTCGGCCAGCGGTGCGATCTGGGCAATTTTTAGTGGAATCGACATGTCTTTGAATATGGACGGCGAGCTGCCTGTTTCGATGCTTCAAGCATAACGGGCGCGCCCCTTCGACGCTGTCCGCTTTCGTCCGATTTGATTGTAGGAATTGCCACGCCTTGCTCGTGGCAATTCATATATCCGCTGCAACTAAGCGGCCATTCGTCCTACAGCAGATTCATGCTTTCACCGACGCCATCTCAATTGCGCAGCGGCTATATTGGCCGAGGGATGTCATCGACGCAAAGGAGAAGCATATGGCGAGGTACGGTAAGACCGCGAAATCCAAGGTCAAGCGAGCGATGCATGAAATGAAGCGAGGCAAGCTCAAGAGCGGGCGCAGCGGCAAGAAGGTCAAGAGCCGCAAGCAGGCCATTGCGATCGGACTGTCGGAGGCGCGCAAGAGAGGCGGCAAGGTTCCGCGCAAGGCGTCGTCGCGGAAGAAATCCTCATCGCGGAGAAAGTCGTCCTCCGGCAAGAGGTCTTCCCGCAAGAAATAGCTGGTGGATCGTTCCGCGCCTAATGGCAGTGTGCGGAGAGATGTCGTTTCGATTCCCGGTCGAGCGATGCGAGCAGCTCCTCCAGAGCGCGCAAATCTGTAGGCTTGATCAGATGGTAGTCGAACCCCGCCGACTGAGAGCGTCGGCGGTCTTCTTCCTGGCCCCATCCGGTCAAGGCTATGAGCACGAGGCGCCTGTGTTCCGCTGACCCACGAATTCGCCGCGCGACCTCCAGACCGTTCATGTCGGGCATACCGATATCAAGCACAACGGCATCGGCGTCGTACTTCTTGAGCTCTTCCAGCGCTTCGGCGCCGCTGTAAACCGCATGCGCGTCCGCGCCGAGCAGCCGCAGCAGCGTGGCCAGACTCTCGGCCGCATCGCGATTATCGTCAACGATCAACAGGCGTCGACGATCCAAGGATGAGTGCCGAGCTTCTGAGCCCGATGCATCGCTGGGCCCTGAAACATCGGTCAACGGGAGCCGCACGGTGAATTCGCTTCCTTTTCCCAAGCCGGCGCTGAATGCGTCGATGCTGCCGCGGTGCATTTCGACCAGGCTCTTGGCAAGCGTCAGACCGATTCCCAATCCTCCCTTGGTACGGCTCGAATTGTGCTCCGCCTGCGTGAACATCTCGAAGAGCTGCGGCAGATCGTCGGATGCAATGCCGGTGCCGTTGTCGCGCACGGAAATAGCCACCTGGTCAGTCTCTTTGCGGATGGCGAGGGAGATGTTTCCACCGTCGTCCGTATACTTGGCGGCATTGTTCAGCAAATTGGCAACGACCTGGGTCAGTCGCACCAGATCGCCTTCCACAGTGATTGCCACTGGCGGCAGCTCCACATCGAGGTGATGATGGGCGGCGTTGATCAGCGGCATGCTGGTCTCCACAGCGCTGCGAACAATGGAAGCAACATCGATAACTTCCTTCTGCAATTCGATCTTGCCGCGGGTGATGCGCGACACTTCCATCAGATCGTCGACCAGGCGCACCATGTGCTTGACCTGGCGTTCCATCATTTCAGCTACTTGCTCGGAGGAGGCGCTGTCCCCTCCCGTGAGACGAAGAATGTGGAGGGAGTTTTGAATCGGAGCCAGCGGATTGCGCAGCTCGTGGGCGAGTGTTGCCAGAAACTCGTCCTTGCGCTGGTCGGCTTTTTTTAACGCCTCTTCGGCACGCTTGCGATCGGTGACATCCCGGGTGAAGCACCGCGTATGAACAAAGCGGCCGTTCTCCCACAACACGCTCGAATCGACAAGCACATGCTTGATGGAACCGTCCTTGCAGCGGAGCCGCGCTTCGCGGTTGTTGACCGTTTCGCGATTCTTCAGCCGTTGCAGGATGTCGTGGATGACTTCGGGGTCTGCATAGAATTCGTCGATGTGGTGACCGATGACCTCGCTGCGGGCATAGCCCAGCATGGCGAGCTCAGCCTCGTTGACGCGCTGAATGATTCCATCGGGGCCAAGCCAATGCAGTCCCACCGTTGCATTGTCGAAAAAGTCGCGCAGCTCCTGCTCGCTCCGCTCGATGTGAGCGAGCTGCGCGCGCGTCTCGTATTGTCGCTGACGGGCACGTAATGCGCTTCGGACCGTGCTGACCAGCGCCGCAACGCGTACCGGCCGCTCGATGACCGTGACGTTTCGCAACACATCAATTGCCTGACCGACGGTTGCGGAATCCGCACCCTGCCGCGCCAGCACCAGCACGGGCAGATCCGACCAGGGCGGCTGCGATGCCAGCCACTGCGAGAAGCATCGGGCGTCCGGATGAGAGGCGGCCTCCTCGGATAGGAGGACCGCGCCAGCACCCTCCTCCAGCTCGCTTCGGAGCTCGCTTAAGGTGGCGCAGCACAGGCTGGGCACGCCTGCGCGGTCGAGAACCGATTGGGCAAGCTCACCATCCTTGCGGGTTGGGGCTAGGATCAGAACTCGGTCCGGTGGTTCCTGGCGATGATCGCCCTTCACGAGCGCTGTTCCTCCTTGCTCGTCCCCGAGCCTCCATCGAAAAGCGGAACTCCGGTAAGAACGCCGCGGAAGTCGCGCAGCGGCGGTCCAATGCGGATTCCACCCGCCTCCATGCGAAACTCGCGGATCGTCCTTTCGTGCATCCCGCCACGCTTCTTGACCACCGAGATAGCCTGCCGGACTTCCCCTCTGGCTTCGAAGTAGCGCATCAGGATGACCGCGTCGGCGAGATAGCTTGCGTCGACCGGAGTGACCATGCTGCTTCCCACAAGACCCTGATGCGCGCCGATGAGCAATGTGGCGACCCCTGCATAGCCCAGAAAAGCGAGCATTTCATGCAGCTGTATTGCCAGGAAACGCTCTTCCGGCATCGCGTTGAGGTAGCCATTCAGGCTGTCGATGACGACCACTGATGCATGGTGGTTTTCAACAGAACGCCGAATCGTGTGGGCGAATTGACCCGGCGACAGCTCTGCTGGATCGATCTGCTGGATGTTGACTCGGCCGCTTTTCACCTGTGCTCCGAGGTTCATTCCGAGCCCGGCAGTGCGGGTTAACAGGGTGTTGATGCTTTCGTCGAAAATAAACATCGCCGCATTGTCGCCGCACTCGGCCGCCGACGCTACGAAACGAGCTGCCAGCGAGGACTTGCCGGATCCGGCGGCCCCCACGATCAGCGTGCTGGTCCCTCGTTCGATGCCGCCGCCGAGCAAAGCATCCAGCTCCGCGACGCCGCTGCCGAGTCTGGTCAAAGTGACATCCGGTTGATGCTCGCTCGCGATCAATCTCGGAAATACCTCGATCCCGCCGCGCTGAATGGAGAAATCGTGATAGCCGCCTCGAAAGCCAACACCGCGATATTTCACTACGAGCAGCCGCCGCCGATCGGCGCCGTATTCCGGATACATCTGCTCCAGGCGAATCACGCCGTGGGCAATGCTCTGGACTTGTAGATCGTGGTCCGTGCTGGTCATGTCGTCGAGAAGCAGCACCGTGCACTGGCGTCCTGCAAAGAACTGCTTGAGCGCCAGAATCTGCCGGCGATATCTGAGCGGGTTTCCCGCCAGCAGCCGCAGTTCCGAGAGCGAGTCGAACACCGCCCGTGTCGGCTTGATCGCCTCGACATCGGCCAGTATCGCCTTGGTCGTCTCGCCCAGCTCCATCTCGGACGGATGAAACATGGTGTACTGGTCGTCCGGTCGCAGACTTTCTTCCGACGGGACCAGTTCGCGCATGGTCACGCCGTCGAGCGACCAACCATGCGAATCGGCTACTTCGCGCAGCTCCTGCGCGGTTTCCGACAGCGTCACATAGAGAACTGGCTCGCCCAATCGAACGCCTTCGAGCAGGAACTGCATCGCGAGCGTGGTCTTCCCCGATCCTGGGACTCCCTCGATCAAATAAATACGGCTTTGCGTGAAGCCGCCGCGGAGAATGTCGTCGAGGCCGCTAATGCCGGTTGCGGCCGGTGGCGCGGATTGTCTCGTCGCAGTGTCCATGCGGCCTTCCTTTTTTGAGCCTCGAAAGCGGCTCGATGTTTTGTACGCGAACGACGAGGGGCCTTGGCGACGATTGTTTCGCCGAGGTCGCCAGCGCGACGCCGCCGCTAGAACCG
This sequence comes from Casimicrobiaceae bacterium, assembly GCA_035262745.1. GTDB lineage: Bacteria > Pseudomonadota > Gammaproteobacteria > Burkholderiales > Casimicrobiaceae > PALSA-1003. The sequence goes on along the minus strand of DATFSE010000092.1, from coordinate 33,350 downwards.
CGCTATGCAACCGACGGTCCGACGGTACCCTTGCGGATTGCAAAAGGCAACGAAATTCGCCACTCTCGCGAGATAGGCATCTCACTCGTCGCCCATGGGTTCGTGGGATGTAATTTTTGCAAGACGGATTGCGCAGATCCTGCTTTGCTCAATCTCGCCTGGAGAACATGGCTACGCCGCGAGCTGGATTCCCGATCCAGGACTCTGCAGCTCGATCAGGGCATCCCGGGGGTGCCGCGAGCGCATCGCTTCGACCAGCGGGCTCAGCCGACGCAGCTTTGCTGCGCCGAAGAAGGTTGAAAACGCGACCTCCGACGCGTCGCGCCCCGTGCCGATCCGCACCAGGTCTTCCACAGGTGACAATCGCGTCGGATCGAATAGCCGCCACTGGCCGCCGAGGTACGCCTCGAACAAAGCATGGAAGTCGGCCGGGGGATCAGCGTAACGCGCGTAACCGGTGACAAAGCGCGCGGGGATGTTCAGAGCCCGGCAAAGGCTGATGGCAAGGTGGGCAAAGTCCCTGCACACCCCGGCCCGCGCCGCCAGCGTGTCGCGTGCTGTCGTGTGCGGTGGCGAGGTGCCGATCAGATAGTCGACATTGTCCCGTATCCACTGGCAGACGCTCTCCACGCGCTGGCTGCCCGGAGCGAGCGTTCCGAACTTGCGCAGCGCCAGCGGAAAAAGCAGATCCGCTTCGCAATATCGAGTCGGCAGGAGATACGGAAGAACGTCACTCGGCAACTGGGCAATCGGTAACTCCGCCGCCTCAGGATCCGTGCCTTCCCGCTCGACCTCGACATTGGCCAGATAGCGAACGTTCAGGCGACCCGCCGGCGCATCGATGCGAAGCAGTCGATTGAGCGCCCACTGATCGTAAAGATATTCCGCGAACAGAGGCGGGCTCGTGGTCAGCGATTCGGCGATGACGTGCTGGTCGATGGTGTCCGGCACCAGGATGTCGAGCAGGAACACCGTCTGCTGCGTGACGTCGTAGCTCAACTCGCAATCGATGTGAAAGAGACTCATTCCTTGTTGCCCATTTCGGACGTTTACGAGACAACCCACCGCGGCCGGTTCCGCCGCGAATCTCAGGCATCCTATGCGAAGCACGATGCCCGAGGTATCGGCAGCGATCGGATAACGATGTAGGAATTGCACCGACGGACAAACAAAAAGGCGGCTCATCGCCGCCTTGGGGTGGAACTGCGCAGGCAGACGAGACGCAGGCCAGCGTATCGCCGATCCCGCGCGCGGCGTTGCGCTAAATCCGTCCCATGACCAACAGCACGATCAGCACCAGAACAACGACGCCAGCGATGCCGCTCGGTCCGTAGCCCCAGGCACTGCTGTAAGGCCATGTCGGCAGGGCGCCGATCAGGATCAGCACCAGGATGATCAACAATATGGTTCCAAGGCTCATTTGCTCCTCCTTTTTTTCCTGTTTAGCTCTAGCCCTCGGCGAGCAGGTTAGTTATCAGCGCTCCTCGCGACCGCCAACTCTCCTCCTCAGTGCTGGCATCAACTGATGCGGTCAGGCGGGCTCGCGCCCGCCTGAGTTTTCCTTACTGGTGATACTTCTGCTTCGCGTTCTTGATGCAGGCGTCCTTGGCATCGCCGGAAAGACTGTCGCACTTCTCCTTGGCGACCTTGTATTCCGCCGTCATCTTGTCTTCGCGCGCATCTTCGGTTGCATCCGCCGATTTCCGCGTTGCCTTGGCGTCGGTCTTGGCCTTGTCTCGCGCCGCCTTGGCCTGCTCCATGCAGACGTCCTTATCATTGCCCTGCTTGCTTTTGCACGCTTCAGTCGCCGCCTTGTAGTCAGCGTCCGCCTGGGCGACCGCCGCGTCGTAGTGCTGCTTGATCGACTTGTCTGCCGGGTCGGCCGCCTGTGCACCGAAGGCGAGGAGGCCGAGCGCAAGCGCGCAGGTCAGTCCACTCATCGTATGTCTCATGTTGCTCTCCTTTGATGGGTCCGAAACCACTTCGCGACAAAGCCCATGCTCCGTACGCGAAGAGGCATTCGGCGATCTCAGTCGAGATTGCATGGTCACTGTCAGCAACTAGCATGCCATGCAGTTTTGCCTAATCGAAACATGGCGTTGCATCGTTGCGCGCGTCGCAAGCGCGTGGAGCTTTCTTCACGCTGTGTAACTTGCTCAGCAAAATCCGTCGCTGGCGCAGCGATAGTAAGAACGCGAATTTGTGGAATGAGCGCCACGAATAGCGCCCGTTTCACGCTCGTGCAACCGCGTCGAGATCGTCGCCGCTCAGTGCTTCAAATCCGCGGGCAGGCCTCGAAGCAGATCGGCGAGGTCGTCTGCATGCGACTCTTCCTCGGCAAGGATCTCCTCGATCATCTTCCGCGACGTCGGATCGAAAGGCGCGAAGTAGGCTGCGATTTCCCGATAGCTGTCGATGGCAATACGCTCCGCGACCAGGTTTTCCTTGATCATCTGCACCAGCTGGTCGGTAGTGACGTACTCGGTATGGCTTCGCGACAGCAGGCCTTCCGGTGAAAGATTCGGGTCGCCTCCGAGCTGTACTATTCTTTCCGAGATCATATCGGCGTGACGCTGCTCATCATTGGCGTGCTCGAGGAATTCGTCGACGACCGGACCGGCGTGAATCCCCTTGGCGACGAAATAGTGAAGCTTGTAGCGCAGCACGCACACGATTTCCGTGGCCAGCGCGTCGTTGAGAACCTTGATCGCAGCCTTGGTATCGCCGCCATAGGTCGGGGTGACTGCGCCCTCCTCGATGTGCTGGCGCGCCCGGGAGCGCAGAGTCTTTACGTCGGTGAGAAACGGTTTATTGGCCATGAGCGCTCCTGCTGAAAAATGGGAAAGCGTTGAACGTTCGATGCAGTCGGGAACTGGTGATCAGCATGAATCATGCCGAACGAAGAGGCCGCGGCGCTCGTCTCGCGCCGCGATTCGCGTTGGACTCGCTGCCTGTAACCGTTACACGCGATTCGAGTCAACTCGTGCAGCGTGTGTTGCAATATCAACCTTCATGCGATGGAGCAACGCGCCGAGCCGGACTCGGAGGTCGCCTTCGAGCCCGGAGTCTTGTCGACAAGGTCTGCTCAGTGGTCAAGCACGGCTGCGACGCGTCGGACGGTTCACGTTGAATCCGTTCATATTCAGCAATGACCTGCGCTCCGAAGAGAAACAGAATGGCGCCGATCTCGACTGAAAGCAGTGCCAGGATCGCTGTCGTCATCGAGCCATAGACGACGCGAACCTGCGACATCGTCCCGTAATACCAGACCAGTACATGACGCGCGGCCTCCCACAGCAGCGCTGCCGTCACACCGCCGATCAGTGCGTGTCGCAGTAACAGCCTTCCCACCGGCATGACCATGTAAATCGCTGTCAGTATAAGAATCTCGCCAGCGACGCCTAGCATGTAAAGCAGGTACCCGGACAGGTCGCTGAGCGAATGCGGAGCGCCGAAGATGGTGATATCGCGCGTGGCCAGCAAAGCCAGCTTGCCGGCGACTATGGTAATGATCAGGAGTCCCACGCCCAGGAACAGGATGAAGATATAGGGCATGACGGCGGAAACGATGAAGTGACGGCGTTTTATGGCGACGCGGTGGTAGAAGATCACCGACATGGCGTTCTCCAGCACCGTAAAGGCCAGCGCGCTGAACAAAATCATGGTTGCGAGCAGCACGCCGCCGATAACCTGGCTGTGGTCCAGGAACGCCTTCAACTCGCCTACCAGTACCTCCGACTGTCCTGGCACGATGAACTCGAGGGATTCCCCCATGGTCGCCAGGAGCCGCTGCTGATCGATGACGTGCGACAGCGCGATCGCCATCAGGATCAACAGGGGAACAAGCGACAACAGGGCGTAATAGGCAACGGCTCCGGCGAGGAGCAGACCCTGGTTGTTACGAAACGACTTGAGAACGCAAAGAGCGAAGCTTCCCGGGTTTTTCAGTATGTATGCGGAACGCTCGCCGTGCGTGGTCCGCGTGGGGGCGAGACGTCCTGGCGCGACTGTGCGTGTCATTGCTTAGGGTGAGCCGGACGAACAGATCCCGGCGCGCCTTGGTCGTTTCCCAGGAAATCATCTCGCCACTACCGCCGGTTGGGCATCGGACAAGCGCTGATTTCGTCGTAAGACAACCACCTCATGGATTCTGTTGCATGAATCGCAGGTGGGATTGGAACGTATCAGCCGCGGTTCTCGAATACCCCCAGCTTCCTGTGGAGCGGAGTCTCGTCGGCGATGAAAAGGAACGCCGGCTCGGTCCGCGACCGGTTGCGCAGGGTTATGGCGGCGTATCCCGGCGCGCAGCAGGTGTCGGCTTCGGCCAGCGTGAATTTCTGGTCTTCGACGTTCACTTCGGCCGCGCCTTCGATCAGATGAAACACCATCGCCGGCGAGCGCACCGACAGCTTGAGCGCCTGCTCCGGGCGCAGCATCTGTGCGTAATAGCCGAGAATGTTCTGCGCGTCGTGACCCGTCTCCGGGTTGACGTAGGTAACCTGCACCATCGCCAGATCGGGCTGGTTCTCGGCCAGCGCGAGCAGCGCTGCGCGCGCCTCGGTCCAAGGGTAGCGCAGCATCGGATAAGGCTTCCCCGCACGCACGAAATCCACCGATGGCACGACGCCGCCGCGCGCATAGACCTTGTCGCCACGGTGGGGCTTGATCGGTTGCCGGGGTCCGTCGACGTGATAGCTCGCCTCCATGTAATAGACGATCGGCAGATCGAGGATGTCAAGCCACACCACAGGCTTATCGCCCTCGTGTCCGTGCTCGTGCCATTGCCAGCTCGGGGTAAGTATCAGGTCGCCGCGGCTCATCGTGCATTTCTCGCCATTGACGGTCGTGTAGGCACTCTCGCCCTCGACAATTACGCGCACTGCGTTCGGAGAGTGGCGATGCGCCGGCGCCCATTCTCCGGGCAGCAACAGTTGCATCCCGAGATATATCGCTGCGCTCGCCTGCATGTTCTCCAGACCGTGACCGGGGTTTGCGAGCACCAGGACGCGGCGCTCCGCCTTTTCCATGGGCGTGAGCTCGCCGGCCTTGAGCAAGAGCGGGCGCAGCACCTGGTATGACCAGCACGTCGCCTTGGTCCTGGGCTGCGGCTTGCCAGCAGGCAGCACGGCGCGTAGGTTGGGCCACAGCGGGACCAGGTTCTGTCGGGTGAGTGCCTCGCGGTAGTCCTCGGGCAGATCCTCGAGGCGGCCCAATTGTTGCGTCATGACCTTCTCCTGGATGGCGCGTGCTTCGTAGCGAGGCAAGCCCGCCGGACGGATCGAAACTTATTTCGAAGCCGATTTGCTCGATCGCCTTCGTCTCCTGACGGCGTCCACCCGTCGAGCTTCGAGGATATCCGCCGCGAGCTCCGGAGGGGCCCCGCCCTCGCGCAAAGCGATCTCTAGAAGTTCCGGCAATGGTTCTGCAGTCGAGCCCGGTGGGAAGCCGAGCAAGCGGGCGAGATCGTCGGCCAGCCAATGCTCGGCAGCCCGGCCGGCCAAGCCTGGTCGCCTTGGCATGCGCCAAAGCGCGTTGGCGACGATGTCGCGCAACTCGCGCACTCTTTGCTGCAATGACTGCCCGGAGGCGCCCCAGCGCCTGTAGGTCTCAGCGATCAGGACGTCGCGCGCGCCTTCGTGCGCTCGATCGATTTGATCGGCGGCCTGCGTCAGCAGACTCTCGACGCGGCTAAGCTCGTTCTTGACCAGATCCAATGGTGATTGCTGATATCCGCGCCTCGCTATGTAGAGCACGATTGCCTCGTCGAAGCTGTCGCAGGCTTCGTCGCTGACCAGGAGCCGGCGCACCGATTCGCGTGGGCTAGGCTTTGACTCTGAGTTGGCGGGCATTGCGTACACCGCTGTCAAATCGCGCAGGTCCGGAAGCCGACGAAGATGTCGTTCCGGTGCGGCAGGTAGAAATTGCGGTAGCGCGGATGCTGCATGCGATCACGTGTAACGAACGAGCCGCCGCGCACGCAACGATGGGTGTCGAACCACGGCGCCGAATATTCGAGATAGCGATCGGCGGCAAAGCCGGGATACGGAGCGAACGCATCGGCGAGCCACTCCCACACCGTCCCGCCCCATGCGATAAGGCCGTTCGCCGCCGCGCACTCCCACTCGGCTTCGATCGGCAGGCGCCTGCCGGCCCAGCGACAATACGCTTCGGCTTCAAAAGCGTTGACGTGGCATACCGGGCTTTCCGCCGATAGCGCCACCCAGCGCCCGAACCATTTTTGCTCCCAGCGGCTTGCATCGCCGGGCGCCGCACGCCAGCGCGCCGGGTGCCGGGGCGCGCTCGCCTTCAACCATTCGCGCCCGGCGTCCGACCACCATCGTTCATCGCGATAGCCGCCGGCTTCGACAAATTGCGCGAACGAGCCGTTGTCGACGCATCGATGGTCGATCCGGAACGGCGCGATCTGCACCGGATGCGCCCACTTTTCGTTGTCGAAGACGAACCCGTTGTCGGGCGTCGATCCGAGCGCGAAAGTGCGACCGTCGACCGCGATCTCTGCACGCTCTTCTTTCAGGACCGGCAAGCGCACATCATCAGGGGGCGAATAATTCAGAGTCTGGCGCATATAGCAAAGAGCTTCGCCGTGCATGTCTTCATGGAACAGTGCGAGGCGATACGGATAGAGCGCTGTATCCGTGTTATCTTCAGTGCCTAAACGGACGCGCACACCATCGAGCACTGCGCTCGCGTAGTCTCGAATTTCGCCCAACGGCGGTAAATCGAGCTGCCAGCGGTCGGTGTGCGCGACCTTTCCGGAATTGAACCAGCGGTCGGCGCCATCGAGCAAGGAAGGACGAACGGGAATGGTTTCGCCGCGAGCGTCGTTGTAGGCCTCGCGCAAGATCCACCACTCGGTGAACCAGGCGACGTGAGCATACTCCCAGAGCGGCGGGTTGATGCCCGGATCGTACGGGACGCGCCACTGTTCCGGCGTGAGGTCGCTTAAGATCGACCAGGTATGGCGATGAGCGTCGACCAGCGCTCGATCCAGGGTAGCCCTGGCTGACGTTCTGGCAGCAATACCGTCCATCTTTGCGATGCGATCGAGAGTTCCCATAGTCATTATCAGTCCCGCTCTGCGGAAAGCCAACAACGGCAATTGGCAGACCGCCTATCGCTGGTCGCGCTTCCTGCGAAAGCAATACCTGGTTTCACTGGACACCGAATGGTCTGACCCGGACACTGCCACTTCACCCGAATGCATGATCGCGTTACATGCGCGACGCTCTGCCGCTTCGATCGCACGCTTCGCGGATTCGGCTACGCAGTGTCCGCTGATCCTGGTGCTGACAGGCACGGACCTGTACCGCGACATTCGCTCCGATGCCTCGGCCCTCCGATCGCTCGATCTGGCCACCCACCTCGTTGTGCTCCAGGAAGAAGGCTTGAACGAGTTGACACCGGCGCACAGGAGCAAGTGCCGTGTCATTTATCAGTCGGCACCGCGCCTGACACGCGGTACCGCGAACCGCCGCACTTTCGACGCGGTGCTGGTCGGCCACATGCGTGCCGAGAAGGATCCTCTGACGCCGATGCGGGCGCTCGGGCATCTGCCGTCCGACTCGCGGATACGCCTGATCCATATCGGCGAGGCGCTGGACGACGAATATCTTCAGGCCGCTCGCGAGCTGCAGACCCGAGCCTGGCCGACGCTCAAACGCTACGTCTGGCTCGGAAATCGCCCGCATGGTGAAACTCGCCAACGCATTCGGCGGTCGCATGTCATGGTCATCTCCAGCGTCATGGAAGGCGGCGCCAACGTCGTCGTCGAAGCCGTGACTGCCGGCACCCCGGTGTTGGCTTCGCGCATCTCCGGTAACATAGGGATGTTGGGCCGCGACTACGAGGGTTATTTCCCGGCAGGCGACGACGCGGCGCTGGCCGCGTTGCTCGAGCGCTCCAGCCTGGATGGGCGTTTCCTCGCGCGCCTACGCACGCAGTGCGCGAGGCGCGCCCCGTTGTTCACCCCAGCGCGCGAACGGCGTGAAGTCGTAAGAATGCTCGCACAGGCCACCTTTTCTCCCAAGGAAACCGCATGAACGATATCGCTGCGCCCAAGATCAGGCTCACTTCCTTTTCCCACGGCGGAGGGTGCGGCTGCAAGATCGCGCCGGAGCTGCTTTCGGAAATCTTGAAGAATTCCGCGCGTTTGCCAGTGCCCAAGGAGCTGCTGGTCGGCATTGCTACCAGCGACGATGCGGCAGTCTACGAGCTCAACGCCGATCAGGCGCTGATCGCGACCACCGACTTCTTCATGCCTATCGTCGATGACCCCTACGATTTCGGACGCATTGCAGCCACCAACGCCATTTCAGACGTGTATGCGATGGGCGGTAAGCCGATCCTGGCGCTTGCGCTGGTGGGCATGCCGATCGACAAGCTTCCGCCGGAAGTCATTGCGCGCATCCTCGCCGGAGGCGAGTCGGTTTGCGGCGAAGCTGGCATCCCCATCGCGGGCGGGCATAGCATCGATTCCGTCGAGCCTATTTACGGGCTGGTCGTGCTGGGACTCGTGCATCCCGACAAAGTGAAAAAGAACAGCGATGCCAAAGCGGGCGACAAGCTGGTTCTAGGCAAGCCGTTGGGTGTTGGCGTCCTTGCCGCCGCGGTGAAAAAGGACAAGATTGACGACGAGGATTACCGGGAGCTGATTGCCAATACCACTCAGCTCAACACCCCCGGAGCATCGCTATCCGGGCTCGACGGCGTTCATGCGCTGACCGACGTGACCGGCTTCGGTCTCCTGGGACATACCCTGGAATTGTGTCGCGGCGCTGGGCTCGGTGCCCGCCTGTCGATGCGCGACGTGCCATTGCTGCCGCGAGTGAAGGCCATGGCCGCCGAGGGGTTCGTCACCGGGGCTTCGGGTCGCAACTGGGCTTCCTACGGACGTGAGGTCGAGCTCGGTCCGAACATCACGCCGGTGGAAAAAGCGCTGCTGACCGATCCACAGACGAGCGGCGGGCTCCTTGTCTCCTGCGCCAAAGAAACGGTGCCCGACGTGCTGTCAATATTCCGCCGCGATGACTTCGCGCACGCTGCCGTGATCGGAGAGATGACTGCAGGGCGTCCATTGGTAGCTGTGGAGTGAGAAGAGCGAATCTAACAAAGGAGTTCCACTTATGCGTCGAATCGTTCGAGTGGTTTTGAAGAGTGTGTTTGTCGCTGCTGTGGCTGCAGTTGTCGGAGGCCTGGCGCAAGCGCAACCGCAGTCCGTTCTGAGAGTCTCCGCCATTCCCGACGAGGCCCCGACAGAGCTCCAGCGCAAGTTCGCACCGCTCGGCAAATACCTGGAGAAGCAGACGGGGATGAAGGTCGAGTTCGTTCCGGTCACCGACTACGCCGCGGTCGTCGAAGCGCTGGCGACCGGCCGGCTGGACATGGCATGGCTCGGCGGATTCACCTTCGTGCAAACCAAGCTGAAGACGAATGGCACGGCGATTCCCATCGTGCAGCGCCAGGAAGATGCGGCGTTCATCAGCCGGTTCATCACGGCGCAGCCCGATATCAAGTCGCTCGCGGATCTCAAGGGCAAGACCTTCGCCTTCGGCTCGCCATCGTCCACCTCCGGTCATCTGATGCCGCGCTATTTCCTGTTGCAGCAGGGCATCGATCCGGAGAAGGATTTCAAGCGCGTCGCCTTTTCCGGCGCGCATGACGCGACCGCAGCCTTTGTCGAGTCGGGCAGAGCCGACGCCGGCGTGCTCAACGCCTCGGTGTGGGACAAGCTGATTGAGGAAAAAAAGGTTGACACATCGAAAGTACGCGTCTTCGCGACCACCCCTCCGTATTTCGACTACAACTGGACGGTACGCGGCGATCTCGATCCGGCGCTCGTGAAGAAGCTCACCAACGCATTTCTCGAGCTCAATGCTAATAATCCGGAGCAGAAGGAAATTCTCACGCTACAACGCGCGACGAAGTTCATTCCCACCAAGCCGGAGAACTATGCCGGTATCGAGAGCGCGGCGCGTTCCGCGGGGCTGCTCCAGTAGGCTCAAGCGTTTGTGAGCTTCCAGCTGCAAAACGTTTCGTTCGTTCATCCGAACGGGCAACGCGCGCTCTCGGGCGCAAGCCTCGTCGCGCAACACGGAGAGCGCATCGCTGTGATCGGACCGTCCGGCGCAGGCAAGACGACGCTGCTCCGCCTGCTTGCGAGTGCATTGCGGCCCACTGACGGTCGCGTAGAAGTGCTCGATCTACGTCCGTGGCAGCTCTCGGCCGGCAGGCTGCGCCGGCTGCGAAGCCGCATCGGGATGGTCCATCAATCGCCGCCGCTGCCCCCGCGGCAGCGCGTTATCACTGCGATTCTTGCCGGACGACTTGGCGTGTGGCCGTGGTGGAAATCGCTGCTATCCCTTTTCTACCCCGCGGATATCGCCGGCGCTCGCGACCAGCTCGCGCGGCTCGATTTGGCCGATCGCTTGTTCGATCGCTGCGACGGACTGTCCGGCGGCCAGTTGCAACGGGTGGGAGTAGCTCGCGTGCTTTATCAGAGGCCCGAGCTCATCCTTGCCGACGAGCCAGTGTCTTCGATGGACCCGGCACTCGCCAACCATACTATTAACCAGCTGGTCACCGAGGCGACGACGCGAGGGGTGACGCTGATCGCGAGCCTGCATGCCGTCGACCTCGCATTACACTGGTTCCCTCGCATCGTTGGACTTAAGGCGGGAGAAATCGCGTTCGATCTGCCACCGGTGCGGGTGACCGAGGAAGCGCTGCGCGCCTTGTATGCGTCCGAAAGCGGACCGTTGCCATTGCATGGTGATCAGCCTTTCGTGCTGCCTCCGCGCGCGCTCAGCCGCGATAGCGAACGCCGCAAGTCGTCCTGCTCTTGAACAAGGCAGCCACCCACCCGCGTGATCCCGACGCGCGTCGCCGCGCGACCGCGCTCGTCGTCGCGATCATCGTACTCTGGCCGCTGCTCGTGGTCGCGCAGTTCAACCCTGCGGTTCTTTTCGATGCGAAGAACCTGTCGACGATGGGGACATTCCTTCGGGGCTTCGTGCCGCCCGAGATGTCGGCGGAATTTCTCGGTTACGTGGCGAGAGCGACGCTGGAGACGCTGGCGATCGCGACCACCGGCATCACCCTCGCCTTCTTTGTCGCCGTCCCATTGGCGCTCGCGGTCACCCGAAGCCTGTCGGTCTCGCGCATCGGTCCCGGTCCCGGATATTGGCGCGGCACTGTGCTGCGCGCCGCGGTGAGGAGCCTGCTCACTATCCTGCGCGGCGTGCCGGAGTTGGTATGGGCGCTTGTATTCGTGCGCGTGTTCGGCCTCGGTCCCGCGGCTGCCGTGCTCGCCCTCGCCATTACCTACGGCGGCATGCTGGGAAAGGTGTACGCCGAAATCCTCGAATCGACCGATACGCTCCCTGCACGGGCGTTGCTCGAAAGCGGCAGCCGCCAAGGCGTCGCACTGCTCTATGGGCTGCTACCCAACGCGGCGCCGGAGATCGTCTCCTACACCGTCTATCGCTGGGAATGCGCTATCCGCGCCTCGGTGATGATGGGCTTCGTCGGCGCCGGGGGCCTCGGTCAGCTGATGGATCAGGCGATGAAGCTTCTGCGTGGCGGCGAAGTCGTCACGATCCTCGTCGTGTTCCTGTTGCTGGTGCAGCTTGCGGATGCGATCAGTGCGCGCCTGCGCAAGCAGCTTGCCTGAGTTACGGATGCGCAACGAGCCCAAAGCGTTTCATCTCTGCCTGTCTTGCGCGCTGACGCTGTTCGTCCTGGCATCGCTGATCGTCGCGAGCTTTGGCTATCTGCACCTCGGTCTCGAGCGGCTGCTGTCCGCCGCGGCGATTGCCGACATGCGCAACTTCATCGCTTCGTTTTTCCCGCCCGACATATCCATCCGCTTTGTGCAAAAAATCGCGTACGGCGTCGTGGAAACGCTGGCCATCTCCGCGGTCGGCACGCTGCTCGCCATGATGCTCGGACTGGTCCTCGCGTTACCTGCCTCCGGCCGCTACGGCCGCGCGTTGCGCGCGGCCACGCGTTTGGTGCTCAACCTTCTGCGCTCGATCCCTGAGCTGGTGTGGGCGGTACTCATGGTCCTCGCGGCGGGCCTCGGGCCCTTTGCAGGAACACTCGCGTTGGGCATGCATACCTCGGGCGTGCTCGGCCGACTGTTTGCTGAGTCACTGGAAAATGCCCCCGAGGAGCCTTCAGAGTCGCTGCGGCAATCGGGCGCTACACGGTCGTTCGCGTTTCTGTACGGAACGCTCCCGGGCGTCCTGCCGCAATTCATCGCCTACACGCTCTATCGATGGGAGATGAACATTCGCATGGCCGCTATTCTCGGATTCGTTGGGGCAGGCGGGCTCGGCCAGATCCTCTACTACGAGCTCTCGCTGTTGCATCAGCCGCAAGCCTGTTCGGTGATCATTGCCATGCTGCTGCTGACGCTCGCCGTAGACTTGATCAGCGCGAAAGTACGTAAAGGGCTTGGACGGGCGTACGGCTGATTTGCCTGCCTAATGGGTTTGGAGGATCGGTCTGTTGACTACTGGAGCCCCTTCATGACGCTTGACACGATCGATACCCCCGCCGCGCTGGTCGACCGCGACCGGATGGAAAAGAACATTGCGCTGATGCAGCAACGCATGAACGCACTCGGGGTGAAATTCCGCCCCCACGTCAAGACGACCAAGTGCATCGATGTCGTTCGTGCGCAACTCGCTGCCGGCGCGCAGGGGATCACCGTATCGACGTTGAAGGAAGCGGAAGAATTCTTCGCTGCGGGAGTGAGCGACATTCTTTACGCAGTGACCATTGCTCCGTCCAAGCTACCGCGGGCAATGGCACTCATGAAAAACGGATGCGCCCTCAAGCTTGTCGTGGACAATGCCGCCGCAGCGCGGGCAGTCGCTGAGTACTGCCGCGGGTGCGGCGAGCACTTCGAAGTTTGGATCGAGGTAGATACGGACGGACACCGCAGCGGCCTCACGCCCGAGCAAGACGCTCTGCTGGAGGTCGGCCGGATCTTGCAGGCTAGCGGCGTCAAGGTTCGTGGAGTGATGACGCATGCGGGTTCCAGCTACGAACTCAATACCCATGAAGGTCTCGTGGCGCTCGCGGAGCAGGAGCGGGCCGGTTGCGTGCGGGCCGCGCAGCGTTTGTGCGCTGCCGGCGTTCCGTGCGAGGTGATCAGCGTCGGTTCTACGCCCACCGCGCTTGCAGCGGAAAGTCTCGATGGCATCACCGAGGTCCGCGCCGGGGTGTACGTATTCTTCGATCTCGTCATGCACAACGTCGGCGTGTGCTCGATCGCCGATATCGCACTGAGCGTGGTCACCACGGTTATCGGGCACCAGGCGGAAAGAGGTTGGGTGATCGTCGACGCCGGATGGATGGCGATGAGCCGTGATCGCGGAACCTCCAAGCAGGCTCGCGATTTCGGATATGGGCAACCATGCGGTCTCGACGGCACACCCTTCGAACACTACGTGTTTAGCAGCGCCAACCAGGAACACGGGATTCTCTCCTCCATCAAGTCCGAATCCAATGCAAGCATGCCTGCCGATGATGTGGTAGCACTCTTCCCGGTCGGGACGAGACTGCGCATTCTTCCCAATCACGCCTGTGCTACCGGTGCGCAGTTCTCCGAGTACCATGCCCTCTCGCCCACCGGCGAGCTCACCGCATGGAGACGTTTTAATGGCTGGTGAAGATCCTTTGTCGCTGCCGCGACCCGCACGGATCATTATTTCCACGGGCCCGCTTCACTTTGGACTCAAGGTGAAGATCGAGGCAACGGCGATGCTGTAGGGCCAAGCGCGTTTGTCACGCATGCAACTGCGACAAAGCAACATCGACAAGCTTACGCGCAGCACCTTCGACGTGCTGATCGTCGGCGGCGGCATCAACGGCGCGGTGTCCGCAGCGGCGCTCGCCGGACGCGGCGTAAGGACCGCGCTGATAGACATGCGGGATTTCGCCGGCTTCACAAGCATGCAGTCGTCGAACCTCGCTTGGGGTGGCATTAAATATCTTGAGAGCCACGACTATGCGCTTGTTCGCGAGTTGTGCAAGAGCCGCAATCGCCTCATGCGCAACTACCCTTCGACCGTCGAGGAAATCCGCTTTCTCACGACGGTATCGGCCGGGTTCCGTTTTCATCCGGTATTTCTCTGGCTCGGTGCTTGGGTCTACTGGCTGATGGGCGACTGCCATACCCGTGTTCCCAGGCTGCTCACACGAAAGGATATCGAACGCGAGGAAGGCATCATCGATACGCGCGATTGCACTGGAGGGATCGAATACTCTGACGCGTATCTCCATGACAACGACGCGCGGTTTACCTTCAATTTCGTCCGGTCCGCTATGACGAGCGGCTGCATTGCCGCGAACTATGTCGAATCATTGGGCGGCCGCCGGGAAAACGGCGTCTGGACCATTCGCGCGAGGGACACGATCGACGGCACCGAATTCACCATCAGAGCGAACGTCCTGATAAACGCAGCCGGTCCGTTCGTCGACGCCCATAACCGGCTCACGGGACAAACAACCGAATACCATCACGTATTCTCAAAAGGCATCCACCTCCTCGTGGATCGCGTCACTCCGCGACGGCGCGTGCTCGCCTTCTTTGCTGATGATGGACGGCTGTTCTTCGCGATCCCTATGGGTTTGAAGACCTGCGTCGGCACCACGGACACACGCGTGGATGAGCCGATCGTCCGCGTCTCCGATGATGATGTCGAGTTCGTACTGGATAACATCAACAAGCGGCTGAAGCTCGACGATCCACTGAGCCGGCGTGACGTCGTCGCATATCGCTGCGGGGTTAGGCCACTCGCCGTCAAGTCCGAAGCGGCAGGCAAGCGCGACTTTTTGCAGATGTCGCGCAAGCATGCACTTGACGTGAACCTGCAGGATGCGCACATAAGCATTTTCGGCGGGAAACTGACCGACTGTATCAATGTCGGCGATGAGGTGTGTGGCACCGTTATCAAAATGGGGATCGGCATTCCTCACCCGGACTACAAGTGGTACGGTGAACCGCCAGATGAGATGAAGCAGGAATTCCTGCATCGGGCGCGCCTGATGGGTCTCGACGCATACACACCACCAACTTCGACCGAGCAGCTGTCGACACGCCTATGGCGGCGTTATGGGCTCGGTGCGCTCGCAATGCTCGAAAGCATTCGCGAAGACGCTCGCCAAGCCGAGCTTCTGATCGACGGAACGGAGTACATCCGCTGCGAGCTTCATCAAGCGTCACGCCGCGAGATGATCACCAAACTAGAAGACTTTCTTCGGCGACGCTCCAAAATTGCGCTGGTGCTCCGCAAGGAAGACATCCTGCGTTCCGAGGGGCTGGGCGAGGCGTGCTCGATCCTCTTTGGCGACCGGGCGCGCGCCAAGCTGGAGGAGTACGCCCGCCAGGACGGGGATCTCGCCGGTCTCCAGCCGCCGGCGGCGCCGTACGAGTACATTGATCGCTTGAGCGCCGAATCGCACGCCGGCAATCGGGCGCATTCCGAGTCGCTTGAATGGCGAGCGACTTGAGCCAAGAAAGGAGCCATGCTTGTGAATTCAGCGAGACCGCATCGATCCTGATGCGCACGACCTGACACGGCCAACGCATGAGCACTGAGCACAAGCGACTGACGATAGCGCTGGCGCTCTCGCTGCTGATCCACGTGTTGCTGTTGACTCTGACCTTCGGTGGCCAGGGCCAGGGACTATGGCTTTCGGGCTTCGGCTTCCCCTGGCAGGATCGACGGATCGACGCACCCGATCTGCGCATCGTGGTCGTTCCGCCGCCGCTCGCAGCCGCCGAGCCCTCCGCTACACTGATCGCGGAGCCGTTCCAGCAGGCAGAGAGCGATCAGCCGGCAACCAGTGAGCCGGTAACCAGCGAGCCCGTAACCAGTGAACCGGCAGTTAGTGAGCCCGCACCGGCGCCATCTGTGTCCCCTGCACCGACCCCGCAACCGAGTACAGCAGCGATTGTGCCGGAGGCCAATTCGAGGGCAAAGGCCAACGTGAGGGCAAAGACCAAACCAAGAGCAGACGCCGGGGCCGGTGCGACTCCGTCGCGAACGCCTTTACATGCCGATCGCCCCGGTGACAAGGCGCCCCCCCCGATGCCCGCGCCACCCGTGATCGCCGTGGCGCCGACCGACGAGCCAACGTGGGCTGTGCCGACCACTCCCGCAACGCCAACACCCCTCAGCGAGGCAGCGCCAAGCGTCTCGAATCCGGAGACCGCGATGCCGTCGCCTCAGGACGTCGGCGATGCAGCGCGGGCGCGGGTCGACCTCGAGGGCGAGCGAGCCGTTGAACCGGTCAAACCTGGTCCCTCAAAAGAAGAGGTGCAGCGGCAGGCGGAGCAGCTGGAGGCGACGCGCCAGGAAGCGGCTCGCGCCGAGAACGCGCGGCTTGAGGCCGAACGTCAGGAGGCCGCACGTATTGAGGCTGCGCGCGTTGAGGCCGAACGCGCTGAGGTCGCTCGGGCTGAGGTCGCTCGGGCTGAGGCCGTACGCGCCGAGGCCGCGCGGGTCGAAGCCGAACGCGCTGAGGTCGCTCGGGCTGAGGCCGTACGCGCCGAGGCCGCGCGGGTCCAAGCCGAACGAGCTGAGGTCGCTCGAGCTGAGGTCACTCGGGCTG
Source organism: Casimicrobiaceae bacterium (assembly GCA_035262745.1). GTDB lineage: Bacteria > Pseudomonadota > Gammaproteobacteria > Burkholderiales > Casimicrobiaceae > PALSA-1003. The sequence continues at coordinate 16,706 of DATFSE010000092.1, read as the reverse complement.
AGGCCGCACGCGTCGAAGCCGCGCGCGTTGAGGCGGCGCGGGTCGAGGCCGCTCGCGTCGAAGCTGCGCGGGTCGAAGCCGAACGGACTGCGGCTGCACGCGTTGAAGCCGAACGTGCTGAGGTTGCTCGGGCTGAGGCCGCACGGGCTGAGGCCGCACGCGCCGAAGCTGCACGCGTCGAAGCTGCCCGCGCCGAGACTGCGCGCGCCGAGGCCGCACGTGCCGAGGCCGCGCGCGTCGAAGCCACACGCGTCGAAGCCGCACGCGCCGAGGCCGCACGCGTCGAGGCCGCACGTGTTGAAGCTGCACGTGTTGAAGCTGCCCGCGTCGAGACCGCACGCGCCGAGGCTGCACGTGCCGAAGCTGGACGCGTCGAAGCCGAACGGGCTGAAACGGAAAGACGAGAAGCAGCGCGTCGGGCGATAGGGCGACAGCTGGACGAGGACGCCGCCCGGCGCGAATCAGCAACGGCTTTAGCAGCTCCATCACGCTTGCTACCTCCTCCGTGGAGCAACCCACGTCGATTCAGGCTCTTCGGTCGCACGGACTCCAACGATGAGCTCATCGCGTGGGCCGAAGCCTGGGCCCTGAAGATCCAGCTGAACAAAATAACGTTCGACATGGTCCGCGAAGCGGCGAAGCAGCCTCACACCGATCCCCTCGTGTGGGTGGCCATCCGAAGCGACGGCTCGGTGGAGTCGGTGACCTTCGCTCTATCCAGCGGCGTGGCGGCGCTCGATGAAGCGATAGGACGCGTCGTGCACAGCCAGACGCCCTACCAGGCGTTCCCGCCGCGCGTTGCCCGCGACTACGACGTGATCGAGATCCGCCGAACTTGGCACTTCGACGTAGCGATCCGGCTCTACTGAAGGGACAGTGGGTGCGTAGCGCTGTCTTCGGGTCGAATCGGCGTAATCGGTGTCTGCAAACTGAAGGAGGCAGGCGTAAGCTCGGTTCCTTGCACTACCCCTCGGAAGACAATCATGACGATCAAACTCTACTCCTGGCCGCGCAGCTCCGGGACGCGTGTCGAGTGGGCACTCGAAGAGCTCGGGATTCCCTATGAGTACATCGAACTCGATGCCAAAAAGCTGGAGCATCGGACGCCGGAGTACCTTGCAATCAATCCGCACGGGAAAGTGCCTGGAATGGTCGACGGCGACCTTAGCTTTTTCGAGTCCGGGGCAATCATGCTGCACCTTGGTGAAAAGTACGGCGTGGACAAGAGGCTTTGGCCAAGCGGAGCGGGCCAAGCCCATGCGGACGCTGTCTGCTGGACGGTGTGGGCGATGACCGAGTTGGGCGATTACATGATGCAGTATCTCTACCACGGACTGAACACGCCGGTCTCGTACAAGCCCGCAGACCGGAGCAAAGCGTGCGCGGAGTACAACCGATCGCAATTCGTTCGTGGGCTCGATGCCTTGGAAGCGCGGCTACGAAACGGCGGATATTTACTCGGCGCCTTCTCGCTTGTCGACATTCCTGCCGCGAGCTGGCTGATGTTCGGCACCATGTCTGGGATCAAGCTCGACGGCCATCGCGAGGTGGCTGAATGGTTAAGACGTTGCGGAGAACGCCCCGCACGCATGCGGGCGCGATAGGCGTAATTCCTGATCACATCGCTCGTGACCAGGAAGTACTGCCTGGCCACTCAGGGCGTTACATGGCCTCGCTCGACGGCACGAACATGTAACCAGTGCCGCGAACTGTACGGATCGCCTGCGGATGCTCAGGATCGGCTTCAATTTTGCGCCGGACACGGGCGATGCGGATGTCGATCGACCGGTCAAGAGGCTCCCACTCCCGATTGCGCGTCAGCGTAAGCAGTTGGTCTCGTGTTAAAACCCTATTCGGCCGCTCGATGAACGCTTTGAGCAAATCGAACTCCATGCCGGTGATCGGTATTTCGCCTCCGTCGGCAGCGAAGAGTTGATGAGAGTCAAGGTCGAGCGAGCACATCCCTACCCGCACGCGCGGCGATGAACCATTACTCGACACCTGGTCTGCCGATGTGAGCGTGGCGCGCGCCTGCATCCGTCGCAGGACGCTTTTCACACGTGCGCGCAACTCAGGGAGCTCGAACGGCTTGACCACGTAGTCGTCGGCGCCCACCTCGAGCCCGGCGACGCGATCCGCGAGCTCGGATGCGCCCGTGACCATGATGATCCCGACGTCGAAACGTTCGCGTAAGAAGCGAGCGAGCGTAAGCCCGTCTTCATCGGGCAGATTGACATCGAGCAGGACAACGTCGGGAAGGCTCTTTTCGACAGCCTCGCGCATCGCAGTGCCGCGGTCGGCTTGCGCGACCTCATAGCCGTGCGTACGGAGGTATTCGGTGACCATCTCACGTACAGGCCGGTCGTCTTCGACAATCAGGATGCGGCCATTGCTTGCCATGAAGGTCGGCGATAGCGTGGTTGCAATAGTGGTTGCCGAAGTATAGCGCCGGGTTGCAAACGAGTGGCATGCGCCGCACCAATGCGTGAATTCGCCATCACCGCTGCGATACAAACGAAACAAATTTTTCCGGAGGAGACGCTTCGCGATTACATCGGACACGCAGACTGCGTAGCTTGTCACCAATGGAGAACACCCATGACCTCGGCGACGTCTCTGCAGAAAACGCTGGCGCTCGATCGCCACAACCTGCTGCGCATCTGTGACGGCGAGGGCATGCGCCTCTCGCCCGCTTCGGGCGTGTTATGGATCACCGAGGAAGAGAGCGCCAACGATACCGTGCTGCTGCCGGGCGATACCTATCAGCTCGAGAAGCCCGGGCTGGCATTGGTTCATGCTCACCGTGCTGCGCGCGTCATGATGGAGTTGCCCGCCGGCACGGACGCGCCGCGCCGGGTAGATTTCGCGCTGACGACTGGAGCGCGCGGACGTCGCGTTGCTTTCCCGACGCGCGGGCGGGACTTTCTCGGCCGATGGGGACGCACAGTCGTCGTCGCTGTCCGCCATGCTCTTGCTGGAGCGATCGCCGGAAGGAGCTTCCGCATGTGGCACGCCCGCGACGGATCATCGTGCGACCATCGCTTTCCCTATTACTGAACCGAGGAGACCATCGTGACACGGATCAGTCGATGCAATCGGGGTCACGTTCCGCGATCTCGCATGCAGCTTCCAGCCAGACCGGATCGGAATTCCCGTATCGATCGCGCGTGGGGTCGTCATCCGGATTACCGTGCATGTCGTGTGCACGAAGGCCGCACGTCGGACTGCGAACAGAGGTAGGCGTTGCTTGACCCTTTGCGGCTAACAGCGTAGCGTCGCCATCTCCGCTCTTCCCGTGAGCCTCAATAGAACATCCATTGATGAGCGATGCAGCCGCGTTCCTGAAGGCGCGCGACTTACTGCTCGCCCACCGCACCGATTACGCCGCCGTACGCGGGGAATTCCTCCTGCCGCGGTTGAGCGAGTTCAACTGGGCGCTTGACTATTTCGACACCATCGCGGCCGGCAACGACGCGCCGGCGCTGTGGATCGTAGAGGAGTCCGGCGAGGAGCATCGCCTCTCGTTTGCGACGCTCGCCAGCAGGTCGAACCAGGTCGCGAACTGGCTGCACGAGCAGGGTGTGCAGCGCCGTGATCGCGTACTGCTGATGCTCGGTAACGAGGTTGCATTATGGGAAACCATGCTCGCAGCGATCAAGCTCGGCGCGATCGTGGTTCCCGCGACCAATCTCCTTACGCGCGACGATCTGAGGGATCGACTTACAAGAGGCGCCATAAAGCACGTTGTCGCCTCATCAGCCGATATCGCCAAATTCGAAGACCTCGAGGGCGGTTACACGCGCATCGCGGTTGGCGCACGCCGGGCCGGATGGCGCGACTTTGCCGCGTCGAACGGCGCGCAGACCACGTTCGTGCCCGATCGCCCCACCCCCGCGACCGACCCTCTGCTCTTGTACTTCACCTCGGGAACCACGTCTAAGCCCAAGCTCGTCTTGCACACGCACCAGAGTTATCCGATCGGCCACCTGTCGACCATGTACTGGATCGGATTGGAGCCGAACGACATTCATCTCAACATCTCGTCCCCCGGCTGGGCCAAGCACGCATGGAGCTGTTTCTTTGCTCCATGGAATGCCGGCGCCTGCGTGTTCATCTACAACTACGTGCGCTTCAACGGGCGTGCGATGCTCTCGGCGATCGAGCGTTGCCGCGTTACGACCATGTGCGCTCCACCGACGGTATGGCGCATGCTCGTTCAGGAGGACCTCGCGGCCTTCCGCGGACGTCTCGCCATTCGCGAGCTGGTTGGTGCGGGCGAGCCGCTTAACCCCGAGATCATCGATCGCGTCCGTGCAGCCTGGGGCATTACCATCCGCGACGGCTTCGGGCAGACCGAGACGACCGCAATGATCGGCAACTCACCTGGTCAGCCCGTGAAGCCGGGCTCGATGGGCCGTCCGCTGCCAGGCTACGATATTGTCCTCCTCAACGAGGATGGCAAGCCTGCGGATGACGGCGAAGTATCCGTTCGACTCGATCCACGTCCCGTCGGATTGATGGAGGGTTATCTCGACGCGACCAAGAGCGCTGAGGTGATGCGGGACAGCTTCTACCGTACCGGCGACATCGGGCGGCGCGACGCGGACGGATACATCAGCTACGTGGGACGCGCTGACGATGTGTTCAAGTCCTCCGACTATCGGATCTCCCCCTTCGAGCTCGAGTCGGTCGCGATCGAGCATCCCGCGATCGCCGAGGCCGCGGTCGTCCCGAGCCCCGATCCGCTGCGCCTCGCCGTGCCGAAGTGTTTCGTAACTCTGCGTCAAGGGTACGTCGCGTCGCCAGAGCTTGCCGCGGACGTGTTCGCGTTCTTTCGCAAGCGTCTCGCGCCGTACAGGCGCATCCGCCGTCTCGAATTTGCGGAGCTGCCCAAGACGGTGTCGGGAAAGATTCGGCGCACGGAACTGCGTCAGCTCGAGGCAAGGCGACGCGCGAAGGGCGAAAACGGATTGTTGGAGTTCGTCGAGGACGAGACGGCGAGCGAGGAGCGCTATCGCGCCATCTTTAACGTATCGCTCGACGCAATTTCCTTGTGGGATGCCGACTTCTGTTTGGTCGACGCGAACCCGGCGTACTTCGACATGCACGGCTATTCGCGCGACGATGTGGTCGGGCGGACCTTTCCGCCCGACCTGCCGGCCGACTACATTGATGCGCAGCAGGCCTTGATCCGTCGGACCCTAGCCGGCGAGTCGTGTCAACTCGAGATGGCCGCCGTCCGCAACGATGGCGAGCAATTCCCAATCGAGGCGCGAACCATCCCCGTTCGCTACCGTGGCGCGACGCATGTGATCATCGTCGCGCGCGACATCGCGAAGCAAAAAGCCGCCGAGGAGCAGCGCTTGCAGCTCGAAATGCAACTGAGGCAGGCGCAGAAGATGGAGGCGATCGGTCACGTGGCCGCCGGAATCGCGCATGACTTCAATAACATCCTCACGGGGATGCTCGGCAACATCATGCTCGCCAGCGAGCGCTCGGAAGCCATCGGGGACGCGAAGCTCGGAGACTACCTCCAGCGAGCACAAGCGTCGTCTCAGCGCGCACGGGACCTCATCCAGCAGCTCCTCACCTTCAGCCGTGGGCGGCGTGGAGAGCGAAAGACCACCTCGGTGTCCGAGCTCGTCGCCGAAGCGGGCGCGCTGGTCCGGTCGACCATGCCCGCCACGCTCGAGCTTCAGGTGATGCTCGACCAAGTCCCTCCGGTGGTTGCTGACCGCGTCCAGCTGGAGCAGGTTCTTCTCAACCTCTGCATCAATGCTCGTGATGCGATGAACGGCATCGGAACCGTCCACATCAACGTCCGAGAAACGGGCTTGTTGGACCTGGTTTGCTCGAGCTGCCGCAGGCGCGTCGCTGGTGAATTTGTCGAACTGAGCGTGTCCGACAATGGTCCCGGTATCCCGCCTGCCATAGTGGGACGGATCTTCGAGCCGTTTTTTTCGACCAAGGAGGTAGGCAAGGGAAGTGGAATGGGTCTCGCGGTCGTGCACGGCATCGTGCACGAACATGGTGGGCACGTCGCCGTGGAGACGCCGCAGCAGGGAGGCACTGTTTTCCGGATACTCTTGCCTCCCGGAGCGGCGGGCCCAAAGCCTGAGGCGAAAGCGGAGGCGAGCGTTCCCGCGCCTCGCGCCCTGCGGGCCTCCCTGCACGGTCGCGTCCTCATTGTCGACGACGAGCAATCGGTCGCCGAATTCATGCGCGATCTGCTGCGAACGTGGGGGCTCGAGGTCAATCTGGCTTTTGGTCCTGAAGAGGCGCTTTCGATTCTCGGAAGCGACGCCGGTGGGTACAACCTTGTCATCGCGGATCAGACCATGCCCCGGATGACCGGCCTTCAGCTCGCAGGAAAGATCGCGCTCCTGCCGCGGGCCCCTCCCGTGGTGCTCTACACCGGCTATGCCGACAATGTCCATCGCCATGAACTGGAGCACGCACACGTGAAGGAACTGGTGCGCAAGCCGATCGAACCCTCGGCGCTGCATGCGGTGGTCGCAGCATGCATTCAGGCCGATCCCCCGAAGAGCCGAACTCCCTAGCTACTTGCGAATCCATTCTGGCCGGCGTCCGCCGCGAGCCGCCACGTAGGCCACGGCACCTTGCATGAGTGAATCATCGGGATTCTTCTGGCAGTACGTATCAAGCCAGGCCTCGACCTCGCTAGGCTGGGCGTCGATCATTGAATTTACAGGGCGCTGGGCATAAACGTTGTGTCCGGACACGAACCCTCGGAACCACGTCACGTCGCCGTGCCATGAATAGGGTCCCTCGCCACGGCGAGCCGCGGACCAGTCACCGCATGAGGCCGCGCCCGGCACTAAGGCGCCGCGCTCGTCCTTGTTGGGTGTCTGGGCGCTGGCGATACAAACCTGCAGCAGCATCAGTCCTAATGCAATCCTCGGCATTTGTCTTCTCTCTGGTGATCGCAGCCTCACCGCTCCTGATGTAGCTCCGAGCGGCGCCGAAGGCGCTCTGCAAGGACGAGACCGGCGTGGGAGTCAACCGACCCGAAGCACTTTCTGGCGGTGGGTGCAGTCCGGTGCGAACCGTCTCTGTGGCCAGATTGCCTTAACAGTGAATTTTACAGTCAATCCCAGCGGCGTTGGTCTCTACAGCTCGGACTGCGATCTCTCGCCGTCCGAGGCGCGGTCAAGGACGTCATAGCGAGACTTCAACGCGATGTTCGAGCCACCTCTTGCTGCCACGGCCGGGGGCATTGTCAGCGACATGAAATCGTTGAACAATTGACGGCCGCGTCGTTTAGCAGGCATCCTGCACGAGGAGGATTTCGGATCGCATGGTCTCATCGCGCGCCGTTGGCTTTCTTCTCGCGTTGTCATTCTCCTGCATGGCCCTGCTCGCCGGCTGCGACATGGTTGTGCTGCGCCCCTCGGGCTACGTAGCAGCCCAGCAAGGTCAGCTCGTCGTCATCTCGACGCTGCTGATGCTGATTGTCATCGTCCCGGTCATCGTGCTGACGCTTGTGTTCGCGTGGCACTACCGGGCTTCGAACACCAAGGCGCACTACACGCCGGATTGGGACCATTCGATCCCGCTCGAGCTCGTGATTTGGGCAGGGCCGCTGCTCATCATCATCGCGCTGGGGGCGCTCACGTGGATCGGCACGCACACGCTCGACCCCTATCGGGCGCTGACACGCATCGACTCGCAGCGCCCGCTGTCGATCGAGGCCGAGTCGCTGAATATCGAGGTCGTCGCCCTCGACTGGAAATGGCTGTTCATCTATCCCGATCACGGTGTGGCCGTCGTGAACGAGCTCGCGATACCCGTCGACGTCCCCGTTCACTTCACGATTACGTCGTCGTCGGTGATGAACTCGTTCTACGTCCCGGCGCTTGCCGGTCAGATCTACGCGATGCCGAGCATGGCGACGACGCTGCACGCAGTCATCAACAAGCGTGGCGAGTATGAGGGCTTCTCGGCGAACTACAGCGGCAGCGGCTTCAACAACATGCGCTTCAGGCTGCTAGGCATGAACGCCGGCGAATTCGATAGCTGGCTGCAGAAGGCAAGGGCGTCGAAGGATGGATTGACCCGCGAAGCGTATCTCGATCTCGAAAAGCCGAGCGAGCGCGAACCCGTAAGGCGCTACGGCACCGTGACAGCCGACCTGTTCGACCTCGTCGTCAACCGGTGCGTGGACATTCGGAAGGTCTGCGTGCGACACATGATGGGAGCGCATGCCGAGCCGACCCGCGCGTCGGCGCGCGAGTCGATCGCACTGAAGCTCATCGCTGCGGACGCCGTCTGCCGAGCCGATGGCTCCCTCGCGAGCGCCCTCGCCTCCCCCGTCTATCGCTATTGACATTGACAACATAAATGTCCGAGAACACCGGCCTCGCTAAGTTCGTCTTCGGCCGCCTCACGTGGGAGGCGATTCCGCTACACGAGCCGATCCTGCTCGCCACGTTCCTCGCTGTCGTCATCGGCGGCCTGGCGGTCCTCGCGCTGATCACCTACTTCCGCTGGTGGGGCACGCTCTGGCGCGACTGGATAACGAGCATCGACCACAAGAGGCTCGGCATCATGTACGTGATCCTCGGACTGGTGATGCTGCTGCGGGGTTTCGCGGACGCCGTGATGATGCGCGCGCAGCAGGCGATCGCGTTCGGCGACTCGATGGGGTATCTCCCGCCGCACCACTACGACCAGATCTTCACCGCCCACGGCGTCATCATGATCTTCTTTGTCGCGATGCCGCTCGTCGTGGGACTCATGAACTTCGTCGTGCCCTTGCAGATCGGCGCACGCGACGTGGCGTTTCCATTCCTCAACAACTTCAGCTTCTGGATGACGGCGTTCGGCGCCGTGCTCGTGATGATGTCGTTGTTTGTCGGCGAGTTCGCCAAGACGGGTTGGCTCGCCTACCCTCCGCTCTCGGGGATCATCGCGAGTCCTGATGTCGGCGTCGACTATTACATCTGGTCGCTGCAGGTCGCGGGAGTCGGCACGCTGCTGACCGGCATCAATTTCATCGTGACGATCGTCAAGATGCGGGCGCCCGGAATGGACGTGATGAAGATGCCCATCTTCACGTGGACCGCGCTTTGCGCGAATGTCCTTATCGTCGCAGCGTTCCCAGTGCTGACCGCGGTGCTCGCGCTGCTCTCGCTCGACCGCTATGTCGGGACGAATTTCTTCACGAACGACCTCGGTGGCAATCCGATGATGTACGTCAACCTCATCTGGATCTGGGGCCATCCGGAGGTCTACATACTGATCCTGCCGGCGTTCGGCGTCTTCTCCGAGGTCGTATCCACCTATTGCGGCAAGCGCCTTTTCGGTTACGCGTCGATGGTGTACGCCACGGTCGTCATCACGATCCTGTCGTACCTCGTCTGGCTCCATCACTTCTTCACGATGGGATCGGGCGCAAGCGTCAACTCGTTCTTCGGCATCACGACGATGATCATTTCAATCCCAACGGGAGCGAAGATCTTCAATTGGCTGTTCACGATGTACCGGGGACGAATCAGATACGAGCCCCCGATGCTGTGGACGATCGGCTTCATGGTGACGTTCGTGATCGGCGGCATGACCGGTGTCCTGACCGCCGTCCCGCCGGCCGATTTCGTTCTCCACAACAGCCTGTTCCTGGTCGCGCATTTCCACAACGTGATCATAGGCGGCGTGCTGTTCGGACTGATGGCCGGGATCACCTTCTGGTTCCCCAAGGCATTCGGTTACCGGCTCGATCCCTTCTGGGGCAAGTGCTCGTTCTGGTTCTGGTGTATCGGCTTCTATTTCGCCTTTATGCCGCTGTACGCGCTCGGCCTGATGGGGGTGACGCGCAGGTTAAGTCACTTCGATGACCACGCGCTGCAGATCTGGTTCCAGATCGCAGCGTTCGGTGCGTTCCTGATCGCGCTTGGTATAGCGTCGTTCCTCATCCAGCTCGTCGTGAGCTTCGTGCGGCGCGATTCGTTACGCGACACGACCGGCGATCCCTGGGGCGGCCGCACGCTCGAGTGGTCGACCTCGTCCCCACCGCCGGCGTACAACTTCGCATTCACCCCGATCGTCCACGACGCCGACGCGTGGTGGGACATGAAGCAGCGCGGGTATGTGCGACCGCGGTCGGGCTTCGTCCCTATCCATATGCCGAAGAACACCCCGGCAGGGCTGATCCTCGCGCTTCTGAGCGCTCTGTGCGCGTTCGGGCTGATCTGGCACATGTGGCCGCTCGCCGCGGGATCCTTCGCCCTGCTCATCGTGGCGGCGATCGTTCACACGTTCAACTACGATCGCGAGTACTACCTGCCCGCAGACGAGGTCGTGCGCGTCGAGGATGCGCGCACCCGAGCGCTGGCCGCCCATGGCTGATTTGACAGCAACCCTGAGCACCGGTCGCGCGGGCGAACCTCCCGGGCTGAGCTTCTACGTCAGCGGCGAATACCATCCCGAGAACGGCACGCTGCTCGGGTTCTGGATATACCTGATGAGCGACAGCCTCGTCTTCGCATGCCTGTTCGCCACCTACGGGGTGCTCGGCCACAACTATGCAGGGGGCCCTTCAGGGGCCGAGATCTTCAATCTCTCGCTGGTGGCGGTCAATACCTCGCTGCTCCTGCTGTCGTCGATCACCTACGGCTTCGCAGTGATCGCGATGACTCGCAAGCGCGTTGGCGCCACGCTCGCCTGGCTCGCCGTTACCGGCCTGCTCGGTTGCGGGTTCGTCGGCATCGAGCTGCACGAATTCGCCAACCTTATACAAGAGGGCAACGGACCACAGCGCAGCGCGTTCCTGTCGTCGTTTTTCACGCTTGTGGGAACGCACGGCCTGCACGTGACCTTTGGCATCGTCTGGCTGGTCACGCTGATGTGGCAGGTAGCGAAGCGAGGTTTGATTGCCGCGAACAGGCGCCGGCTGATGTGCCTGTCGATGTTCTGGCACTTCCTCGACGTAATCTGGATCGGGGTCTTTACGTTCGTCTACTTGATGGGAACACTGGCATGAACGCGCTCAACCTGAATCCCAGCGCCGGTCATCACGGCAATGAGGGAGAAGTCGATCACGACACGCTGCACATCACGGTGGGCGGCTACGTCACCGGCTTCGTGCTGTCGGTCATCCTAACGGCGATCCCGTTCTGGCTCGTGATGAACAAGGTCTTCGCGAGCTCGACCGTAACGACTTTCGTGATCCTCGGTTTTGCTATCGTGCAGATCTACGTGCACATGAGGTTCTTCCTCCACATGACGTCGAAGGCCGAAGGTGGCTGGACGTGGATGTCGCTGATCTTCATGATCGTGCTCGTCGTGATCACCCTGTCCGGGTCGCTGTGGGTGATGTACCACCTGAAGACCAACATGACGCTGCCTTCGCCCGAACAGATGAGGAACATCCCGTGACAAACGGCGCCCCATCGACGCCCCTAGGCACGCACGCGCCCGCTGGAGGTGGGTCGGCGGTCGCACCGGGCGACATCGCGGTCGGCGTCGTCATCGGCCGCGCCTCGGAGTATTTCGATTACTTCGTCTACGGCATCGCGTCGGTGCTGGTGTTTCCGTTCATCTTCTTTCCGTTCGTAGCGCGTCTCGATGGCATCCTGCTTTCATTCACCGTCTTCGCGTTGGCGTTCATCGCGCGGCCGATCGGCTCGATCTTGTTTTTTGACATCCAGCGCCGATGGGGACGAAGTACCAAGTTGACGCTCGCGCTGTTCGTGCTCGGAACGTGCACAGTCGGGATCGCGTTCCTGCCCGGATATGGCGCCATCCACTACATGTCAATTGTGCTGCTTGCCCTGTTACGCATCGGCCAGGGTATCGCGCTCGGCGGCTCGTGGGATGGCCTGCCATCGCTGCTCGCGCTCTCCGCGCCGCCCAATCGGCGCGGCTGGTACGCGATGATGGGGCAGCTCGGTGCGCCGCTCGGCTTCATGATCGCGAGCGGGCTCTACCTGCTCCTCGTCGCGACCCTCTCGGAGGAGGATTTTCTGGATTGGGGCTGGCGGTACCCGTTCTTCTGCGCGTTCGCGATCAACGTCGTCGCCTTATTCGCGCGGCTGCGCCTCGTGGTCACGCACGAATTCGACGAGCTCCTCACACAGAAGGAGCTGGAACCCATGCCAACGACCGAGTTGCTGAAATCGCAGGGCTATAACGTCGCGCTGGGCGCCTTTGGCGCATTGGCGAGCTACGCGTTGTTCCACGTCGTCACGGTGTTTCCGCTGTCGTGGATTCTTCTCTATTCGCACCAGTCGATCACCGCGTTTCTCGCGATCCAGATTCTCGCATCCATCCTGGGAATCGTCGGCGTTCTCGCCTCCGGTGTGATCGCCGACCGCCTCGGCGGCCGACGCAAGACGCTCGGCTTCTTTGCCGCGCTGATCGCCGTCTTCAGCGGTTTCGCGCCCACGCTCCTCGACGGCGGCACGCTGGGGCAGGACGTCTTCGTGCTCATCGGATTCGCGCTGCTAGGGCTCTCCTACGGTCAGGCAGCCGGCGCGCTCAATGCGAGCTTCGATCCGAAATACCGTTACACCGGGGCCGCGCTCACCTCGGACGTCGCATGGCTGATCGGCGCAGGGTTTGCGCCGTTGGCTGCACTGGGACTTGCAGCGTATTTCGGCTTGGGCTACGTGAGCCTCTACCTGCTCTCGGGGGCGGTGGGTACTCTCGCCGCGCTGTGGATCAATCGGAAGCTCGAGGAGCGGGATTGAGAGACGGACCCATGGATAGGACCGTTACGCGAACAGAACGGTGAGCGCGTGAAGTGCGATCCCGACACAGCCGCCCACGAGCGTCCCGTTGACACGGATGAATTGCAGATCCTTGCCGATCTCAAGCTCAATCTTCGCTGACACGTCGTGGGCGTCCCAGCTCTTCACGACGTCGGTGATGAGCAGAGAAATTTGGTGCCGATGCGCAAGCATCAATGACTCGAGTGCACCCAGCAACCAGCCGTTAAGCTTCTGCTGCATCGTCCTGTCCCTGGCTAGACTCTCTCCCAACGCCAGCAGCAACGACGCAATCGTTTGGCGCAGTCGTGGATTCGCACTGGCGATATCGTCGAGGATCCGTTGCTTCGTGGCAATCCAAAGTGCGCGATAGTAGGGCTTGGTCTCCAGGTGCTTGATGATCTGCTGTTTGAACGCCGCACCGCGCGCAAAGAACTCCGGCGACGTCTCCAGCTTTTCGATCAAACAGCGCGTGCCCTCGGCGAATTGCTGGCGGACCGGGTGCTGCGGATCCGCCGCCACGTCATGGAGCAGCCGGACGATACCCTCGACGAAGCGATTGACGATGTAGGTGTCCAGAAACCCTGGAGTGTATTTCGAGGCTTCCCCAAACTTTTCAAGGATCACCGGCTGATTTGCGACGATCAACCGCTCCATGCCCTTGAGCACGTCGCCCAGCAGCGCCTGGTACTCATCGCCCGAGGTCACGACGGCGAGCACTTCACCCGCGACGCGCGAAAGGTTGAGTTTCTCGAGTTCGCTCAGCAGTGTTCGGGTGAGAAAACGAGCGACGTCCTCGTCCTCTACCATTGTCAGGAAGCGGGGAACCACAGCGCACACTCCACTGGCTGCGCGCTCGCTGTTCGCCGGCGTCGCGAGCCATTGCGCGCCCACCTGGGATAGATTGACGCCGGCGAGGCGCCGCATCACGTTCTCCGGAGTGAGGAAGTTTTCCTCGACGAAGTGCCCCAGGGCCTCGCCAATTCGATCCTTGTTGCGCGGGATGATCGCCGTGTGCGGAATCGGGAGGCCGAGCGGGTGACGAAACAGCGCGACGACCGCAAACCAGTCGGCAATCGCACCGATCACGGCTGCTTCGGCGAAAGCCCGAGTCCAGGTGAGGAGTGGGTAGGCAGCAGCGCCCGCTGTTGCGATAGCTAGAAGAAGCGCCATCGCGATTAGCAGCGCCAATGCGAACCACTGCATACGCCGGAGGTTATCGAGCTTGATACGCTCGTCCAGCCGCGCCAACGCGGGCTGTATCGCTGGATTGTTCATAAGATGGTGCTCGAGAAGATGTCAAGTCGTATGCGGTGCTCGGACGCCGCTGCGCCCGCTCGGCACGGCGCGCGCCTCTATGGCGCAGCCGCCCCTTCGCTCACCGCGCGCACGTTGCCAGGCTCGCTCACAAGAAGGAAGTAGACGACTACACCCGCTGCGGCGACGGCCATGCCGGCGATCGCGCCGATCCAGAAGCCGGGCACGCCAAGCGGTGTGACGAGCCCGAGCGCGGACAGCGGGAGAACATCGGTAAGTCCGATCACGTAGCCACCGCCGAGGCCGACAGCCCACAGCCCGACAACATTCACCAGGAACGGCACGACCGCACGCTTGTAACCACGCAGCGCATTCACGGCGACCGCCGACGTCGCGTCGAAGATGTGGTATCCGCCGACGAGCAGGAGCAGCCTGCTCGCGATGGCTCGAACGTCGGGATCGATGGTGTAGGAATCGGCGACGGCGCTGGCCGCGCCGGCAAGCACCAGCGCAGCGACGACCGCGATACCCAACGCCACCGCGATACCGGTGAGACCGGTCGAGCGCGCGAGCGCGAGACGCCGTGCTCCGATTGCCTGCCCGACGAGAACGCCCACCGCATTGCCGGTCGCGAGCGGCAGCATGTACATCACTGCGGCGACGTTCGCGGCGATCTGGTGCGCGGCGGAGTTCACGGCACCGAGCCGCGCGACAAACAGCGCCATGAACGTGAACGCCGTCACGTCGACAAGAAACGTGGCTCCGATAGGCGTGCCGAGCGCGAGCAGCTGTCGCTGGTCGCGCCAACGCGGCCAGGACCAGCGCCCGAATACGCGATGCGGCCGGTACTTCCCCGTCGTGCCCGCCCACATCCACGCGAGGATGCAGATCGTCCAGTTGATGAGCGTGGTCGACAGCGCGCATCCCGCCGCTCCCATTTCGGGGGCGCCCCAATGCCCGAAGATGAACATCCAGTTGAGGGGCACCTTGAGCGCGAGCCCGAGCAGATTCAGCGTCATCATCACGCGCGTCAGCGACACGGCCATCGTGTAGCTCGCGAACAGGCGGAACGCGAGGCCCGCGGGCGCACCCCAGGCGGCGATTCCGAGATACGCCCGGACCTTCGCAGCGACGGCTGGCGGCGCCTCGCTCATCTCGAGCAGCGGCTCGGGATGCGAGTAGACGACCACCGAAACGACGGCAAGCGCCACGGCGAGCCACATCGCCTGGCGGATGTGCTCCCCGATCTCGCCGTGGAGTCCGGCGCCCTGAAGTTGCGCAACGGTCGGCGTCACGGCGAGCAGCACACCCATCAACGCGACGAACACGCTGAAGTAGATCGAAGCACCGATGCCGACGGCGGCAAGATCGTCGGTCGCGTAGCGACCCGCCATCACTGTGTCGACGACCGAGTACGCCATCACCGCGAGCTGCGCGACCAGCACCGGCCACGCGAGGTCGTAGATCGTCTTGACGAGCTTGCGCCTCACGGTCGAGTCGATGCCGTTCGGAGGAAAGGCGAAAAAGATTGCGGTTCCAGACGCTCGATGCATCGGGAACCGCGGATCGCATTGTACCGGCCGGCTTGTCGACCGTCCAACAACACTTGCGCAGGGGATGACGTCAGGGAAGTTCGGATCGCACGGCCAGTCGACCGAGACCACCCCGTCGCTTCGCAACGATCTATCCCTTATGAGCGCGATACTAGAGTATATAGTTGATGCCGCTGTTACCACACGGTGGCGGTCAGGAGCAGCGCGGATGAGCGGCGACTTCGAATTCGTTGAAGGAAACTCTATCTCTTCTCATTCGGCAACAAGTCAAGGGATAGTGCAAAAAATGGTTTTCTTTATGGGCGCGTCGCGGCGAGCATGAGCATCCGGAACGGGGATACTTACCGGCCGGCACTCAAGAAGAAGTTGGAAGAAGGCGCTATAGTTCAACCAAACTCCTTGCACTATGCGAAAACCAGATTCGATTGACGCGATGCCTAGCTCCTCGGTCAGGTAGGACCATTCTTTGCGGGGGTGCGCGCCGATCGTCGCGCTCGTTATCTTCATCCGTTAAGCCCCACAGCTCAGGGTGACACACGATGATCTCTCGACATTGGAGGGGAATCGCCAAGCGCGAGGATGCCGACAGCTACGTCGCGCACCTTAAAAGCGATACGTTTCCCAAACTTGCATCGCTCGCCGGGTTTGTACGGGCGAGCATTCTGCGTCGTGAGGTGGCCAACGGCACAGAATTCCAGGTCGTTACTGTTTGGGACTCCTTGCAAGCGATCCGAGCATTTTCGGGCGCCGATGTCGAGTCAGCCGTCGTTGCGCCTGTGGCGCAAGCTATGATGGTGGAATTCGACCGTCGCGCCGCACATTATGAAGTAGCGTTTACCGTTGAGGGCGCTCGTGGGGCCTAACCACTCGATCAAGCGGACCGCTCGGGGAACGCCTGGCAAAGCTAATTAAACGGCAGGCTTCGGCCGCCACGAACAGCTGGTATCGGTCGTTAGCGCCAATTGAACTGCCGCTATGGGCGACTATTTGGTACGGCTGCAGTCGGCCAAAAGCTGCCGGTCGCGAACAATACCGATAGATACTATGAGGGCTGCTCCTGGTTTGGTCTCCTTGAGTTAAAACGAGAGTTCTGAGTAACTCGATTTGACGAAGGAGACTGCAATGAATGCACCTGGAGCAGCCCAAGGAAAGCATACGGGAGAGACGCGGG
>DATFSE010000091.1:0-73204 GCA_035262745.1 Casimicrobiaceae bacterium | reverse complement strand
CACCGCCTCCGCCGCCGCCATCAACAGGTACGCAGTCGATCACGAGTTGGGCTCGGCTCGAGCCGGATTCGCGCGACGCCGACATGAGGATGAGCCTTAGTGCGCGCCTGTTCGACCCGCTGTGGATGCTGACCCGGCAATGGCAGTTTGGCGAATTCCAGGCGGAGGACTCTGGCACTCCGGTGATGGCACGCGTGCGCGCCACAAGCGCCGTGCTGAGCCGATGCTACCTCGGAGATTTGCCGGCCAATACTGCACTTCAAGCGCCGCTCTACGACCCGCAACGCATCCCGCTCGAAGCGATGGTCGAACGTCGTCGTATGCGCGCAGTCGATGACAACGACCCACGGATGCTGGGATTCGCGATCGAGGCGGGCCTCCACTTCCTGCGTATGCTCGACTCGCAGCCGTTGTCAAAGAGCTACCGTGCTGCGTTTGCGCGCCGTTTTTCGTTGCAGCCATCGACGGCGTCTCCATCCGATGATGCTTCCGATCCTGCCACCACACGCTGGCTGCAGGCGATGGTCGGTCGTGCGCTGGACGCGCGTCGTCTCGCGTCGACACTTCGCACCAGCAGTCCAACTGCGCTCGCTGCCGATCCGGCACTGGCAGTCGTGGCCGGCGATCGCGCTGAAATCGTGCTTGCCGCGTCGAGCTGGCTCCAATGGTATGACACGGTCGCCACAGAGCCTGGACAACCGTCCGGCGACGCATGGGTTGCCGATCACCTCGAATACGCGGTGTCGGTTGCGGGCCGCCTATCGCAAGATCCGCTGGACGAAGTCACGCTGTCGGCAAACGAGCTCGATGACGGCCACCTCGAGTGGAGCAGCTTCGACGTCAACCTCGAAGTAAACATGGGCACAATGGGCGACCACTCTGCGGTTTCGATGGTCGAGACAACCGTGCCCGCGCCCGTGACTTTTCGCGGTACGCCGGCGCCGAGGTATTGGGAAATGGAGGACGCGAGCATCGACTATGGGTCGATGCAGGTCGGACCTACGGACCTCGTGCATCTGCTGCTCATCGAGTATTCCAGCAGCTACGGCAACGACTGGTTCGTCGTGCCGTTTACCCTGCCGGTCGGTTCGATAACACGCGTGGACTCGCTGGTGGTGACGGATAGCTTCGGTGTGCGTAGCTTGCTGCGGCCGATCGGCGATCCGGCGCTGCCCAAGCCTAACTGGTCGATGTGGCAACTGGCCTATCGCCGCTATCCCGGTGAAGATTCGATCGCCACGCCCCGGGCTAACCTGTTCTTCCTTCCGCCGACAACCGGTCAGCGTTTGCAAAGTGCGACGCTCGAAGACGTGCTGTTCATGCGCGATGAAATGGCAAACCTCGCCTGGGCGATCGAGCGCAGCATCGAAAGTCCGCTCGAGCAGCCGATCCCGCGGATCGAGGGCACGCAACCCGCCGATGCAGTACTTGCGCAAGGCCCGCCACGCTACCTGCTTGCATCCAGCGTGCCTGCGTATTGGATTCCCTTGCTACCGGTGGAAACGCACGACGCGAGCGGCAAGCTTATATCGCGACTGCGACGTGGTGCCGTGCTGCAGCCGGATGGATCTCAACAGGTTCATCCTGCGCGGAGCGACGTGCTCAAGGCCGCTGATGGACTCTTGCTGTACGACGAGGAAGTGCCACGTGAGGGTCAGCACGTGATTCGACAGCGGGTTGTCGCGCGCTGGATTGACGGGTCGACCTGGCTGTGGACTGCATTCCGCAAACAGGTCGGACGCGGCGAAGGCTCGAGCGGGCTAGCGTTCGACCAACTGATTGGCGGCGATGGATAGGATCATGGCGCCATCGACACAATCCTTGATGACGCGACTCTCCACTACCTGAGCAGCGAAGCGACGCGAGGAAGACTTGCCCACCACCATTAATGGCGAGGACGTCAGGGCTATCCTGAATCGGGCTCGCCTGCCGTCTCAGCAAAATAACCTGACTCCGTCGCCGGAGGACTGGCGGGATTGTTGGATCTATTTCCTGATGGTGGATCGCTTCAACAACCCTTCCGGGCCTTCACAGGCGCAGTTCGACGCCAAGTTCGGCGGCTTCCAGGGAGGAACCATCGAGGGGATGCGGCAGAAGCTCGCCTATCTGAAGAACCTTGGTGTGGGCGCTGTCTGGTTCACTCCAGTGCTCAAGAACTGCCAGTTTCTCGACGGCCAGCCCAACCGCGGAACCTATCACGGTTACGGGATTCAGAATTTTCTCGACATCGATCCGCGGCTGGCGTCCGACTCTCAGAACCCGGCGGAGGAGTTGCGTCGATTCGTCGACGACGCTCACGCCATCGGGATCTACGTCATCTTCGACATCGTTCTCAACCACACCGGCGACGTATTTGCCTACCCTTCGGGTTCGCAGGCACCCTTCAGCGCGACAGCCTACGACCCGGTGCATTGGCGCGACGACAAGGGCAACGCCCGCCTCGATTGGACTTCTGCCGAGGCCATCTCCGATCCGCCTCTCGATGCGACGGTTTACCCCGATGAGGTGCGGCGCAATGATTTCTTCCGTCGCCAGGGCGCGCCGTCGCCCGCCGGACCGGAAACTATCGGCGACTTCGCCTCGCTCAAACAGCTGCTCACTGCGAACTACCGGTTGGGCAATGTGCTGATACGGTGTTTCCAGTACCTGATTGCCGCCTTCGACATCGACGGCTTCCGAATCGATACGCTCAAGTATCTGGATCGCGATTTCGCCCTGCGCTTCGGCAATGCCATCCGCGAGTTCGCCTTAAGTGTCGGCAAGAAAAATTTCTTCACCTATGGGGAGGTTTACGACGACGAAGAAAAGATTTCGCAGTACATCGGCCGCAATGTTTCCGCCTCCGGAGACATGGTTGGCGTCGATGCGTCGCTGGATTTTCCCTTGTTCTTCAGATTGCCGTCGGTCCTCAAGGGCCTGTCGCCACCAAGCGATGTCGTCGCCATGTATCAGGTCCGCAAAACGGTGGAAAACGGCGTCATCAGCTCGCACGGGGAAGCCACGCGTTTTTTCGTGACGTTTCTCGACAACCATGACCAGCACTCTCGGTTCTACTATAGCGACGGCGTGGATCCCCATCGCTTCGACGATCAGGCCACCATGGGCATCGCTTGCCTGTTCGCTCTGCCGGGTATCCCGTCCTTGTACTACGGGACGGAGCAAGGGCTGCACGGCAGCGGCGACAGCGACGAGAACGTGCGCGAGGCATTGTGGGGCCAGCCACAAGCATTCGACGAGACTCATCCCTTTTACGTCATGATTCAGCGCCTCGTAGAGGTGCGCAGGCAACAGCCGGCCCTGCGCTATGGGAGGTTCTACTTCCGGCCGATTTCCGGAAACGGGTTTGAGTTTGGCGTTTCGCCTTTCGCCGGCGGGGTGCTGGCGTTCTCGCGCATTCTCAACGACCAGGAAGTACTCGTCGTTGCGAACACGAATACGCAGGTTGCTTTTGCCGGATGGGTGCTCGTCGACTCGAGCTTGAATCCGCCGGGTTCGCGGTTTGAAATGCTGTTCGCCAATCGGCAGCCCAGTGTCTCGCCGGGGCCGGTGAGCGAGACCGGCCCCGCAGAAATTCACGAGGTCGACGGAACAGTCTCGACCGGGCCGGCGTGCGTCGTGTCGGTCAACGTTCAACCCATGCAGGTCCAGATACTGGGACAATCCGTCGGATAGTCCGAACTTGGCAAAGGAAACTCGATTCGATCGGGTCGGGCATCGCTGGAACCAAGTCTACGCGGGGTGACAACTCGAGCGCACCCGGCTGCATCAGCAGTTCTGGAAGACGACTGTTGATGGGGCTCCGCGCCCGACAAACGCGAATCTATTCACTGGACCGCGTACTTGACCAGCTCGTAGGTGTCTTCGGCAACCTGTGTCCCATCGGTCCTGAACGCTGTGCGCACGTGCTTGACCGTGCGTTTCGCATCGGGGGAATACCAGATGACATAGCGAATATGCGCCGGCGCCGCTTGCGCCGCCGAGTTGGCGCTCGATGGACGGGTACTATCGAGCTCGACTCGAAGCGCCTTGAAGTTTCCGGCGGGGACGGACACCGACTCCCAGCGGACAACGCGACCCTGGCTGTACCAATTGCTGAAGAACGGATCCTCGATCGGCGTGACCAGCGCCTTCCAGGTCGTGCCGGGCTGCAACTCCCCGAATGCCTGGATGAAGGGATTGAATTCGACGAAGTAATAGCCCTGGCCGCGCCATTCTACAAAGCGGCTTTCCGCGGCGAAGGCCTTGCTGTCCGAGGTTCTCGCGCCCTTGTCGACAAAGCTCATTGTTTCCCGGACCTCATGGTCCGAGACTGCCGTCACCTGATGAACAAAGGTACGCGCCTCGATGGTCTTCCACATGCTCCGGAAGTTGTACTCCCAGCGATCGCCCACATGTGGAAAGCCGGCAGGTAGAGCGGCTGCGGGCGGTGCCGCGGGAACCGTCGACGGTGCGGTTGCGATTTCGAGGGTGACCCGCTCGCCCACTTTCACTTGAGCGCCGCCTTTAGGCGTTTGCGCCAACACCGAATCGACCGCGACCGCCGCCTTCGAATCCGGTCTCTCGACTACGTGTGCTTCGAACCCCGCTTTTTCCAGCTCCGCAGTCGCGTCACGCCGCGTCTTGCCGACTTCGTTCGGCACTGCGACCAGCAACTCCGGCTGCTGTTTTGCAATGGGCTCGACCACGATCGCGCGACTGACCACTGCACCTTCGGCATTGCGCGCGTTGAGGGTATAAGTCGTTCGCGTAGTCGCGGCAGGCACAAACAGGCATTCCTTGCCGAGCGGTCGCACCGACCCGGGCTCCGGGGCGATCGTTGCGCTGGCCGCGTTTTCCACGCCGTAGCAAAGCTGAACCTTGTCGCCGACGACGCGCGAATCGAAGCGGAGGATCTTCGGTTGCACAGCCGCAACCTCGGGTTTACCCTCCGATGGAAGCTTCGGCTGCACGGTTGCAACTTCAGACTTGCCTTCCCCCGAAGGTGGCTGGATCGCAGACGGCGAGGTGGCTTTGTCGACGCGCGGAGTCACTTCGGCGACCACCGGCTCCGCGCCGCGTCCTTGCATTGCAACGTTTGCCGTTGCATTCGCTGCGCCTATGACGAGTGTGGCGGCGCGCGAACCGGCGCTCTGCGGCGTGAAAATGACCTTCAATGCGCATGACGAACCGGGAGCGAGCTCGCCACGACTGCACTGATTCTCGCTGAGCACAAAGTCGGCCGCGGCCGGGCCTTCGAGTTTGACGCTACCGACACGAAGCGCCACCTCGCCGCGGTTGGTAATCGTGATCGCGGCAGCCGATCCCGCAACAAGCACTTTTTGTTCGGCAAAGTCCACCCTGTCCGGTGTGACGGAGAAAACAGCTGGCGAGGGAGGAGCCTTGCCGTCTCGGCGCCAAGGGTGCGCCATGTAGAGCATGCCCGCAGCAATCAGGACCACGAGCGCACCAAGGCCCCAGTAGAGCCACGTTCGGCGCGTTCCCACAGCTGCTGCGGTCTGCGCGGCTGCAGGGGCCGATTCCGGTGATCGGACCTCGGCACTTGGCCGCGCCGCTTGGCCCGCCGCGGCTTTTGCTTTGTCGCGATCAAGGATTTTTTCCAGTGTGCGAATCAGCTCTGCACTGGTCGCGTCCCATTGCTTGTGGCTGAGCTCAACGGCCTGCCTTCGCACGAGCGGTAGGAGATCTGACGGCAGTTGGTCCGCCCGCGGCATCGGGACCCCTTCCACGAGCACCGGTACGACACGGATACCGCGGTTGAGTGCCGTCACCGTTTCAAGACGAACAAAATCGGTTGGGTCGTCGAGGCGGCGACGACCGCCGGTGTCCGCCGCAAGCCAATCCTTCCCGATCAGGACGATCAGTATCTCGCACGAGCGCAGTGCGCGTTCGATGGCTTCCACGAAATCGACGCCAGGCTCGATCCCTTGAACGTCCATGAATACGCGATCGGTGCCAAAGTGCGCGGCGAGCCGATCGTAAAGCCGGCCGGCATAGCCAGCCGCATCGTCGCGGCGGTAGCTGATGAAAATGCCGTTCATAACCTAGAGCAACGCCGTGTTAACGCCTGTGCTTGTGCATAAGGCTGCCGTAACCGCTCGCTGAACAGTCGGGCCGGGTAGCGCGCTTGCGATCACGAGGGTAAAGTGCCTGTAGTGGACAACGCAAAACCCTAGCATGTGACCCAACTGCAGGCAAGTAACTACCCAATGACACGCGCATTCATCATCAGGCCTTTCGGCGTCAAGAACGGAGTCAACTTCGACGCAGTTGACGAGAAGCTCATCCAGCCGGCGCTTGCTCAGGTGGAAGTTACCGGCAATACCACGGCAGAAATCTTCGAGCAGGGGAATATTCGCGAGGACATGTTTCGCCTGCTGGTATGCGCCGATCTGGTCATCGCCGACATCTCGATTCACAACGCCAACGTATTCTACGAGCTCGGCATCCGGCACGGCATGCGGCCGAGCGCAACGTTCCTGCTCCGTGCGAACATCGACGAATGCCCGTTCGATCTGCGGACAGATCGCTATCTCGCCTACGATCAGAACGATCCCGCCTCGAGCGTCAACACGCTGGCGCGCGCGCTCAAAGCAACTCTCGATTCGTCGCGGATTGACAGTCCGGTCTATCAAGTCCTTCCCAACCTCAGGGCACCCGACGCCACTGCGTTGCGCGCTGTGCCGAGCGATTTCCTGGAGGACGTCCAGCGGGCGTTGCAAGGCAACCAGCGCGGCGATTTGCGGCTGCTCATGCACGAGGCGCGGAACTTCGACTGGGCGAGCGAGGGTCTTCGTGCGGTTGGGCGGGCGCAATTCAGTCTCGGCTCAAACCCTGGCGCGCGCGAAACCTTCGAGTTGCTGCGCGAGATCCGGCCGGAAGACATTGAAGCCGACCAGCGTCTGGCAACGATCTATCAGCGGCTTGGCGACGTGACACGCTCGGGCCAGGCCATCCAACGCGTCCTCGCCTCGCCGTTGACCAACGACAGAGAGCGAGCGCGCTCCTTCATGCTGCGCGGTCACAACATCAAGACTCGATGGCGCGAAAGCCTCGGGCAGAAAACCGGTCAGGAAGCGCGCAAAGCAGCGCTTTGTGGCCCCGGTCTCAAGGAAGCACTGCAATGGTACATGGATGCGTTCAGCCTGGACCTCAACCACACGCATCCCGGGATGAGCGCTTTGGAGCTGCTGTGCATCCGCAACGAGATGGCTCAGGCGCTACCCGAAGTATGGAAGGATCAGTTCGATAGCGACGATGATGCCGCACGGGAGCTGAGCGCCAGCCTCGCCCAATTCGACCAGGTCGCGGGCGCAGTGCACTTCTCGCTTAAGCCAGGGCGGGACTCGCTGCAGCAGCAGGAGCGGAAGGACGGAGACAGGGTATCGCAGGAGCTGCTCGAAGCGGGCTTTGCGCTTCTCACGGCAACGCGTCCCAGGGCCGTAGCTCAACGTTTCCGCGACGCTCTGACCGATCAGCCGCCGTCGGTGTTCAGCTCGGTCAACGAACGCCTCGATCTCTTTCGACAGCTCGAGGTACGGAAGGAGTTCACGGCTGCGGCCATCGCCACGGTCGCCGAATTGCGCGCTGCGCAGCCGGCGTCGGCCAAGTCGGCGGAACCACCCGTGCGTGTATTGCTTTTCACGGGCCACATGATCGATGTCCCCGAACGCAAGGAGCCACGCTTTCCTCCAACCAAGGCAGCAGAGGAAAAAGTCCGGGCAATGCTGCGCGAAAAGATAACCGCGGAGCAGGCGCTGAGCGACGGGAAGATCATCGGTGTCTGCGGCGGCGCGTGTGGAGGCGACATCCTGTTCCACGAAGTCTGCGCCGAGTTGGGCATTGACACTCGGTTGTATCTGGCGTTGCCTCGCGAGCTGTTTTGCGTTACGTCGGTTCAGCACGCGGGCCCCGACTGGGTCGAGCGGTACAACAAGCTGGTTGCCCGTTCGACTCCGCGGTTCCTCGCCGAAAGCGAGGAATTGCCGAGATGGCTGCGCGGCCGAAAAGGCTACGGAATATGGCAACGCACCAACCTTTGGATGCTCTACAACGCGCTGGCACTTCATGGCAAGGACTTGACGCTGATCGCGCTGTGGGACACCGGCGACGGCGACGGACCCGGTGGCACCGACGATCTGGTGTTTCAGGTGCGGACACGCGGCTATAAGCTCGTGCGCCTGCCGGCGGAGCAGCTCAAGGCGCTCGCCTGAGCGCTTAAGCGATTTCGTAACGTCACGCAGACCAGAGGTTCTGCGTAACACGACTCGAGGGAGGGTGTCGCGTGGCAAATATCATCATTCATGGTCGTCTGGACGCTGCGCCGGTCGCCAGCGATCTAGCAGGATCGCTCCCAGGTCAGGTCACACCCAAATACAGCGCACAGACACAAGCGGCGCGAGCAGGGACGGCCGCACATCGCCTTGACGTTGTGGAGGACGACATTGTCGAGCTCGAGCTCGACGACGGCGTACGACTCTGGCAACGCGCCGATACGCTGATAACGGACTTCCCCGGAACCGCTAAGCGCGGCGTTGCCGTTGATGGCTATGAGCTGCCGCCGGTACTGCCGCTGGGTCGGGTCAAGCGTGGCGTCGTCGGAGGCTGGGTCATCAAGGGGCTGAAGGTCTTCGGCGTCGATCTTCCGGAAGACATCAAAGACGTCGTCAGCGCCAAAGTAGAGGGCGCCCTCAAGCCCGGGGGCCCAGGGCTCTATCGCTGTTCACAGGCGAGTGCAACAGCTCTGAACGCGGTTGGCGATCTCAACGCCCAGAACCCGATTCTGGTCATGATCCACGGAACTGCATCGTCCACCGACGGCAGCTTCGGAGCTCTGTGGGAAGGCGGCGCGAACAGTTGCTACGCTCAGCTCGAAAAGGCCTACAACGGGCAGGTGCTCGCGTTTCAGCATCGCACGCTGACCCAAAGCCCGATCGAAAATGCACTTGAGCTGACAAGCAAGCTTCCGGATTCGGCGCGATTGCACTTGATATCCCACTCTCGCGGCGGCATTGTCGGCGAGCTGCTCTGCCGAGCGATGCTCAAGAGTCGCTCGCCGTTCGATGATAGCGACCTTGCATTGTTCAGCGATCCCGATCGCAAACGCGACCTGGAGGCGCTGACAGCGCTGCGCAAACTGCTTGCCGACAAGGGATTCCGGATCGAGCGCTTTGTGCGCACAGCCTGTCCGGCACGCGGCACGACGCTTGTGGATGGGCGACTGGATCGCTATCTCTCGATCGTGGTCAACGCGCTCGGGCGGATTCCCGGTTTCAGGGCCAACCCGATTTATGACGCGACATCGGCATTGCTGCTGGCCGTTTTGAAGAAGCGTACGCTCCCGCAGGAATTGCCCGGGCTCGAAGCGATGATGCCCTCATCGCCACTCATACGAGTTCTCAATCGTCCGGGACAGGTCAGCGACGCCGACTTGCATGTCGTTGGCGGCGACATTTCCGGGGACAGCGCGTGGAGCAGTCTCAAGGCACTGGTCGCCGATCTCTATTACCAGGAGGACAACGATCTCGTCGTAAACACCCCGTCCATGTTCGGGGGCGCAGAAAGAACGGGTGGCGTTCGCTATTGGATCGATACCGGAGGGGGCGTCGATCATTTTCACTATTTTCGCAATGCCGACACGGCCAGCCGCGTAGTCGCTGCGCTGGTGCGACCGGATGCCGTGCCAGCGACACATGCGGCTGGTACTTCAGTCGCGCAGTCGGATTCGGACATCTTCCACCTGCTCGAGAGCAAGCCTTCGGCGGTAACTCCCGACGACTACCGGAAGCGAACCATCGCGCCGCAGCCCTTCGTGATCGTGCTGCCGGGGATCATGGGAAGCATGCTCAAAGTGAACGACAACCCGGTGTGGATGAATTATCTGGCGCTTGCGGCTGGAGGCTTGGCCGACATCGATATATCCGCAGCCAACGTAGAACCCTATGGACTTGTTTCCGATTCCTATCAGCGCCTGTTGCGCTTCCTGAGCCAGACCCACGAGGTGATTCCGTTTCCGTATGACTGGCGTAAGACCATTACCGACTCTGCACAGCATTTGCAGGCCGTTCTCGAACAGACATTGGCGAAGGCGGAAGCACAGAATCAGCCGGTGCGGATCATTGCCCACTCGATGGGAGGCCTCGTCGTCCGGGCGATGCTGACCGATCCTGATGGCCAGAAACTTTGGAAGAGGATGTGCGCCAACCCCGGAGCGCGATTCATCATGCTGGGCACGCCCAATGGTGGATCACACGCGATCGTCGGCACCATGATCGGCCGCGACGCCCTGGTAAAGAAGCTGGCGCTGCTCGACATCAAGCACTCCTACGCCGATCTGCTCAACTACATCAGTCGCTTCTTCGGCGTACTGCAACTGCTCCCCTACAAGGGCACCGTCGACGCCTATGAGATGGCGGGCTGGGAGTCACTGCGAGCGCAGGATCTCGCCGGACAGCGCGGGATCGGTCCGAGTGCGGTCGCCTCCTCTGAGTCAGCCGGTTTCGCATGGCTGTTGCCCGACCCGGAGCAGCTTGCCGAAGCACGAAGAATCCGCGATCTCATCCGGATCAGTCCCATCGATCCTGATCGGATGATTTACGTCGCCGGCCGTGCCGATGCGACCGCGGTCGATATCACCATCGATGCGGATGCTCCGGCGGGACAGCGGGTGGCCGTTATCGCCACAGCGGACGGCGACGGACGAGTGCCCTGGGCGACGGGCATTCCGCCGGAATTGAGCGCGCGAACCTACTACATGGACGCCGTTCACGGAGACCTCGCGGACGTTCCCGATGCTTTTCCTGCACTGCTCGATTTGCTGACACTGGGTGCGACAACCAAGCTATCTACAACGCCCCCTCCCCGGCGCGGCGCGGCGGCGGATACCTTCATTCTTCCGGCAGAAGTGCCCACGATGTTTCCGGATGAGCAAGAAATCCTGTGCTCCGCGTTGGGATCGAGTCGTCGCGACATCGCTGCCAAGCCCACAGAGAACAAGGTAAGGGTCCGCGTGGTTCACGGCAATCTCTCGGGAGCAGCGAACCCGGTGCTGATGGGCCACTACGAAGGGGACACGATCGTCAGCGCCGAGGCCTATATGGATCGCCAGCTCAATGGAAGGCTGCGCGAGGCCCAACGACTTCTTCTCTATCCGGGTGCGATCAACACCGTCAAGCTCTTCCTCAATGATCGCGAGCTTTGCGAACAGGGGGCCCATCCCGGCGCGATTGTCATCGGCCTGGGCGCGGTGGGCGATCTCACCTCCGGCGCGCTTGCAAGCACCTTTGCCAATGCCGTTACCGCTTATGCGCTGGCACGTGTCGAGGAGCAGCGCGCACTTCACAAGCTTGGCGCCGCCGCGCCTCTGGACGATACGCGCCTGAAGATCGGGCTGACCAGCCTGGTGATCGGTGCTGGTGAAGCCGGCTTGAGCATCGCCGACTCGCTTCAGGCGATGCTGCGCGGCGTACGCCAGGCCAACCTTCATCTCAAAGACTTGAATCCAGTTCAAGTCGATGCAGCACTGAAGACAGTTCCGAGGACCAAGTCCGTCTCTGCGTTCATCGACAGCATCGACTTTATCGAGCTCTGGGAGGATCGAGCAATCCGGGCGGCGAAAGCGCTGTTGCGCCTGGGCATGTCTTCGGAGATACGCGGCACATTCGATGTAGACGAGCTGCTCGTGGAAGGGCGCGATGGACAGCGTCGCGCCGATTTCGACGAAGAGCCTAATTGGTGGCAGCGAGTGCGCATTTCGACGCAAGCCGATGGCGCACTCAAGTTCGAAACGTTTGGCGATCGCGCCCGCTCGGAGTCATGGTTACAACCGACGCAACGAAAGCTGGTCGAGAGCTTCCTCCAGCGCGCAACCGAATCGACGCTCACCGATCCGAACGTTTCCTTCACGATGTTCGAGCTGCTGATCCCCAATGCGCTCAAGCAGGCTGCTCCCGATCGCCGCAATCTGGCGCTGGTGCTGGACGAAGAGTCGGCTGCATATCCCTGGGAGCTCTTGCAAGACCGGTACGAGGACGCGTCTGCACCGTTGTCGGTGCAGGCCGGGATGTTGCGGCAACTGGTTCTTTCCGAATTCCGAAGCAAGGTAGTCCACGCGACAGATTTGTCGGCCCTGGTGGTCGGTGATCCGACCAGTAGTGATGGATCACCCGACTTTCCGGCGCTGCCTGGCGCTGCCGCGGAGGCGCGGGCTGTTGCCAAGCGCCTACGCGATGGAGGATATCGGCAGGTCGTGGAGCTTGTCGAAGGGGATGCAACGCCGACGGCGACGCTGAATGCTCTTTATGCGCGCCCGTATCGCATTCTTCACCTCGCGGGGCACGGCGCCTTCGAATACCCCATCTACGACGAGAGCGGCCAGGCGCAGGACGATACCGATGAGCGTCTCAAAACGGTCACGGGAATGGTGCTCGGAAAGGGCATCTTCCTCACGCCGGCTGAAGTCGAGCAGATGCGTACGGTGCCGGAGCTCGTGTTCATAAACTGCTGCCATCTTGGGGAGATGACGGGCGAGTCGAAGCAGGAGGCGACGCCGTTCCACAAGTTGGCGGCAAACGTCGCTGCTCAGTTTATTCGCATGGGAGTGCGCGCGGTGATCGCAGCCGGCTGGGCGGTTGATGACAGTGCAGCTTCCACCTTTGCGACCAAGTTCTACGACTGCATGCTCGAGGGTGTCGCGTTTGGCGATGCCGTGCGCGCAGCGCGAAATGAAGTGTATCGGTCCGGCGGCAGCTCGAATACCTGGGGTGCCTACCAATGCTATGGCGATCCGGACTTTTCCTTCGGCCTGCCTCAACGCTCGACCGGACCTGCCGACGCGCGAGTCGTTGCTGGTTCGGAAATGCGAGAAATGGCGGACGTGATCTCGCTTCGCGCCAGGACAGCAGACGGCGCAACAACCAGGCGACTGATCGATGAGCTGCAGTCGCTCTCTTCCGGCAGCGCGCAGCACTGGCTCGCTTCTTCGGCCAATTGCGCGGCGCTGGCCAGCGCCTACGGAGAGCTCGGGATGTTTGAGGAGGCTCTCACATATTACGAAAAGAGCCGAAGCATGCACCCCGCAGACGCGAAGATCGAATCGCTCGAGGAGCTCGTCAACTTGAGCGGACGCTGGGCGATCGAGCTCTTTGGAGACATGCTTGGCCCACAAGCTGCTGCCGCGCCATCGGAGGTGCGTGCCAAAGCAAACGAGCTTCTTGCCAAGGCCGAGGAAATCCTGAACGGACTGCTGGTGATCAGCAAAACCTCGGAGCGGCTTTCGCTCAAGGGCAGCCTTTACAAACGAAAAGCGATGGTAGCTTCCGATTCCAAAGAACGCCGCGAGATCCTGCAGGAGATGGCGCACCACTACGATGAGGCCTATGAGCTTGGCGTTCGCGCCGAGAGGGACGATGCATACTATTCCTTGGCCAACCGCCTCGCAGCGGAAATTGTTCTTTCTTGGTCTGGCAGTGCGCGCCGGCGCCTGTCAAAGGCACGAAAGCAGCGCCTCGACGAGATCGAGCGCGGGCTCGAAACCGTTAAATCGATTGCCGAACGCACGAACCTGGGGAGCGACTTCTGGGCGGACACCATGCGCGGGAATGTAGTGCTCGGCAAGTGCATGGCGCGACAGGAGATCAGCGGCGCCGATCTCGAGCAGATGCGGGCCATCTATTCCAATGCTGCGTTGCGCGGCGGGTCGGTACGCTGGCTCCGCTCGGTCACCGATCACATCCGGTTCTTCCAGACGATGGCCGACGCCATGGCAGAGCCAACGCACAGAGATGCGCTTGTCGAATCCCTCAAATCACTGCGCGAAAGCGTGACCGCCGTCGCGACAAAGGCAAGCCCGTGAGCGATTACAGGAGTCTCTGCGCTAATGGACCTCCTTCGGATAAATGGACTTTGCGAACGCGAAGTCCCGACTGTCGATGTCGAGTCCCCCGACGATCGGCTTGCCGTTCTTGGTGAGATTCCCGGGAATCTGGTAGCACATGATCGAATGCGGATCGGCATGCGTCGTGCCGAGAAGGGACGAATCCTCGAGCGGCGTAAGAACTTGCTGCCGAACTTCTTCCGGAGTCCATCCCTGCGTCGTGCCGAAAAAAGCGATCGCCTTCTCGGGGTCGATAAGTGCGACCAGTTCGCGCCGCATGTGCTCGTGCGGGAACCCCAGCGTGTGGCCCGTCTCGTGACGGACGACGCGGTGATACTCGGACTCCGGAGTGTTCATACTGAATGCCTCGAGATTCATCGTCGGCTCATCCTTGGGTATCGTAAGGATGTCCGTTCCGACGTAGGACCAATAGCCGGCGACCTCCGGAGGCGACGAGGCGCGAGCAATGCGAACTTGCGGATCGGTCTTGGTCTCGGTGAACTGCACGTTCGCGGTCTTCGCCCAGGCGTTCATGTGAGTAAGAATCCGGGCGCGCAGGTCGGCGGGAGGATTATCTAGAAAGCCAACCGTGAGGCGAACTCCCCCGGCGGGCCAGCGCTTGGCGATCATGACGGCGATGCGTTCGAGTTGGGAACCGGGACCGCCCAATCCTCTGGCCACAATGGCCGAAGGTGGTTGATTCGCCGGATTGACTTCCACGGCCTTGCGAGCGGCTTCCACCCACTTGGCACGAGGCAACGATTTTGGCGTGCAAACGATGGGATCACTCATGGAGGTTCTCCTTCTGACGACCCTGCGGAGGGGGTCGAACTTGACGACGACCGCGGAAGCATGCTACCTGAACACACTGTGGTGCACAATTGTGAAAAGTAGTGCTGTCGTTTGATGCTTTTTCAGATGTTTCACTGATGGGGCGATGACGATGCGCAACTGGCGATTGGCATGGCTGTACCCTGCATTGAGCATTTTGGGCTTGTCTTGTAGCACTCTGCCGCAGGTCCCGGGATGTGGACAGGGATCCGGAGTGGTCCGTGATGAAGCGTTGTGCGTCGGCCGCGATGCAACGAGCTTTCCCGCCGCGGACGAGGACTACTTCCGCGACATGGACTACGGCATCACCAAGAATTCCTCGCAGGTAGCCTCTGCACTCGCACCGTACGTCCCCAACATCTCGCCGGGCGACGCCGTTGCCGCAGCAGTGAAGGGGCGCAATAACTGGATCGTCTGGACCGGGGGCAATGACCGCTTATGGGATGTGCTTTCCGTTCGCAGCGTCGGCATCCTGGATTTCTTGAAGACGATATCGAATCACCCGAATCTCAAGAACTACAACCGAGACAACCGTTGGCAATACTTCGGCTTGGTGAACGAGCCGTGCTTCGAAAAGGGCACCGGACCGCGAAAGGACCGCTACGGTCTCTGGCTCGACGTAAGAAGTGAGAACTGTCCGCCGGATCCCTTCGAGAATGAAGCAAAGTATCCCGGCGTGAAGGTCGGCGCACGCGGAAAGACCGTTCCCGTCGGTTCCTACTACGGTTACGCAACCGGCATCGTCGGCTTGCGCCTGTTTCCCAATCCGGATTTCGACGAGGCCGCGGCGAAGCGCTGGGATCCCGAGCGCTACTACACCGACCCAAGCTACTACAACGACAAGAACCTGGTGAAGCCGTATCGAGTCGGGATGTCCTGCGGGTTCTGTCACGTAGGGCCCAACCCGACCAATCCGCCGGCGGATCCGGAGCATCCCAAGTGGGAAAACCTGAACTCGAATCCGGGAGCGCAGTACTTCTGGGTCGATCGCATCTTCGTGTGGGACGTGGACGAATCAAGCTTCGCTTACCAGCTGTTCCACACCTCGAACCCGGGTGCGCTGGATACGTCCTTCGTTTCCACCGATTACATCAACAATCCGCGGACGATGAATGCGGTTTACAACTTCGGCGCGCGAATGGCGCTGGCGAAGAAATGGGGCAGGGAAGACCTGGCAGGCGGCGAGTTGAACAACGAGCACTTCAACAAATACGTTCCGCCCGGGAGTCCCCTCAGTCAGTTCTACCAGGCTCCCGACACCGTCTGGACCCCGCGGGTTCTCAAAGACGGATCGGATTCGGTCGGCGCGCTCGGCGCATTGAACCGGGTGTTCGTCAACATCGGGCTTTTCAGCGAGGAGTGGCTGGAGCATTTCAAGCCTTTTGTCGGTGGTACCAAGTTCACGCCCTTCGAGATCTCCGTTGCAAACAGGAACTCGAGCTACTGGAAAGCGACCGAGGCGCAGACTCCCGACGTCGCGCTGTTCTTTCTCGCCACCGCCAAGCCGGACCTGCTGAAGGATGCGCCCGGCGGTCGCGCCTATCTTTCCAACGACAAGCAGCAGCTCGATCGCGGGAAAGTGGTGTTTGCCGAGCGATGCGCTCGCTGTCATTCGAGCAAGCTTCCCGACAAGGCGTTCGAATTTTTCCAGGATAAAGCCTGCCGGGGTCCGGACTATCTCAAGTGCTGGAACGATTACTGGACCTATTCCAAGAGCGATGCGTTCAAGCAGGCAATGGTCCGCATCGCCATGGCCGACGACTTCGCAACAGACAACTATTTCTCGACGGATCTGCGCGTCCCCGTGACTCTGCTCGAGACTAATGCCTGTTCATCGCTCGCGACCAACGCGCTTGCGGGCGACATCTGGGACAACTTCTCGTCGCAAACTTATAAAAACTTGCCTTCGGTGGGACGGATCACAGTGCACGATCCGATTACGGGCGCGCCTCGTCCGTACGACATGCCTGCGGGCGGTCGCGGCTACATACGACCGCCGTCGCTGATCAGCCTCTGGTCATCGGCGCCATTCCTGTTGAACAATCGTCTCGGCAAGTTCAACTGGAGCGGGTCGGTCGCCGACCGCATGGATTCCTTCAAGGTCAGCATAGACCAGCTTCTCTCGCCCGAAAAACGGGAGGGCAATCGCAAGTACGTGACTGCTTCGGGGAAAGAGGTGCCGGGGATCATCGACGTCACTACGGAGAGAAGCTATCTGCGCGTGCCCAAAGGCTACCTTCCCGATTTCCTGCAACAGTTCGTGGGGCCCTTGAGCTCTGCGCAGCCGTGGCTTTTCAAGGAAGATGGCATCCAGGTTGGACCGATACCTCAAGGAACACCCGTCAATCTACTGTCCAATATCGATCTAGAACAGAAGATCAAAGTCGCCGCCTTCGTCGTCAAGGCCAAGGAGGCGCTGAAGAGCGTGCAGGGAGCAAGCGACGAGGAAATACGAAGAGCGTTTTCCGGCCTTGTGCAACCTCTGCTAGAGCTCAGCAAGTGCCCGGATTTCGTCGTCAATCGCGGCCACTACTTCGGCACCGACTACTTCGCCGAAGAACCGGGATTGAGCGACCAGGACAAGAGCGCTCTGATCGAATTCCTCAAGACGATTTGACTTAGGCCACGGGGAGATCAGCGCTGGCTTCGATCATGCGCCAATCCGTGCTGATGTCTCGGCGCCACTTCATGCGGGCGTGCGGTGCCTGCGCGTCGGCAGTGAGTGCGATTCTGGCGGGATGCGCTTCGCCGTCCACAACCGCGCCCTCCGCGGAAGCCGAGCCGCCACTCAAGTGTCCGGCGCCCAGGAACGGTGATGTCTTCGATTATGTCGTCGTAGGATCCGGTGCGGGAGGTGGCCCGCTGGCGGCCAACCTGGCACTCGCGGGCTTCAGGGTCCT
The DNA here is from genome assembly GCA_035262745.1 of Casimicrobiaceae bacterium. GTDB lineage: Bacteria > Pseudomonadota > Gammaproteobacteria > Burkholderiales > Casimicrobiaceae > PALSA-1003. The sequence continues at coordinate 55,603 of DATFSE010000091.1, read as the reverse complement.
GCTGCTTGAGGCGGGCGGCGCCGACGAAAATTACGACTACCAGGTTCCTGCCTTTCACGCGCGCGCATCGGAAGACGAGAAATTCGCCTGGAATTTCTACGTGCGCCACTATGCCGACGATACTCAGCAGCGACGCGACGAGAAATTCGTCGCCGAGCAAGATGGCGTGCTCTACCCGCGCTGCGCCACGCTGGGCGGCTGCACCGCGCACAACGCGATGATCATCATCTACCCGCACAACAGTGACTGGGACCATATCGCCGATGTCACCGGTGATCGCTCCTGGACCTCGGACAACATGCGGCGCTATTTCGAGCGCCTCGAGCGCTGCGAGTATCCTGCTGCCCCCGGCAGCCGCCACGGTTTCAACGGCTGGCTGCCGACCAATGTCGCCGATCCAAAGTTGATGTTTCGCGATACGTCCCTGACGACACTTGCTCTGGCCATGATGCAGGAGTCGCTCGCGACAACAGGTGGGCCGATCACGCGTGTGCCCGAGCGGCTGCAGAGCTATCTCGATCCGAACGACTGGCGCCTGGTCATGCAAAGCGGCGAGGGGATTTGCAAAACGCCGCTGTCCACCCATCAGGGCCGGCGAGCCGGGACCCGGGAGTACATTCGCCGCGTGCAGCGTGCCTGTCCCGATCTTCTGGTCGTGCAGACGTATGCGCTCGCTACTCGCGTGCTGCTCGATGAGCGCAATCGGGCAACGGGCGTCGAGTACCTTTCCGGCGAATCGCTCTACCGCGCGGATCCTCGTCACCAGGCGACGAATCCGGCGCAGCGCATGACTGCCCTTGCCGCGCGCGAAGTAATCCTGTGCGCTGGTGCCTTCAACACGCCGCAACTTCTGAAGCTATCCGGCATCGGGCCGCGAGGCGAGCTTGAGCGGTTCGGGATACAGGTCAAGGTCGAATTGCCCGGCGTGGGCGAGAACCTGCAGGATCGCTACGAAGTGTGCGTCGTCTCGAAGATGAAAAAAGGTTTCTCCCTGATGCAGGGCATGACGCTGCGGCCGCCGTCGCCCGGAGAGACCCCGGATCCTCAGTTCAAGGAATGGCTGACGGGTAACGGACCTTACACGACCAACGGGGCAGTGATATCGCTGATCAGGCGATCGTCGCCGCAGCAGCCCGAGCCCGATCTGTTCATTTTCGGTCTGCTCGGATCCTTCCAGGGTTACTTCCCTGGCTACTCCGACTGCATCGCGCGCGAGGACGACTTGTTCACCTGGGCCGTTCTCAAGGCCCACACCAGCAACACCGGCGGCTGCGTCAAGCTTCGCTCTGCCGACCCTCGCGACACGCCGAAAATCAACTTTCACTACTTTGAGCAAAGTCGCGGCTCGGACGATGATCTTGCGGCAGTTGTCGAAGGTGTGCGCACGGTTCGACGCATCACTGCGCGGTGCGAGATCGTGACGGCCGAGGAAGTCCTACCCGGCAAAGCCATTGAGACGGACGAGCAGATCGCCGAGTTCGTCAAGGACAACGCATGGGGCCACCATGCTTCCTGCAGCTGCAAGATGGGCCCGGCAAGCGATCCCATGGCAGTGACGGACAGCCGTTTCAGGGTTCATGGAACGCGCAACCTCAGAGTAGTCGATGCCTCGGTGTTTCCGAAGATTCCCGGCTTTTTTATCGCCTCGGCGGTCTACATGCTGAGCGAGAAGGCAAGCGATGTAATCATTGACGATGCATCCGCTGCGTCCGCACGCGCTGATCGGCCCAAGGTAGTCGCGTAATCCATGTCGAGCTCACGATGAATTCCAACGCCAGCCGCCCAATGCCCCGAGCGAACACAGGCTCGGCGCTACTCAACTGGATCGCCGATGCATCGATCGCAGTCACGCACTTCGAGCGTCGATTCGATCCGTTCTTCCGTCCGGCATTTGACGCCATCTTTCGCGATCCGATCGGAAGGCTGGTCACGGTGTTGATTAACATGCAACGCCCGAAGGAGGGTCTCGCCATCGCCGAGGAAAGACCCATACCGGACGAAGAAGCCCACGTCGATTCCATCATCTCGAGCTTCCGGACTCAGATGAACGATCTGTGGAAGCCCGGAGGATTCGAGCGCGGAGGCAACACCAAGACCCACGGGATCGTCCGCGGCGAGTTCATCGTCCACGATGGCCTGCCCGAGAATATGCGCCGCGGCATCTTTGCGCAGCCGCAGACCTACCGTGCGTGGGTACGATTCTCTGGGCCGGGTCCCTACATCACGCCCGACATCGATGACGTCGGCTTCATGAGCATCAGCATCAAGCTGATGGGAGTACCGGGACCGAAGCTGATGGACGAGGAGAGGTTCACGCAGGATATGTTCGGCGTTTCGCCACCGACCTTTGTCACCCCCGACGTCAAAGCGAACGCGCAGCTTCAGATCGAGAGCGTGAAGAACGCCCCCGTCTTCTATTTCCTGAATTTCGACCGGCCGCACGTGCTCGACTTCATCATGCAGTCGCTGTGGATCAAGACGCAGAGCAGCCCGTTCGAGGCACCCTATTTCAGCTGCGTAGCCTATCTCCTCGGTGAAGGCCAGGCGATGCAGTACTCGGTGTGGCCGAAAACGAACAAGCGAACGCCCATTCCTCGCCTGCCGCTGCGACCTCCCGACGACTACCTTCGCGATGCGATGGTCAAGTCGCTCTCCGAAGGCGATGTCGAGCTCGACTTCAGAATTCAATTGCAGACCGATCCGCACCTGATGCCGATCGAGAACAACGCGGTGCTGTGGCCCGAGCGGCTCTCACCCCGGGTCTCGGTCGCGACGCTGCGCCTGCCACGGCAGAAGTTCGATTCTCCGAGCCAGATGGAGTTTGCCAAGCGCCTTTCCTACAACCCGTGGCATTGCATCGCCGAGCATCGTCCGCTGGGCAACCAAAGCCGGGCGCGGCGACGGATGTACTGGGAGCTTTCGACGCTGCGGCACAACATGAACAAGGTGCCGCACTACGAGCCGAACGGGGACGAGGTCTTCGAGTAGCGAGCCATGACCCCACAGTCGAGCTTCATGGTGCTGGCAGCGATCGATCCGCGGCGCGCCGCCCATCTGCGCCGGTTGCTCACCTCGATGAACGATGAGCCCGGACAGGTCAATGCCGGCAACGTATTGATCCCGTTTCGCCAATTCGAGAATCTGCATTTTGCGCGTCTTCTGATCATCGACGATACGACGCAAGAGGATCGCCGCGTCTACGGACTGCCGGATCAGCCGTATCCCAGTTATCTCGCGTTCCTCGGCGACGTCGATGGCGACAGCGACGCGTTCCTGGAAGAGGCGTCGACGCGCGCATCCAAGGGCCTGCGCGAACTGTTTTCTTGCTGCGAGGGATTCTCATCGAGCACCGATCTGCTCACGTGGATGAGGCAGCACAGCACTCCATCTGCAGCCGGCTACGTGAATTGGCGCGGGCGCACCGTGCGAAGCGTTCGCGAGAACGCCGCTTTGTACGAATCGCTCGAGCGATATGTCGACGCCAATGCAGCCAAACTCGCGGAACTGCCCCCGGAAGCGACTCACGCGGCGTTGCAGCAGTACGTTCAGGCCGAACGCTCGGCAGGCCGCCTTACTTTGACGCCCGAAAATCCGACGCCTGTTGGATGGACCATCACGAATCTGCTGCATCTAATCGGCGTGCCATTGTTGCTGTTGATCGCATCGCCGCTGCTTCTCATTGTCGGCGTCTTGTTCGTCATTCGGCTGCGCAGCCTCGAAAAGAGCGATCAGGAAACCTGCTGGCGCGTCGATCAGGCTTATTCCAATGCGCTCGCTTCGATCGAGGATCAGGACGTCACCAACCAGTTCAGCGCGCTTGGGGGAGTCAAGCCGGGGTTCGTCCGCCTGTGGACTCTGACCTTTGTGCTGCTGATCATCGATTACACGGCTCGGCATATCTATACTCGTGGCCGACTCGCGCGCGTGCGCACTATCCACTTCGCGCGCTGGGTGTGGCTGGACAGTCGTCAGCGGGTGATATTCATGAGCAATTACGATGGCAGCCTCGAAGCCTACATGGATGACTTCATCAACAAGGTGGGCTTCGGGCTAAATGTCGTCTTCAGCAACGGCATCGGCTATCCCCGAGCGAACTGGCTTGTCCTGGATGGATGCAAGGACGAGCGCAAGTTCAAGGAATACCTGCGTCGCCATCAGCTTCCCACCGAAGTCTGGTACAAGGCTTATCCGGGCCTGACGGCAGTGGATCTCGAGAGAAACGCCAGCATCCGCGAAGGCATCGACTCGAACTCGATGAGCGAAGCCGAGGCGCGTGGATGGATCGGCCTCCTATGACGCACAGTCAAGTCGAATACGACGACATCCAGGGCCTCGTCCGCTTCGGTTACGGGGCGTTGACCGAGGCGTGCTATGTACTCGCGCGGATACGCAATGTCGACGCCGCTCGAACGTGGTTGCGATCGGCGCCGGTGTCCAGTGCGATCGCGCTCGACCAGGCACCTGCGACGGCATTGCAGATCGCATTCACGGCTGCGGGGCTCGAGGCACTTGAGGTGGCGGGATCGGTGATTGGAGCTTTTTCGCACGAGTTCGTTTCCGGAATGACGGAGCCGAGCCGGTCGCGCCGACTGGGCGACATCGGAAGCGATGCGCCCTGGCAGTGGGCATGGGGTACGGCCACAAGAACGCCGCACCTGCTTGTGATGTTCTTTGCCAAGCCCCAGCAACTCGATGGATTCATGCGGACCGTCATGGCGTCGGAATGGAACGAGGCCTTCGATGAATTGCAGCGGCTCGACACCGGCGACCTGGATCAGCACGAGCCCTTTGGGTTCCGCGACGGCATCAGTCAACCTGAGATCGACTGGGATCAGACCCACGATCCCTTGGGCGTTCACATCGACTATAGCAACATCGCTGCGATGGGCGAGTTTTTGCTCGGCTATCGAAACGAGTACGGCAAGTACACCGATCGGCCGCTGATCGATGCGGATGCTGCGAGCGCCCCTCTGCCCACGGCCGAAGACGCTTCGGACAAAAAGGATGTCGGTCGCAACGGCACTTATCTGGTCATGCGCCAGCTGCGGCAGGACGTGCGGGGCTTCTGGCAATACATTGCGCGTCAGGCCGGCGGCAATCTCGAGCGGGCAGAGATCATCGGCGCTGCAATGGTGGGCCGCAAAAGGAACGGCGATCCGCTGGCGGCGATCCAGGACCGAGCCATTGCAGGGATCGAGCAACAGGCGGACGTGATCGCCCAGAATCAGTTCACCTTCGACGCCGATCCTTTGGGTGTCCGCTGTCCTGTCGGCGCACACATCCGCCGCTCGAACCCGCGCAATGCCGATTACGTGGGTCGGCCCGATGCGCTGAAGCGCCTGCTCGCCATGGTCGGCTTCGGGCAGAACGGTTTTCGCGACGACCTGACATCATCGGTTCGATTTCATCGCATCTTGAGGCGAGGTCGCGAATACGGTCCCGGGCTGTCGCCGACCGACGCCCTTTCTCCGGCGCCGCCGGGTGACCCGGAGCGCGGCCTGCACTTCGTCTGCCTCAACGCCAACATCTCGCGGCAGTTCGAATTTCTGCAGAACGCATGGACGATGAACGGCAAATTCTCGGCGCTCACGGGAGAAAACGATCCGGTCGTCGGGAATCGGCAGGCGATCACAGGATGTCCAGTCACCGGCCGCTTCACTCTGCCCAGCGATAACCATTTGCGACGTCACTTGGCCGAATTGCCGTCATTTATTGCCGTGCGCGGCGGCGCCTACTTCTTCCTCCCGGGATTGCGCGCATTGCGCTACTTCGCCCAAGCGAAGACTGCGTCGCCATGACCTTGCCATGGAGAAGGATCCCATCACCGTCGCGCTGACTGGCATGCTGCCGTTCGTAATCATTGCGGGAGCGGTGCTGGCGCTGCCGGCGGCGATTTTTTTGCTTTGGCTCTACCGTCGCGCGGTGTTGCGCGGGATGAGTGAGTCGCGCGGCGGATCCGCGTCGGCCGTCTCGGCGACAGTGGCGGACGTTCCGCGCAGTCCGCTGGGGTTCCTGTCGCTTGGCACGAATGTGGCTCCGCCTGCCGCCTTTCCCAGCCCGTGGCGTGCAGCTTTGGTGTACGCCGCCGCGGGCGCGGCCTTCGCGCTGACCCTCGCCGTGGAATGGCTCGTCTCGACCCACGACCGCGAGATCGGTGCGGTCAAGGTCCTGTTTCTCTTCTGGAGCTTTGCCTGGCCGGCAGTGCTCGCGGTGATCCTCGTGGCGGCGGAGGATCGCGTCCGGAAGCTGTGGGTCGTGCTTGGCTACTTCGCTGTATACATCGCGCTCGCAATCACGGCGCACGCTATCAGCTCCGCTTTGACCTGGAAGGAAGTGTTCCTGTTCTGGGTCATTGAAAATGCCGTGCCGACGGTGCTGCTTTATCTGTTCCTCATGCGACGCATTCGCTCGGTCGGCCCGCTGGTGCTGGTTTTCGCGGTCATCATCTTGCTGGGCTCTCAGCTAGCGACTTCCTTTCTTGGAGCCAGCGATCAGCGAATGCGTGCGGCCGTCGATATCGCAGCTCTCGTAGGTCTAGGTGGCACCGGGACGTTCGTCGCGACGCTGCTTATCGGGCTGCTCATCTTCGCGATGCTAGGATGGGCTGTGCTGCGCTGGATCGGCGCGCTCTACGCGAACAAGAAGCTCTCGGACGAATCGATCACCATCGATGCAATTTTCCTGCTGTTCGGCATCAGCGCATCGGTCGACTTCGCGTTCGAGCATTGGGCGTGGATCGTCGCCGGGTTTGTCGCTTTCGTCGCGTACAAGGTTGTAGCCTGGCTAGGCTTCCGACTTGTTCCAAGGGCGGCGGCGCCCAAGCGGCTTCTGCTTCTTCGAGTCTTTGCGTTGGGCACGCGCAGCGAGCCGCTTTTCGACGCATTACGCAAGCAGTGGCTACGTGGCGGCAACATCGCCATGATCGCGGGGCCCGATCTCGTCACCTCCGCCATCGCGCCGCACGAGTTCCTGGGCTTTCTTTCGGGCCGGCTCGGGCGAAGCTTTATCCAAGACGATGCCGAGCTGGAGCGCCGCCTGGCGGCGATCGACTCATCCCCTGACCCCGATGGCCGGTATCGCATCACGGAGTTTTTCTGCCATGACGACACATGGCAACCGACCCTGCGCCGGCTTGTCGCCATGAGCGACGCCGTACTCATGGATCTGCGCAGCTTCAGCGCATCGAATCAGGGATGCGTCTTCGAGCTGGGACGGCTGCTCGATGCAATGGACCTGCGGCGAGTCGTGTTCGTCATCGACGAAACCACCGATCGCGCTTTCCTGGAGGCAACTTTGCAAAGACTGTGGTCGGATCTGGCCAAAGATTCGCCCAATCGATCCGCGACCGATCCTGCGGCCCGATTGCTAGAGGTGAGAGGACCTACCGCAGCGGAGACCCTTGCCCTCGGTGGCCATCTCCTGTCTGCGTGAATGGGCGGCGTTGAGAACCGAGTGCTAGCACTTGGGCGCGGTCTGCACGGTGATTCGCAACATCACGAACTCCGCCGGTTTCGCAGGCGCGACGCCGACAAGAACGACCACGCGGCCATTGTCAATATCATTCCGGGTCATGGTGCTGCGATCGCAGCGAACGAAGAGCGCGTCGTGCGCCGCGCTTCCTTTGAGCGAGCCATGTTGCCATTCGTTGAACAGGAAGTCGGACACCGTTTGCTGCACGTTCTGCCACAGCTCTTCACCGTTCGTTTCGAACACGGCCCATTGCACGCCATCTTCGATCGAGCGTTCCAGGTAGATGAGATAGCGGCGGACGTTCACGTACTTCCATTCCGGGTCACCAGTCAGTGTCGGCGCGTTCCACACCCGGATGCCGCGGCCGGCGAGCTCGCGGATGCATCCTATGCCCTGAGCGTCGAGTGCGGCGGCTTGGGCGTCGTCGATGCCGGCCTCGACCCCGGACGCCCCGCGCACGGGCTGGTCCGCCGGCGACACATTCACGCCGCGCTCGATGTCGATGCTGGCGAAGACGCCCGCAATGAAAGCCGACGGAGGCAGGAGAATCTGCGCGCCGTTCGCGTCCCTCGCCTTGACCCAAGGCCAATAGAGCGCGGCGCGACTCGAGGAGAAGCGCGCGCGCCACGCGCCCACTTGCTCGATGGTCTGACCGTTGGGTGAGTCGAGCACCGCAAGGCGATAACGCATGAGCTCGGCGTGAGCGATGAGGGTATTCATTATTTCCGCTGCATCGTCTTGCGGGTCCTCGGGAGCAACGAAGGTCGCGCCCGGTGCCGCGATCATCGCCAAGCCTTTGACCGCGTCGAGCAATGCGATGCCACGCTCGAATTCCTCCACTCCCGGGCGCTCACAGCCATCGCTCTTTGCGTTGCCGCAGACGCGTACAGCCCAGAGGTGCTTCCCGCCCCCGTCGAAGAAAGCATGCACGGCGTGCCACATAAAAGCCGGTATCGGCGGCGCCCCGGCGCAAACGATCGCGCTTCCGTCACCGAACTGACGCTCGAACTCGACCAAGCTGGTCATCGGTCCGACCGGTGTGTCGAGGGGACCGGATCGCGCCATGCCGATGAATCCTGCGGTGCTCGTGTCGACGCCCTCAATGGGCTTGACGCCGCTCGGAATCTCTTCGATGTACACACCTGGGGCGAGGTACTCAGGCATTGTCTTGAGGTATTGGCTTTCAGCGCGAGTTACTGGTCTCATCAGCACGCCGGTGCCACCGGCACCAGCGGCGAGCAACGCAGAATTCGCCGACTCGCAATCGTGCCGAGCTCGGCACCCAGGGGGTCGCCCAAGCTGCCGACACCTGCCACGAAGGTGCCGAATGTCGGAGTGGTCGTGGCTGCCGGCAAGTCGGGCTGATCGGTAACGAAGAAGATTTCCGTGTTGCCGAGCGGGACGGCATGCATGATCAGCTTGTCGCTCGGAAGCAGCTCGACCGCGAGCGCCGACAGAGGCGCGTCGGCAGGCAATGCGAGATCGGCCAGCTTCTGCTCGATGCTCGCCTCGTCGAATTGCGCGACGCCCAGGACGTCGCGCGTCTGAAGCGCTTGCTGCGGCACACCGGCGACGACCTGCGCAGTCGCCGGCGCGCGCGCCAGTAGCACGTTGCGCCGGCTCGCGCCGTCGGCCTGGGTGACCTGCGCGTAGAGCAGCGCCCAGATGCGCGTGCGCGGATCGCCGGCCTCTGCTTGAGTGAGCCGCTTGTCTTGGAACACGGCGGTCGCGTGGGGCGCCGTCACGACGATCGTTCGCGGCGATTTCGGATCTGGGCGCGCGCGGAAGGCGCTGCAGCTTAAGCCCGGCGACGGATGCTGTACGCCCTTCACGGTGAGCGGCCTGCCATAGCGTGCCTGCGCCGTGGACCAGATTTTCTGGTGCCCGATGCGCAATTCGTAGGTCCAGAAGCCGAACATCTCCGGCGCGTCCGGGTCGACCGCGGGCGGCAGCGGTACGATGAAATGGCGCGGCTTTGTTGCCGGCGGGGGCGGGACCGCGCCTTCCATTTCTTTCATCGCATCCAGACCCGAGCTGTCCTCCGGCTGGCCGGGCACGATCACCCGCATCGGCTCTGGATCGATCGCCAGCGGCGGCGGCTCTGGCGGCGTGGGCAGGAGCGATTCGATCAAGTCGAACCATGTCGTCGGACCGATCGGCACGTCGGGCGCCGGCACGAGCAGATGAGTGATCGTTCCCGAGAGCAGCGGATCCGGGCCGTAAGCCGTGACTCGGGCAAACAGAGCATCGTTGGGATCGGCGACGGGCTCTTCGAATTCGAACCAGAGCGCGCGCTGCCGCGGATCCGTCGAGGCATAGCCGTCGTCATGGTGGTAGGGCGAAAGCGCGATGCCGGCCGCGACCACTTTCGGTGTTTGGCGCGGGGGCACCGCAACCGGCAAGCGGATGTCGAGCGTCTTTTTCAACGCCTCCTCAGTGGCCGGCGACAGTCCGCGCAATCGCGGGACGAGCACCCATTGCGGCGCGAGCGTGTTCGGGAATTTGTCCGGCGGCGGGCTGGGATCGACGGCGTCGAAAAATACCAGCCGTGTGCCGGCACGCCGGTCGACGCCGGGTTGATCGCTGCCCGCGAGCGCAAGCGCAGAGACGGTGAAGGAAAGCTGAACCTGGCCGACGATACGCAGCGGATCGGCCGGTAGATCGCGCCGGCTCACCACCACACCGTCGTCGTCGAGGCCATCCCAGGTCCAATCCCGATCGAGCTCGACGCGGATTGCAGCCAGCCAGTGGCCGAGCAACTCGCCTTCCGCCGCGAACGTGATGGCGCCGTAGTCGCCTGAAAGCGCGTGTCGGAGCGCCGCCGACGCACCGAACACCACACGCTCACCGGGACGCGCGGTGAGCGTCAGGCCGTTCGCGGCGAGCTCGAGGTGGTCGGCCAGCCGCTGCACCATGTCGGCTGCAGGCTGCAGCATGATCCCGTTGAGCTCGATCTCCTGCGCCTGCGCGACGAAGAGCCCGGCTTCCGAAATCGCCGGCGCACGCGTCGCGACATCGACCGTGAGGCCTTCCTGTACCGAAGGCGAGCCGAAGTAGTCGGGCTTGTCTGCGCAAAGCGGCGCGAGCCGCAGGCGAACATCGCGGGCGCGCGGGATCGGCAGCGTGGTCGCGCCGTCCGCGGGGGTCGCAAGCTTGGCGACGTCCGCCTGATCGACATACTGGAGCGTAAGCGACAGCGGCGCACCGCGATCGAGCACGTTATCCGGATCGAAAGGCGGAAGCGGGACTTTGACGGTGTACAGCTTGCGGAAGTCTCCATCGCGCAGATTGTTCGGATCTGGCCCGGGATCGTGCGCCGGCAATCGCACCTCGACGGTGACGGCGAGATCGGTGACGTCGGGGTCGTTGACGCCGACCGCGTCGCGCGCCGTGTTCGCTGCGCCGGCGTCGGCGATCAGTTGTGCGATGACAGCGGGATCGTCGATGCCTGCAAAAATCATTTCGGGATAGCCGATCAACGGTCGCCACACGTCGATGGTGTTGACCGTGCCGACAGGCGGATTGGGATCGTCGAGCTTCGGCCGCGGCAGATCGGTTTCGAGACGAACGACCTTCGGCTGCACGTGACGCAGGAAGCGCATCAGCGCCGTCGAGCGCGGTGCGGGATTGAGCGGAGCATCGTCGATGACCGGTCCGCCGCCAGTCAGATCGGCGAAGCGGCAGCGGAATTCATAGCGACTGCCGTAGCGCAGCCGGATCGCGGGAGGGGCCGCGCCGTACGTCGCCGGCGGGACCACGATCGGGTGCTTGTCCGCATCGTTCGGCGTCGTGCCGGCGAGCTGAAACAACGTGGTGTCGTTGACCACCAGCGACCCGTCCTGCCAGCGCGTGAAGTGCTGCGGCAGCCACGCCACGCCGTCGGTTGCATGCTGGCCGCGCACTGGCGCCGGCTCGACGGAGAGCTCGTCGTCGAAGCTCTGACTGAACACGGCCTCGGCGGGCGCGGGCGGAAAGCGCAGCGGCGCAGGATTTCCGTTTGAGTCGATCGAAAAGGCCCGGCACAGCGATTCGAAGTCGTCGAGATTCGGATCGTCGGGCAGCCGGACATCGATGCGGTAGCCGGAAACCCCGAGCGGCGCTTCCACCGCCTTCTGGCTCGGATCGAGCCTCGCGCGCAGCCCCTGCAGCTGGCGGTTGAACCACAGCGTCACCTGCTCGTCGTCCCAACCGAGGTCGACGCCAGCGTCGGTCGCGGGCTTGATCATGTCGTGGCTGCCCGAGGCGGCGTCGACAGTCAACGCCTGCGCTGCGTGCACGATCTTGCCAAAGCCGTCGTCGTAGATCGCGGCCTCGGCAAGCGCGTCGCCGTAGTCGCCGGCCGCGGTGAGGCCCACGGGAAAAAGCACTGCACCGAACACCGGACGAGTGGCATTCGCTGCAAGCACGGGCAGCCGCGCGGCGTAGCTGCGTACTGCAGCGGGCAGCGCGTGCAGCGGACCCGCGGGGTCGAGCTCGATGTACAGCCAGCCGCCCACTTCCAGCAACGTCGCGGGCGCCACCGGGATGCTCACATCCTGAATGAGGCCGAGGGCGCGCGCGAGCAGAGGCTGGCGCAGAGCGAAGGAAAGCACCGCTCCCCAGGTTACTTTTGCCGGAGGCTTCGAATCGTTCTTGTCCGCGCCCAGGACGTCGCGCAGCGCACAGCCGAAGTCGTTGCCGATGGTGGTGCCGGGCCCGGGCCGCTCGAACGCAAATGCACCGGTGTAGCTCGCCGGCAGCTGCTTGCGAATCGCTGCATTGGCCGCGCCCGCTCGGCGCACGAGGGGAGGATCGGGATCAGCGATCGGAAACTGTGCACCGATCGCGTTGAACAGCGCCAGTGCGTTCGGCGGCGCGGCGGCGGTGAAAGTGAAAGGCATCGCCCCTGGTGTTCCGCCCGGGTTGGGCCCGAGCAGCGCGTCGAGACCCGGCAGCACCATTGCGCGTAGCGCCCAGGAAGTGCCTGCGAACGCGGGCAGACCGGTGCTCGGTGGTTGCGGCGGCTGCGTCGGATCCCCCGTCGGCAAGAACAGCAGACGCGCGTCGAGCGTTCCCGCGTTCCACCGTTGCGGGAAGGCGAGGATCGAGAGTCGTACGTCGGGAAGCGCCACGGCGGTAGTCTCAGATGGGTACGTGGATCGGCGGAGTCGTGATGTCCTGCCGGAACTGCCAGTAGCCGTCGAAATCCACATCGACCACCCAGCAGATGCTGATGTGTATTCCCACCGCCACCGATGCAACCAACCCGATGGTCAGCGACGGCAAATCCTTAGGCGGAATCGTTGGCGGCAGGAACGGCGGGTGGATGATTTTTTCGTCCGGAATGATGCCGAGCCCGGCGGCAAGCGTAATGGTTGCGCTGGCAAGCCCTTGCAGCACGTCCACGCTCGCTCGTCCGGAAAGAATACCCTTGATCATGAACGGATGAGGCTCGGTGTTGAGCTCGATGGCGAGCGCGACGGCGGCGCTGCCCGCGGCAATGCCGAGATCGATGCACAGCCCGACGCCCAAGCCACCCTGCACCAGCACGTCGAGGCCCTGCTTGCTGATCGCTACCTGCACCACGCCCGTACCGGCCAGCGGCGACACCACCCAGCGAAATGGCTTCTGCTCGCTGCCCAAGCCGGCGACAAAGCGCACGTCGAAGGGCGAGAGCGCGACGTCGAAGCCCATCTCGACTGCGATGTCGGTGATCTGGCCGGTGCCGAGCGGCAGGTTGGGCAGCGCAAACGCGTTGCGTACGGTGAGACGGCCCTGCGAGAAGCCGACATGCAGTCCGGAATCGCTTCCGCCGGGAAGAAACTTCGCGACCTGCTGCACATTGGTGAAAATCGTCTGCAGCGCGCCGAGGATGCCCTCGTAGCGCACGTTGAGGTTGGCAACCGTCGGCGCACTCTGCGCGTCAGCCTTGACGTCGGCGAAGATGCGGATCAGCGGTTCGCCATCAGGTGTGCTCGGACCTTTGTTGATGACGACCGTAAAACAGAGGCGAGTGAGAAGCAGCGACCAGCGGATCGCGGCGAGCGGGTCCACGGTGACCGTCGCCTTGGTGGGCTGCGGATCCGCAGGCACGCCGACGTCTTTTTCATGTTCGTCGCGATACTCGATCCGTACCTGGATGGCGCCGAGATCGGCGAGAAGCGCGGTTTTGATTGCACCAACGGCGCCGATCGTAAACGTCTCGGTAAAGCCAAGATCGCCTTTGTCGACCGACAGCGCCTTGAGTGTCTGGAAGTCGAACGCGTCGGTGAGACCGGGGAAAACGCCGGCGGCGTTGAGGAGCGCGCCCATGTCGGCGAGCTTCGGCGGCTGGGGCAGCGTGATCGGATCGGCGGCGTTGCTCACGCGCGGACGCTCGAAAAACACCTTCTGCGCCCCGAGTGATTGCACGAGGCCGTAGCGTGTTACCGGATTCGCTCCGTCGTCGAGTTGGGTAATGTCTCCGGCATCGGCGAGATGCCACAGACCGCTGCCGGGCACTGACGTGTTGGGCCGCACCAGCGGCACCGGAAAGTTCGGATCGAGCGCATTGGGCGCGCTGTCGGCCTTGGTGCGGCGCGCCAGGCTCCACGCGCCATCGCGCGGCAAGGCGGGCGAGCCGCGCACGGCCGCGACGAGATGAAGTGCCGCGCCGTCGTTGGCGATGCTGACATCGGTGCGCACCGCGCGAAAGGCGAGTCCGGGATTGGCTGCAACGCCGCCCAGTTCGAGCCCGCAAGCGATCGGCGCCATCGCCGGCCCGGTCGTCAGGAGAAGATCGTTGATTGCCGCCGCGCTTGCCGGCGCGACGTGCTGGAACGCCGGGTTGCTCGGCAACGGATCGGCGAACTTGGGTCCGTCGATCTGGATCCAGCCGCTGATGTCGCGAGCGGGCGTTCGATCGCTGACGGATCCACCTGCAACAGTGAGCCGGGGATTGTCGCCGACGGCGAACACGATGTCCGCGTCGAAGAGCACCGCCTGCCACTTGGTTGGCACCGGCGTCGCAGGTGTCGGAGTCGGCGGCACGTCGAACAGGGCGCCGACGGTGCGGATGTTGCGCACGCTGGCTGCGCCGACGATCGCCCCCGGATGCAGATGCGACGCGTCGAATGCTTCGGCAAACGCGAGCGTCTTGTCGGCCTTGAATACCTTCGGGTACTCGAAGAACCCGTTGCTCACGGCGACCCACCCGCTGTCCTCTCGAAGGACCCAGCCGCCGAAGGTGCGGTCCATGGTAATGGTGCGCACGACGCGAACGAACCAGGGATAGAGCACGCTCTGCATCTGGATCACTTCGTGGCTGGTGCGGCCGACGAACACGTCGAAACGTGCCTCGACAATCGCCGGGCCTGGCGCCGCGGTGTCGCGCCAGTCGCTCATCAGGCTTGCTCCGTAGCCCGACAGTTCGTAGTGCCGCAAGGGAATGCCGTTTGCGCTGCCGCGCCCAAACCCGCTGTCGAAGGCGGCGAACAAGTCCGTGCTCAAGACCGCCTGCGCGTAGTGGTTCTCGGCCACTTCGTTCCGCAGCTCGACGAAGCCTGGCCACGTATTGTCGGTGAAGGGCTGAGGAGGGTCCTTTTCAGCGTCGGGATTCGGGTCACCGCGGATCGCGAGCTGCAATCCGCCCGCGACGCCGGTGCTGAACGCAGGGAGATTCAAGTACACGCTGTTGAAATCGAGGAATGACGACTGCGGTGCATCCGAGTTGCGTCGCGTGTCGAGCTGCGCAATCAGCCCGAATGGAAGCGGGAGCCGCGCCGAGAAGTGCCTGCGGGCGAGGATTGCATCGTGATAGGTCGTAAGCAACGGAATCGGAGCGATCGGCCGCACGTCGGCGCTGTCCGCGGAAATGCCGCTTATGCCTCCGTCGTGCGGTGGTGGTGGCAACGGCAGGTCGCCGTCGCCGGGGACCGGCGCCTTGGTCAGCATGGGCTCCCAGGAAATCGGCGGCAGGGTGACTACGCCTACGTCGCGCGCGGGAGCGACCAGCGCCATGCCCTGCACGCTCACTCCCGGCACCTGGAACGGAATCGCAACCCCGAATTGGTCGGCGTTGCTCGAGACGTCGACCAGGATGCGCGGAGGCGTGATCGCGATCTCTCTTGATGCGAACACGCTCGCGGCTGCAGTCGGCGGTGCAAGTGGAAGCAGAATTTGCGGCGCCTGCACGCTGAAGGCGAGCGTTGCCGTGGGTGGCGACAGCCAGATCACGACAGCGGTGGTCCAGCCGACGTCGGCATCCTGGCGGCGATCGAATTCGAAATTGGCGGCGTACGGATCCGGCAGCGTGGGCAGCAGCGCGCGGAACGGGAAGCGGAGCAGCACGATGCCGCTCTTGAGCTGGTCGCCGGTCAACGGACCTGTGAGCCCGAGAAATGCAGGCGGGCGCACCTTGAGCAGGGAGTTTTCCAGCGCGAACGCAAAATGCGGCGCGGCAAACGCGCCAAGATCGACAGCGATGACGCCGCCGGTCGTGAGGGAGGGAAGCTCCACCAGAACAAACCACGCGGCGGGCATTCGCACTCCGACGCGTCCAGCATCGGCGACCAGCGGCCTATCGAAGTGTCCGATCGCCTTGCCAGCGAAAATCACAGCCTCGCTTCCGGGCTGACTGACGTAGAACACAGTCGAGCCGGCAACGCTCGTGACCTCGATACTCGATTGGCGCGGTGGATCTGACTGGGACTCATCCCACAAGCGCAGGCGGTGGGTGACGTCGGCAGGAATCACCTCGGCCCAGAACAGAATGATTCCCGGAGCGAGACCAAGGACGGAATGACGCAATAGCGACGGCTTGGGCAGCCCGGTCCATTGCGCGCGGAGCGAGCTCGAGAGCTCGAGCCAGAGATAACCCGCTCCTTGAGCTTCACCAAGCGCCTGGGGCGTCGTTGCTGTGACGACCAGCGCCCATCCGCTGCGGGCGATGCCGGACGCGGCGCCGATCTGCAACACGTCCGATCGCACATTGGAGAACGCGAACTCGTCCGGCGCGGCCGTGCAAGGAACCACGATGGAGCTCGACAGGCTGTCGTAGAACGGTTGCGATTGTGATCGCGCCAAGGCGACCGAAGAGTCGTACGCAGTCGCGCTCGAATCGCCGACATCGACAGTCAACGCTCCCGTCGCGTCGAGCCTCAACGTTACTGTGGCAGGCAGCGCAATGCTCGCGTTGCTCGCATCGGCTCCCGGTCCGGCACCGGGCGCTGGATTGGCGGGCGCATCGAGCCGCAGGTTGAGCTTGAGATGCCACGCGCCGCTGAGCGTGATGGTCGACGCGGTGGCTGATGTTATGCCGTCGAGCTCCAAGGAACCGCCGGCAATGCGCGTGCCGGCAAATTCGTTGGCGGGACGGCCGGGAACGAGCACGTTCGCCGACAACCAGACACTGCCCGATGCGAGGCGGCGTCGCGGCGACGGGACAATCCGCGGACTCAATGGCACGCGGCAGAGCATCCGCGGAACCGAAAACGGAGTGGCTTGTGCCACTATCGTTACGAGCTGCGGCAAAATAAACGTGTCGATCCAGAGCCGCTCGCCCAACTCATTCAGGAAAGGACCGCGACTGGCAGTGGGTTGCATGCCGCGAGCCCACGCGGGCGCCAATGGGTCTGCGTCGGCAACGGGCGAGGTTCGGACACGAACGATTCGGGGGGCCGTTGCCTTGCGCTGGCGCGATACTTCGAATGGCGCTGCCGGCGCGACAAGTCCCGTGAACGGCATTGGCTCGAATCCGGGCTCTGCCCATTGCGATGGAGGGAAGCCCGCCGTCGGAGGCGTCAGCAGGCTGCGATGCGCCGCGCTCAGGAGCGATGCGGCAACCTGCCCACCGCTCAGCGCCTTGCTGACATCGCTAAGCGCGTCGTCCAAGTCGCGCTGATTCGCGCCTAGGTCGGGACGCAACGCAGCGAGCGGTGGCACCAAGTCAAACAGTCGGGGATCGACCATGGCCTTCCTCTCGCAAGACCCGCAAGACGCGGCGTCGGCTGCACGAGGCGCCGCTGCTTGTTACCGCTCCCGTGTTCGACGAAAAGCTTCTTACGCGTTTTTTATTTTGTAGTCAACATTTGGTTACAATGTGATTTCTGAAGATGGCACACGCACATGCGACGGCGCCGATGACCCCTCGATGAAAGGAGATCTCCATCCCGTGGGCAAACGTGGGACATCCGCTCCGAAAGAATCCATGCGCATCCGGCAGCGCATGGTGCAGGAGAACAGGCCCGAGGTGATCGTCGAGTTTCTCTTCGACAAAGGATTGCTGTTCATTTCAGTGCGCAACATAGGGAACAAGCCCGCCACTCAGGTATCCGTGAGTTTCGACCAGAAACTTCTCGGCTTGGGCGGCACCAAGGATGTCTCGGCGCAAGCGGTATTTCGCAACATCGAGTTTCTCGGCCCGCAGCGTGAGATCGCTACGCTGCTCGACCGCAGCAGCTCCTATTTCGGCTCGCGACAACCCACAAAACTTGTGGCTCGAGTCCGCTACAGCGATCTGGAGGGCAACGGGTATGCCGAGACGATCAAGCACGATCTCGAAATCTATCGCGAGCTCGTCTACACGGAAGCGGGCGGCGGCGGTACCGGAACCGACAACATCGGCCAAGCTTAACGGAGGTGCAAGAGCAATGGCTACACGCATCGACCCCTACGGAAACTTCAACTTTCTCGTTGAGATCGACGGCATCTCGCTCGCCGGTTTTGCGGAGTGCTCAGGCTTGAGCACCAGCGTCGACGTGATCGAGTACCGTGAGGGCGGCGATCACACCCTACGCAAACTACCGGGTCTAGCGCGGGCCGGCGATATCACCCTCAAGCGTGGCGTGACGCAATCACACGAGCTTCAGGACTGGCACAAGAATATTCTCAACGGAGTGCTCGATCGTCGTAACGGTTCGATCGTCCTCCAGGACAATGCGAGAGTGGAGGTTGCGCGCTGGAACTTCTTCAACGCGTTTCCGCGCAAGTGGGAAGGACCGGATCTCGATGGCAAAGGCAACGATGTCGCCATCGAGACCCTGACTCTCTGCTGCGAAAGACTGGAAAGGTCAACCTGATCCCGCCATTCATTCCGCGACAGCGGACGAACTCAGAACTGCAACGCAAAATTGATGAGGCGCTTCTTGTCCCAGTAGACAACGCCCAGGTAGCGACGCGGCGCAATCAGGCGGATTTCGTCGCGGATTCGATGCGCGATGAGCGACGTCTCGGAATAGTCCAGCACGATGCACTCCTTGCCGTCCATCCAGCTCGTCCCCTTGTAGACCCTGGCGATGATCGCCTGCAGCCCAATCGCCAGGATGCGGTTCTTCAAGGTGCCGCTCTTGGCGTCGAAAACCTTGCCTTGCCAGCCGAAGGTGTTGATCAGCTCCGCGATGTCGGCGCTGTACGTCGTGCCGGGAGCGATGATCGCAGTTCCTTTGGCTTCGCCATCCGGGATGTCGCCGGCGGGGCTGTTGGTGAAAAGCTCATCGAGCTGAGCTTGTGACAGAGTCAGTAGCTGTTGCACTTCGTAAGCCATATCAAGCGCTCCTTGGTCGATTCTGTGGCGCAGCGAAACAGATGCCGCCGCTTGAAATTGTCAGATAAGAAGTTCAGCATTGCAACGCCCTGAGATTCGCTGAAGCGACGCTGGACAAGCAGGTGACCCGTCAATCGAGTACCACGTCTGTTTCGCGCGAACACAGGCGCTGAGCGTGTCATTCGGCAGAGGTCGTTGCCTATTGTTGCTGAACCTGGTTCTGCTCGGAGCCTGCGCGGATATGGAAGGGCGCGCGGATCCAGACAGCGATCTTGCGTGCGCGAGGATGACAGCTGGCGGCTTCCGCCGGATAGCCGAGGATCGCACCGGCCGATTTCTGGCGAAGGTCGAAACCGACACCGCACGTTGTCGCGGCGGTGAAAGAGCCGTTCACTCCCAGGGTTCACCTTTCGTGGACTGGGCCAACTACTGGGCCACGGGCGATGCCGGCAGCATGGCTTACGGAACCACGACCATCGGATCGCCGCTCGCCCGCAACGGGAGAGGCATCTATGGCGCGGTGCTTGATCTCGAATATCAGCGAGTCGAGCTCATCAAATTCAATCTTTTTGCCAATGACGGCACCTACAAGACCTACGCATTGGGCCGAGACGGTATCGACGGTTCAGCGCTCAAGGTCTGGCCTGAAATGCGTTTGCCGAGGGAGCATTCTGCCTACGACGCTGTCGGCGGCGACGGCACGCAGCTCTGTGGCGGTGAGCTCATCAGGTTTCGCAATCTCGATGGAACCTGCAACGATCTGCGCAATCCTCTCATGGGTGCGACGAACCAAGCTTTCGCCAGAAACGTCCAGTTCGAATCGACATTTCCCGATCTAGGCAAGAATCAGCTCGCAAAAAACCGACACGGCGATCGTCTCAGCCTTCTCAAGCCCGACCCTCAGGTGATCAGCCGCAAGCTTCTTACGCGTGCCCAATTACGTGCCGAAATGTGCCATGAAGGATACGGCCTCCCAGGTGATTCGGTCGAGGCACAGTGCGATTACAAGAAGGCACCGGTCCTCAACGTCCTGGCCGCATTTTGGATCCAGTTCATGACGCACGACTGGTTTTCCCATCCGGAGGAGGGCCACAACCAGTCCGAGTGGATGGCGACAGGATGCTCGAGCAAGCGGGCAGGCGGCGGCGAGGAGCCGCTTTCCGCGAGCGAAATCGCGCAACTGGGATGCCGCCCCGATGACCGTATCGACAGAGGCTACGTATTGCAGGACTCCGATCCCGAGGTCTTCGCCGCTTCCGGCGGCACGCAACTCGTACGGGCTTACAAGACGACGCGCAACACCGTTACAGCGTGGTGGGATGCGTCGCAGATCTACGGATACGACCAAACGTCACGCCAGCGAGTCAAGCGCGATGATACGGACTCCGCGAAGCTAAAGCTCGAGCCGGCGGATAGCGGGCAGGCAGCCGAGCCGAGCGGCTACCTTCCCGTGCTCAACGCGTCCGATCCTATGAATCCGCAATGGATCGGACAGGAGGCTACGGCCTTTCCCGACAATTGGTCGGTGGGCATGAGCTTCTATCACAACCTGTTCGCACGCGAGCACAACGCCTTCGTCAGCGCATTCCGGAAGCAAGCGGCGCTTACGCCTGATGCCGACTCCGGTTTGCGCAATCCCGTCCGTCCAACTGCGACGATTCGCTACCGAGACGTCACCGCCGACGAACTATTCGAGATCACGCGGCTTGTCGTCGCGGCGGAGATCGCGAAGATCCATACGACAGAGTGGACTGCCCAGCTGCTCTATGACGAGCCGATGTACCTGGCAACCAACGCCAACTGGGACGGCCTTTTCCGCGACGAAGATGCGACCTCCGAGGCGCTTGCACGCATTGTCGCCGGCAACTTCAACGCATCGAAGGATGGAGCTACGGCGAATCAATGGTATTCGGTCCTCGCTTCGGGTCCCGGCATCTTCGGCCTGGGAAGCCACGTGTACGCAGATGGATCAGTCTTCGCCAAGCCCAATCCGGCGAAGCGCGACCTGTGGAGGCTGACCAACCCGGATCATGTCAATGGCGGCGTCAATCACTTTGGATCGCCTTTCAGTTTTCCCGAAGAGTTCGTCTCGGTCTACCGGCTGCATGCCATGGTGCCCGACTTGATCGAATATCGCGATCTTGCCGCCGATCCGAACATGATCATGAGCAAAATCCCCATCGTCGCGACCCTGCGTGGCAAAGCAACGCAGGCCATGCGCCACAGCGGTCTAGCCAACTGGGCGCTCTCCATGGGACGCCAACGCGCCGGACAACTCACCCTGCAGAATGATCCTCAGTTCCTGCAGAACCTGGAAGTGCCCCGTCTGCAGTCTCCGACTCGCAAGATCGATGTGGTTGCCCTGGACATTATTCGAGACCGCGAGCGAGGGGTACCAAGGTTCAACGAGTTCCGACGGCAATACGGGCTCAAGCAACTGCGCAGCTTCGACGATTTCGTCGACCATCGCCTCCCGGTGGACTCGCCGGAACGGGCGGAGCAGGAGCGATTGACGCGATTGATGCGCGAACTCTATGGGACGCATCGCTGCGATGCTTCAAAAGTCATCACCGCCGCGCAGCTCAACGATGATGGAACGCGCATCAACGACTGCCTTGGATACTCGGACGGAAGCATGGTAGACAACGTCGAAGACGTCGATATTGTCGTCGGCATGCTCGCTGAATTTACGCGTCCCCATGGCTTCGCAATTTCGGAAACGCAGCTTCAGGTGTTCATTCTCAACGCCTCGCGACGTCTCTTCAGCGATCGTTTCTTTACATCCAGCTTCAGGCCGGAGTTCTACGGCCAGCTTGGAGTGCAATGGGTGAACGACAACGGCCCCGATGGAAAGGTGATCGAGCGCGGGAGGCCGAACGGGCACGAAGTAGAAGTCTCTCCTCTGAAACGCGTGCTTCTACGAAACGTTCCCGAGTTGCGGGCGGAACTCGACCAGGTGATCAATGCATTCGATCCCTGGGCGCGTGATCGCGATGGGTACTACTCGCTGCAATGGAAGCCGCGGCCGGACGCTCGATCGGATCCTGCCTTCGGCGGCTTTGCGCAGTAGAAACTCCCGGCATTTGTTGACACCGGTGACCTCGATTCCGATCGGATCTCGAATTGCCCGATTCTTCGGAGGACACGCGTCTTGACATGAGCTGAGCGCCAAAGGTAGTCTTTTTGTAGGCGACAGGCACATCGCTTGTTTGGGAGAAAACATGGGCAACGTCACATTGTTGGTTCTCGCCCTCGCCGCGTTGTCATTTGTCCTTGGATTTGTCGCGCTGCTCTCCTCGAGGATCTATATCAATCCGAATACCAAGGCCAAGCTCGCGGTGGATCTGCCCGTACTCGGAAAAATGCAGACCAACTATCCGGCGCTGATATTCGTCTTCGTTGGCGCGGCTCTCGCAGTCTTTGCGATGGAGAAGGAGCCACGCGATACGTCATGGACCATTACCGGCCAGCTGCGCGAACCCACTAATCAGATCAAGGACTGGCGCAACAGTGGGACGCTCAGGCTTGTGCAGCTCGGCCCGAACGTCGCTATCGACGAGCATGGACAGTTCAGCATCGACGTGGACTTGCCTGAAGGAGAATCCTTCGAATCTGTCGTCCAGCAAATTGCCTACGTGAGCGATCGATTCCATCTGGAGATTTTTCCGAAGGACGAATTGGAAGCATTCAAAAAGAATCCGGCAGCCAGCAAGCTCAGCAAGATGTCAGCCACGACACGTGTCTACCGTCCGTTCGATGTGGAGCTCGTTCAATGAAGTTTCTGGCCGCGTTCCTGCTTTGCTGTTTCGCCTCGTCCGCGCTTGCCGAGCTCCTTCAATTCGAAATCGGACGTGGAGGTCCCTACGCGGCGAACGCACCGGTTCGCGTAGTGGATCAAGCGGGAAAATCAGTCTTCGAGGGATACACCGACGGATATGGCCGCGTCTCGGTTGGGGTGAGGCAGGCTGGGCAATATACGGTTCGCGTAAGAACGCGCTCGGGCGAGAAATCCAGCGTCGTTCAACTGACGGGCGGCAGCGTGCGCCGGGTGGTTACCTTGCAATAGAGCTGATCAAGTATCGATTGCTCCCCAAAGTCTTTTGAGCTGGGTAAGTGATCCGTTGAATTTGCTTCGGTCGCAGAGACCAACGCCGTCGACGCGATGCGGAGAGGCGCCATGAACGCCATCGGTGTACTGCCAAAGCGTCCATGTCTTGAATGTCGGAGGCACGCCAAGCGGCTTCGGCCCATTGTACTGAGCGACCCACAAGAAACAGTTGCAAAGACGCGGATCGGGCGTGGCTACGCCGCCGAGCTGCTCCTTGATGAGATGACCCGAATAGAAGCCGGGCCAACGTCCGGTAACTTCCTCGACATGTTCGACGAATTCGCACGCTTGATCGAGCGCCATGGTGGGGCCGGTCAGGTTAGCCTCGTAATCGAGCACGAGCAGCGTGCCGTCGCCCGGTTGGACTGTGTTGAGAAAAAAGTCCGCTTGGTCCGAACCGTCGCCTCCTACCCCGAAGTGATAGGCGCCCCAAAGCAGACCCGCAGCCAATGCCGCCGTCTGTCGCGCCGCATAGGTCTGGTCGACGTAGGTTAATCCCTGAGTGGCCTTGTGTATGACGCCGACAATCCCACTGGCTTTCACTTTCGCGAAGTCAACAGTCTCGTTGTGATGCGAAAGATCGATAACCACGTTGATCGGCTTGGCCACGACGACCTTCCTTTCCGTCTCGCGCGAGAACTTTGCGGGAACGATACCACGTGCACAACGACGCCGGAGGACTCATGGCATCGCTTTGGGTAACGCAAACATCCGATGGTCTCACCGTTACGGCTTATCGGGGCGAGGGTAGCTGTCTCCTCGCCATGGACATCGACGAAAGTCTGAGAACAAATGACTTCGTCGGGTTCAGCATCGAAGTGCGCTATCCCGGGTCGCAACAATTCGGGTTCCTGAAGAATCTGCTCAATTTCGAATATGGACCGGGCAACGAGCCGCCGTTTTCGTCGAAGACTTCGCCGTTCCAGACTTTCCGCTGGGTGCATGTCCCGACGGAAATCGGCACCGGCCAGTTTACATATCGGGTCAGCATCGCAACCATGGATGAGCAGGGCAACATCTCGCACACGTCTTCGCTGGAAGTTTCGATCGACCTGTCCCCAAGAACGGTTCCCGACTTCGTCAACATCGCGTTCACCCGGGCTTTCGCGTCGTCTCAGGCTTACGACAGAAAATTCAAAGCGCAAGGCGGACGCGACATTCTTCCACCGCCCGCCGGTGCGGGATGCAACGAATTGAGCTGGCCGGTCCAGCAGTACGAGCCGATGTACGCCTGGCTCGGGTTCGAATCGCGCAATACCCTGCTGGATTTCCTGAACGCGTACCTCGCGGACAGCCAGGTAACCCTGGATGTCCTGGCATACGACTTTTGCGAGCCTAACGTCGTTAAGCTGCTCACGGGCTACACGAATCGCCTGCGCATCATCATCGACGATTCGGCCGACCACGCGGGAACTACGACCTGCGAAAGCGTTGCGGCGGGTCAACTGCAGCAGAGCGCCGGACAGGACAACGTCAAGCGAATGCACTTCTCCGGGCTGCAGCACAACAAGGTTCTCATCGCCAAACGCGACGGCCAGCCGTTTCGAGTCATCACGGGCTCGACCAATTTTTCACTCCGCGGCATGTGCATCCAGGCGAACAACCTGCTCGACTTCAACTCCGAAGATGTTGCAAAGCTATACGGAGATCTGTTCAACGCTTACTGGACGAGCCCCAAGAAGTTCCGCGGTTCGCCCATGGAGAGCGCCTGGCATGATGTGCAGGACTCGTCCGGGATCGACTATTCGTTCAGTTTCTCGCCGCATTCGGATGCAACCATGTCGCTCGGACCGGTCGCTCAAGCCATTGGTAGCTCGCAGGCCTCGGTACTCTTCGCGGTTGCATTTCTGTACAACTCCTCAGGCCTTGTTCGCAACGCCATCGATGCGGCGGTGCAGAACCCCGCGATGTTCACTTATGGAATCTCGGACAAGAAGGGCAATCTGACGCTTACCAAACCGAGCGGCAGCCGCAGCGTCGTCTACTTCGCCGCGCTAGGCGCTGCTGCGCCTCCGCCATTTCAGCAGGAGTGGACCGGCGGATCCGGAATCTCGATGCATCACAAGTTCGTCGTCTGTGATTTCAATGGCGCGAACCCGGTGCTGTTCACAGGATCTTCAAATCTTTCGCCCTCGGGAGAAGCGAACAACGGCGACAATCTCATTCGCATTACCAATCCGCGGATCGTGGTGTCGTACGCGATCGAAGCGGTCAAGCTGTTCGATCACTTTGCGTTCCGGGTGTCTGTCTCGGACAACGGCGGCCTTCCAAAGACGCTCAAGAGGCCGCCGACGGGTAACGACAAGCCCTGGTTCGATCCGTATTTTGTCGACGGCTCCCCCAAATGCGTCGACCGCGAATCGTTTACGCGGCGCGATTCACGCTAGCTTGCGACGGTTGCTCCGGGATGAGCGTACCGGATCCGCCCATGTCGGCGGGAACGTCCTTGAACTTCGGCAGTCCGTCCTCGATCGGCAACACCGTCTCCTGGTAGTTGACGTGCACGCCCGCCTGGAACGGAAATCCGGGGATCGATGCGGCATATACGTCGGTCAGGCGCCATAGGGGGTGCTCGGTGAATATGTGCCCACCGCACGACTTGCACCACTTGCGGTAGCTACGCGGTGTCTTGTTGTAGGTACCGATGCGATCCTGACCACGAGTTACCCGAACGGCGTCGGGCTTCCAGAGCGTGAACGCGTTCACAGGTGCCGCCGACCAGCTGCGGCAGGAGTCGCAGTGGCAATACCCCATGGCGACCGGTTGGCCGGTCAGGGTGAACTGGACTGCGCCGCAAAAACACGATCCGTTGTAGCTGCTTTGTTCCATGACAAGTCTCCTTTGGCTGAAGCTGGTTGAGGTGCGTGGTGCACGGAGCGTTGGCTAGCGAGCGTGTCGTTCGCGAGGCTCCTGAAGATTTCCAGCTGGATGCGGCTTCCGCCGGCGTGGCTGATGACCGGCTCCAGGCGGGCAAGAAGCGCGGCTGCCTCGAGATAGCGTCCTTCGAAGCGCGCGCGAAGCGCCTGCAACATTGGCTGCGTGATACGCCGCACACGCAGAGCCGCGTAGTCGTGGCCCACAGCGCGCTCGCCGATTGACTCGGCGAGACGTTGCAGGCGCTCATGCCTTTCAGCGATTAAGTGGGTGAGCGCCGCATGCAAATCTACAAAGGGCCAGAATCCGGGCGACAGCGCATGCTCGAAAGCGTCCGAAAGCCGGTCCCAGCGGCTCGGGTCGACGATTTTCTCGCTCGCGAGACGCCAGAGCAGCCCAGTGGCATCGCATGCTTCGAGCGGCGATCGTGCACTCGCGGGAAGCAACCAGTCGTCGAGAATGCGCAGCGCCGACGCGAAATTTCCTTCCTCGGCGTCGAACATGGCGAGGTGCCAGGCGTTGTGGGTGCGCATGCGGCTCTCCCCCATCCAGTGGTCGCGCTGCTCGCGCATCCATTGCGCGCCGAAGCCATGCCGCCCGGATTCCGCAATGGCGTGGGCAACGGCGTGAACCCCCACTGGGCACGCCGGGTTCCCGGCAAGTGCTTGCCGGCCCAGAGCTTCGGCGTACGCGGCATCGCCGCTTTCAGCGTGCGCGAACGACGCCATGGCACGCACGAACCGAAACGCCGGATGATCCCGCCGCCAAGCCGGCATCGCCGCATCGACCACCGCGCACTGACGATCATGCCAGCCGACGAAGAAGTAACACGACTGAGCGAGCCGCAGCGCCAGCAGATCCGTCGGCCATTCGCTCACGATGGACGCATAGCTCTCTGCAGCCAGAACGGGATCTCCACCGATCCACGCCGCAGCGGCTGCGAAGTGCGCACGCGTTCGCGCCGACACCGGGTATCCAGGCAACGTTCGAATCGCATCGGCGATCGCCGGGAAGGTGTCGGGCGTTTTGGCCAGGACGCCCACGGCGGCGCGGATCATTTGTGCCCGGTCGAATTCCGGATGACCCGGAACGACATGAGCCAATTCGCCGACGGGATCGCCGACGGCGCACAACAGATGATCGAGAGCTCGAGTGGTCGCTTGCATGGTGATGAATTCTGCATGCGAACGCCGACGCAAACTTGATGCGGACACCGGAGTTCTTTGCAGATAAGCCGTGTGTGGCGTCGATTGTCCACGATGTTCAATGGTTCTGGCGGCGCACGAAACAAAAGAAACAAAATCGATCTGACAGCGACATGTTTCTGCCGCATCGGCCTCGTACACTGCGTGCGAGAGTCCTCCGATGAATATGAACATTTCCAATCCGCCAAACGCCGGGAGCTCCCGCGAAGGTGGAAGTTCGCCCAGGGGAAAGACGGACTGTGATCGTATCGAGACTCACTGGAGTCGAATCTTGTACTGCGACTTTCTGTCGCGTGCGGAGGATGTCCGCATTTCATCGGAGAACGCGTCCAGCGGTTGCGCGGGGCCGGTCCGCAGCCCCCTCATGCGAAACACACGAAACAAAATCGGAGCGTCGATGAAATCCTTCGACTACATACGCCGCATAGACTCGTCAGTGCCTGGCGGACACAACGTGCGGGCTAATTCAGCGAAGGAGACGCTCGTGGCAAAACAAGATTCGGATTCGGATCACCCGAGGTCGCCCATTGAAATGGCGGCGATGTTGCTCGGCATCTTCGTGGCGATATATCTGGCAGTAGGCGCGATAGTGCAAGTGTTCACGCCGCAGGAGTCCACGGCTTCGGTTCCGGCGAACCGCTCTGGGGAATCAGCTGTCGCTGCTCCTGCGCCGGCTTCACAATCGAATGCCGACGAATCGACTCCGCTGGTCGATCGTCACGCCTATACGGACTAGAGGGAGAAATCGCCCATGCTAACTGAACAAGTCGCGCTCTATGAACCCTGCGCGTGCGGGGAGACGCCACTGCCCATGACCGATCATCACGCGGCCGCAGAAAACGACGCGATCTGCGATGACGCAGGAACTTCGGTGCGGGAAATCGATGCGTGGGCGCGGCGCGCATCCGCAGCAAGCGGCTTCGGCGACGCTGCTAGAGCCGTCGCCGACGATGTGCACGCGTTCACGAACGTGAGCGCGTACGCCGGACCATCTTCGCGATCGTCGACCTACAAACTGCATCAAGCGGCCCGCGCTCGTCTCGCTGCCATGGTCGTCGATCTGGTCGTCGCGGCCATTCGCAGATGCGGCTCGATCGTGCGCAGCGCCTACGCCGCCTACCAACAACGCCGTAATGCTACGGCCCTCTACGAGGTGCTGAGGCACCTCGACGATCATGTGTTGCACGATTTGGGCTTCCACCGCGGTGAGTTACGGTCTGTAACCTCCAACGCGACGAGCGAGGCGGATGACGTACGTGTGCGCGCCCTATGGATAGCGCGCGGGCTGTAGAACGGAACGGAGCGAGCAGCTATTCGGCGCCGTCGGCCAGTTCGGCGACTACGCGGCGGACGTCATTGGGCAGAAATGGTTTCTCGATGACCGGACGGCCGCTCTCGGAGACGAACTCGTGCAGGGCGGACGCAAGCGTGTCTCCGGTGACGAAGACGACTCGTCCGGCCTGGCCCGGCCAGCGGCGTTCGATTTCCTGGTAGAGCGCGCGCCCATCAATTTCGGGCATGCGCATATCGGTGAAGATGACATCGTATTGTTCAATGGCCATTCGTTCGAGCGCCTCGCGCCCCGAGCTGACCGCGACGACTTGATGCTTGCCGCTGGCCAGGATGGCGCTCAGCGTATCGCGAATCTCGGCCTCATCATCGACGATGAGTATCTTGCGCCGAGTGGCATTCGTTTTCGACGATTCTGCGGTGTCCACGCTCACCTCATTCACGGCACTGACCGGCAGCGCGATGCTGAAAACTGCGCCGCCTTCAGCAGGGCAATCGACGGCGATCGTTCCCCCGTGGGCTTCAATGATGCCGAGGCTCACTGCGAGGCCGACGCCGGTACCGGAGCCGACCGGCTTGGTCGTGAAGTAGGGCTCGAACACGCGCGCGCGCAAGTGCTCGGGGATGCCGGGTCCGTTGTCCGCCACGGCCAGGCGAATCATTCCGTCAACCCGATCGAAGCGACTGGTCACTCGCAACCGTCGTGGCATGGGACGTTCTTGCAGCGACTGTTGCGCGTTGATGATGAGATTGAGCAGCACCTGGTGAAGCTGATCGGCGTCGGCCAGGATCTTGGGGACATCCTTGGAGAGATCGAGCACCACGTCGATGCTGCTGGTGCGAACGGCGTATCCGGCGATATCCAGTGCCGCCAGAACCACGTCGTTCAAGGAGACGGGACCACGCTCGGGCTGCTGTTGCCTCGCCATGGCGAGGAAGGTTCGCACGATACGGGCACAACGCTCGGCGGCTGTGCGAATACGCAGCGCGGCGTTCTGCGTCGCGAGGTCGCCTTGTTCTTCGAGCAGCACTGCACGCGCCACCACGACGGACAGAGGATTGTTGAGCTCGTGTGCGACGCCGGCGAGCAGCGATCCAAGAGCGGCCAGCTTCTCGCGCTGGTAGAGTGACTCGCGCTGCCGCGCCAATTCTTCCGCGGCGCGTTTCTTCTCGGTGATGTCGCGAGCGATGGTCAGCACGTGGGACTTGCCCTGATATTGCATGGGAATCCCGTGCAACTCGATCAGGAACTTGGAACCGTCGCAGCGTTCTTCCGTCAGCTCGACGTGCAGTGCTTCGCCGGCGGCCGATGACAAAAACTCGGGGCGGTACGAGGGACCTTTCCAGCCAGCCGGCGGCACGTTGGAGAACTCGCGGTCGCTGTAACCGTACATGCGCCAGAGCGCGGGATTGGTATCGACGATCTCGCCGGCGGCGTTCCATAGCGCCAGACCATCGATCGAGGCCTCGAACATGGCGTGATACTGCTCCTCGCTTGCGCGCAGGGCAGCCTCGGCCTCCTTGCGTCCGGTGATATCGCGCGCCAGCGCGAGAATGCGATCCTTGCCGCCGATAACCACCCGCTTCACGAACACTTCGTGCCATCGCAGGACACCATCCTTGGACCTGCCGTGCCATTCTGTGCGAAGCTCCTCTCCTGCGTAGGCCCGCTTCATCAGGTCCATTGCATCCCGCTGGGTGAAGGGAGCCACGCCGGTGCTGAGCGTGCCGACCTCGAGGTTGCGGAATTCCTCGCGCGTGTAACCGTAGGTCTCGCAGGCCTTGAGATTGACGTCGACGATGGCGCCGGTATCTACGTCGCGCACGAAAATGGAATCCTCGGCAGCGTCGAAAATCGCTCGGTAGCTTTCCTCCGACACCCGAAGAGCCTCGGCGGAGCGCTTGCGCTCGGTGATGTCGGTGGATATCGCGCACACGGCATAGGCTACGCCGTTGGCATCATGCAGCGGGAACTTGTTCGAGATGTAGGTGCGCATGCCTGCGCCCAGCGGCGCCGATTCCTCGAACTCCATCGGCGCATTGTTCTTCAGCACCAGAAGATCGTTGTTGCGCAGCGTTTCGGCGATCTCTGCCGGCAGGGTTTCGCGTCCGGTCTTTCCCACGACGTCCGACTGCTTCAATTTGAATACACGCTCCCATTTCCGGTTGACGAACAGTACATGGCCTTCGGTGTCCTTTACCGACACGACCGCGGGGGCGTTGTTGAGTATCTGGTGCAGGCGTGCCTCGCTTTCCTCGAGCTGGCGCTGCACGCGAGCGCGCTCTTCGATGTCGCGGCGCAGACGCGTCTGGGTCTCGGCCACCTCGAGCGCCATGGCGTCGAAGGCGCGAGAGAGACGCCCAAGCTCGTCGTTTCCCTTGAGACCGCTGCGTGCGGCGACGTTGCCGGCAGCGAGTTGCTCCGCCGCGTGCACCAGTCGTGCGGTGCGACGGGTAAGCAGGAAATGGAACACCAGCCACAGCGCCAACGCCAGTGTGGTGACCCATGCCGGCCAGTACAGCGACTGGTGAAGCACCTGTGCACGTGCTTCCGCCTTGTAGCGCTGCAGATCGTAGGCGATCAGCAGGCTACCGGTCTTGGTAGGACGCAGCTCGTCATGCTGGCTACCCATCAGCACTCCGGCGTAACCCAGCAACGCATCGCCCTTGGCGTCTGTCGTCATCCCGGCTCGGCGTTGGCGGATCGCTCCGGCGGCCTGCTCGAGGTCGAATTGCGGGAGCACATCGGCGATTGGCTGGCCCAACCACGCACGTCGCGTGGCGGCGATGACCTTGTGCTCATCATCAATCAGGGCGGCGAGGGTGACGTCGTGGTCGTGCGCCAACACATCGATCTCGTGCTGGGCAACGGTCATGTCGCCTTTGAGCACGAGGTACTCGAGCGTGCTTTGCAATCTCGACAACTCCTGCGCCAGCCGTTTTCGGCTTTCTTCCTCTGCCTCGCGCTCTGCCCGAGGCAGGCTGTAGAGCAGATTCACCGCGCTCAGGATGGCCGTGAACAGCAGCAGGATCAGCGGTACCGTGACCTTGAGCGACGTGGGAAACCGGATCTTCACTTGGCGAGGTTCTCGAGCGGTTGCGGCGCGAGCACTTGCTCGATGTTCAGGTCGGAGCGCAGCAGCTTGGCGTCTAGCATCAAGGCCATTAGGCGGCGTCCGCTGACAGCCAATTCCGGTTGCGTTCCGCCCAGCATCTTGAGATTTTCGTCGCGCGATGGGACGTGAAGCCCCTGCTGGGCCTCGAGGAACTGCTCCCCGCTGGTCTGCTGACGTATCCCCATTCGTCTGGCGGCGTCCCGAGGATCGCGCTGCATGTAGCCGATCGCGTTGAACCATCCCGTGAGCAGCTCCTGCAATGCCTTGGGCCGCTGGTCGATGACGCTTGAGCGCACCGCCAGCAGATCGACGATCTCCCCGGGGATCCGCGTGCTGTCGAAAAGCGTCGTCGCGCCGGCCCGTAGGAATTGCGCTCGATAGGGATCAAAGGTGACTGCGCCGTCGACCAGGCCTTTTTCAAAAGCGGTGGGCTGCTCGTTTGATTCCAGATGCACGACATTGACGTCGCTCGCCTGCATGCCGTTGAGGCTGAGCGCACGGCTCAGCACAAAAGCGCCGAGCGCGCCGCTTTCCACCGCCACCGACTTGCCCTTGAGGTCGCGCATCGAGCGCATTCCGGAACGGCCGACGACTGCATCGGCGCCATTCGAGACGTCGACGACCAGAATGATGCGCGGCTGCAGTCCGTCGACAGCGAGCCCGAACAGCTCATCCAGACTGATCACCATGCCGTCGATGGCCTGGTTGCGATACGCCCGCATTACTTCGCTCGCCGACGGATATTCGACCAGTTGTACCGTGCCGGGATCGAGAAAGCCCAGATCGCGCGCGAGATAGAGCGGTTCACCTCCTACCCATACGTTGGTGCCGATGCGCAACGCCCGTTGCGGTTCACTGCAACTCAGGAGCGAAAGGGACAGCAGAACGCAGGCGATGGCCCATAGGGATCTGCGTGGGAGCGATGCGATGATTGATGCTCGCTTCATGATCCGTCCGGTACAAAAACGTAGCCTTCGTTGCGGATCGTCCTGATGAACCGCGGATGCTCGGGGTCGGGCTCGATCTTTTTGCGCAAACGCATGATGCGCAGATCGACGCTGCGGTCAAACGGATCCCGGTCGCGCTGCTGGTGAAGGTTGAGGATGTGGTCGCGCGACAGCGGCCGGTTGGGATGCTCGGCGAGCGCCTTGAGCAGGTCGAACTCCAGTGGTGACATCGGCACCTCCGCTCCCGTCTCGTCGATTAGCCGGCGTGCGGCGACATCGAACACGCAGCGTCCCATGCGCACTTTGGCGTCGCCGATGTCGGCCTGCCCGGCGGCGGATGTCCGGCGCAGCACGCTCTTGACCCGCGCCACCAGTTCGCGTGGGTCGAAGGGTTTGGGGACGTAATCGTCGGCGCCCATTTCCAGCCCGACGATGCGATCGATGACGGTGCCGGCGGAAGTGAGCATCACGATCGCAATCCTGGCGTAGCGCTCGCGAAGATGCCGGGCGAGACTCAATCCGTCCTCGCCGGGCATGTTGATATCGACGAGGGCGAGGTCGATGGGTTGTTTCGCAGCGATCACCTTGGCCGCGGCGGCGCTTTCGGCCCCTATCGCCGCGTAGCCGTGACTGGCGAAGTACTCCTCGAGTACCTCGCGCACGTCCGTCTCGTCGTCGACGATCAGGATGGTCGCTTTGGCATCCATCGACCCTGCTGCATTCGCTCGATGCGGGTTGGCGTGCGACACGAATGCGCCTCGTCCAGGCACAGATGCGAATGGTACAGCTACCGCATTGCGATTCGAAGAGGTCGACGCAGAAACGACCTTGGTCAGCGCATCCATAGCCAGCCATCCCCTTTAGGGCTCGAAGCCCGTCGGAGGCAAGGATAAACCGATCCATTGCATCGGGAAGGGCGCTGATACAAACGAAACAAAAGTGACCCGCAGAAGAAGTCGCCCTGCTGCATACCATCCCTAGACTCTGCAGCGTAGGGTCCGCTTGAATGGAGGTTGCAGTGCGTCAAATTGAGACATCAGGAACGAAGACGCGGGGCAATCGCTTCGCGCGCCAGGGGTTCAGCGTTACGGTCGGCGCAACGCAGTGCCTCGTCATCGAGGACGACGTCGGCTGCGAGGCGCGGATTCTCGGAGGACAGGCATGGATCACCGCGGACAACACACCGTGTGACACCATCGCCGCCAAAGGTACCGGCGTTCTGCTCCAGCGCGGAGTGCGCACGCACGTGAGCGCTTTTCGCGAGCGCGCCGCGATTATGATCACGCCGCCCGAGCACCTGGGCGAAGTCGCATTCAACCTATATCGCCGCGATGGCGCGAGGGTGCTGACAGTGAAGTCGCGTCCTTCCTACGCATCGCTGGCAGGCGGCTGGACGGCTATCGCTGCCACGTTCAAGCGCTGCCTCGCGGCGGCGCGATTAGCCACGGTTCAAGGAGTGCAGCCATGAACGTCTCGTCGCTCAGCGCAGTCGCCAGCTTTCTTCCGCCGCAAGTGCAGCGCGAGGAACGGCATGGCTATTTCGTTGCCGGCACCGGGACGCCGGTGCTCATGCTCCACT
Source organism: Casimicrobiaceae bacterium (assembly GCA_035262745.1). GTDB lineage: Bacteria > Pseudomonadota > Gammaproteobacteria > Burkholderiales > Casimicrobiaceae > PALSA-1003. Next base: position 21,514 of record DATFSE010000091.1, on the reverse strand, counting down.
CATCTCTCAGCTCCAAGTCGCAGTGGACCACGCTGGCGGAACGCATGGCCTCGAGATTCAAGGTGATCGCCGTCGATCTGTGCGGTTACGGGGACAATGCGCTGCCGAAAGCAGAGGCTTCCTTCACCCTCGATGACGAGGTCGCGCTGGTGACGGCTCGTCTTCATCGTCTGGTGAACGCGAGCGAAAGCGTTCATGTTGTCGGTCATTCTTACGGGGCATTGGTGGCTTTGCGCCTCGCCCATTGCCTGCGGGGACGGATTGCCAGCCTCGCGCTGTTCGAGCCGGTGGCCTTCAGCGTGCTCGAGGAAAAAGAGCCGGCGCTTAAAGACCTGTGGCAGATCGCAGAGGGCGTTTCCCGCTCGCTCGTCTCGGGTCATCGTCACGACGCCGCACGCAGTTTTGTTGATTTCTGGAGCGGCGAGGGCAGCTACGCGTCAATGCCGCTGCCGGCTCAGGCCAGCCTTGCGCGCCGCGTCGACAAGGTACCGTTCGACTTCCGCGCCGTACGCGGCTGGCCAGAAGATGCTCGCGATCTGCGCGTAAGCGCTGTGCCGACGCTGCTGCTCAGCGGCAGCAGGAGTCCGGCGGTGGTGCAACTCATCCATGCGCTGCTCGCCCGCACGCTTCCCAATGTTCGCACCGGCTCCTTCGACTGCGGCCACATGGGACCGGTCACCCATCCGCACCTCATCAACCCATGGATCGAGGCCTTCGTCGACATGTGTTGCGAACGCGACGCCACGATCGCCCCGCGAGCAGGAGCGGTGCCTTCTCTGCGGGCAGCGGACTGAGACGCACAATCTTCGACAACGCTAACCCAGGAGAACCAATGAACGCCTATCAGTTCCCTACGCCGCGGCTGGCCGTTGGCCTCGTGGCACTTGCAATGTCCGCGCTTAGCTTCGGTTTGATGGTCCTTCTTCCATCGCAAGTGGAAGGCGCCACCAGCATCGACCAGATCGTTGCCGCTCAGAGGGACGCCGCGGGCTCTTGCATGGCGCCGGTGCAGCCGGCGTCGGAAGAGTCGGTGAGACGCGCGCCGGAAGGCTGAAGCGATGCGGCGTCCGGACAAATCATCGCCGGCAGGAGCCGCATAGTAATCATCGCGCATCGCGTGCGGGGCGGGACTGGCATTGCCGGCGCTGCTGGCTAGCCGCTTGACGCCGACAGCGTGTCGTCCCAGTAGGGTTCTTCGTCGTAGAACTCGTGGATCCTGCTGGCCCACTCGTGATCGGCCATGCGCGGCCAGTGATCCCTGTCGAAGCCCGGCGCCGACTCGAGACGTTGCCTGCTGATGTCGAGGACCAAGCGCTGGTTTCGTGCATCCAGCGTGAATGCAGACCACGGAATGGCGAAAAGCTTGTCGCCAGCGCCGAGGAAGCCCCCGAAGGACAGGACCGCGTAGGCGACCCGCCCCGCGCCGACGTCGAGCATGATGGCCTCGATATTTCCGAGGTGATCACCGTTTGCGCTTACCACTGGATCGCCCTCGAGCGACGCTGCATCCATGACGTCGGGACCCGGTCCTTCCGAATGGTGCGCTGGATCGCGAATGATGGCGGTGGGAGCATCCGATCCCATATCGGGCGCATTCGCGGGAACGGTCATTTGACATCCTCCTAGCATCGCGAGCCGTTCGCGGCATCCCGTCGGGACACGCTTTCAAGGCGCCGCCCGCGATCTACCTATACTCCGGCGGCCGAGCACGGGCTATCAGCGCACGAAGCTTTGCAGCGTAGGCGATCGCCTACAACGGGTCGGCGGGCCTGGATAACTGCTCCTGCCGCTGCGGCGACATACTGGTCCGTTTCATGCATCAGGCTGGACAAAGTGGTCCGCAGCGCAACGCCACGCCTTGGCAGCAGGGTTGCCGCTCGAAACCGTTGGGCCTTTTTTCGTACCGTCGTGGCAAGAATTGCAACGCGGTTGAACAAAGGAGGTCGCAGCGGGCCATGCCAGCCGCTCGCAACATGCGAGGTTAGCCATGGACTTCACGAGCATCCTGAATCAGTACGTCGATCGCAACGTATCGGCCAGCTCCACCGGAGCTCCGCAGCACTTCGACCAGGTGGCCCGCGCCGCTCCTCCGGAGATCCTCGCCAGCGGCATCGCCGCGGCGTTCCGGGCGGATGAGACACCACCGGTCGCCGACATGGTAGGGAGGCTCTTCGGCAACAGCAGTACGCAACAGCAGGCGGGACTGTTGAACGAGCTTGTCGGTTCTCTAAGCTCCGGCGCGCTGGACGCCCTGTCGGGAAACCCTCTCGCAGCAATGCTGCGTCGAGCGAGCGATTCCCGCACGATCGTGACCTCGGAACAGGCCGCGGCGGTCAGTGCGCAGCAGGTTCAGGAAGTCGTGCGCGAAGCGGAGAAACAGGACCCGGCGATCATCGATCGCGTGAGTGGGTTCTACGCCCAGCATCCTGGAGTGGTGAAGACGCTGGGCGCGGCGGCGCTCACCATTGCGCTCGCCAGGATGGCGCAGTACGTCAAGATGGCGGAGCACGCGCAGCCATAGAGGTCGCGACAAGGCTGCCACCGGCCGATGGGCAGGAATTACGCCGCGCTGCTCGCCGACGCGCTCGACCCGACAACGCTCGTCGGTGCGCTGGTTTACGCGCTGCTGTTCGCCATCCTTGCGCTCATTTTGACGCGCGTCGTTCACTTCGTGGTGCGGCGCGGCACCCGCTACTTATCCGATCCGACGGCGGGATCGTTTCTCGCACAATTTCTTCAGGTCGTGATCGTTGTCAGTGCACTTATTCTCTACGCGCACGTGGTCCCGGCGTTGCGCTCGGTGGGGAGTGCGCTGTTGACTGGTGCCAGCGTCGGCGCCGTCGTGCTCGGTCTTGCTGCTCAGAGCACCCTCGGCAACCTGATCGCTGGTTTTGCGATCCTGCTCTATCACCCCTTCAGGCTGGGCGACGACGTTGAGATCAACACCCCCAAGGGAGTCATGCGCGGAACGATCGCTCAATTGACGCTCGGTTACACGACCCTGGATGCCTCGACGGAGGAACAAATTATCGTTCCCAACAGCGTGATGGCATCCGCCGTACTCATCCGTTCCGCTCCCGGCGTCCCTCATGGAGACGAAGGATCAAGCTCCGCGCGATCGGCCGGGTCGGCGGCGTCCGGCCCACCGCCCGCAGCGGCCACGGGCGATCGGACATGAGATCGACAGCGGGACAGCGCGGAGAAGCCGCGCTTCCGACGACCTACGCGCCGATGGAGGCGACGCCCGTCGCGGAGCTGCCCATCGGACCCGAATGGCAGTACGAGCCCAAATGGGACGGGTTTCGCTGCCTTGCGTTCAAGCGCGATTCCACCGTAGAGCTCCGCTCGAAGTCGGGCCAGCCGCTGGAGCGCTACTTTCCCGAAGTCGCGGCGGCACTGCGTGCAGTCAATGCCGAGGGCTTCGTGCTGGATGGAGAGATCGTCGTTCCAGTGGCCACGACGCTGTCCTTCGATCAGCTGCTGCAGAGGATTCATCCGGCGCGCAGCCGCGTCGAGAGACTTGCAACCGAGCATCCGGCTCTATATATCGTCTTCGATCTGCTCGCCGACAGCGCCAGCACGCTCCTGGTCGGGCAACCGCTTGCAGAGCGCCGCATTGTGCTGGAAGAGTTCATCAAGGCACGGGTGCCTCGGAATTCGCTGCTTCGTTTGTCGCCACAAACTCGAGACATCCGCCAAGCCAGACAATGGTTGCTCTCCTTGGGTAGCGGATTGGACGGAGTCGTCGCCAAGCGAGTCGATCTGTCTTACCAGTCTGGAAACCGACACGGCATGCAGAAATTCAAGCCCGAGCATACCGCGGACTGCGTCGTCGGAGGGTTTCGCTACTCGGCCAAGGGCCATACGGTCGGATCGCTGCTGCTCGGCCTTTACGACGATCAAGGGTTGCTGCATCACGTGGGCTTTGCTTCCAACATCAAGACCGCCGAACGCGCGTCGCTTACACGAAAGCTGCAGAAACTCGTCAGGCCTCCTGGATTCACCGGCCGGGCGCCGGGAGGTCCGAGTCGGTGGAGCACCGAACGCAGCGGAGAATGGACTCCGCTCGCTCCCAAGCTCGTCGCCGAGGTGCGTTACGATCACTTCAGTGGCGAGCGCTTTCGCCACGGAACGCGTTTCTTACGCTGGCGCCCGGACAAGCCCGCGAGGCTCTGCCGCATGAGCCAGGTCGTTCGAGAACCTCGACGTGGATTTGGCGCGTTGTTGGCGCGATAGGGGCTTTGGCTTGACGCAGGAGACAAAGCCCTAGGTTTGGGCACTCAGCCACAGTCTGTATAACGGACCGCTCATTCGTGCCGCCGCGTTCATCACCCGGGGATGAAGCGACAGTGGCTTGAGAATCATGTGCGTGAGCATCTCCGGCGGTGCGTGAACGCGAATGAGCATCGTCAGCTCCTGCCCGAAGGATCGATAGTCGCCCTCGAACCCCTTGCGCGTTGGTGCGAAATCCCACACGTGCCGGTAGGCGTAAAGACCATCCTCGCCTCGTGTGGCGAGCAAGCGTCGCAGCAGCGTTCGCGCGACCTCCAGCCTCGACTGCCGCTCGCGCTGGTGGTAGCGGAGAAAATGACGATAGAAGTGCTTGTAGTGCCGGACCTCGTCGGCGTAAATGAGCGCCCCCAAGTTTTTGAGCACTGGCTCGCGCGCATAGCCATGAAGGGCACGGTAGAGCGCCGAAGTGCCCATCTCGACGATGCACCGCGCAGCGAGCTCCAGCGCGCCCGCCGGTTCGAGATCGGGAATCGTGCATGTGCGTGAGTACTCGGCCAGGAAGGCATCGAATCTTTGCTCCCAACTGAATTCCGGCCAAAGGTGCTCGACGTAGCTTCGCAGCGCCGCACCGTGCCGAAGCTCTTCCGGCTCCCATGTGCTGGTGAGCCAGGCGACGATTTCTTCATCGCCCGCGAAGAATTGCGCCAGATTGCGCGCGTAAAGGTCCGACGCGGTCTCGATGAATGACGCCGTCGCAGCGATGCGAAAACTCAACCAATCGCGAGCGAATCGACTGCGTTCGATTGAGTCGAGATCGAGGTCCTCGATCTCCCAATGTCGTTCCGATAGAGACGCGGAACGGCACTTCGCGGCTGCGGGAGCTCGCCTCTGCGATTGGATCGCTGGATCGATCATCACGGCCATTGATGCGTCTTGTTCTTCAAGCTGGCCACGCGCCGTCAGCGGAGACGCTGCGAGCGTTGCTTCAAATTAGATCGACCCGACGCGCGGCCGGTTCAAACCAATCTGTTTGAATCTATTTCAAGTTGCCGTTGCGGCGTGGCGTCCGGCGACATAGCCGAAGGTCATCGCGGGACCCAGGTTGATGCCGCCCGAAGGATAGTGCCCGCCCATCACGCTCGCCTGGTCGTTGCCTGCGGCGTACAAGCCTTCGATCGGCTTACCGTCGCGATCGAGCACACGCGCCAGCGCATCGGTCTTGAGCCCCGCGAAAGTGCCGAAGCTTCCCGGCAGCACCTTGATCGCATAGAAGGGCGCTCGCTCGATCGGCGCCACACAGGGATTGGGCCTGTGATCCGGGTCTCCCGAGCCACGGTTGAATGGGGTCGAGCCGCGGCCAAATGCGGGATCCTGGCCCTCTTTCGCATGAAGGTTGTACTCGGCGATCGTTGCCGCCAGACCATGAGCATCGATTCCGCAGGAGCGCGCCAGTTCCTCCACGGTGCGGGCTCGCACCAGGTATCCGGAGCGCACATAAGGCCATACCGGAAACGGGAACGGCTTGGACATGCCGAAGGGATAGCGGCGCTGGAAGGTGTGATCGCAAACGAGCCAAGATGCCACTTCACGATCGGCGGGAACCGTGTTGATCATCGCCGACACATAGTCGTGATATCCGTCCGCTTCGTTGCAGAAGCGGTGGCCGTTCGCGATGACGCCGATCAAGCCCGGTTTGCCGCGATCGATGATATGGGGGTACAAACCCGTACGGCCATCTCGGTACCGCACGATCGAAACCGGGCACCAGGCAGCGGGAGAGGCGACGCTGCGATCGAACTGCGCACCCACGGATTCGCCCAGACGGACACCGTCGCCCGACGTGGACTCCGGAGGCAGTGCCCAGTGCTCACGTCCGGTGGGCGTGCGCGGAAATAGCTCCCGCAGGCGAGCGATGTCGTGCGGGAATCCTCCCGCTGCGAGTACGACACCCCGGCGGGCATGGACGACTGCGTCGCCCTTCGGCGTCGCAATCACCGCACCTCGAACCGCGCCGTCGACCAGCAGCAGGCTTCTCGCCGGCGACGAAACGCGGATCTCCACGCCAAGGTGGTCGGCCGACTTCAGCAGTCGCGCGATGAGTGCCGCGCCGTTGACAAACTGCATTCCGCGCCGATAGAAGGCGAGATCGAAAGCATGTTTGATCACGCGCCTTGCGGAATATAAAAACGCGCCAACCGATTGCGTTGCATGCAGAAGCTTATACAGGTCCGGACCCGCCATCACACCCATGCCGAACAGAGACGTTTCGTATTTCTGCCGCCGCGCCTTGCGCAAGAGCTCGCTACCGAGCTGACGTCCATCGAACGGCTTGGCGGCGACAGATCGCCCTCCCGTGCCCGCGCCCGGCGTCCTGCCGTGGATATCGGCAATCCAGGTCCCGCTCACGAACTTGAGCTCGGTGTGCTCTTCGAAGAAGCTCACCATCTCCGGTCCTGCCTCGAGGAACGCCGCGACTTTTGCAGCATCGTAGTCTTTCCCGAGCTCATGCTCGAGATACTTGCGAGGAAGATCGGCGTCTTCGACGATCCCGTCGGCCTGTGACAGGGGATTGCGGGGAATCCACATCCATCCTCCCGACCACGCCGTCGCGCCACCGCAGACTTCATCTTTCTCGACCACGATAACCTTGAGCCCGTGAGACGCCGCAGTGACTGCGGCCGACATGCCGCCGGCGCCGGAGCCGACAACCAGCAGGTCGCAGGTGATCTCGGGGGGTGAATGCTGTGCGGTCCCTTGTGCCATCAGCATAGCTCGTTGGCGATGAGCGCAACCGATACCACCCTTGGAGCGGAATGCGCAAGGCCTTTGCTGATCGATGAGCCGCCACAGTCTCGTCGGCGCGATTTCCGCGATGCTGAGGTCGAGGCGGGCAACCGGCACTGGATGTACCCACGCGGTCCCAAGCTCGCGCTCAACACTTCGGACGCTATACTTGAGTCATGGCTTTCGAGGGAAACCGAGATGGTGCCTACCGTACAACCACCTAAGGGGCTCCAGCTCCGTTCGCTCGTCAAGGGCAGCGGCGAGCTCGAGCTTTCACTGGCAGCCATCGAGACTCCGGTCCCGCAGAGCGATGAAGTCGTGATCCGCGTCGAAGCCTCGCCGATCAATCCCTCAGACATCGGACTGCTTTTTGGCGGTGCCGATATGGCGAGCGCCACGCGATCCGGCACGGCGTCGAATCCGGTGGTGACGGCACGCGTTTCACCGGCAGCGCTGAAGAGCATGGAGCGACGTCTGGATCAGTCGATGCCTGTAGGCAACGAAGGCGCCGGCGTCGTCATTGCCGCAGGTTCTTCGGAGCAGGCGCGTTCGCTGCTCGGCAAGACCGTCGCGGTCCTGGCCGGCGCGATGTATTCCCAATACCGATGCGTCAAGGCCGAGCAGTGCCTGGTGCTGCCCGAGGGCACGACCGCAGCCGAAGCAGCGTCGTGTTTTGTCAACCCGCTTACCTCGCTCGGCATGGTCGAAACCATGCGGCGCGAAGGACACAAGGCGCTGGTGCACACCGCAGCGGCGTCGAATCTGGGTCAGATGCTCAACAGGATCTGCATCCAGGACAACATTGGCCTGGTCAACATCGTGCGCAGGGAGGCCCAGGCGGAATTGCTGCGCGACATTGGCGCCCGTTACGTGTGCAACTCGAGCGAGCTGACGTTCATTCAGGACTTGACCGATGCTCTGGCCGCCACCGGCGCGACGCTCGCCTTCGACGCGATCGGCGGCGGCGAGCTGGTTGGACAGATCTTGAATTGCATGGAAGCGGCGATCAATCGCTCGGCCACTGAATACAGCCGCTATGGCTCGAATGTTCACAAGCAGGTCTATATCTACGGCGCGCTCGATACGGGCCCGACGGTGTTGAAGCGAAGCTTTGGCATGACATGGGGAGTCGGCGGCTGGCTGTTGTGGCCGTTCCTCCAGAGAATAGGGCCCAAGGCAGTGCAAGAACTGCGCGCGCGCATCGCCCGCGACCTCAAAACGACTTTCGCCAGTCACTACACCAAGGAGGTCTCGCTGGCCCAGGCGCTTTCGCTCCAGGAGATCGCGGTGTACGGCAAGCGGACGACCGGCGAGAAATACCTGATCAATCCCAACAAGTCCGCCTAAGGCGATCGCGTTCGGTGTTCTAACGCGGCACGGCAATTGCTAAACGACGGTCGATGCCGTCGACCGTATCGACGGCGAATGCGAGACTCCTGAGGGAACCGTGCCTGCTCCCATCGCGGCCTGCCGCCGTTTGCCGGCGGCAGGTGCCGTTCTTCGTACGTGCCTGACGTGCGTGGTCACCGTCGCCGCGTTTCTGCTCTCATCCGGTGCATGGGCCGACGCAGATCTGCTCAACCGCGCACTTAACATCGAAGTCGGTCTGTACGGTTATCCGCACCGTTCGGTGGAAGACCTCGCGGCGCTGGCGCCGCGTGCGGACTCGGCTCCTGCGCCGGAGCGCAGGCTGATCTACGGGCTGTACGGGCAGGCGCTGGTTCTTGCCGGCAACCCGTTCGCGGCAGCCGACCTCGCAGACCGCTTGGAAGCCAAGGCTAGAACCGAACAGGATCATCCGAGCCTTGCGGTTGCGCTGCTCATCCGCAGCACCCTTGAGTCATCGGTTGGCGACGCGGGGAAAGCGACAGCGCTCGCACGCGAGGCGCAGACTCTGGCGAATGGATCCGCCGACAGCTTTGTCCGGTTCTGGGCGGCGATGGCGCTGGGGACCGCGGCGCGCACGCGCGGTCAGACCGAAGATGCGCTGCGCAGCTTGGAAGACGCACTCTCTCTCGCTGAAGAGGCCGGCAACGCGTATCGTCGCTCGAGTGCTCTGTACCAGCTATCCGTGCTGCAGCTTGCGCTCAAGAACGCCCAAGAGGCGCTGGCCGCGAGCCTGAGCGCCTTCAAGGACGCCGAAGCTGCAAACAGCGCTTACGCCATGGCCAATGCAAGGATCGCTGAGTCGTCGGTCATGGAAGCGCTCGATCGCCCGGCAAGAGAGCTGGCGGCGATGGAAGAAGCGCTGAGCATCGCCCGCAGAGCTCATTCCCAGGTCGCCGAGGCCCGTTCGCTGATCAACCTTGCCGACATTCGGCTGCGCCGCCGGCAGTTCGCGGAGGCGCTGGATGTCTCGCGGGGTGCACTCGCGCTGTCGAGCAGCCTGTCCGATCCCGGACTCGAAGCGGCGAGCAAGGCCAATATGGGGTTCGCGCTCTTGGGACTGGGCAGGGTTCAGGAAGGAAAGCGTCTGACCGACGAGGCCGTCGCGGCGTACGAACGCACCAATGCCACCGCCGACGTCGCCGCTCTTCTCGACGAATATGGTCGCGACCTCGAGCAGCTCGGCGACTACAAAGGCGCACTGGCCCTCTACCACCGCGAGCGCAAGCTCAACGACGAAATCTCTCTGCAGACGCGACAGCGGGCGCTGCTGGAAGTCCAGGAAAAATACGAAACGGAAAGGCGCAAGCGCGAGATCGAGCTCCTGAGCCGGGAGAACGATCTGAAGACAGCCGAGCTCGCCAACCATGTGCGCGAGCAGCGCGTCTGGTGGACGCTCGCGTCGGTCTTTGCGCTGTCCTTCGTCGTGGTGGCGGTTCTCTATCGCAAGCTGCGAATCACCAACCGGCTCCTTGGGCAGACGAACGCCGAGCTACGCGTGCAAAGCACCCGCGACCCGCTGACCTCACTGTACAACCGGCGCTATTTCCAGAATTTCATGAATGCGGAGGGCATGCAGCCGAATCGACGGCGGCGCGAGGACGACATGGCGCGCGTGCTGCTGCTCATCGACATCGACCACTTCAAGGAGACCAACGACCGATTCGGCCACGCACTGGGCGACGCCGTGCTGGTTGCCGTTGCCGAGCGGCTCAAGGAAACGTTGCGCGAGACGGACATGATCGCGCGCTGGGGCGGCGAGGAATTCCTGGTCTTCGCCACTACCCATGCCGACCGGTTGGACGAGATCACGGCACGCATTCTTCGTGCGGTATCGGCGAATCCGATCACGCTGGGCGACAAGGTCATCCGGACAACTGTTTCCATCGGTTATTTACCCATGCCGCTTCCGCCGTCGGAAGTTCCGCTGCCTTGGGATCGCGCGCTGGGACTGGTCGACATGGCGTTGTACATGGCCAAGGTCAACGGCCGCAATCGCGCTTACGGGATCAGAAGGCTCGCGCGTGACGACCCCGAGTTCCTTGCGGCGGCCGAACGCGACCTGGAGCATGCGTGGAAGTCGGATCTGGTCGAGATGCACGTGTTGTACGGTCCGTCGCCGTCGAGCGAAGTCACCGAGGCACAGGCGATTCGTTACAGCGCTCCTGAAGCGCCGCTCGCGAGATCGAATGCCGTTGGGAAGTAGCCGCTGGGAAAGTCGGCGAAAGCTGCTCGTGCGCGTTTGAGATAGCGCGCGCGAATTAAAGACAATCCCCTGAGTCGCTTGCGACGATTGCATTGTGGCGCTCGGTTGCTCGCGCTTCGGCAATTCTTACACTGCTTTCTCTCTTTGCCGTGGGCGGTCGCACGTCCCCGCTGCAACTCATTGTTTTCCAATGGCATGAATTGGCACATCGCTTGCGTCAAATAGAGAGCAGCAATCGGTACGCAACTCGAGTCCCATGCCGCGATGCCCACATGGACAAAGACTGCACATATCCCGCTGCACCCACACTTGCGATCCAAGGCGAAGGCGATCGCTTGGCGTTAGATGGTGTGCTCGACATTCACACGTTGACGCAGGCGACCGACGCGCTGTCGCGGTGGGCGAAAAAGGAGCGGGCGGGACATGACGGGCGTGCGCTCGATCTCAAGCGCTTGAGCGGTCTCGATACTCCGGGGGCTCTTCTTTTGCGACGCCTCGGCGAACAGGGCGTGGAGCTCACCAACGCGCGCGCTGAGCACAAGGCACTGCTCGGTCTGATCGGTGAGCTGGAATTGACGCCGCTGCGCCATCCGGCAGCGGTGCGCCGATGGCGTCAACTGGTGATCCAGCTCGGCAAAGGCGCCGACGAAGCATGGCATGACGCGCGCGATGTCGTCGCTTTCGTCGGACGTGCCGCGAATGCGCTCGGTCGCGCACTGATCACTCCACACGGACTCCGACTGCCGTCGATCTCCCGTCAGGTCGCCGAAACCGGGGTGGACGCGCTTCCCGTCATCGGACTGATGGCGATCATGATCAGCGTCGTCATCGGCTACCAGGGGGTGGCGCAGCTCCGGCCCTACGGAGGCGAAGACTTCACCATCAACCTGGTCGCAGTGTCGATGTTTCGCGAAATGGGCGTGTTGATCACCGCCATCATGGTTGCCGGTCGCTCGGGATCGGCGTTCACCGCCGAGATCGGGGTCATGAAGGCGCGCGAGGAAGTCGACGCGCTCAAGGTCATGGGCATGGACGCCATGAACGTTCTGGTGGTCCCGCGACTGATAGGCCTCGTCATCACACTGCCACTGCTCACTTTCTATTCCGACGTCATGGGTCTGGTGGGAGGCTGGGTGATTTCGCAATCCCTGCTGCATGTGTCACCGCTGCAGTACGTCGATCGAGTGCATCACGCGCTGGCTGGAAGCGACCTGCTCGTCGGCCTGATCAAAGCGCCGATATTCGGTTTCCTGATCGCTGTCATCGGATGCATGCACGGGCTGCGCGTGACCGGTTCGGCCGCAAGCGTGGGGCGCGAGACCACGCGTGCGGTGGTCGCCGCGATCTTCGTCGTGATCGTGCTCGACGCACTGTTCTCGATCCTTTTCGAAAAGCTCGGCCTGTGAACCCGAAGCCAGCACGCGATCAGCAACCGATTCTGTCGGCGCGCGACATCGTGAACCGTTTCGGGCGTCAGCAAGTGCACGACCGGATCAGTCTCGATGTCCTGCCCGGCGAGGTCCTCGGTATCGCCGGCGGCTCAGGATCGGGCAAGTCCGTTCTGCTCAAGACGCTCACCGGCCTGCGCCGGCCGGACGCGGGGCAGGTGACCCTAGATGGCAAACCCATCGACTCGATCCAACCTGCGGAGAAGGCTTGCCTGATTGGGGTGCTGTTCCAGCAGGGGGCTCTTTTTTCCTCGTTGTCGGTGGCGCAGAACATCATGCTGCCGATGCGCGAGCACACCGATCTGCCGGCGAAGGAGCAGGAAGCGATCGCTGCAATGAAGCTCGAGCTCGCGGGGTTATCGAGCGACGTCGCCGTCAAGGTTCCGTCCGAACTTTCCGGCGGCATGGTCAAGCGCGCCGCGCTGGCAAGAGCGTTAGCCCTCGATCCGCAGATTCTGTTTCTGGACGAACCTACATCGGATCTCGACCCCCTGACCGCCGGCGGCATCGATGCGCTCATCGGCAAGCTCAATCACAGTCTGGGCGTCACGGTAGTTATCGTGACCCACGATCTCAACACCCTGTTCAGTATATGCCAGCGCGTTGCCGTGCTGGTCGACGGCAAGCTCACAATCGACACGCTGGAGGGCCTCATGCATTCCGACCAGCCGTGGATCCATGCATTTCTCCACGGTCCCCGCGCCCAGGGCGCGCTAAGCGCAAGGAAGCGAAAGCATGGAAACGGATAAACATTACTTTATCGAGGGCTTGTTCATCATCGGCTTCGGAGTCGCGATAGCCTTTTTCTCGGTATGGCTGGTCAGCTCGGGTAATCGCGACGACGTGATCTACCGCATCCACTTTGTCGAATCGGTAAGCGGGCTCGCGCTGGGCGATCCGGTGAAATACAACGGCGTCGACGTCGGTTCGGTCAAGACCATGTCGATCGATCCGACCGATCCGCGCAAAGTGCAGGTCGACGTGAGACTGCGCAAAACCACCCCGATCAAGACCGATACCAGAGCGAGCCTCAAGCTCAAGGGCATCACCGGGACGGTCTACATCGAGCTCGAAGGCGGCAGCGCCAACGCTCCGGAGCTGGTCGCATCGAATGGAGAAATACCGGAAATTCCGTCGCAGAAAAGCAGTCTGGCGACAATTCTCGACGATCTGCCCAAGGTCATTGCGAAATTCTCCGCCATCGAAGATCGCACCAACAAGGTTGTCACCGATGTGGGCGGACTGACCAAGCAGATCAAGGAGAATCCATCGGTGCTGATCTGGGGAAAAAAGGAAAAGGAAGCCACATCGAGCCAGACGCAAACGCAGGCGATCCCCAAGCAGTAAGGCACTCAGGAGGATGGTGGGTCGGCGCGTGTCCTGCGCAGCAGCTCATCGCGCCGCGCGTGCCAATCCTTGTACACCGCGGCCCATCGCCGCGCGTGTTGATCGACCAGGCGGTTTTCGCTGACGTAGGCATGCGCTGCCCTCGCGAGACGTTGCGCAAAGGGTCGATCGCTCACGAGCCGCTCGAGACCCGACACGAACTCATCGGCATTCCTGAACACCAGGCCGGTCTCGCCGTCGCGTATGGTTCGGCCGTAGACGAGGTCGCTCGCGAGCACCGGCGTTCCCATGGCAGCAGATTCCAGGTATTTGATGTCCGACTTGGAGCGGTTGAACACGCTGTCCCTGAGCGGCATGATTGAAAGGTCGATCGCGCCGAGGAATTTCATGTACTCGGGGCGCGGGAGGAGGGGCAGCAACCGTTTGCGCGGGGATTCGATCGATTCGAAGATCTCCGGGTCGCCGATGATCCATGTTTCGATGGCCATGCCGCGCGCGTCGAGCTGCGCGCACGTGCGATTGTAGGCGTCGCGTATCACCGGCCAGTCGTGGCCGTGATCGGTGCCGGCCGCGTAGCCTACGATGGTCGTCTCCCGCTGAGGCTTTGCGCTAAAGGGCGGCACGCCGTCGAGCTGGTTCTCGAGTACCGCGACTTCCACGTGAACGGCAGCGAGTGACGCCGCAAGCGATTCGGTCGCGCACTGCACGCACTGGCACGCCCTTATGCAACGCTCGATCTGTCCTGCGTAATCCGCGGGGTTGACGGCGGCTTGTCGTGACGCCGGATCGACATGCAACAGATCGTCGTCGATTTCGTAGACTGCAAGAATGCCTCGTCGGTTGAGATCGGCGATGAGCTCGGCCAGATCCGGCACCATGACCATGCGCTGGATCACAAACAAGTCCGCCTCGCGGAGCACTTCGTCGTATTCGCGCTGCGCGAAATCGCGCAGCAGCGTCACCTGGACGTCAGTGAGCCTGTTGAGCGCGTTGCCGGGAAAGATCAGGCGGTAGGGGGCGCAGACCTCATTCGCCTCGAGCTGGTAGACCTTCAGCTTGCCTGCGTGATTCACGGGGGCTCTGCGGGTGGCCCCCGCATTCTACCCGCATTGCCACGCTTTCTCTTTGCGGCCGAGGTCTTTCCGCGTCCGTTTGAGCTTCGCGAGCGGGACCTGGCTCGCTGCTCGAGGCGCTAGCCGTGCTCGCCGCGAATGTAGTGCTGCAGCTGATCGATGATGAAGCGCTGCTCGGAGATGATGTCCTTCACCAGGTCACCGATGGAGATGAGTCCCACCAGCCGCTCGCCTTCCATCACCGGCAAGTGGCGCAGCCGTTTCTCGGTCATCAGCACCATGCAGTCTTCGGTGGTCTGATCGAGGCGCACGTACATCACCGCGGAAGTCATGATGTCGCGCACCGGCGTTTCCTTTGACGATCGCGACATCAGCACGATCTTTCGCGCATAGTCGCGTTCAGTGATGATGCCGACGACACGATCCCCTTCCGTCACGATTAGAGCGCCGATGCTCTTTTCCGCCATGAGTTTCACGGCGTCGAACACCGATGCGCCGGGCGCGATGGTGTGAACGGCTTGCACTGGTTTCGATTTGAGAATACTGGCGACGCTGGTCATGGCCACTAACTCGGACGTTGGATTTGAGGAGAGAAGGACAATGCGCTCCTGTGCCGATCGGATGTCAGGTACTCAAAACCCGGTCAAGACCTAATCATAGTCTCCTTTGCCGCCTCCTTGCAGCGCGGGGCCGGTTCCAGGCGGCTCGTCGCGAGTCATGGGGGTTTGCCCTTGAGCTCGCGGCGGGCGCTGATGATGCGGTCCCTAAGGTACGTCTCGAGGCGAGTCTCGGCGGTGAATTCTGGAGTCGTATCCGGAACACCGAGGTAATAGATGGTGAGCGCCGGCATCTCAGCGTCTGCTGCTGCGGCCGAACGGTAGAAGTGCAGGTCCGTGCGCGTGTAGTCCACGAAGCGTGCCCGCGGCGAGACGAACTCGACAGCGGCTTTGAGCGACGTTGGCGCGAGAAACACCCTGCGCAACTGCGTGAAGGGATCCATGGCGGTGACGGAGACCAGTGCGTAGCTCGCGGGATCGGCGTCGATCCGCACGACGACTTTGGTGCCGGCCTCGTCTTTGCCTCGCAGGATGCCCCAGGCAACGGCGACCTCGGGCTCGACAAACACGTCGCTGAAGCCGTGCGCTTCGCGCGCCGGGTTCTGCGCGCCGGGGACGGTCGTGACGAGCGCAAGCAGCAGCGCGGTGGCGCAGCGCCTGATCCGTGCCTCCATCATTCGTCGGCCTCCTTGTATCGCCGGCGCGGAGCGCAACGGTTTCACCCTCGCCGAACAGATCGCTCGATCCTGCATTGTAACGGACGCTTCGCAGCAGTTCGCCCATGCATTCCAGCTCGTATTCGATCTTCTCTCCCAGGAACGTGCGCGATAACACGCTAGCCGATGCAGCTTCCGAACGCCGCTCGGCGCTGGGAGCTCGATCGCTTCCGGCCGCGCCGCGCGTCACGTCAGCGAGTTGCGCACCAGACGCTCGTGTACCATGTGACATTTATACAAACGCATACAGTATGAATCGGCGGCCCGTCGAAAACGGCGTCCCCGTGTGGCTTGAGAGGAGGGAATCGTGACCAGACCCGTCAGGCGAATCGTTCAGGCGGCCGTCGCCGTGGCCACGTTGCTGCTCGCAGTGAGCTCGGCGTCGGCCCAGCAGCCGGTGAAGATCGGTGTCATTGCCGAATTCTCCGGGCCTTTCGCCGATTACGGCGCGCAAATCGTCGGCGGGATGAAAGCGTACTTGAAGCTGAATGGCGACACCTTCGGCGGCAGGAAGGTCGAGATCATCACCCGGGACACCACCGGCCCGTCGCCCGACGTCGCCAAACGCCTGGCGCAGGGACTGGTGACGCGCGACAACGTCGACATCCTGGCAGGATTCGGTCTCACGCCGAATGCGCTGGCTGTGGCACCAGTCGCCACCGAGGCCAAGAAACCGATGGTGATCATGAATGCGGCAACGTCGGTTATCACCACTCGGTCGCCGTACGTGGTTCGCGTTTCGCACACGCTGCCACAGGATACTCAGCCGATCGCCCAATGGGCGGCGAAGAACGGCATCAAGCGCGTTTTTACGCTGGTATCGGATTTCGGTCCCGGCGTCGATTCCGAGACGCAGTTCGTCAAGTCGTTCAAAGCGGCGGGCGGCGAAATCGTCGACAGCGTGCGCACGCCGCTACAGAACGCCGACTTCGCACCCTTTCTTCAGAGGATCAAGGACTCCAAGCCCGACGCGGTCTTCGTGTTCCTTCCACCCGGCAACCAGACCATCGCCTTCATCAAGGGTTACGAGGAGCGGGGCCTGAAGCAGGCCGGGATCAAGTTGATTGCCACCGGCGACCTGACCGACGACGGCGTGTTGCAGGCGATGGGAGACCCTACCATTGGTCTCATCACCAGCTTCCACTATTCCGCGGCGCATGATTCTCCGGAGAACAAGGCGTTTCTCAAGGCTTATGCCGAGGCCAACGGGACCAAGCTTCGTCCCAACTTCATGGCCTGCGCTGGTTACGACGGCATGGCCGCAATCGCCGAAGCGCTCAAGAAGACGGGCGGCTCGGTGGACACCGAGAAATTCGTCGCGGCGCTCAAGGGCATGAAGATCCAGAGCCCGCGAGGACTCATTACGATCGATCCGGAAACGCGGGACATCGTGCAGACCGTTTACATCCGGCGCGTTGAAAAGGTCGACGGGCTGTTCTACAACATCGAATTCGACAAGTATCCTGATGTGAAGGATCCGGGGAAGTAGCGGTTCGAGCATGAGAGGGGACCCGCG
This sequence comes from Casimicrobiaceae bacterium, assembly GCA_035262745.1. Taxonomy (GTDB): domain Bacteria; phylum Pseudomonadota; class Gammaproteobacteria; order Burkholderiales; family Casimicrobiaceae; genus PALSA-1003. Next base: position 4,248 of record DATFSE010000091.1, on the reverse strand, counting down.
AGCGAAGCGAGTGGGGGTCGAGCGTCCGCGAGTGGCCGCAGCCGCCGACTGTAAGAAGCTTCGCGTTCGCACGGAATGACCAAGGAGGCGGCAGCGAGCGCCAATGGACTCCACACTTCTCGACAAGCTTCGCATCCGCGAAGTCGTGCAGAACTGGGCCGTCTGGCGCGACGCGGGAGACTGGGAGCGCTTCCGCAGCGTGTGGCATGAGGAGGGCAGGATGATGGCGACTTGGTTCCAGGGTCCAGCGGAGCGTTTCATCGAAGTGAGCCGCGAGGGCTGGAACAAAGGGGTGAACATCCTGCATTTTCTCGGCGGGTCATCGATCGACATCGCTGGCGAGCGCGCCATCGCGCAGACCAAGATGACCATCTCGCAACGGGCTTCAGTTGACGGCGTGGTCTGCGACGTCGTTTGCACCGGGCGCTTTTACGATTTCTTCGAACGGCGCAATGACGTGTGGGCGATCGTTCTGCGCCAGCCGATCTATGAAAAGGACCGCGTCGATCCCGTCGATCCGGCGGTGCAGCTCTCGCTCGACGCGACCCTGCTCGCGCAATTCCCCGAAGGCTATCGGCACCTGGCCTACGCGCAAACCAGAATCGGCTTTACCGTCAAGCGCGACATGCCCACGCTCAAAGGCAACGAAGTCGAGCGACTCTACGCCGCGGGAGCGGCATGGCTCGGGGGCAAGAAGCTTACCTGGTGATTGCCGGAGTCGCGCCCGTAATACGAAGCGGCTACTGGTTGGCATACGGACGGCACGGCGACTCGGCGAGCGAAGCTGCAGCCTTCAGCCTTTCAGCCCGCTCATCACCACGGCTTGCACCACCCAGCGCTGCAGCGTGATAAAAATGAGAAGTATGGGCAATATGCTGAGTACCGCAGCGGCGGTGAGCAGGTTGTACTCGATGAAGTACATGTTGGTGAAACTCATCAGGCCCAGCGTCACGACTTTCATCTGAGGACTGCTGGTCACCACCATCGGCCAGAAGAACTCGTTCCAGCTCCACATGAACTTGATGATCAGCAGCGTGGCAATGGCTGGTTTGACGGACGGCAGAATCACCGAAAAGAAGATGCCAAGCTCGCTGCCACCGTCGATGCGGGCCGCGTCGATGTAATCGTTCGGGATCGTCTCGATGGCGTGCCGCATCAGGAATACGCCAAAAACGCTGACAAGGTCCGGGGCGACGATGCCCGCGTAGGTGTCGAGCAGCCCGAGGTCGTTCATCCACACGTAGAGCGGCACCACGACTGACTGGAACGGAACCATCAGGATGCCGATAACCGCGAGGAAGAGGACGTCGCGTCCGGGGAATTGATATTTCGCGAAACCAAACCCGGCCAGGGACGAGACCACCACACTGCTGACGGCCGCGATCGATGCGACAAGCGCGCTGTTGAGCAGATAGCGCAGGAACGGTTGGCGCTTGAAGACTTCGAAGTAGTTGGCGAAGTTGAGCCAGTTGTCCGGAGCGATCTGGAGCGGCACGCGCTGGATCTCGGGCGCGGTTTTCAGCGACGTGACGGCCATCCAGAAGAAAGGGAAGAAGACCATGATGGCGCCACACGCAACCGCGAGAGTGAGGAGCCAGCGGAAGCGATTGTTCAGTACTCGACGGGCTTGCGGAAGATTCGCCATTGCAGCAATGTCACCGCCATGAGAGCGACGAAGACAAAGACCGCCATCACCGAGGCGTCGCCAAAGCGGAAGTATTTGAACGCCGTGTCGTACAGCAGCATGATGACGGTTTGGCTTGCACCCGCCGGTCCGCCCTGCGTCGTCGCATAGACCTGATCGAAAATCTTGAAATTGAAGATCAATTCGAGGATGCAGACCATGATGATCTGCGGATTGAGCATCGGCAACGTGATGTAGCGCAGCCGCTGAACAGCGTTGGCGCCGTCGATGGTTGCGGCTTCGTAATATTCCTCGGGAATCGTTTGCAGGGCGGCCAGAAAGATCATGGTGTCGAAGCCGATGCGGACCCACACGCTCACGGCCGCGATCGCGGGTCGGACCTCGACCAGGCTCTGGAGCCACTTCTGCGGCGGGATGCCGACCAGCGACAGCGCGTAGTTCAGGAAGCCGTAAACGGGCTCATAGATCCACTGCCAGACCAGGGCAGCCGCGACCAGTGAAGTGGCGAAAGGAAGGAAGTACATCGAAGCCCACACGTTCCGCCACTTGAGATTGCCGATCCGGTTGAGACCGAGTGCGACGGCCAGCGCACAGATGACCGTCGTCGGCACGGAGAACAACAATAGCTGGACGGTGTTGCCCACGGCCGCCCAGAACGTCGAGTCGGTAAGCACCTTTTCGTAGAGGCGCAGGCCCACGAACTCGCGTGCTCCGCCTGGCGCGATCTTGTAGAACGAGTACATCACCGACTGGGCGAGCGGCAGGATGAAGACGGAGCCGAAGAACAGCAGGGCGGGCAGTACGAACAGAAACCCTGCCCGCTTGCGGCGATCCAGGTAGTTCTTCGGAAAGACGATCCGATACCACTGGCGCACGTTAAGCACTCCCGGACGAGCTCACACGCTTCGCTCTGCATGGAAAGCTACGCGCGCGATCGGAGACGCCGCGCGCATGTTTCAAGCGATCAGGAACCTCTGGCCATGCGAGGCTTATTCAGGGGTTCCTAGTCCTTGAGGATGCGATCCATCTTGGCGGCCGCTTCGTCGAGCAAGGGTTTGGGTTGTCCTTTGCCGAACAGGACACCGACGACCGCTTCGCCGAATGCGGTGGCCAGCTCGTTCGATTTCGGGTGGAAGTAGGTCGGCGGTACCGGCTGCGCGAGCATGTCCTTGGTGGACTGATAGTCGGGCCGGGACTTCACGTAGTCGCTATCGAGGTTCACCGTCCACACCGGTAATATCCCCTGCTGCTGATGATGCTCCATGTCATCCTTGGGATTGCTGATGAACCTCATGAACTCCCACGCCACCTGCTTGTTCGGGCTGTTCTTGTAGACCAGGTCCGTCCAGGGGAACAAGGCGCCTGCGCCCGGGCATGTCTTTTCGCAAGGCAGTGCGTAAACCTTGAAGTTCACATCGGGTGCGTTCTTTTTCAACCAGCCGAAGAACCATGACTCGCGGAAGATCACTGCGGCGCGTTTCTGGCCAAAGGCATCTTCCGGATTGCCGAACGCGAGGCTCGCTACCTTGTCCTTGAGCACCAGATCGCCGAAGAACGTTAGTGCAGCCACCATCTCCGGGCTGTTGGCGTAACCGGTAGCCTTGTCGAGATCCGGGCTTAGCATGCGGGCGCCCCACGCGTGCGCAAAGGGAAGGAACTTGTCGGTGATCCCCACCGGATGGCCCTTGCTGCGGATGGCGAAGCCGACCTGCGTCGGCTCTCCGCCCTTGGGATCGGGGATCGTCAGCTTCTTCAGGTCGGCCAGCCAATCTCCTGTGAACTTCTTCGGCGGATTGTCCGGATTGAGGCCCGCCTTCTTGAACATGTCCACGTTGATGTACATCTGCTGGAAGTTGCCGTGCTCGATGGGGATCCCGTAACGAACGCCCTTCCACTTGCCGACGTCGGCCATGTACTTGGGCAGATTCTGGTCGTATGCCTTCTCGAGATCGGCCGGCATCTTGTCGCAGAAGTCATACTGCCCGCACCATTGATGCGTCATTCCCATGAAAATATCGGGCGCGCTGTTCTTCGCCATGAAAGCCGCCAAATACTTGGCTTCGTATCCCTGGTAGGGAATGGTGACGACCTCGACCTCGTAGCCCGTCTTCTTGGCGAACTCCTTCCCCTTGGCTTCGTACCACTTGTTGAAATCGGGGTTCTGTTCCCAGTGGGTCCACAGGACGAGTTTCTTCTGCTGCGCGAAGCTGGCGCCGGGCATCGCGATCGCGATGATCGCCGTCGCCAGAATTGCTAGCGTCCAGCCTGCATTTCGGTTCATGGCTTCCCCCTATTTGAATCGAATCTAAAGCATGAAGCTAAGCGTCGCCGCGTGCAACTCGGGCTAGGGAAGGATCGGCGCGTCGAACGTGTAGTCCGACCTCTGCGTGCAATACGCGTCCTTTCCGTTGACGGGACAGTTCCCCTCGCCGCCGCGTAGAGTTCCTTTCAATCGCTTTGCGTCCTTTTGCGTGAACCGGACATCGACACTCTTGAGCCCATTGATGGTGCTCACCATCTCGGTGTTCGATCCCGACGAGCCCGGCGGGCACAGGTAGTAAGCGTAGACCTCCTGCTGCGCGTCGATCTGCACGGCTACAAAC
>DATFSE010000090.1:0-5599 GCA_035262745.1 Casimicrobiaceae bacterium | reverse complement strand
CGCCATCGATCGCAAAATCAATTGTTGAGATAAATCTGATCAGATTCTAGCTAACAACTGCTAAGCGCGATCTTAGGATTACGGTTCGATCATTGGATCTATACCTCGACGTAAGGTTGCCGATTTACATCCTCGATCTGCGAAAAAGCGGTGCCTCGCGTCGACTGTTCGTAAAGCAAGACAGAGTTAGGGACTCAGGCTGCATAATAGTCTCGACTGGGAATTAGCCGAGTGAGCAAATGTCGTTTGCCGTTGCGTCACGTAGTCTGCGCGATGCTCTAGTCGCTTCCATCACGCGGCTGAGCATGGGCGCACGACAGCAGGCTGACTTGATCGCCCACGACTCGCGGAGCTTTCTCCGTCTCCTCGGCCGGACGCTCTCGGGCTTGCCGGCCGACGTGATCGCGGCATCCTTCGCTATCAACCTGCTTGGCCTCGCGCTTCCGCTTGCGATCCTACAAGTTTACGACCGCATCGTCCCGCATGTGGCGACAGCGACGCTCACGCTGCTGATGACCGGAATCGGCTGCGCGTTGGTGCTCGAGGCGATGTTGCGCATCACACGCAGTTACGTGATCGCCTGGAGCGCGATGAAGCTGGCCTGGAAGACGAATGTCGATGCGGCGCGCCGGGTGGTCACGGCTCCAGCCGAGCTAGTGGATGCTCAACCCGCGGCGCGCTGGATCCAGCGACTGCAGGCCGTCGCGACCGTCTCCGAATTCAACATCAGTTCCGCGCCATTGGTCCTCATCGATCTTGTCTTCGTCGTCATCTTCCTGCCGCTGCTGTTCGCGTGCAGCCGTTGGATTGCCGCCATCCCTCTCGCCATTTTTGTCCTGTTCGGCATTGCGGCAATCAAGCGTGGACGCGCGTTGCGCAGCGCGACATCTGGACGGGCGAGCGCTGAAGCCAAGATTCGGGATTTTCTCGTCGAAGTATTGAACGGAATCGTGACCGTCAAAGCTCTGGGGACAGAGCAGCAGATCCTGCGGCGCTTCGAGCGCTTGTCCGAACAAGCCGCGGCCTGCACTTACGATGTCGTCCGCATCGCAGACGATGCGCAGAGTTTCGGGACGATGGTATTTGTCCTGACGCAGATCGCTACCTCTACGATCGGAGCCGTCCTGGCGATCAAGGGTGAAATCTCCATTGGCGTCGTGGCTTGCAGCTCGATGCTGGCGGTGCGCGTCGTCCAGCCGCTGCTGCGCCTGGTGTCGGCGTGGAATGAGATCCAGAGCGTCATCGTCGCAGAGGAGATCGCCAAACCAATCTTCGCGCTGCCGGCGAGCGATCCCCTGGCAGCGCACACGCCCGACCGCGAGCTGCTGCCTGCCCGGCTTGTGTTCGACAACGTTTGGTTCGCTCATGGGGACGGCAACACGCCGGTGCTCGCCGGCGCGAGCCTCGATGTCGCGGCGGGCGAGATCATCGCTATCACCGGAAGGGATCATATCGGCAAGTCGACGGTCGCGCGGCTGGCGGCCGGCCAATTGCTGCCGGACGGCGGTCAGGTGCTGATCGACGACGTCGCTGCCGCGGTGACGTCGGCTTGCAGGCGCGGTTCCGTTGTGGTGGTCGACCACCGTAACGCCACCGTACGCGGGTCGATTCTCAACAACCTCACCCTGTTCCGCGACACCGAGCAGTTGCCGGCGGCGCGCGCGGCGGCGCGCGCGATCGGTCTGGAAGAGGACATCAATCGGTTGCCGCGCGGCTATGACACGCGACTAGGCGATGCGGCAACCGAGACCTTACCCACCGGACTCCTGCAGCGCATCGCGATTGCCCGAGCGATCACCAGCAATCCGCAACTGCTGATTCTAGACGAAGCCAATAGTTCGTTCGATTACGCGAGCGACCTGGCGCTCAGCAATGGTCTCCGTTCGTTCAAGGGCAAGATCACCATGGTGCTGATTACGAACCGCCCATCGTTCGCTGCCATTGCCGACCGCCGGTTCACGTTGGTCGATGGCAGATTCTTTCAGCTCGATCAGCCAGGCATGCCGGTGCCGGCGGCCGGAGGCAGCGCATGAACGGCCCGCTAGCGCGCATCGATCATGAGGACATTGCTGCCGCGCGCGCGGCCAACGCCGTCCTCGACCTGCAGCAGCGACTGGCGTCGGAGTTCGGGCCTGCGTGCGACGATCCGAGCAGTTTGCCGGGAGCAACCGGGCCATTCGAGCGTATGCTGTGCGAGATTCTGACCAGCATCAAGTGGCAGGGGGAGCACCGCAAACTTCTGGAGGCGCTGCCGCATCTGGAGCCGATGTGGTCGGTCACGATGCTGCGGACTGTGCTCGCCCGCCTCGGTGTGAGCCTGATCCCGATCGAGCGCAGCGGCGCGGATCTGTCCGCGCATGATCTTCCGTGCCTTCTCGTCGAAGGGGAGGATGGTTGCCACTTGCTTGCGGTGCGGGCGGGGGGCGACCTCGAGACGTATGACTTGAGGAGCGCGCAGCGAGCCAAGGCCGATCCTCGCCTCTTGCGTGGGGCGGTTTACCTGGTCAAGTCTGCCGAGACCGAAAACGCGCCCGGTAGCAAGGTCGCCGGAGAATTCGTCGGTTACGTGCTTAAGCAATTGCGTGGGCCGCTGACGCGGATTGCCGTCTATTCGGCGGCAATCAACCTCGTCGGTCTCGGGCTGTCGCTCTATGTGCTCTTGGTCTATGACATGGTCATTGGCACAAGCTCTCTGGATACGCTGGAATTTCTTGCCCTCGGTGCGCTCGTCACGTTGGCTCTGGAGCTGCGGCTGCGGCATGCGCGATCCCGATCGATTGCCTATTTGGCAGCCCGCTTCGACGGCGTCGTATCCGTTCGCGCCCTTGCGTCGGTGCTTAGTCTGCCTTTGTCCCTGACGGAGCGCTCGCCGCTTGCCGCGCAGCTTGCACGCTTTCGCCAATTCGAGATTGGGCGCGACCTGTTTGCCGGAAACTTCGCTTCCGCCCTGTTCGATATGCCGTTTACTCTGTTGTTCGTCGTCATGTTGTTCTTGATTGGCGGGTTCCTTGGCTTCGTGCCGATCGCCATGTCGCTGGTGATTGTCATGGTCTGCACCCTGACCGCGGCGGTGGGCACGGTGCAGACCGGCATGACTGGCGCCAACAAGCTCAGGTCCGACGCCCTGCTGTTCGAATTGATGGACAAGCTGCGAACCATCAGAAACGCTTCGGCCGAGTCCATATCGCTGGCGCGCTATGCCTACAGCCTCGCTGCCTATCAACGCTCGCGATTCGATAGTCTGCAGCGTAGTTCAAGTCTGCATACCGTCGCCAATGGACTGGTCGCGTTGGCAGGGGTCGTCACACTCAGCGTCGGGGCCTTGCGGGTGATGGACGACGCTATGTCGCTTGGTCAGTTGATCGCGGCAATGATCATTGTCTGGCGCGTTCTCGTCCCGGTCCAGATCGTCTCGCTCAACCTTGCCTGCCTCAAACAGACGCTTGCGACCGGGCGCCAGATCAACGACTTAGTGCGGATGGCCAACGAGCGCAGCAACGACGCGCCACGCGTGCTGGCGCGCCACTTGGACGGCAACCTCTACGTCTCCGGCGTCTATCTTTCGCTCGGAACGCCCACAGAGCCGCAACTGCGGGGAGTCAATTTTGCTGTCAAGGCCGGCGAGATGGTGGCGATAACCGGTCCCAGCGGCGCGGGCAAGTCGACCCTCCTTAAGCTGATCCTCGGCCTCTATCCCCAATACATGGGGACGGTGCGCATCGACGGCCTCGACCTGCGCCAGCTCGACCCCGCCGAAGTCCGCGCCGCTGTCGGCTATGCATCGCAGCAGCCGGCGTTCTTTTACGGCAGTGTCGCCGCCAACTTCCGCTTTGCCTGCCCAAGCGCGACCGATGCGCAGATCATCGAGGCGCTGGCGGCCGTAGGGGTATCGCTGCCCAACCCCGCGCTGCCGGACGGCCTGGCGACTCGTATGAGTGGTACGCAAGCTCGATCAATCTCACAAGGCTTACTGTGTCGGCTGTCGATTGCCCGCGCGTTGGTCAAGAAGCCGCCCATTCTCCTCTTCGATGACCCCGGCAACGGCCTGGATCGAGCCGGTGACGCCGCATTCATGACCTACCTCGAGCGGCACAGGGGTCAGAGCACGGTCTTGCTGGTGACGGCGCGGCCGAGCCACATGCGGCTTGCCGATCGCGTCATTGAGATGCGGAGCGGCGTGGTGGCGGCTGATGGCGCGCCCGAAGCAATCGTTCCGCGGATACTGGCGGGCATCACGGCTGCAGCTTGAGGAAGGCCGAGGAGTCGATAGTGAGAACCCAAACGCCTGGCCCGCGACGGTATCGAGTGAGGACGCCATGAAATCGATGGCAGCTAAGAAAACGCCTTCCTCGAAACCACTGCATCGCCTCACGACGCCGATCGAGTTCGAGGAGGAGCGGAGCTACCATATGTCCGCAAAGATGATGCGGGTTGCGCTGGCAGTGACCGCAGTGGCGTTGCTGTGGGCGGCAGTGGCGCCCATCCGCGAACTCTCGTCGGCCCGCGGCCAGCTCATACCGATCACGCAGGTGCGCCAGGTGCAGCATCTCGAAGGCGGCATCGTGGAGCAGATCTTGGTCGAGGAGGGGCAGTTCGTGGAAAAAGACCAGCCCTTGATGTCGCTACGCGCAGTGACGGCCGATTCCGATCTCGCGGCCCTCAAGGTGCACGCGCGCAACCTGTCGCTGCAGAAGGAGACCGGCGAGGCCCTGCTTGCGGAGCGTACGCCTGATTTCTCATCGATTCCCGGCGTCAGTGCCGCGTTGGCAGCCGACTACTTTCAGGTTTATCAGCTCCGCCTCGATCATCGATTGAAGGAGCACCGTCTGCTTTTGGCGCGGATCGATCAGCGCAAGGCGGAAATCGCCGCGCTTCAACAAGAGGTCGCCACTCAGACCAAACTGACGGATATCCAAAAACAGCAACTCGACGCGCGCCAGGTCTTGGCCGCGAGCGGGAACATGTCGACCAAGCAGTTGTTGGAGAGCGAGACCAGCCATGAGCAGGCGCGCGTGCTGTTGCAGGTGAGCCAAGGAAAACTCGCGGCTGCGGAGGAAGGGCTCAAGGAAGCGGAGGCGGCGCTCGCCGAGTCGGACGCCCAGGCGCAAAAGCAGTGGATCGAAGAGCTGTCCAAGGCGTCGAGCGAGCTGATCGAGGTGCAGGAATCGTTGAAAAAATATGCCGACCGCGTCGAGCGGCTCATCATCCGTGCGCCGACCCGTGGCCGGGTCCAACAGCTCCTGCAACGCTCGCGCGGCGAGGTCGTCCGTCCGGGCGACGCCGTTGCGAAAATCGTCCCGCTTGGAGATGCGCTGGTGGCCGAGGTTCTCGTCAAGCCCGAGGATATCGCCGCCGTCAAGGAAGGCGACAAAGCCGAGCTCAAGGTCACCGCCTACGATTTCAGCAAGTATGGGAAGATCAAAGGAGAAGTGAGCGACATTTCTCCCACCACATTTGAGCAGGACGACAAACGCTACTACTATAAGGTCCGCATCCGCTTCAATGCCAATCGCTCCGATCGATTCGCCGCGGTCTGGCGGCTGCAGCCGGGAATGACGGTCGATGCCGATATCATCTCGGGGAGCAAGTCATTGCTGCA
>DATFSE010000089.1:0-50226 GCA_035262745.1 Casimicrobiaceae bacterium | reverse complement strand
TCGGGCGCGTTCTTTTTCACCCAGCCAAAGAACCAGGACTCGCGGAAGATGACCGCGGCGCGCTTCTGCCCAAACGCATCTTCAGGATTGCCGAATGAGAGGCTCGCCACCTTGTCCTTGTTGACGAGATCGCCGAAAAACGCGAGCGCCGCGACCATCTCGGGACTGTTCGCATAGCCGGTCGCCTTGTCGAGATTCGGACTCAGCATGCGTGCGCCCCACGCGTGCGCGAAGGGAAGGAACTTGTCCGTGATCCCGACGGGATGGCCCTTGCTGCGGATCGCGAAACCGACCTGCGTCGGCTCTCCTCCCTTCGGATCGGGAATCGTCAGCTTCTTCATGTCTGCGAGCCAATCGCCCGTGAAGGTCTTCGGCGGGACGTCCGGATTGAGGCCGGCTTTCTTGAACATGTCCACGTTGATGTACATCTGCTGGAAGTTGCCGTGCTCGATGGGAATTCCGTAGCGCACGCCCTTCCACTTCCCCACATCGGCCATGTATTTCGGCAGGTTCTGCTCATAGGCTTTCGCGAGATCGTCCGGCATCTTGTCGCAGAAGTCGTACTGCCCGCACCATTGGTGCGTCATGCCCATGAAGATATCGGGCGCGCTGCCCTTCGCCATGAAAGCCGCGAGGTACTTGGCCTCGTATCCCTGATAGGGAATGGTAACCACCTCGACCTCGTAGCCCGTTTTCTTGGCGAACTCCTTACCCTTGGCTTCGTACCACTTGTTGAACTCGGGGTTCTGTTCCCAGTGGGTCCACAGGACAAGTTTCTTTTGCTGCGCGAAGCCGGCATTGGGCATCGCGATCGCAATGATCGCCGCGGCGAGGATACCCAGCGTCCACCCTGCATTTCGACTCATGACTTCCCCCTTTCGGAACTGCGGAACTCAACACGAATGGTTGAGGTGCATCTCGCACCGATGGGTGCGTTTAGCAGTTAGGATTTTGCTTGTCAATGATGCGTTGCATCGAAGCGGGCCCGCAAACTGGGATCAGACGCGCGGGGATTTACCGCTTCGCGCCCCGCCGGCGGGCAATCGATTCGTGCGAAGGCGCTTGGCGATCGGCGCCTCAGATCTTGAACCCCTCGAGCACCTCGGGAGGAAACAGCGCTTCACTCTTTAAGCGGCGGCGGCACACTCCCTGCTCGAAGGCATACTGCAGGAACGCTTCCAGCGTCGTGCGGTTGGCATCGACGCCGTAAGGCCACGGATCATTGCCGAACAGCTCGCGCGCGATGCGTAGCTCGTCCGCTATCCAGGGCAGCGGAAAGAATGATGCTGCGATTTCTCCGGCGCGTTCGAGACTGCGTCGTCGCGCTTGATCGAAGGCCTTGAACAGGTTCATTGCAAGCCAGCGATCGCGCTCGTAGACCTCGCGCCGCATCGCCACTACATGCATGATCGGGAAAATGCCGGTCTTGCGGGCGTAGGCGAGCTCGACCGGACGAAACTCGGCGAACAGCCGGCGGATGCGCGGATCGCCCGCGAGAAACGAGGCAGGTGTGCGAGCGGAAAGCACAGCGTCGAGATCGCCGGCAAGCAGCATGTCGGAGAGTGTGCGATCGGCGACGACGCTCAGACGAAATCCCGGCGGCAGTTCGAGCGTAACTTTTTCGCGCCGCCCCGGCTGATTCACTCCCGCCTGATACCAGTCGATGGAAGCGAGATCGACGCCGTATTCGTGAGCGAGCAGACCACGCGAGTAGACGGCGGCGGTCTGCGCCCACTCCGGCACGCCGACGCGCTTGCCTGCGAGCTGCTCTGGGCGGTCGATTCCGGCGCCGCTGCGCACATATATCGACGAGTGGCGGAAAACGCGCGAGGGAAATACCGGCAGCGGCACAAAGCGGCCATCGTCCTGTGCCGCGAATGCAGCTACCTTGGCGAAGGAGCATTCGGAGACGTCGAACTCCCCGTGCATGATGAAGCGATAAAACATCTCCTCCACGGGCAGGCGCAGCACGGTGAGATCCACACCTTCGACCTGCACGGTTCCATCGAACAGATCGCGCGCGTGATCGTATTCGCCGATGGCGAGCGTGAGCGGAATCTTCGACATGGAGAGGGCTTAGTCCACCTTGATGCCGACGGCCTTCACGATCTTGCCGTACTTGTCATAGTCGCTGCGGATGAGCGCGACAAATTCGTCCGGTGTCGTTGCGAACGGCTCGAGCCCGCCGGCGGCGTTGAGCTTCTCCTTGACATCGGAGGAGACGAGCGCCTTCGTCACCGCGCCACGCAAGCGCACGAGAACCGCATCGGACGTGCCGGCAGGCGCGAAGAGTGCGAGCCATATGGTCACTTCGTAACCCGGATAGAACTCGCCGATGGTTGGCAGATCGGGAAACTCCAAAGATCGCTTGTTGCCGGTGGTTGCCAGTGCGCGCAGCTTACCCGCCCTGATCTGAGGCGCGGTAGACGTTCCCGAGAACATCGCCTGGGTATCGCCAGCCACGGTCGCCGTCGTCGCGGGAGAACCGCCCTTGAACGGCACATGCAGCAGATCGATGCCGGCCCTGGCCTTGAGCATCTCCATCGCCAAGTGGTGCTGGCTGCCGTTGCCGCCGGAAGCGTACGCCAGAGGTGGCTGCGCGCGCCGCGCGTAGTCGATGAACTCCTGGAAGTTCTTGACCGGCAGCGACGGGTTGACCGAAAGCACGAACTGGTTGGCGGCGACGGTGGCCACCGGTGAGAGATCCTTCAACGTATCGAAGGGCATTTTCGCGTACAGATGCGGATTGATGGTGATCAAGCTGTCCTGCCCGAGCAGCAGGGTGTAGCCGTCCGGAGCGGCCTTGGCGACCATGTCGCCCGCGATGTTGCCGTTGGAACCCGCGTGGTTCTCGACGACGACCGGCTGCCCGAGTAGCTCCGAGAGCTTCTGTCCGACAACCCGGGCCGCGATGTCGGGCGCGCCTCCGGGAGGGATGGGAACGATGAGCCTGATCGGCCGCGATGGTTGTGCCAACGACAAACCTGCGCCGAGCGCGAGGAGGCACAGGACGAACAAGCGAAAGAGGGTGTTGATCACGGTTATGGATCGTTGTGCCCGCATTTTTTCGCATATCATGGCGCACCGCAACGCTCACGCCCTGGAGGTTCACGGTGATTCCCACTGCGCCAGACGCGGCACTCGTGGAAAGGCTCGTTATCGCCAATCGCATCCTTTACCGCCAGGGCGTCGTCGACAGCTTCGGACACGTGAGCGTCCGCCACGACAAGTCACCGGAACATTTTCTGCTTGCCCGCAACATGGCCCCGGCGCTGGTGAGCCGCCAAGACATACTCACCTTTGACCTCGATGGCAACGTGCTCGATGCGAACGGTCGCCGCGTCTATCTGGAGCGCTTCATCCATGGCGAGATCTACCGGGCGCGTGCCGACGTGCGCGCGGTCGTGCACAGCCATTCGCCGAGCGTGATTCCCTTCGGCGCCACACGCCAGCAGCTCAAGCCGATCTTCCACATGTGCGGCTTTCTCGGCGACGGCACGGGGCTGTTCGAGATTCGCGACGTCGCCGGCGACACTGATCTGCTGGTGAGCAGCAATCCGCTCGGCGTCGCGCTGGCCGCGGCGCTGGGGGCCCGCTCGGCGGTGTTGATGCGCGGCCACGGCTCCACCATCGTTGGCGCTTCGCTTGAGCAGGCGGTCTATCGCGCGGTCTACACGGAGATCAACGCCAAGCTGCAAATGCAGGCGATGCTGCTGGGCGACGTGGTCTATCTCAATGAGCGCGAAGCGGCCAAGGCCGCAGCGACCAACGAGACCCAGGTGTCACGAGCGTGGGAGCTGTGGCAGCGGGAGATCGGGCCGGTGGAGTGATTTCGATCGTCATTTCGCTTGCCGCGCGTAGTACTTGAACAACTCATCCAGTTGCGGCTTGGATAACGGCGCCGCCAGGAACTTGAGACTCACCGCATCGGCCATCGCTTCGTCCAGTCCGGAGAGACGGTCGAGGCGCAGATTCTCCTTGGGATAGAACTGATCGCGCACTTCCCGCGCAAGGCTTTCGGAGATGTTCACCCATTCCGCGTAGGCCTTGAGCGCTGCAGGGTCCGAATACATCCAGTCGAGGGTTTCGCGGTACGCCTGCAGAAAACGCTCGATCCCGTCGCGGCGCTTTTCCGCCGTCGCGGTGTTGGCGATCATCAACCGCACCGTCTGATTGCGAAACGACGGCACGTCGCTTTCGCGAACGACGAGGCGGATGCGACCCTGCTGCAGGGGTTCGACACCGAAAGGCGGCGACGACCAGCCGATGTCGACCTGACCGGACATGGTCTGGGTGAACGTCGACGCGGGACTCCCCGTGGCGACTGGTTTCATGTCGACGCCGAACTGCCGGATGAATGCCAGTACCGCGAGATTGGTCGACGAGCCGTTGGTCGAATACGCGATCGTCTTTCCCGCTGCGTCCTTGATGCTTTTCACTGGCGACGCCGCGGGTACGTACCAGAAGAGATCGTCGGCTCCCGTGGTCGAATTGGCGATGGCGCGGACCGGCGCTCCCTTGGCGAAAGCGCCAAGCACTCCCGCGGTGCCGACGCCTAACCCTAGGTCCACACTGCCCGAGATCACAGCTTGCAGAGTCTCGCCAGCGCCTTGGGTGTAAAGGATCTCGAGCACCAGCCCATGCTTCTTGAATATTCCAGCCTTCTGCCCCAGCTCCGGCGCCGCGTTCTCCCAGTTGCCGCGTTGGCCGATGGCAAGCTTGAGCGTGTCTTCGGCTACGGCATCTTTGGTCACCGCAACAGCCGCCAGCGCGATCCAGCTTATTGTCAGGGCCAGCCTCATGGGATCCTCGGAGCGAATTGTCTACGAAACATTATGATCTTATTACTGCTTTGAATGCCGGATGGCGATATACTTAACTTCCCCAGACGCTCGAGCCGGGGGGCTCAAGCGCAGATATCCGGCATCCCAGCGTGAGTGCGCGCCCGGCGAGCCAACTAATCATTGCAACGGAGATTGACTATGCCACGTATAGGCGACGAAGCGCCGAACTTCACGGCGGAAACTACTGAAGGAACCATCAACTTTCATGAGTGGATCGGGGACAAATGGGCCGTCCTGTTCTCGCATCCGAAGGATTTCACGCCGGTGTGCACCACCGAGCTCGGTTACATGGCCAAGCTCAAACCCGAGTTCGACAAGCGCAACGCCAAGATAATCGGCCTGAGCATCGACCCGGTGACCGACCACACCAGGTGGGCCAAGGACATCGAGGAGACTCAGGGAGCCAAGGTCAACTACCCGATGATCGGCGATGCGGATCTGAAGGTTGCCAAGCTCTATGACATGATCCATCCCAACGCGAGCCCTGGTCCGCGGACTGCCGTGGACAACGCGACGGTGCGCACCGTGTTCTGGATTGGACCTGACAAGAAGATCAAGGCGATGATCGCGTATCCCATGAGCGCGGGCCGCAACTTCGATGAGGTGCTACGCCTGCTCGATGCAGTGCAGCTCAACGCGAAGTTCACGGTCGCGACTCCGGTCAACTGGAAACCGGGTCAGGACGTGATCATTCCCACTTCCGTTTCCGACGAGGATGCGAAGAAAAAGTATCCGCAGGGCTATAAGACCCACAAGCCGTATCTGCGGACTGTCGCGCAGCCCAAGTAGCAATCCATACCGGCGCAAAAAGGGGCGCCCCGTGGCGCCCCTTTTATTGCCTACATTGGCATAACTTCGAAAGCGACCATGCGAGTCTTCAATTTCAGCCCGGGCCCGGCGGTATTGCCAGAACCCGTTTTGCGCAAAGCCGCTGCCGAGATGCTCGACTGGCACGGCAGCGGCATGTCGGTGATGGAGATGAGCCATCGCGGCAAGGAATTCATTTCGATTGCCGAAAAGGCCGAAGCCGACCTGCGCGGACTGCTGGCGATTCCCGCGAACTACAAGGTGCTCTTCCTGCAGGGCGGCGCCATCGCCGAGAACGCCGTCGTGCCGATGAATCTGCTGCGCGGGCGCTCAGTCGCCGATTATGTGAACACCGGCGAATGGTCGAAGAAGTCGATCAAGGAGGCGGGCAAATACTGCACTGTCAACATCGCCGCGTCGTCCGAGGACAAGAAGTTCACCTACGTGCCTGCACAGGAAACGTGGAAGCTCTCCAGGGACGCGGCCTACGTTCACGTCTGCACCAACGAAACCATCGGCGGGTTGGAATACCAGTGGACGCCGGATACGGGCGAGTTGCCGCTGGTCGCCGACATGTCGTCGCATATCTTGTCGCGGGTCATCGACGTATCCAAGTACGGCGTGATCTACGCCGGCGCACAGAAAAACGCGGGCTCTGCGGGGCTGACGCTGATGATCGTGCGCGAGGATCTGCTCGATCGGGCGCTGCCAATAACTCCCTCAGTGTTCAACTGGAAGGAGCAGGCGGCCGCCGAATCGATGCTGAACACTCCTGCCACGTACGCGATCTACATCGCCGGGCTGGTGTTCGAATGGTTGCAGGCAGAGGGAGGCATCGCCGCCATCGAGCGCAGGAACATCGCCAAGGCGCAGCTCATCTACGATTATCTCGACGATAGCCAGTTCTACACGCACACAGTGCGCAAGGAAGACCGCTCGCGCATGAACGTCGTGTTCAGGTTGAAGGACGAGGCGCTCGACGAGCCGTTTTTGAAGGGCGCCAAGGAGCGAGGCATGGTGCAGCTCAAGGGCCATCGCTCCGTCGGCGGCATGCGCGCTTCGATATACAACGCCATGCCGGTCGAAGGCGTGCGGACACTGGTCGAATACATGGGCGAGTTCGAGCGACGCCATGGCTAAGTCTTCGGCTGGACGCAAATATCAGATCCTCACCCTGAACCAGATCTCGACTCAGGGCCTGCATCGCTTCCCTAGCGATCGCTATTCGGTGGGCAAGACCGCCGATCATCCGGATGCGATCCTGGTGCGCTCGCACAACATGCTCGACATGAGCATCCCGGAGAGCGTCAAGGCGATCGGACGCGCGGGCGCCGGCACCAACAACATTCCGGTGGCGCAGATGTCGAAGCGCGGCGTGCCCGTCTTCAACGCGCCGGGCGCGAACGCCAACGCCGTCAAGGAGCTCGTGCTCGCGGCATTGTTGCTAGCCGCGCGCAACGTGCTGCCGGCCTTAGGTTACGTTGCCGATCTCAAAG
Organism: Casimicrobiaceae bacterium; assembly: GCA_035262745.1. Lineage (GTDB taxonomy): Bacteria > Pseudomonadota > Gammaproteobacteria > Burkholderiales > Casimicrobiaceae > PALSA-1003. The sequence continues at coordinate 43,079 of DATFSE010000089.1, read as the reverse complement.
GCGGGGGATCGGGCCTCGAGCAGCGGGTGGAAGAGGGCAAGAAGCAGTTCGCCGGCATGGAACTGCCGGGCCGCACGCTCGGCATCGTCGGCCTGGGCGCCGTGGGTGGCCTCGTCGCCGATACAGCAATCAAGATGGGCATGAAGGTCACCGGCTTCGATCCGGAGATCACGGTGGAGGGTGCGTGGCGACTGCCCTCCAGCGTGCGCAAGGCCAACACGGTGGAGGAGCTGCTCAAGCACGCGGACTTCGTGACCCTGCATCTGCCGCTGGTCCCTGGAACGCGCCACCTGATCGACCAGAAGCGCCTCTCCGTCATGAAGCCGGGAGCGGTGCTGCTCAACTTTGCGCGCGATGCGATCGTCGACGAGGATGCCGTGATCGCCGCGCTGCGCTCGCGCCGCCTGAAGTACTATCTGTGCGATTTTCCCAGCGCCAGGCTGATCGGCGAACCAGGCGTCGCGGCGCTGCCACATCTGGGCGCGTCGACCGAGGAGGCCGAGCAGAACTGCGCGGTGATGGTCGTCGACGAAGTGCGCGAGTTCCTCGAGCACGGCACGATTCTCCACGCGGTGAACTTTCCCGACGTGGAAATGCCGCGCGAATCGCCGTACCGGGTGGCGATCGCCAACGCCAACGTTCCCAACATGCTGGGTCAGATCTCGACGACCATGGCGCAGGCGGCTCTCAACATCCACAACATGGTGAACAAGTCGCGCGGCGAGGTCGCATATACTCTGGTCGACGTCGACAGTCCGGTGCGTACGGAGGTGATACGCGCCATCGCGGCGATCGGGGGCGTGCTGTCGGTGCGGCCGATTCCTGCGGAACGCTGAGAACTCGTCGAAACTCCCTCGGGCGCTGGCGGCGAGAGGGCGAAGGATGTGTTGCCTCCGACTCGCGCTGCTAGCATACTAGAGCGATAAAGCACTGGAGGAGCAGCAAATGGACGCGTCGAACAACGGGATGTCGCGCCGCAAGGGCGCGACTGCTATCCATTCACTGAATCGCTTTGTGTTCACGGTGCCGAAGCTCGAGGAGGCGCAGCGCTTCTATTCCGAATTCGGGCTCGACGTGCGCCAGGGCGACGGACGCGTCGATCTCTACAGCTTCGGCCATCCGCATTGCTGGGGATCGGTGATCGAATCGAACGGCCGCAAGAAGCTGCAGTACTTGAGCTTCGGAGCCTACCAGCAAGACTACGACGCGCTGCTCGGCCAGCTCGAACGCCTGCACATCGAGCGCGTCGCACCGCACCCATTGTCCGACGGCAACGGTGCCTGGGTGCGTGATCCCGACGGCAATTACGTGCAGATCGTCGCGTCGCCCAAAGTGTCTCCCGAGAGTCCACCGGTACGCACTCCGTTGCCGGCGCATCCGGAAGGACGCGGCGCCGCGCCGGCGCGATCTGCTGCCGGCCGGGCTCGCCCGCGGCGGCTTTCTCATGTCCTGCTGTTCAGCTCCGATGTGTCGAGGTCAGTCAAGTTCTACGCCGACGCACTCGGGTTGCGCCTGTCGGACCGTTCCGGTGAGCTGATCGCGTTCATGCATGGAGCGCACGCAAGCGACCATCACATGCTCGCCTTCGCCAAGTCCGACGGTCCCGGCTACCATCACTCAAGCTGGGATGTCCCGAGCATCGACGACATCGGGCTGGGCATGGATCACATGGTGTCGTGCGGGCACGTGCGCGGATGGGGCATCGGCCGCCACGTCATTGGTTCCAACTACTTCTACTATGTTCAGGATCCCTGGGGGAGCTTTGCAGAATATTCGTACGACATCGATTTCATTCCGGCGAACGTAGACTGGAAGTCGAACGATTATCCAGCGGAAGATTCATTCTTCGTCTGGGGGCCGCCTCCGCCCGATTACTTTGTGGTGAACCGGGAAATCGCCTAGTCCGAGCGACCCGGCAGAAAAAAACAGCGGCGATAGCGGCCGCGCCTCGTTTCGCAAGGAGGGATCGTCATGCGTTTGTTCAGATCCGTCGTCGCGCTGATCGGTATCCTGGCGCTCGTGCTCGAAGTTGGCGCTGCTCCGTCGGGGCCACCGGTGCGCATTGGCAGCACGCTTGCGCTCACAGGACCGCTCGCGGCGACAGGTCAGGTGCACAAGCTGGTGGGAGAGATCTACGTCGAGCAGCTGAATGCTCGCAACGGACTGCTCGGCCGCCCCGTCGAGTGGATCGTCAAGGACGATCAATCCAAGCAGGACCTCGCGCGCACGCTCTACGAGCAGCTCATCACCGTCGACAAGGTCGATCTGCTCATGGGACCGTACGCGACGGGCAACATCCTGGCCGCGATGGCAGTCGCCCAGCGCTATAACAAGATGCTGATCCACCATACCTTCGGCATCCCGAGCCTAGCGACCTATGACATGCAGTTCCCGGCGTGGTCGCTCGGTCCGGATCCGGCAACGACTTTCCCGAACACGGTGCTGGATGCGCTCGCGGCATCGCCCAAGCCGCCGAAGACCATCGCGGTGGTCACCAGCAAGTTCCCTTCGGTGCAGTTCGTGGCGATGGGCGCACGCGACGTGGCAAAAAAGCGAGGGCTCAAGGAGGTGCTGTTCCTCGACTGGGAGTTCGGCAACAAGGAATTCGGGCCCATCGCCGCCCGGATCAAAGATGCGAATCCGGACTTTCTGTGGGTGGGCGCGATCGGCCTCGAAGGCACCCAGCTCATCGAGGCGATGAAGAAAATCGACTACATGCCTGCCGAGCAGTTCTACATGTATCCGGCGCCCGGGCCGATGGTGAAAGCGCCGGACGCGAAATACGCACTGGCAGGGACGATCTTCGAGGAGCATCAGCCTTTCCTGAGCAATCCCGGCGCTGCGGAGTTCGTGAAGGTCTTCAACGAGCGCGCGGCCAAAGCGGGATTGCCGGATACGGCTGTCGAGACGCAAGCGGCGGCGTCGTATACCGCATGGCAGATGCTCGATGCTGCTGTGACCGCGACCAAGAGCCTCGATGACAAGGTGCTGGCGCAGTGGCTGAAGACCCACACCGTCGACACGATCCAAGGCAAGCTGCGCTTCGACGGGCCAAGCAACTACGGCGACGATCTGATGCGTGTGAAGCAGGTGCAGAACGGCAAGTGGGTCGTCGTGTGGCCGCAGGCAGTCGCCGCGCCAGGCGCGAAGCTGATCGTCCCCTGAGAATGGGGTTGCGCCGCCGCAGCTTGGCGCAGTGGCGCAACTGCAGTCGTCGAGCGGGTACCCGGCTCGCGGCGGCCAGTCAACACATGACAGGCCGCACACGAGCGACCCGCTTAACGACGACAGCGCCACATCGCGCCTGCGCTTCCAGCGGCACTACCCTCGAGATAAACAACCGCGCATGACGCTGCCCAGCCCGACGCTGCTGGCGCAGGCGATTCTCTCCGGCGTCTTCGTCGGTGCGCTCTATGGCCTGCTCGGCCTGGGCTTGAGCTTGTCGTGGGGGCTGCTGCGACAGATCAACCTGGCGCACTTTGCGCTGGCGTTTCTGGGCGCGTATCTCACCTATCAACTGGCGACGGCTGCCGCCATCGATCCGCTGGCGACGCTGCTGATCATCGCGCCGATTTTCTTCGTGCTCGGCGCCGCCATTCACTGGCTGCTGTCGCGCTTTGCGGTCACACCGCTCAACTCGCTGCTGGTGACGTTCGGATTGACTGTGATTGTCGAGAGCTTGATCCAATGGTTCTGGACCGCCGACTATCGCCGTCTGGGCTCGCACTATGCCGACATCACGTTCCGCGCGGGGCCGCTTTTCATACCGCTGCCGGAGTTGCTGACCTTTGCGCTCTCGGTCGTTCTGTGCGTTTCGGTGTGGGCGACGCTGCGTTACACCGACATCGGCAAAGCGATTCGCGCAACCGCCGAGGATGCGCCCATTGCCGCTGCGTTCGGAGTCAACCAACGACGCGTCGCAATCCTGCTCTCAGGGGTCTGCGCCGCGCTGGCGGCCGCCGCGGGTCTGTGCCTGGCTCTGACCTACACGCTTACGCCGTCGCAGATTTACGCCTGGATCGGCGTGGTGTTCGCCGCGGTGATGATCGGCGGCCTAGGAAGTGCGCTCGGACCTCTTGTCGCCGGGATCGTCATCGGCGTGAGCGAAGCCATCACCATGACGCTGACAGCACCGTCGTGGGCGCCGCTGGTATCGTTCTCGCTGCTTATTGTGGTGTTGCTTGTCCGCCCCGGCAAAGCGTAAGACGCTGCACGCCGCAGTGCTTTTTGCCGCCGTCGCTCTCGCGCTGGCTACGCTGCCCTTTTTCAGGTTGCCGGCGTTCTACGAGACTTTTCTTTACCTGATGTTCCACTGGATTGTGCTGGCCACATCGTGGAACATCCTTTCCGGCTATTCGGGGTACGTTTCCTTCGGCCACGGCGCTTTCTTCGGGCTGGGGGTTTATGCGACTGCGACGCTTGCTGCGCGCTACCGATGGCCTTTCCTTGCCACGCTTCCCGTGGCCGCGCTCGTCGCAGCGATGGTGGGCATCGTGTTGGGCGCGGTGGTCTTCCGAGTGAAGCGGGTGCGCGGCGAGCTGTTTGCTCTGCTCACCCTCGCGGTGACCTTCGTGCTGGCGACGGTCATTCTCAATACGCCGATCGACGGCGGCCCGGGCGTTTACTTGAGCGCGGTGCCCATTCCACACATCGGCGCGACGCCGGCGTCGACCTTTTATCTGCTCGAGCTGGCGGCAGCCGTGATCACACTGGCGATTGCGTGGTGGATTGCGCGATCCCGGCTGGGCAGCGGTCTCTTTGCCATCCACGACGACGAGGATGCGGCGGAAGTTCTAGGCGTGCCGACGTTTCGCTGCAAACAGGTCGCATTCGCAATTTCCTGCGGACTGGCAGGCGTTGCCGGAGGCATCTATGCGCTGTTCGTCTCCTACGTCACCGTGTCCGAGACCTTTTCCATCACCGTGCCGCTCACGGTTGTGCTCATGAGCGTTCTTGGAGGAACGCGGCACTGGGCCGGACCGGCGATCGGCGCGGCGGCGATCACGGTCATTAGCTACACGGCGACTGCGGGCGACCACGTCCTCGCCGGAAAAGCAGCCATCGGTATCATTCTCATCGCGGTCATTCTGTTCATGCCCGACGGCATTCTGGGAACCTTGCTTGTGCGTCGCGCTCGCTCGATGCGCGCGGCGCCCGCGCCGGACACATTGCCCGCAAAGAGCGCGGATTTTCCTTCGCCCGTGCGCGCGAGTCCGCTTCGCGGCAGCGGCGCCAGGCTGCTTTACCTTCGCGACGTCAGCAAGAGCTTCGCCGGCGTTCAGGCGCTCGACCGGGTCGATCTGGATGTCTATCGTGGAGAGATCCTCGGCCTGCTCGGACCCAATGGCTCCGGCAAGTCGACGCTGATCAATGTGGTGAGCGGGCATCACCAACTTGACGGCGGAAGCATCGTATTCGAGGGTCAAACGGTCGAGCGCTGGCCCGCGCATCGCGTCGCACGGCTCGGGCTCGCCCGCACCTACCAGATCCCGCGTCCCTTCGCCCACAGCAGCGTGCTCGATAATGTGGTACTCACCGCGATGTTCGGCGCGGCCGCCCTGCCGCGTCCGGAGGCGACGTCCGAAGCGCGGCGCTGGCTCGAGTTCACCGGCCTGTCGGCGAAGGCTGAAGCGCTGCCCGCGGATCTCAACCTGCATCAGCGGAAGTTCCTGGAGCTCGCCCGCGCGCTGGCATCGCGCCCCAGGTTGCTGCTGCTCGACGAAGTGCTCTCCGGACTTACGCCCGCCGAGATCGACGGCGCGGTCAGGCTGATCCTGCGCATCCGCGATCAGGGCACAACCATCGTACTGGTCGAGCATCTCATGCGCGCCGTCATGGCGCTCTCCGATCGCATCGTCGTGCTCGATCAGGGCCATGTGATCGCCGAAGGCCCGCCGACGGAAGTCATGGCACAAGCCGCAGTGAAAGCGGCCTACCTCGGAACCGGCGTCGATGCTGCGGGTTGAGCGCATCTGCGTGCACTACGGCGCCGCGCCGGCACTGTGGGACGTCTCGCTCAACGTCGAGGAGGGCGAGCTCGTGTGCATCGTGGGGCCCAACGGCGCCGGCAAGAGCACGCTCATCAACACCATTGCGGGCTTGAATCGGGTGACCTCAGGCGCTCTGAGCTTTTCCGGCCGCGATCTCGGAAGCTTGCCTGCACATCGTTTCGTGAGCGAAGGCATCGCCATTGTTCCCGAGGGGCGCCGGCTGTTCGGTGCGATGACGGTTCGTGAAAACCTGGAGCTTGGAAGCCTGGCGCCAAGTGCAAAAGCGGCCCGGCACGCGTCACTGGAGCGTGCGTGCGCCATGTTCCCGGCACTGGCGTCCAGGCTGCAGCATCCTGCATCGGCGCTCTCAGGGGGGCAGCAGCAAATGGTGGCGATCGCCCGAGCATTGATGGCGCGGCCGCGGCTGCTCCTGCTCGACGAGCCGTCACTGGGACTCGCGCCGGCGATCGTGATCGAGCTGTTCCGCTCACTCCGGCGCATCAACGCGGAAGGGACGGCCGTGCTGCTGGTCGAGCAGAACGTGGCGGCCGCACTCGACATATCGGCACGCGCCTACGTACTCGACGAAGGCAGGGTGATTGCGGAGGGTGCGCCCGAGGCGTTGCTCGCGCAACCGCATATACACCGCGCCTACTTGGGGCTCGGCACTAGTTAAGTCATCAAAACGTACGTCCCCGGAGCGTCGCACAATGGCCGGTGCTCCTTGCCAGGGGCGCCCATGGCAGGCGGCGCCTGTGGTGCTCCGGACGCGCGGTCCAGCCACGCAGCCCATTCCGGCCACCACGACCCGTCCTTCGGTGCGACTTCGGAGGCCCACGCGTCGGGATCGATGTAATGCTCTCCGGCGCGTCGCGTCGCGACGCGATAGTGACGCCCCGAATGCCCCGGCTCCGACACGATGCCGACATTGTGCCCGCCGCTGGTGAGAAGGAACGTCGTGTCTGTGTCGGTGAGGAGGTGAAGCTTGTACACCGAGCGCCACGGCGCGACGTGATCGCGCTCGGTGCCGACGATGAACAGCGGCGCACGAATATCGGAGAGCGCGACTGGCTTCCCGCCCGCGTGCCACCGCCCTTCCGCGAGGTCGTTGTTGAAGAAAAGCTGCCGCAGATATTCGGTGTGCATGCGATATGGCATGCGCGTCGCATCCGCGTTCCACGCCATCAGATCGGTCATCTCGGTGCGCTCGCCCATCAGGTACTCGCGCACCATCCGCGACCAGAGGAGATCGTTCGAGCGCAGGATCTGGAACGCGCCCGCCATCTGCCGGGTGTCGAGAAAGCCTTGTTCCCACATCGTGTCTTCGAGAAAGGCAAGCTGGCTCTCGTTGATGAACAGCATGAGCTCGCCCGCTTCGGTAAAGTCGGTCTGAGCGGCGAAGAAAGTCAGCGTTTTGGCTCGGTTGTCACCATCGCGTCCCATTGCCGCTGCCGTGGCTGCCAGCAGCGTTCCACCGATGCAATAGCCAACGCAGTGGACACGCTGATTGGGTGTAATCGCTCCGATAGCATCGAGCGCTGCCATCACGCCCAGCGAGCGGTAATCGTCGAATGCGAGGTCGCGATCCTCCGGCCCTGGATTCTTCCAGGAGATCATGAACACCGTGTAGCCACGCTCGACTAAGAAACGCACCAGCGAATTGGCGGGACTCAAATCGAGGATGTAGTACTTCATGATCCACGCCGGGACGATCAGGATCGGTTCGGGCCGAACTTCGCGCGTGGCCGGCGCATACTGGATCAGCTCGATCAGGCGGTTGCGGAACACCACCTTGCCCGGCGTCACGGCTACTTCGTGCCCGACCCGGTAGCGTTCGACTCCCGCCGGCTTGCGACCGGCCACCGTGCGCTCCCAATCCTCGATGAAATGCTGAGCGCCCCGCAGCAGATTCGCGCCGGCCTGCTTCTGGGTGCGTGCGAGCACTTCCGGATTGGTGAAAAACGAGTTCGAAGGCGAGAACGCATCCAGGAACTGACGCGTGGCGAAGGCGAGCATGGTCTCATGTTGCCGGGTGACACCGCGCACACCCGTCACGGCGTTGTGCCACCACTGCTGCTGCAGCAGGAACGATTGATAGAGATAGTCCCATGGCCAGCGCTGCCACGCTGCATCGGAAAAGCGCCGGTCCTGCGGCAACGGCTCGATGCAGGGAGTCCACTGGTTTTGACCCCACATTCTTCTTCCCGCGTACGCGGCGAGCCGAAGCGATTTCTTCACGGCCTTTTCCACGAGCTGGAAGCGCTTGCCTGGTGAGAACGCGAGATGCGCGGCCCAATCGAGGTAGGCTTCCGTCAGGGCGATGGGCGAAAGGCCTGCGGTAGAGCGCGCGATGGTCACATGGGTGGCGCGGTCGACGATCTCCGCCATCGCCGTCGACGCATAGGAATCGCGGGTAAGCGGCGATTCCGGCGCTCCCGTGCCGGCCTGCTTCCGTTCGACTTCACGTGCTCGCCCGCCCGGGGCAGACACTCGCTTTGGCGCTGACCGCACAGCCTCGCCTGTCGCGGGGGGTTCGATCTCGGAGACCTTGCGCATGTCCATGGCAACCTCGAGAAATTCGACCGCGCGCGTGCCAGCGGGTTGCACAACGCGCCGCCGCAACGGCATCATTGGATATTCTGCACCATGGGGCGTCGTGACGGGTTGACCAAGGTCATCCGTCAGCCACAAAACGTTTGGAGCTCGCGTCAGGGCCTCAGCCGATGCACAAGCACTCGAGCGGACACGAACACTCCGGAACCGGCGATCGCACGAAGGCACGTCCGTGGACGGCGGTGGAATCCTCCGCAGCTTTCTGGAATTTGGTCACCCGAGCCTCGGAGATCTACTGGACGAGGCGTGCCGGGATCGCGGCAGTGAACACTGCGAGACGCCGGCGCTTCGACGCGCTGCTGGGCTTCGCGCGAGCGCATTCGCCGTTGTATCGCGAACTCTACCGCCAGCTGCCGGAATCCGGGCTGTCGCCGAGCGTTCTCCCCGTGGTCACCAAATCCACGCTGATGGCCAACTTCGATGCATGGGTCACCGATTCGCGCGTGAAGCTCAACGACGTCGAGCGCTTTCTCGGCGATCACGATCACGTCGGCGAGCTCTACCTCGACCGCTACCTGGTGTGGAAGAGCTCGGGCAGCACCGGCACGCCTGGTATCTACGTGCAGGATGCCGATGCGGTTGCAACTTACGATGCGCTTGTCACAGCCCAGGTGGATAACCGGGAATGGGACGCGCAGGCTCTGTGGCGCATGATCGCCGAAGGCGGTCGCGCCGCTCTTATCGCCGCGACCGGCGATCACTTCGCCAGTATTGCTTCGTGGCGCCGCGTCTGCCGCGCGCATCCCTGGCGTGCAACGCGCAGCTTTTCGGTGCTCGAGCCGTTGCCGCGCCTGGTCGCTGCGCTCAACGAATACCAGCCTGCTTTCGTGGCAAGTTATCCAACGCTGCTGTGCCTGCTCGCCGAGGAGCAGGACGCGAAGCGCCTGCGCATCAATCCAGTTGCGTTGTGGAGCGGCGGCGAGCGCCTGCCCGCCGCGATGCGTGCGGCCATCGAAAAGGCGTTCGCCTGCCCGATCGCCAACGAATACGGCGCATCCGAAGCGTTGAGCATCGCCTATGGCTGCCGCGAAGGTTGGCTGCACGTCAATGCCGACTGGGTGTTGCTCGAAGCTGTCGATCGCGACTACGAGCCGGTGCGCGCCGGAGAGCCCTCACACACAGTGCTGCTCACGAACTTGGCCAACCGCGTGCAGCCTTTGCTCCGCTACGATCTCGGCGACAGCATCATCGTCAAGCCGGAGCCATGCGCCTGCGGCAACCTTCTCCCAGCCATTCAGGTCGAAGGCCGCTGCGACGATGTCGTCAGCTTGCGCGCCGCGGACGGGCGCATCGTGCATCTGCCGCCGATGGCGCTGACCACCATCGTCGAGGAATCGGCCGACGTGCATCGCTTTCAAATCGTCCAGGATGCTTGCGACCGCCTGCAACTTCGCCTCGAGCATGGTCCGGAGAGGGCCGTGGCATGGGCGGCCGCATCGTCTGCGTTGCGCACATATTTGATGGAAGCGACGCTGCCGGATGTACAAGTGATGCTTGCTCCGGAGCCGCCGGTGGCAGATCCACATAGCGGAAAGTTGCGCGAAGTGATCGTCGCGCTTTCCGAAGCCAACGCCGACCCGCATCCGCACGCCTCAGGCGTGAGCTGATCGCAACGTCCTTGCTACAGCCCGAGCCAGGCGATCGCCTTTAGCTCGTCGTCGTGGCTGGTGGCGACAAAGCCCTTGTAGCCCAGTGTGGAGAGCGCCTGCTTTCCTGCATCGCTCTGTGCAGCGCCAATGAGCACGCCGCGGATTTTCTCCACCTCGTCCGCGCTCAGTTTGGACGATACGATCCACTGCTTGATGGGAACCGGTCGCGAGGTGAGCACGACCTTGCCGCCCTTGTCGGTCCACTCCTTGGCCACCGACTTCGCCGCGGTCGCACCCACGGTGGCGAACCCGTACTGGACATAGAAGGGGACGGCATCCTGGTAGCGGGTGGTGATGATTCTGAGATCGTCGCCAGGCTTGAGCTTCTGATCGCGCAGCATGGCGCGCAGCATCCACGCCGTGATCGAATCCGGATCGGGACTGACGATGGTGCGCTCGCGCAAATCGCTCAGGCCCGCGATCGGCTGTTCCTTGTTGGCGAGCAGCATCACCGAATAATCGGTATAGCCTGTCGTCCAGGCGACCGACTGGTACCTGCCGGCCTTGATTGCGGCCAGCGCAACGTGCGCAGGATGGATGAAGGAGAGGTCGTACTCCTGCCGGTCGAGCCCTTCCCGCAGGTCGTTGTATGCGCTGACAATGACCATGCGCACTGGCTGCTTGAGCGACTTGGATAGCAAATCGGCCAAGGGCGCGAACTTGGCCTGGATCTCCTTGTTGGTCTGGTAGTAGGTGATGCCTTCGGTGATCGAAAAAACCAGCTCCGCCGCCCGAGCGAGCGGGGCGGTCAGCGCGAGCGTCAGCAGCAGTGCTGCTGACAGGAAGCGCAACATCCCGCGCATAACCACGCGATTCTCATGGTGAGAAAGAATAGCACACGGGCCTTCGATCCGCCTGGACAAGGACCCGCCGAGCCAGCTGATGCATTGCACCATAGATACGCCCCCTCATTGAGTCGAGCTCATTGTGCATCGCACTACAATAGCGATTGTTCCCAAGGCCGCATCCGCGTCATACTCTCGGGCCAGCGATTTCCGACCCTTCGCCCGATGCCTTCGTATCTGTCGATCGAGAGCCTTACCGTGTCGTATGGCGGGACGCGCGTGCTCGACCGGGTGAGCCTGGACGTCGAGCGCGGCGAGATGATCGCGCTGCTAGGCAGCAGCGGCTGCGGCAAGACGACGCTGCTGCGTTCCATCGCCGGTTTCGTGATTCCCGAATCGGGAACGATCCGCGTCGGCGGCAAAAACATCACGCGCCTTCCTCCTGAAGCGCGCGAGACGGCGATGATGTTCCAGTCCTATGCGCTGTGGCCGCACATGAGCGTGGCCGACAACATCGCTTACGGCCTGCGCATGCGCGGCTGGAAAAAAGACGCCATGGCGGCGCGTGTCGAGGAGATGCTCAAGCTCCTGCAGCTCGAGGGTTTCGGGCCGCGGCCGGTGACACAGCTCTCCGGCGGGCAGCGCCAGCGCGTGGCGATGGGTCGCGCGCTCGCGGTCGATCCCCATTTGCTGCTGCTCGACGAGCCGATGTCGAATCTCGACTACAAGGTTCGTCTGGAGCTGCGCCACGAGCTGCGAGCACTGCAGAAGAGAATCGGCATCACGGCAGTCTATGTCACGCACGACCGCGAGGAGGCGCTGACGCTCGCCGATCGCATCGCGGTGATCGATGCGGGGCGCATCGTTCAGATCGGCGCGCCAGAGCAGATCTTTCACCAGCCGTCGTCGGCGTTCGTTGCGGGGTTCATGGGAGCGGACAACGCACTCGATCTCATGCGCACCGAAAGCGGTGGCCTGGAGCCGGTGAGCAACGGTATTCCGAAGGAAAAGCGCCTCAGAGCCCACTTCCGCAGCGACGCGGCGCGCCTCGCAGGAGAGCCGCCAGCGGACGGCGATCTGGTTTTCACCGGCACCGTCGCCCAGTCGGTGTACGTCGGCCAAGGCTACCGCTACCGCGTGCGTGCGGGCGATGCCGACATCTGGGTTCATGCGCCGGAGCGCGTTACGGAAGGTACGACTGCGCGGGTAGTCGTTCCGCGAGCAGCGCTCCTGCTCTTTTCGCAAGACTTGTCACGGTAGCACTTTAGGAGGAAAGCCATGAAGTTGCGCATGCTGTTTCCCGTCGTCCTGCTCGCCTTCGCCGGCACGGGGTTCGCACAGACGACACTCAACGTCATCACCGCCGGCGACCAGAACATGGTCGACTACGTGAACAACTATCTCGCGCCGAAGTTCGAGGCGGCGAACCCGGGCGTGAAGGTGCGTGCGGTCGGCACCGGCCCCGGGGATGCGGGCTCGCAGAAAATCTACGAAAAGCTCGCCGCGCAGCAGAAGGCCAACAACCAGGAGTGGGATGTCGACGTTGCCGTAGTGCATCAGCTCGCATCGGCGACGATGGTCAACGAAAAGCTGCTCCTGCCGTATCGCAACGATGTCAGCGTCGGGAAGCTCGTGTCGCGCGACACCGCCAAGAATGCGCTGGGGGCCAATGTCGACGGCTATGTGCTGCCGATGTTCCACAGCCAGATCGTGTTCGCGTACAACCCCGACCTGGTGAAGAGTCCGCCCAAGTCGTTTCAGGAGCTCAACGACTGGGTGAAGAAGAATCCCAAGCAGTTCGGCTACAACGGCGTCAAGGGCGGCATGTCGGGCGTGGGCTTCGTGACCGGATGGGTCTCTGCGTACAGCGGCATCGGAGATAAGCTCGAGAAGGGCCCGTATGATCCCTCGGCGGCACCGGCGATCGACAAGGCGCTTTCTGGTTTGAAGGAGTTCAATCAGTATGTGGTGATGACGCCTGGAAACGCCGGGACGCTGGACATGTTGAACCGCGGCGAGATCGCTATGGGCCCGGTGTGGGTCGACATGTTCTACACATGGCAAGCCGACGGGCGCATGAATCCCAAGATCAAGCTCACACTTCCGTCGCCCGGATTGCCGGGGCAGCCGATGTACTACGTCATCCCGGCGAAGGCGGCACACGCGGCGCTCGCCAAGAAGTTCATCGAGCTCGCTGAGAGTCCCGAAGTTCAGGCCGACGGCATTATCAAGCAGTTCAACTGGTATCCCGGCATCGACCCGCAGTACGTGCAGCCCAAGCTCGATCAGGCGGCGTGGAACAAGCTCTTCACCGACATCTCGCCAGCGGATCTGTCTAAATACGGCCGGCCGTTCCCGCTGTCGCCGTACTTCAAGGAGATCACCGAGGGCTACGAGCGCGTTGTCCTGAAGTGACGCATTTGTCTAAGAGCGGGACGCGCAGCGGCCGGCGATTGGTGACAAATGCGTCATCCCCGCGCAGGCGGGGATCCAGTGTCATTACACGATGGATGAATCGTGAGGAACGCTGGGTTTCCGCTGTAGCCTGGCCCCGAGTGTTTGAATCGGGGGCGGGAACGACCAATATGTGGTGACCGTGTCGCAATCTGTACTGCGCGGGCGCGGCGCGGCGCTCGCGCTGATCGCGCCGGCGTTGGCGGTGGTCGGCCTCTTCTTTGTCGCACCGCTGGCCATGTCGGTGGTCGTCGCCTTCCGTGGCAAGGAAGGTGGCTTCACTCTCGAGCACTTCGCCAAGTCGTTCGACTTCTACGGCACCGATCTGCTGTTCACACTGGCGATCGTGGTCGTGTCCACTCTGCTCATCGGCGTTGTCGCCATCGCCATCGCCGGCTATCTCACACTGGGCGAGCATCCGCGCACCGTGGCGGTTCTGCGCTGGCTGTATCGCTGGCCGCTGTTCATCCCCTTTGTCGTCGCGGGGCAGTTGATGCGCACCTTCCTCGCCAAGAACGGGATGCTCAACCACGTGCTGATCGGCAGCGGACTGATCGAGCCGTCGTCAGCTCAGAGCCTGCTCGACTGGCGCGGCATCGTCATCGCATTCGTGTGGAAACAGGCCCCGTTCGTCACTCTGCTGCTTGCCGGGGCGATGGCTGCGCTCGAGCCGCAGCATATCGAAGCGGCGCGCAACCTCGGAGCGCGGCGCCTCTCGGTGCTGATCGATATCGTGCTGCCGCAGGTACGCGGAACGCTGCTGGTCGGCCTGGTATTGTCATTTGTCACCATGTTGTCGGTGCTTTCGGTGCCGCTGATGATCAATCCGAACTCGCCGACGATGGTGACGGTGGACGTTGCCTACCGGATCAGTACCCATGCCGATTATCCGGTCGCCAACGCGCTTTGCATTTTGTCTCTGCTGCTGGCGGCGATCGGGGCGGTGTTCTATCTGCGACACGCCTCGGCGCGCGTGGAGGGCGCCTGATGGCCACGCGCGCGCTCGCGCTCCCGGCATCGTTCGCGCTTCCGGCGCCGCTCGCGACGGTGCTGCGCGCCATCGTGCTTGCGCTGCTCGCCTTCGCCATCTTCGGCCCGCTTTTGAACCTTCTGCTGTGGGCCTTCGCCGAGCGCTGGTACTTTCCCAACAAGTTGCCGATCGAGTTCGGACTCACCTACTGGTATCGCGTGTTCCAGCCGCGCGGCAACGCACTGGCGTCGCTCGGTACCAGCGTGTGGATCGCGCTCCTCACGGTCGCCTTCAGCCTTGCGGTGGCGATTCCCGCAGGCTACGCGCTGGCGCGGTTGAAGCTGCCGTGGCGCGGCGCCATCCTGCTCACGTTTTTGCTGCCGCAGGCGGTGCCGAACCTGCCGGTCTACGTGAACATCGCGCAGGTGTTCTACCAGATTGGTTTGAACGGGACGATTCTCGGCGTGGTGCTGGTGCACGCCTCACACGGACTGGTCCTTGCCGTTTGGATAGCGTCGGCGGCTTTCGCGTCGGTCGACGTATCGCTCGAAGAAGCGTCACGCAACCTGGGCGCCTCGCCGTGGACTTGCTTCCGGACTGTCACACTCCCGCTCGCCACGCCGGGCCTCATCGCCAGCGCGATCTTCGTGTTTCTGGAATCGCTCGACGAGTTCACCGGGACCTATTTCGTCGGCGTTCCCGACGTGACGACGTTGCCGCTCCTGATGTTCAATGCAACCATGGGCGGCAACTACCAGATCTCGTCGATCACGGCGCTGCTGCTGCTCATTCCGTCGATCGGATTCATGCTCGTGGTCGAGCGGTTTTTGAAGGCGGACGTGCTGGCGATGGTGGGACGCTGACTCGCCTTAGCGGCGGAAATTGCAGTGCGAGCTCCGAGTCTCGCCTGACTCCCGCAGGAGCTATGTAAACGCGCGCTGGATCTTGGCGAGGTCCTTGACGAACGCGTCGAATGCCTGATCGCGATCTTCCGGTGGGACGCGAAGGATCGACGAAGGATGCACTGTAACAAGGACCTTCACGCCCCAGTCGCTTGGTAGAAATTTCCCACGATTGACGAGCACTCTAACGCCCGGACCGAGCAGTGCGCGTACTGCGGTCGCCCCGAGCGCGACAATGAGATCGGGAGCGATGAGCCTGATCTCGGCAGCAAGCCAGTCTTGGCATGCAGCGATCTCCTGCTGCGCAGGCGTCTTGTGCATGCGGCGCTTGCCGCGCGGCTCCCAGCTGAAGTGCTTGACGGCGTTGGTGACGTAGACGTCGCGCCGATCGACTCCCGCTTCTTCCAGCGCTTCATCGAGTACGCGACCTGCAGGACCTACAAACGGCTTGCCGGCAAGATCCTCCTGATCGCCCGGTTGCTCGCCGACGAAGATTATTCGCGACTTCGGACTGCCTTCGCCGCCCACGGCCTGCGTGGCGCGCTCCCACAGCCGGCAACCGCGACAGCGGGCGATGCCCGCTGCGATGTGATCGAGTGATTGCGCTTCAGCGGCAAGCTTTGACTTGGAATCAGCCATGGCGGGTAGACATCGCTGGTCAACCGGTGTTCACACGTGAATCGCCTGCTGTTGCGCTGCGGCATCGTTTTATTTGCATCGCCGGGCCTTTGTTGCATAGGATTGCGCCACAAACACGGCAGACGAGCGTTGAAACGGGTTGAACGCACGCCCGATCTGTCGCTATCGAAGGAGGAGGTTTTTCATGAGCACGACCTATCGTGTTCTGGTCATGGGCGCGTCCTACGGCTCGCTACTCGCGACCAAGTTGTTGCTCGCAGGGCACACGGTCAAACTGGTTTGCCTGCCGGCCGAGGCGAAGCTGATCAACGCAGAAGGTACGCGGGTGCGCCTTCCGGTCAAAGGCAGAAGTCAGCCGGTCGAGATCGATTCGCGGCGGACACCGGGCTCGCTCTCGGCGAGCGGGCCGGAGGCGGCATATCCTGGGGACTTCGATCTGGTGGTGCTGGCGATGCAGGAGCCACAATACGGGAGTGCGGGCGTGCGCGAGTTGCTTGACGCAGTCGCCAGGGCCCGCGCGCCCTGCATGTCGATTATGAACATGCCGCCGCTGCCGTACCTCGCGCGCATTCCCGGCCTCGATGCCAGCGCGTACCGCCAGTGCTACACCGATCCAATCGTCTGGGACAGTTTCGATCCTGCCCTGATGACTCTGTGCAGTCCGGACCCGCAGGCGTTCCGGCCTCCGGACGAGAAGATCAACGTGCTGCAGGTGAGTCTGCCGACGAACTTCAAGGCTGCGCGCTTCGATTCCGATACCCAGACCGCCATGCTGCGCCAAATGCAGTCCGACATCGAAGCGATCCGCGTCGACACTGGCGACGGCGTGGTGGAGCTTCCGGTCAAGCTCAAAGTGCACGAGTCCATTTTCGTGCCGCTGGCGAAATGGAGCATGCTGCTGACCGGCAACTACCGCTGCATTCAGAAGGACGCGATGCGATCCATCAAGGATGCGGTGCACAGCGACGTCGAGCAATCGCGACGCGTGTACTTGTGGGTCAGCGATCTATGCAGGAAGCTAGGGGCATCGCCGGCGGACCAGGTGCCGTTCGAAAAATATGCCAATGCGGCGCAGGGACTGACACGACCGTCCTCCGCGGCGCGGGCGCTGTTCGGGGGCGCACCCAATATCGAGAGGGTGGACTGTCTGGTCAAGCGTATCGGAGCCGAGAAAGGAATGCACTCCGGCGCGATCGACGAGATCGTCAGCACCGTTCAGTCGCGGCTGGAGGCGAACCGGCAGGCGAGCAAGGCCCTCGCCTAACTTGTCGGATTGCGATTCGCCCTGGAAGGAGATACTTCCTGTGACGCGCCGGCTCTCGTGCATCGCGCTTGCGCTCTGGATCGGAATTACTGCTTACAGCGCCTGCGCGCAGCGGCCCGAGAGCACGCCCGTTGTCGGTGTGCTTATGGGCAATGTCGCTTCGGGCGACCCCGTAATAGAGGCATTTCGCGCGGGACTCCGAGACAAGGGCTATATCGAGGGCAGGAACATCCGAATCGAGTTTCGAGGTGCACAGGGGAATCTGGATCTGTTGCCTGCTCTCGCCGATGAGTTGGTCCGTCTCAAGGTCGATGCCATCGTCGTGGGGAACGAGCGCTCGGCGAAGGTCGCGAAGCAGGCTTCCGCCACGATCCCGATCGTCGTGTCCCTGTACAACTATGACCCTGTAGCCGGCGGCCTGATCGAAAGCTTTGCGCGCCCCGCTGGCAATCTCACCGGTCTGTTCACGCGTACATCCGAGCTCGTGGGCAAGCGCCTGGAGCAACTCAAGGAGATCATTCCGAACCTGTCGAAGCTTGCCGTTTTCTGGGACCCCCTCGGCAAGGGCGAGCTCGACGAGCTTCAATCCGCCGCGCGCTTGATGGGCATTCAGCTTCAGCTCATGGAGCTCCAGCCGCCGTTCGACTTCGACGCCGCCTTCAAGACCGCGAAGCGAAACAAGGCAGACGCCGTTCTGATCATCGCCACCAACGCGTTCTATGTTGAACGCGCAAGACTTGGTGCGCTGGCGCTCGAGAACGCGATGCCCGTGAGCAGCTCATTCCGCGACTGCACGCAGGCCGGTGGCTTGATCTCCTACGGCATTGAATTTCGCGATGCCTATTATCGTCTCGCCTATTTCGTCGACAGAGTGCTCAAAGGCGCAAAGCCCGCTGATCTTCCCTTCGAGCAAGTTACGAAATTCTTGCTGGTCGTCAATCTGAACTCCGCTAAGTCGCTCGGATTGTCGCCTCCGCAATCGATCCTGCTTCGCGCGGACGAGATCATTCGATAACGCGCGCAATTCGCTTAGCGGGCGGTAAAAAGCAGCGCCTCCTGACCTGCGAGCTCGCCCAGCGGCGCGTTGAGGGTCCAGTCGGCTTTATCGGCAAGCTCGGCAAAGAACTCGCGCGTGTAGTCCGCGCGGTAAGTGTCTCCGCTCGATTCCCCGCCCACGGGCTGGATGTGTAAAGAGGCGATCATTCGCGCCCCCGAAGCGCACGCCGTTCGGGCCTGCTTGAGATAGTTCCGGGCCGCGTCTGCCGCGAGATGCGTGAACAGCGAAGCGGCAATGACAAAAGTAAAATGGCCGGGCTGCACCGGGAAAATTGCGTCCTCGGCCCTCTTGGCGCCTTCCTTGGCATACGCGTCGGACTGCACATCCATGAAAGCGAACAGGAAGCGCTGGCTTGAAGAAGGGCGCAGATAGGCGTTCGACCAGTTCACGAGATCCACGTCGACATCCAAACCGACGTATTCGATGACGTGGGGGTGATACAGGAAGGCGCGAGCCGGCTTGCCGCATCCTGCGCCGATGTCGAGGATGCGCGTCCTCGGCTGGAGCAGGCGCCCGACGACCTGTGCCCACTGGTCACAAACAAAAAGATAATTGGCGGCATCCGGCGAGCCGACGCGCTTCATGAGTTCGAGAGGAGGCAGCGGAATGGCGGTGGGGCACATCGGATAGTCCGGGTTGAATGAAAAGGCGATGGCATTCTGCCGCTGGTACGGCGCGAGTGCGGCTGCAAGCGTGGCGGGGAAACTCATAGCGGGGCTGACGCTAAGATGTTCCCGAGGCAAACTCGATCAGCTCCAGCGTCCCGTGCTGCGTCCAGACACTCGTAGGATCGGGACCGCCGCGTTCGAGGTATCCAGCGTCACGCTGTTCGCTAACGATCCCTCGGACTGCAGGCGAATACCACACGCGATCGCCGCACGTTGTCGGCCATCGCCAGAACTCATCGTCGTCGAGCCGCATCAATACACGTAGCTGGACCGCATCGAATGTGCCTGCCCGCGTCGTTATTGTTTGCCAGCCGCCAACAACGACGTAGCGATTGATTACGCCTCCGGTTCTCGCGGTTTCATTGATGTTCTCCACCCATTGATTCCAGACTTGGCCCGGGCGCAGCGGGAAGTTGTAGCGTTGCAACGGCACGGTGAAGCGACGCGTCTCGTTGTTGTACAGCGCTCCGACGAGTACCTGACCTGGCGATTCCAATTGTTCAGTGCGTACGCTGTCGATGCCGTCGCCACGCTGGGTGACGCGTATGCTGATACCGCTCGGGCCGACGCTGGTGATCTCGTGGGTCTCGATCCAACGTGTTTTGACACGAAAGCCATCTTCGGCCTGATAGACCCAACGATCGCCAACGTGATACGAAGGCGCCGGCACATCGTGTGCGGACTCGCCTGACGGGATACTACTGCAGCCGGCGGACAGTGCGATCGCAGATACGCACAAGGTCGTCGAGAAGACTTTGAATAGATCAGCAGCCGGTGTTTGCATGTTTAGACACCTCTATACGACCATGCGTGTCCCCAATCATCGCATGCCGAGCTTGGTGTCGACGATGACGCTCGCGGCGTTGCGCGGCGCAGAGCGCCAATACTGTTGCGGCGCGCGTATCTGCGCTCCCAGCGCGGCGGCGGCATGCCAGGGCCAACGCGGATCCCACAACATCGCGCGCGCCATGGCGACGAGGTCGGCATCTCCCGACGCGACAATCGCTTCCGCCTGCTTTGCGTCGGTGATAAGGCCGACGGCCATGGTCGCGATGGACGTCGCGCGGCGGATCTCGCGCGCGAGCGGGACCTGGTATCCGGGTCCAAGCGGGATTTTCTGCGCGGGCGAGATGCCGCCGCTGGAGGTATCGATCCAATCGCAGCCGGCGGCTTTGAGACGGCGCACGAGCACGATGGAGTCCTCGATCGTCCAGCCGCCCTCGACCCAGTCGGTTGCCGATATTCGTACGCCCATGGGCTTGGTCGTCGGCCACACGGCACGTACAGCCTCGAACACTTCCAGTGGAAAGCGCGCGCGGTTTTCGAATGATCCGCCATAAGCATCGTCGCGACGGTTAGACAACGGCGAGAGAAACTCGTGCATCAGGTAACCGTGCGCGCAATGCAACTCCAGGGCGTCGATGCCGATACGCGATGCGCGCTCGGCCGCGGCGACGAATTCGCCTCTGATCCTTGCGATGCCCGACGCGTCGAGAGCGGCCGGCGAAGCCTCGCCGGGCAACTGCGGAATCGCGGACGGCGCCACCGGCGTCCATCCGCCTTGATCGGCGGGGATGAGTTGCCCGCCTTCCCATGGCACTTTCGACGAGCCCTTGCGTCCGGCATGTGCAAGCTGCATCGCCACCGGTATCGGCGGCGCATTCTTGCGCGCAGTCGCGAGGCGCACGCCTACCGCCGTCTCGCAGGCCTCGTCGTACATGCCGAGGCAACCGTAGGTGATCCGTCCAACCGGCGATACCGCGGTCGCCTCGATGGTGAACATGCCCGCGCTCGACTGCAGGAGCTGACCCCAGTGGACGCTGTGCCAATCGGTCGCGCAGCCGTCGACAGCCGAGTACTGGCACATCGGCGAGACGACGATACGGTTGGCGAGCTCAAGCCCGCGGATTCTGAACGGGGAGAACAGAGCGGCAGACATGTGGATGAGATGGGGTGACGCGAAAGGTTACCCGTCGAGCTCGGGATAAAAACGGAACAGATCGTCGTTGTTGAACGCGAGGCGGCGATCGGAAGCCACGTAGCGCTTGATGCCCGGGCGATCGAAGACCTGGTCATGCAGCGCTCGCAGTCGGGGGCAACCCCGCAGCGCCTTGCGACTGGCGACGGGAAAAGCGTAACGCAGTCCCGCGATGACCTGCGCCATGGAGATATCGGCGTATGTGATTCGCCTCCCGACCATGACGACACTGCCTGTGCGATTGCGCCTCACCACCCGCTCGAAATAACCCAGAAACTTCGGCAGCCGATTGGCCAGAAAATCCCTGGTGCGACGCTTCGCCTCCGGTTTCTGTTGTCTGTAGTAGAGCCCACCGGCGACGGGGTGGTGGGTGTCGTGAATCTCGACGATGAAGTCGGCGATGGTAAGCTGCAGCTGGTGCGTCCATAGCCTTCCAGCGTCATCGCGCGGCGCCAGCTCAAGTCGTTCGCCGAGGAACAAAAGTATGTTGGCGGTCTGACCGATCAATCTGCGCCCAGCCTTGAGAAAGGGTGGAGCGAAAGGCGGACGCTCGACGTCCTTCCCGTCAAGAAAGCGCTCCAGCGCCGTCACGCCACCACCCTTTGCGTCGGGCACCAGTGCAAAGTCGACGTACTTTGCTCCGGCGTCCTCCAGGGCCAGGCGCACGAATTCGCCACGCCCCTGGATACCTGGCCAGTAGTAGAGCTCGTAGATCATGGGTGGGTCTCCTGTCGCCTATCCAATGCCAATGCGGCACCCCTTATTTCATTTTGAGTGGACGAACAGCGATCGCGGTGCTTCGCGAGGCTCGAATGCTACGCGACCCCATGAAGTTGTGCCACGAGTCGGATTCCAATGGCGGCATGACCGTGGGTGACGGGGCGGATCGCCAGCGACCGTTCCGTCGCCGGCAGCGCTGTTTGGCGAAGAACAGTGGCGACCCGTCGTTTGCCTCTTGGGCCTCCTTGCCGCGTCTGGTTAATGTGCAATGCGCGGCGGCTCGTGTCCGGGCCCACGTGCGCGGGCGGCGCATCGGAAGACATCGACAGGAGGCAACATGAAGCAACGTCTGGGTTGGATTGCGGCAGCTGCGGCAACGTTCATGGTTGCAGTTACGTCGGCGGGCGCCGCTCCGACGGCACGTCAGGAAATGGCATCGGTTCAATATCTCGTGGGAACCTGGAACTGCGCGCACACGGTGGGCACGTTCTCCGGTACCTACACAACGACCTATGCCAAACCGCTTGGCGAGCTGTGGCTCAAGCAAACGTATGACTTCCCTTCCAAGCAGTTCGGAGGCGACGAACCCCCAGTGCGCGCCGAGTTCCTTATCGGCTACGACGAGAAGCGGCAGGCATGGGTCCGCTTCGGTGTCATAAGCACGGGACAATACTTTGCCATCCGCATGGCAGATACGGACAACGGCGGCTGGGCGTGGAAGTACGTCAGTTTTTTTCCTAGGCAGCAATCCGAAACGTCGGCGATCGATGCAACGTTCACCAAGAAATCCGACTCCGAATACATGGTCGACGGTCCCAGCTACGAATCCAACGGCACGCCAGTAACGGAGCACCACGTCTGTAAAAAGACCTGAACCATCTCTAAGGTGCGCTCGAATGCGCGATAGCGGCTCTCTCCGACTCGTCAGTCGAATCGATAGAGGAGCTGAATACGCGCGCTGGTCAACTGATCGTTTTGACTTGGCATGTTCGGCCGGCGTTGGACGTTCAAGGGAACATAGAGCACCTCGGCGCCCAAGCTCCAATGCGGGTCGAGGTCCACCGTTGTGCCGACAGTGCCGAAGGGTAACGAGCCTCTTGCAGTGAGGTGAGACCGGTCATGCACGTCAAACGTCATGGCGTCCACCCGCACCTGGAACTCAGTGCGCACGACACCCCCGCTGACGTAGGGGTGCCAGGATCGGATCGTCCAGGCGCCGACCGCTTCGAGACCGTAGTAGTTCAGATAGACATGGTCGTTGGATGGCCCACGGCACCCAAAGGGATTGAGTGTTATGTCCGTGATGTCGGAGAGCCGCTTCGGGCATGTGATGTCGCCTTGCAGGCGTCCATGCTGGCCGAAGATCTGCATCGACAGACTGAGATCGTCGTGCTCGAGCAGACGGCGGGCGATCGCGAACGAGAAGAGATCCAGCGCTTGGACTCCGTCGATCGTAATGGGCGGCGTGTAACCGACAGTGGCGACGAAATCGCCCGGCAGACCCAATAGGACGCGAAGCCGTCCGAATACTTGCGAGCGGTTGAGATCCTCCTGTTTGATACCGTGCAGCCCGACGCGTTGCTGCGCCGCGGTCAGCTTGGGGATATAGCCGGCGTCCACCGCCAGGCCCCAGCTCCAGGCCTTAAGCGCCGGCGTCTCGCCAAACGCCGTCATGAAGGTGGCGGCGCCGACATAGTTCATTGCCCATGCTTCGGTGCGGCTCGAATCCAGATTCTCGTCGCTGTGGACGACGAGCTGGGCATGGGCGCAGGAAATGCCCAGCGCCAGCAGTCCCAGTAGCGATGTGGTTCGATTGCCCGGCCGATGACGCTGTCGCCCGATCATCAGCAGCTGAACAGAGGGCGGCGGTTTTCTATTCCAAGGGGACGATGACGCGCGTCGAAGCCAAGGTCGCCCGGTCGGGCTCGAAACGGATCTTTGCAAATTCGCGCCAAGGTCCTCGTAGAGTCGAGGTGACGCGTGGCGGACGCCATCCTACATCGAAATCAGTGTGACACTGATTCCCCTGTGCTCATCGAGTCTCTACATTGATCCCACAGCGGTTGAGGAGGCCGTCAATCGTACGCAAACAACTATTGAATTCCGGCACCTCGTATGGACAAACGCACGTCAAGCCAAAAATATAGCGCTGCGGTCATGGCGAGCAGGGCAC
Source organism: Casimicrobiaceae bacterium (assembly GCA_035262745.1). Lineage (GTDB taxonomy): Bacteria > Pseudomonadota > Gammaproteobacteria > Burkholderiales > Casimicrobiaceae > PALSA-1003. The sequence continues at coordinate 19,217 of DATFSE010000089.1, read as the reverse complement.
GCCAGCACTTTCAGAGCGTCGCTATCTTAAGCGCGCTGGACGCGGCCGAACGGGACGCTACGCTCGAGCAATTCGCGGCCGCTGCAAGAATAACAGCACGCGCTCTGTCGAACGCACGAAATCGTTCGCTGTAACCCGGTACTCTCCCGTGCTGGTCCGCACCGTGAAGGCGCGCTAAGCCAGGCTCCCAAGCGGAAGCTTATTCGTTACAGTGGATGCAGAAACCTGTCCAGCCGGGGCAGGTAGTGGCGATCGTAGTCGAGCGACAGCACGACGGTCTTTGCGTTGCCAACAATCTCCTGACGAGGAATGAAACCGTAGACGCGCGAATCGGCGCTGTTGTCGCGATTGTCCCCGAGTACGAGGTAGTAGTCTTGCGGAACCTTGACAGGGCCGAACGAGCTCAGGCGGCTTGCCGCACCGGGCACCAGCTCGATGCGCTGCGATAGACCCGGATACGATTCGGTAGCGAGGATCGCATGAGGTTGGTACTCGATGTCGGAGTATCGGGCTTCGATTCCGTTGATGGTCAGCCGATCGTCCGTCATCGATACTGTGTCACCCGGCAGGCCGATGACGCGCTTGACGAGTCGCGTGTCGGCAGCCTTCGAGTCGAAGACGACGATGTCGCCGCGCTTCGGGTCCGCGAACTTGTGCACGGACAGGTGAGTGAGCGGGATCCTGAGGTCGTAAGCGAGCTTGTTTACCAGTATCCGGTCGCCCTCGAGAATCGTGGGCTTCATGGAGCCCGACGGTACGACATTCCAGTCGGCAAGCGCACTGCGGAAGATAATCATCAAGACGACGAACAGGGCGAACCCTCTGTACTCCTGCCAGGCCTTCATCAGCTTGTGTCGCATATCAAATCTCCGATCGAGCGTAAAGACGTCGGTCAAGGTGAACGAGAGCGCGCGGCTCTACGCCACGGTAGACAGCACAAGTCCGAGACGGTTCTTGCCTAGGGCAGCGTATACGCGGTTTTGACAACGGTGAAGAACTCCCGCGCGTAGCGTCCCTGCTCGCGAGGCCCGTAGCTCGAGCCTTTGCGGCCGCCGAAGGGTACGTGATAGTCGACGCCGGCGGTCGGGAGATTGACCATGACCATCCCGGCTTGGCTCGCGCGCTTGAAGTGCGAGGCATGCTTGAGCGAGGTGGTGACGATCCCCGCCGAGAGTCCGAAGTCGGTGTCGTTGGCGACCGCGAGCGCCTCGTCGTAATCCTTGACGCGAATCACGCTGGCGACCGGCCCGAAGATTTCCTCGCGCGAGCTGCGCATGGCGTTGGTGGCTTGGGTGAGCAGCGCCGGCGAAAGATAATGCCCTTTTTTCGGACGCTCGAGCACTTCGCCGCCCCACGCCAGCTTGGCGCCTTCGCGCTGGCCGATGCCGATGTAGTTCAAGTCCTGCTTGAGCTGATTCTCGTCGACTACCGGGCCGATGTCGGTGCCCGGCGCAAGGGCGTCGTCGACCTTGAGTTTGGTCAACCGCTCGCTCATTGACGCGACGAAGCGATCGTGGATCCCTCCGCCGACGATCAAGCGCGACGATGCGGTGCAACGTTGCCCGGTCGAGAAGAAAGCGCCGTTGACTGCACAATTCACGGCCGTGGGCAAGTCGGCGTCGTCGAGAATCACCAATGGATTCTTGCCGCCCATCTCCAGCTGCAGCTTGGCCATGCGCGCGATACCTTTGGCGGCGATGGCGCGGCCGGTGGCTACCGAACCGGTGAACGTAATGGCGTCGACGCGCGGATCGGTCACCAGCGCATCGCCGACGATGCTGCCACGACCCATCACCAGGTTGAACACGCCGGAGGGCACGCCCGCCTTGACGATGATCTCGGAGAGCGCCCACGCCGAACCAGGCACCAGATCGGCCGGCTTGAAAATGACGCAATTGCCATAGCACAGAGCCGGCGCAATCTTCCATGCCGGAATGGCGATGGGAAAATTCCACGGCGTGACGATGCCCACGACGCCAATTGGCTCGCGGGTAACTTCCACGTCGATCCCCGGGCGCACCGACGGGATCTTCTCCCCGGCGAGTCGCAGCGCTTCGCCACCAAAGAACTTGAAGATTTGCCCCGCGCGCACCGCTTCGCCTACGCCTTCGGGCAGCGTCTTGCCTTCCTCGCGCGACAGGAGCCGACCCAGCTCCTCTTTGCGCGCCAGGATCGCGTTGCCTACGGCGTCGAGAAGATTGGCGCGATCCTGCACCGACGAAGCCGTCCACGCCGGGAACGCGGCGCGCGCCGCGGCGATGGCGACGTCGACTTGAGCGCGATCGGCCCGAGCGTACTCACCGATCACGTCGGTCACGTCGGAAGGATTGATGTTCTTCGCGGCCTCCGCGCCGGCGACCCATTCGCCGGCGATGTAATTGCGATGCAGATCGGCCATGGTTGTCTCGCTTCTCGAATGATTACAACAAGCCGCGCGAGGCCAGGTTGCGCATTAGCTCGCCCGTGCCGAAAGTCCACGGCGGCGCGTTGTCGCTGGTCGTCACGATGTTCTCCAACGCGCCCAACCGCTCGGTGGCGATGACCACGCGATCGCCCACATGGTGAGTGAATCCGGCACCCGGCGCATCGCGATCCTCGACCGGCGCGAACATCGTTCCCAGGAACAGCACGAAGCCGTCGGGATACTGGTGATTCGCGCCGATCGCATGCCTGACCAGATCCTCGGGATCGCGACTGATCTTGCTCATCGAGCTTTTCCCGGTCAGATGAAAGCCGTCGTCGCCGTAGACGTCGAGCGCGACCTCCGCCCGGCGCATGTCGTCGAGCGTGAACCTCTCGTCGAACACGCGGATGAATGGGCCGATCGCGCACGAGGCGTTGTTGTCCTTGGCTTTGGAAAGGAGCAGCGCGCTGCGTCCCTCGAAATCGCGCAGGTTGACGTCGTTGCCAAGCGTCGCGCCGCGGATCATGCCGCGCGAATTCACCGCCAGCACGACTTCTGGCTCCGGATTGTTCCATGCCGAGCCCGGATGCAGGCCGATCAGTGCGCCATGACCCACGCTCGCCATGGGTTGTGTCTTGGTGAAAATCTCGGCGTCCGGCCCGATGCCGACTTCGAGGTATTGCGACCACGCGCCTTGTTCGACCAGCACCTGCTTGATGCGAGCGGCCTCGCTGGAACCGGGACGGATTGAGGCGAGGTTGCCGCCGAGTATTGCCGCGATATGCTTGCGGATGCCCTCGGCCCTGCTCGCGTCCCCGCGCGCCTGTTCCTCGATCACGCGCTCGAGCATGCTCTCCACGAAAGTGACGCCCGCCGCCTTGATCGCCTGCAGATCGCACGGCGCAAGCAGTCGCGGTTTGCTGGATGCGAAGTCGGGGCGACTGTTGTCGAGCAATGCTTCGATGGTGCCGACGACGCGCCCCGGCGTTGCGCGAATCTGCGCGGCCGCGTCGTCCTGTTCGAGCCATGCGCTCACCGTCGGGTGCCTGGAGGCAAGATCGATGACGCTTCCGTCGGGGCGCACCGTGACCGGCGATGGTCCCGGCGGCGAGCCGAGAATCCACGCCCGGGCGATCAGGGTCGAATCCTTCCAGTCCGAGGGAAGGGCCGAGAGTGCGGGAGATCGGGGCATGAAATGACCAAGCGGCAGAAAGACACTGGCCGCGCTCGAGAAACGCTGCCGCAACCACTGGAATCATACCTTGTCCGACTGGACGTGGACGGGTGTACCCTACGGCGATGGCAATGAAGATCGCATCGACCAGGCAGCCCTCGCTTTTCGCTTGTGCCGCAGAGACTTGGCTCGAGAGGGAAATCGTCTATCGGCTGTACACGCCGCAACCCACACCGAACGTGGATGACGACGAAGACGATGAAGATGAAGATGACGCCGGTGGCTCGGGCGGCGGCAACATCGATCCCGACGACGACGAAGGCTGGTCCGACGACGATGATGATGATGACGACGAGACGCTGTGGACCGCGCCGGCCCGCGCCAATCCGGCGGCGACGCTCCGCGCGATCGCCGCCGGCACAAGCTGCGTAGTGCTACCTAAACCGGCATTGTCCCGAACTGCTTTAGCCGCCCCAGTTGGGATGGCCCGCGTACGGATAGCGGTCGGATATCTTGCGGCCCGACGAGATCCTGCGGTTCAAGTCGCCGGGTAGATCCGGGTATTCTCCGGGCCCGAAAGTCCGGCATTCACCCTCGAAATTCGCATCGCTGCAGAACATCCAATAGCCGCTGTACACACGCAGAGATTGCGCGCGGTCGTTGAAGCTGGTGCGGTCGAGGTCACGCACGACAGGGCGATTGATGTCGAACGAGCGCCCGTGGAACCCTGGGCCTTCGTAGAGTACGGCGCCAATCTGGCCGCCGTGACCGGGCGCCGGTCCGCCGTAGGAGGGTGGGTTGGGCGCCGCCTGAGCGTAGGGTTGGCCGACCTCGCGCACGGACGAAATCCGCTTATTGAGCTCGCTGCCCAGGGCGCGATACTCGCCCGGCTGGACGCGGGTGCAGGACCCTTCGAAACGTGCGTCACTGCACAGTTCCCACACGCCGCTCCGCACGATGATCGACTGAGCTCGGTCATTGAAGGCGGTTCGGTCGAGGTTCGGCATGGCGTCGTGGATCACCATGCGCTGGCCTGCGAAATCAGTGTGCTCGAACAGAATGATCTCCCCGGCCATGACCGGGATCGCAATGAGTGCGAGGGCAGCACCCAACGCGGCGTTGAGGAATGACGGTTTCATCGATGGCTCCTTGTGGGTAAGTCGACACACATAACGCCGTTCAAGCGGATGTGGATGACTCAAGCGAGAGCAAATCGCGCGCCAGTCGCTCGCCTGTGGGACCCCGTCTGACGCGATGGCGCCTGAAGTTAACCTCCCAGACCGCCGAAGCGCTCGAAGAAATACGGGGCAGCGGGCGGAAGCGCGCCACGGGCGCCCAGCAACGTCGCCGCGAGATGAATCTCGGCATGCAAGCGCGTACGTCGATACAACTCCCTGCATAGCGCATAGGCCTCGGCTCCGGGCCACGCCCGTGGGAGCAGTTGGGGAGGCAGGTGCGGGTCGTGAAGACTTGCGCGGCGGAATGCATGGATGAGCAGTGTGCGGACTACAAACGCCTGCTCCGGAATCGGCGTACCGTCGTCAAGCGCGCCAACCAGCGGCGCAAAGCGACGAATGAACGCTGCGTACTCGACGCGAACCCGGGTCAGGTTCCAGCAAGCGCGGACCATCTCTGGCGCGGTGCGGTCGTCATGCGCTCGCGGTCGCGCACCGTCGAGCCGCCACATGCGGTGGGTCAGAGCGAGCGAAGCGAAGATCTCCGTCACCGTCGCATCTGCCACTCCACGCGCGGGCCGGATGAACATGCCGGGGGTAAGACTGCCGAATCCTTCCCATCCGAGCTCCTTACGCAGGGCGGCGCGTTGGTCCGCACGCAATTCAGCCGGTAGCGCGATGACCAGTTCCCACTCTCCGTCCCAGCGATCAGAGGGCGACGCGTAAATTCTCCGATGGGCATGCTCGAATTTCCGCGCTCCCTGCGCGGTCAGCCGATACAGGCTGCGCCGGCCCGACTGCCGCGCGGCCAACCAGCCCTCGCTCGCCAGACGATAGACGCTGGTGCGCACTAGGCGCTCGTTGACGGCGAAGGGTGCCATGAGCCGGATCAGACCCGAGAGCCAGGTGCTGCCGCCGTGAGGCGCGATGGCGTCACCCCACACGGTGACGATCAGCGACCTTGCCCTGGGCGGCGCTGCTGCAAGCTCACCACGGATCCAGCGGGCGATGCGCGGATCGGGATTGCGAGGCCGGACAAGGGCGGCAGGACGTGATACAGAATTTGCATGGAGCATCTAAAAAGTGTATCGTTTTCGTCTCGCCGCCGCCAGTCCGCTTGAGCGAGGAGGAAATCACCGATGTACGCACAAATGGTCGATACCGGGGCCAAGCGTCTGCGCACCCTGGAGGAGCTGTCGCCCGAGGAGCGCGCGTTCCAGGAGCGCATCGACGCCGACATCAAGATCGAGCCCAAGGACTGGATGCCCGAGGGCTACCGCAAGACGCTCATTCGTCAGATCTCGCAACACGCCCACTCGGAAATCGTCGGCATGCTGCCCGAAGGCAACTGGATCACCCGCGCCCCGACTCTCAAGCGCAAAGCGATCCTCATGGCCAAGGTGCAGGACGAGGCAGGCCACGGGCTATATCTCTACGCTGCGGCGGAGACGCTGGGCATATCGCGCGACGAGTTGATCGCCGACCTGCATTCGGGCAAAGCCAAGTATTCGAGCATTTTCAATTACCCGACGCTGACCTGGGCTGACATCGGCGCCATCGGCTGGCTGGTCGACGGCGCGGCGATCATGAACCAGATACCACTGTGCCGCTGCTCGCACGGACCGTATTCGCGGGCGATGATCCGCGTGTGCAAGGAGGAGAGCTTCCACCAGCGCCAAGGCTTCGACATCATGATGACGCTCTGCCGCGGCACTCCCGAGCAGAAGGCGATGGCACAGGACGCGCTTAACCGCTGGTGGTGGCCGTCGTTGATGATGTTCGGTCCGCCGGATGCGGATTCGGTGCACAGCGCCCAGTCGGCGCAGTGGAAGATCAAGATTCTCTCCAATGACGAACTGCGGCAGCGCTTTGTCGACCAGACCGTGCCGCAAGCCGATTACCTGGGCATCAAAATGCCCGACCCGCTGCTCAAGTGGAATGAGGAGCGCGGGCACTACGATTTTGGCCCCATCGACTTCGAGGAGCTCTATAACGTTGTCAAGGGCAACGGGCCTTGCAATCGCGATCGGATGCGTGCGCGGATCGAGGCGTGGGAGGAAGGCGCCTGGGTTCGCGAGGCCGCCTTGACGCACGCGGCTAAGCAGGCTGCGCGTTCCAAAAAGGCGGCGTAAGGAGATCGATATGAGCCAGGAATGGCCTCTCTGGGAAATCTTCATCCGCAGCCAGCATGGCCTGGCGCACAAACATGTGGGCAGCCTGCACGCGCCGGATGCGGAAATGGCGATCAAGAATGCGCGCGACGTCTATACGCGGCGCAACGAAGGCGTGAGCATCTGGGTGGTGAAATCGGCCGACGTCAGCGCCAGCTCGCCAGGAGAAAAGGAGCCGCTGTTCGAGCCGGCGAACAACAAGGTCTATCGGCATCCCACCTTTTTCCCGATGCCGGACGAGGTGAAGCACCTGTGAGTTTTAGCGGTCGCCCCGGCGGAGGCCGGGACCTGGTCTGTGCTTGGTTTTCGCTCGCCAATTGGATCCCGGCCTTCGCCGGGATGACGATGTTATGAACCTCGACCAACAACTCTTCGACTACCTTCTTCGCGTCGCCGACAGCGACCTCATCCTTGCCCAGCGCCTGGGTGCGTGGGTCGGGCACGGACCGGTGCTGGAGGAAGACATCGCGCTCACCAACGTGGGCCTGGATCTCCTCGGGCAGGCGCGGCTGTGGTACGCGTATGCTGGCGAGGTCGAAGCGCGCTTCGCTGGTCGCCAACGCAGCGAAGACGAGCTCGCGTTCCTGCGCGACTCCTCGGAGTTTCGCAACCTGCTGCTGCTCGAGCGGCCCAACGGCAACTATGCCGATACCATGGCGCGGCAGTTCTACTTCGATGTCTGGCACCGCTTACTTCTTTCCGAGCTCAACCGGTCGAACGATGCGCGCGTCGCCGAAATAGCCGCCAAAGCGCTCAAGGAAGCGCGCTATCACGCCGAACGCAGCGCCGACTGGGTGATTCGACTGGGCGACGGTACCGACGAGAGCCACGCCAAGATGCAGGCAGCGATCGACGAGTTGTGGATGTATACAGGCGAAATGTTCGAGAGCGACTCGACCGACCAGGCGCTTGCAGCCGAAGGCATTGGTTGTGACGCAAGCGAGCTCGCCGCTCCATGGCGCGAGCAGGTGACGGCCGTACTTGCCGAGGCTACGCTAACGCTCCCCTCCGGCGCCTGGATGCAAAGCGGCGGAAGACGCGGCGTCCACACCGAGCAGCTCGGGCACCTGCTTGCGGAAATGCAGTGGCTGCAACGCGCATATCCGGGTGCGCGATGGTGAGCTCAGCGCAACACCTCGATTCGCGCCATGCGATCGACGTCGCCTGGTCGAAGCTGGCGGCCATTCCCGATCCGGAGATACCGGTGATTTCCATCGTCGAGCTGGGCGTCGTTCGCGACGTTGCGTGCGAGGACGGCGAGATCGTGGTCACCGTAACTCCGACCTATTCCGGTTGTCCGGCGACCGAGGTTATCGCGGAGGACATCCAGCGCGCGCTCGCGTCTTCGGACCTGGGCCGCTTTCGCGTACAGACTCGGCTCCAGCCGGCATGGACCACGGACTGGATCGCGCCTGCGGCACGCGAGCGCTTGCGCGCCTACGGTATCGCCCCTCCCGGCGAAAGAGCGGCGGCGAGCCCGATCGACGTGAGCCGCTTGAAGCGGCCGGTGGCTGTCGCAATCTCGTGCCCTCGCTGCGGTTCGTTGAGCACCAAGGAGCTGTCGCGGTTCGGTTCCACACCATGCAAGGCGCAGTACCGCTGCGAGGACTGCCTCGAGCCGTTCGACTACTTCAAGCCGCACTGATGAAAAGTACACTGGATTCCCACCCCCGGTTTCAAGCATGCCGGGGCAGGCTTCGCGTGAATGACGGATGTGGACGCCAATGAGCAAGTTCCATCCACTTAAGGTTGCCACGGTCGCGCGCGAGACACGCGATGCGATCGCCTTGACCTTTGACATTCCGCCGACGCTACGCGATGCCTTTCGCTTTGTGCAGGGCCAGCACTTGACACTTCGCGCCGACATCGGCGGCGAAGACGTGCGCCGGTCTTACTCGATCTGTTCGGCGGTGCAGGACGAGATGGTGCGCATTGCGGTGAAGCGGGCGCCCGGAGGGACCTTCTCGATCTGGGCGAACGAGCAACTCGCGCCGGGCCAGACTATTGAAGTCATGCCGCCCATGGGGCACTTCAACGTGCCGCTCGATGCCGGCAACCACAGGCGCTACGTCGCCTTCGCCGCCGGCAGCGGCATCACGCCCCTGCTGTCGATCATCAAGACGACCCTCCTCACCGAGCCGCATAGCGAATTCACCCTGTTCTACGGCAACCGTTCGTCGAGCGCGGTGATGTTCAAGGAGGAGCTTGCCGACTTGAAGGATCGCTTTCTCGAACGGCTTAACCTCGTCTACATCATGAGCCGGGAGCCGCAGGATATCGACATCCTGAACGGCCGCATTGATCGCAAAAAAGCCGATGCGCTGATCGAGCATTGGATCGACGCCGGCGCGATCGACACGGCGTTCGTTTGTGGCCCAGACGGCATGATGCAGGCAGTGGCGGAGTCGCTGCAGGCGCACGGGGTGCCGAAGTCGAAGATCAAGATCGAGCTGTTCGCAGCCAGCATTCCCAAGGTCGAGCACAAGGTTCAGACCGTGCCCGAGGTCGGTCATACCGAATGCGAGGTCACGGTGATCATCGACGGCGCAACGCGTCAGTTCACGCTGGAAAAGACCAAGGAGAACATCATCGATGCGGCGATTCGGCAGGGCATCGAACTGCCATATTCGTGCAAGGGAGGCGTGTGCTCGACCTGCCGGGCCAAATTGATCGAAGGCGAAGTCGACATGGATGCCAATTTCGCACTCGAGGACTACGAGATCGAGCGCGGATTCATCCTGTGTTGCCAGAGTTATCCCGTGACCGACAAGGTGACGGTCGACTACGATCAGACGAGTTGAGAGAGGAGTTTTGCGTGTCACATCCTTTATTCGAGCGCCACAGGCCACTGCTCGACCGCGCGCTGCAGGCGATCGCCGAGCGCGGCTACTGGAGCCCGTTTCCCGAGAGCCCGAAGGCTTATGACGAACACCTGCCAGCTTACGGCAAGACGGCGTTCGAGGCGCTGCTCAACCAGCCGTTTCCGCTGACGCTCCCCGGCACGGTGGGAAAGGTGGGAGCCGAGACTTCGCCATACGACGTTGCGCTCGGCATCACCTATCCCAAGGTCGAGCTGGACCAATTGTTCGCTGCGATCGCCGAGGCCCAGGGGGCCTGGCGCAAAGCCGGGCCGGAAGCCTGGATCGGCGTCTCGCTCGAGATCCTGACTCGTATCAACAAGCGCAGCTTCGAGTTGGCGTACGCGGTCATGCATACGAGCGGACAGGCCTTCATGATGGCCTTCCAGGCGGGCTGTCCGCACGCGCAGGATCGCGCGCTGGAAGCGATTGCCTACGCCTACGACGAGATGCGACGGATTCCTTCCAGCGCGCGCTGGGAAAAGCCGCAGGGCAGGAACGAGCCGCTCAGGATGGAAAAGCATTTCCGCATCGTTCCGCGCGGCATTGGACTGGTCATCGGCTGCAACACCTTCCCGACCTGGAACGCGTATCCGGGGATGTTCGCGAGCCTCGCCACTGGCAACGCGGTCGTGGTCAAACCGCATCCCAATGCCACCCTGCCGCTCGCGATCACGGTGCAGATCGCCCGCGAAGTCCTGGCCGAAGCCGGCTTCGACCCGAACATTGTCACGTTGGTAGCGCACGCCGCGGGCGACGACACGGCGCAAAGACTGGCGCTGCGCCCGGAGGTGAAGCTCATCGATTTCACCGGCAGCACCGCCAACGGCGACTGGCTGGAGAAGAACGCCCGTCAGGCGCAGGTGTACACCGAGAAGGCCGGCGTCAACCAGATCGTGGTCGACTCGGCGGAGGACTTCAAGAGCGTGGCGCGCAACGTTGCGTTCTCGCTTTCGCTGTACACGGGACAGATGTGCACCGCGCCACAGAACGTTTACGTGCCCAAGGGCGGCATCGATACGAGCGAAGGCCATCTGTCGCTCGACCAGGTCGCCCAAGGGCTCGCAGAGGCGGTGCAGAAGCTGGTCGGCGACCCGGCGCGCGCGGTCGAGATCCTCGGCGCCGTCGTCAACGACGGCGTGGCACAGCGCATCGAAGCAGCAAGAGGACTGGGACCGGTGGTGCTCGACAGCCAGGCGATAACCCACACTCAGTTCCCCAACGCGCGCGTGCGCACGCCGTTGATCGTCAAGCTCGACGCCAAGGACGACGCCAAGTATCTCAAGGAGTGGTTCGGCCCGATCGCCTTCGTGATCGCCACCGACAGCACCGCACAGAGCCTTGACATCGCTCGCCGCGCGGTGAGAGACCATGGGGCACTGACGCTGTCGCTTTACTCGAAGAGTCCGAAAGTCGTCGAGGACGCGATCGAAGTCGCCGAGGATGCTGGGGTCGCGCTGTCGATCAACCTGACCGGGGGCGTGTTCGTGAACCAGTCGGCCGCCTTCTCGGATTACCACGGTACCGGCGCCAACCCGGCGGCCAATTCCGCGCTCACCGACGCCGCGTTCGTCGCGGGCAGGTTCCGCGTGGTGCAGCATCGAATGCACGTGTGATTGTGACGAACCTGGAGCTGACATCGCGATGAGCTACGCAAACATTCTCTACAGCAGTGAAAACGGGATCGCCCGCATCACGCTCAATCGCCCGGAGCGGCTCAATGCCTTCAACGACGCCCTGCACGCAGACATTCGCGACGCGCTGGCGCAGGTCAAAGCCGACGCGTCGGTGCGCGTGCTGCTGCTCACTGGAGCAGGGCGCGGCTTTTGCGCTGGGCAGGATTTAGCCGACCGCGCGGTGAGGCCGGGGTCGGAGCCGGTGGACATCGGCGCGTCGATCGAGCGCAATTACAAACCGCTGGTGCTCAGCTTGCGCGCGTTGCCCATGCCAGTGGTTTGCGCCGTCAATGGCGTCGCCGCCGGGGCAGGGGCCAACGTCGCGCTCGCCTGCGACATCGTGATCGCAACCAGGTCGGCGAGCTTCATCCAGGCTTTCTGCAAGATCGGCTTGATCCCCGATGCGGGCGGCACGCATTTTCTGCCGCGACTGGTCGGCAGCGCACGTGCCATGGGGCTGGCGATGCTGGGCGACAAGGTGTCCGCCGAGCAAGCCGAGGCGTGGGGAATGATCTGGAAGTGCGTCGACGACAGCGCGTTTTCGGTAACGGTGGAGAGCCTGCTCCATCAGCTGGCCTCCGCGCCGACGCGCTCGCTCGCCGCGACCAAGCGCGCGCTGCAGCTAAGCGCCGGCAACACGTTGGAGGAACAGTTGAACATCGAGCGCGATCTGCAGTGCGAAATGGGCTACACCAAGGATTTTCAGGAAGGCGTCACCGCCTTCGGAGAAAAGCGGGCGCCGCAGTTCTCCGGTAAGTAGCGCACGATATGGGCGAGCATCACCCGCCGCTGACCGCCGCCGACGCGCAGGCGCTGGCCGAGCGCGTTGCTGACGCGATGTATCCGCGCGATCGCGCGTCGCAATCGCTCGGAATCAAGGTTGCCAGAGTAGGGCCGGGTCACGCCGAGCTAACCATGACGGTGCGCCCCGACATGCTCAACGGTCACGCGATCTGCCACGGTGGATTCATTTTCACTCTGGCCGACAGCGCATTCGCATTCGCATGCAACAGCTACAACCTGACCACGGTCGCATCCGGCTGCGCGATCGACTTCATCGCGCCGGCGCGCGAGGGCGACGTGCTGACTGCGATCGCGCAGGAACGCAGCGCCAGCGGCCGCACCGGCGTCTACGATATCGAAGTACACAATCAGCGCGACGAAAAGATCGCGTTCTTTCGTGGCAAGTCGTACCGGATCAAGGGTCACGTGATCGCCGAGGCGCATCCGTAGGGAGGATTCATGTCCGCAAACAAGCCCGCGCCAGCAGATCTCGAGCGGATCGAGACCGCGAGCCGGGATGAGCTCGAGGCGCTGCAGCTCGAGCGCCTGCAACGCACGCTCGAGCGCGCCTACGACAACGTTCCGCATTATCGCGCCACCTTCGACGCGGCCGGGGTTCATCCTCTTGACGTGCACTCGCTCAGCGATCTCGCCAAGTTCCCGTTCACGACCAAGAAAGACCTCCGCGATCACTATCCTTTCGGCCTGTTCGCCGTGCCGCGCGAGCAGGTCGTGCGCATTCACGCATCGTCCGGCACCACTGGGCGGCCGACCGTCGTCGGCTACACCGCCGCAGACATCGACACCTGGTCGACCGTGATGGCGCGCTCGATTCGCGCTGCGGGTGGCCGTCGCGGCGACATCGTCCATGTCGCGTACGGCTACGGGCTCTTCACCGGCGGGCTGGGCGCGCACTATGGGGCGGAGAAGCTTGGCTGTACCGTGATTCCCATGTCTGGTGGCATGACCGAGCGGCAAGTCCAACTCATCCTCGATTTCAAGCCGAGGATCATCATGGTGACGCCGTCGTACATGCTGGCGATCACCGAGGAGATGGAAAAGCAGGGGATCGATCCCAAGGCGACGTCGCTCAGGATCGGCATCTTCGGCGCTGAGCCGTGGACGCCGGCGATGCGACGCGCCATCGAGTCCAGACTCGACATAGATGCGATCGACATCTACGGGCTTTCCGAAATCATCGGTCCCGGCGTCGCGCAAGAATGCATCGAGACCAAGGACGGCCTCACCGTCTGGGAGGATCATTTCTATCCCGAGATCATCGACCCCGAGACCGGCGCGGTGCTGCCCGACGGCGAGAAGGGCGAGCTGGTGTTCACAACGCTGACCAAGGAAGCGCTGCCGATGATCCGCTATCGCACGCGGGATCTCACGCGGCTGCAGCCGCCCACCGCACGGTCGATGCGCCGCATCGAGAAGATCACGGGACGCTCCGACGATATGCTCATCATCCGCGGCGTCAACGTGTTCCCGACGCAGGTCGAGGACCTGATATTGAAGCAGCCCGAGCTGACGCCGCATTACCTGCTCGAAGTGACTCGGCCCGGACATCTCGACGAGATGACGGTGCACGTCGAAATGGGGCCCGAGCTCGCGCAAGGCAGTCAGGACGCGCGAGCAACGGCGGCTCGGCAACTCGAGCACAACATCAAGGGCTACATCGGCGTGTCAACCACGGTGCGTCTGGCGCTGCCGGGCGGTATCGAGCGATCGCTCGGCAAGGCGACTCGCGTGCTGGACAAGAGGCCGAAAGCGTAGAATCGCGGCGGCTTGGCAGCAAGGATGCAGGTTCGATTTAGGCCGCACTTGGGACCAAGCGCATTGATTCTGAGGCGCTTCTCGTTGAGTGACGCTTTATCTTGCGACGCGTTTAGGGTGTCTACTTCTAGTTAGGCGTCGGGGCTCACGACCAGCAAAAACCGCTCGCGATGTTAGTAAAGCTCAATGAGTGGTCGCATCGAATGAACAGTCCCACTGTGGCACTGGCATCGCTTGGCTTCGCTGGTGAGTATTGGCAGAGCAATCCTCGACTCTACGAAGGATACGAGCAGCTTCAGCAACTCTACAAGTCGCTCGGACGGAAGGTATCTTCCTCGGACGTGGCGTATCAGCTCTCTCGAAACCTGTTAAGCGAAGTGCTCGTGGCAGCCGGCGGCATTGAGGGCGCACTAATGCGCCTACGAGCAGCCATTGCTGAATTGCAAGTGTGGGTTGTCGACAACCAGTTGAAGGCTCAGCCAGGCATTCCTCAGGGCCTCGGTCATGCGGCGGCCGTAGACGCCTGGTTTGCATTTGCAGAACTACTGATGTGGAGTCGCACGCTCGTCGAGCGTATGGAACGACGTGCTAGTAGTCCAAAGAAGTTTCCAAAGCAGGGTCTTCTTCCCGCGCTTAAGCCAAAACGCCTGAAGAGCCGGTGCGAGAAGATTTTCGCCATTCTCCAACATAGCCCAGTCGGTCAATGTCGCACTCTCGCCAACTTTGTCTTGCACACCGGTCTGGTGAACCACCCGCACACTGGAGCGCGACTCGAACCCTCTGGTGCAATAGTTCTGCCGATTCCCCAGCTCCCTATTCGGCCGGTCGCGCACTGGTACTTGTTTTCATGGCAGCCAGGGCACGATGGCGTCGTCCTCGCCGAAGAAATGTGGCGGCATGTCCAAATCTTTGTCGACGACCTACTCGCGGCCTTTGAGAAGGCCGCTCCCAAACGAATGCGTCGCAACTTGTGAGACTGAGTGTGGCAGCTTTGAAGCCGACGCCTAACCCGTGGCTCAACCGGACGCGCGTCCGGCGGGCGTCCTTCGGCGCCCGCGGGCACGCGCCGGTTAGTTTGGTTCGTTGGGCGTCAAGGATCACCTACTAAAATGGATCGCCGAGCGTTTTTGGAATTGTTAGTCAGCGGGATTCTTGCCGCGGCAGATTCAGTCGAGGCGCAGCAAACCCCTGGCCCATACGTCATCGGCTATCTCGGCCAGGGCTCCAAATCCGAAGAACTGGCTCCCGCGAAAGACCTGCCGACACTTCTTGAGAATTTGCGCGCCCTCGGGTATGTCGAGGGTCAGAACTTGACGGTCAATGCCCGGTTTGCCGAGGGGCGCCCCGAGGATTTGTCGGGGCTCGCGGCGCAATTGGTAGCGACTAATCCACGCGTGATTGTCGTAAGAAGCGTGGGTATTGCGAGGGCCGTCCTCGAACATACAAGAACCGTCCCGGTCGTTGCGCTCCAGGCCGGAGAGCTCGAGGCAGAACCAAACGTCGCAAGCCTCGCGAAACCCGGGGGTAACCTCACCGGAATGCAGCTCCATTCGCCGGAGGTGATCGGCAAGCGTCTCCAACTTCTCCGTGAAGTGGTCCCCGGCCTGCGGCGGGTGGCCGTCTTGCGCGGGGTCCCTTGGGGAGATGCGGGATTCCTTTTGTACCGCAACGCCAACGACGCAGCGGCGGCCAAGCTGGGTATCCGAGCACGATACGTTCAGTTCGAAAAGCCGGCCGATCTCAACCGGCTGTTCGAGGAGATGGCGCGAGAGCGTGATCAGGCGCTGCTGGTCTGGGGAAACCCGCACCTCAACTTGTACAGGAAACAGATTTTCGACTTGACGCTGCGGTATCGATTGCCCGCCCTTTACGACGTGCGAGGCTATCCGGAAGAACTGTTGGTCTACGCGGCGAAGCTCGGTGACGTGCAACGGGAAGCGGCGACCTACGTGGACAAGATTCTCAAGGGTGCCAACGCTGGTGATCTTGCCATCGGGCAGGCAAGGAGCTTCGAGCTCATCGTGAATCTAAGAACCGCGAAGGCGCTTGGCATCACGGTCCCGCAATCGCTGCTGCTGCGTGCAGACGAGGTGATTCAGTAGTAGACACGACGGGGCCTTAGGACGCTCGATGTTCGACTAACAATGACGCCCAACCAACCCCTCGCTCAAGCGGACCAGTCGCCGGCGGCGCAGACTACGCGCCGTCCGCTCGCGGCCGCTTAGCTTGGTTCGTTAGGCGCCGTGACTTTCATAGGAGACATGGCTGATGAAAATGCCATATTGCTCCGAGTGCACGATTGGCGAAGATGCTGGCCCTTCGCACGCGATTACAAACCGCCAGCGGGTGGCCCGAGCAATCGTTGGGGTTACCTGCCTCGCGCTCGCGTGGACGTTTCTATACGTTCCGGTTCCGGCAATCGCGTGGCTGCTGGCTATCATCGCCGCATGGTTTGGCATCTCCCATCTTGTCGCTGGCGGGATCGCTTATCCCGGCTGCCCTGAGCTCGGTGCTATCGCCAGTCTCATAAGTCGGCGCTATGTCCGCACGCGCTGCGGTCCATGGGAGTGGCTTGACCGGTGGTTGGAGTCGCGAAGCTGATGGTCCGCGCAAGATCGTCATCGAACAAAGCGGTAAGCCGCACGGCACTGTTCTCGCTCAGTATCAACTGCGTGGGCCTTGAGTCGTGGACGACGCAATGCTCTCGCCCGTCGCCCGAAGCAGCCATTCGGGCATTCCTGAAACAAGGCGCGCTCAATCAGTTCGTGGCGGGTCACGATGGCTGGCCCAAGGAGTGCGCGTTTCGCGACATCTATGCCTTCCTGCCGCTCGACTCGCTCACGAATGTCTACTTCTGCGGCCTTGGGCACGGCGGCAAGTACGTCCAGATTACGATGTTCCACACGGTCCAACATAGGGCCGTGACGAAGCGCAAGTGTCCGCGTCTTGCCAGAACGGTTACGCTTCGGCCATGAGCGCAGACGCGGCGCCTAACCGCGCGGTCAACGCGGACGCTCTTTGGCGGCGCTTCGCGCCGCCCTTCGTCGCGCCGGTTACTTTCGTTCGTTAGGCCACAGAACGAAGTCTGCTCATGCCAACGCGAAGAACGACAAAGCTAGTCTTACTAGCTGGCGGCAATCCGCAAGTCGCAAAGGCGGACGGCGACGCACCCGTGCAAGCCTACATCGCAGCCATTCCTGGGTGGAAGCGGCGAGTTGGGCACCGGCTCGACGAACTGATCTCGCGCCAAGTGCCAGGAGTGCACAAGGCGGTGAGATGGAACTCACCTATGTACGGCATCAAGGGCCAAGGTTGGTTCGCCAGCTTCCACGTGTTCACTAACTACGTCAAAGTGACGTTCTTTCGGGGAACTTCACTTCAGCCGATGCCGCCCGGTGGCAGCGCGAAAGAGGCTCGGTGGATCGATATCCATGAGCATGATCTCGACGAGGCACAATTGACAGCGTGGATAGCGCAGGCCTCGGCTGTTCCTGGTTGGGGAAAGTCGTGACCCTCGTGGGCCTGCATTGCGGCCCAACCACCCCTCAACCGGACCGCTCGCCTGCGGCGCCGTGCCGTCCGCTCGCGGCTGGGTTGGCTTGCTTCGTTAGACTGCATCAAGGAGGTGTGGAATGAGTGAAATCCTGACTGACGCTATCCGATACTGGGAGTTGAGGCGTATCGCGTATAACGCAGTTCTCGCAGTCGTTGTCGTTACCCTCTTCTTGGCGGGATGGCCAGCATCTCTCGGTCAGATAACCGTCAACTCAGCGCAATTGATCTTCGTGCTGGCAGTCTTGGCAAATGTCGCATACTGCGCAGCCTACGTTGTCGACTTCGCCGCCCAATCGTCGGGCTACCGCGCGACCTGGAAGCGATATCGGTGGACGGTGTTCGCGATCGGAGTCCTTTTCGCCAGCATTTTGGCCCGCTTTTTCGCAGCGAAGATCTTTGGCTATGCGTTCTAAGCGCTCGCTCAACCGGGACCACTCGCCAGCGGCGCTTACGCGCCGTCTGATCGCAGCCGACTAGCTTGGTCGTTAGGCACCATGCGGCTTGAAGCTCCTGGCGCTCGCGACCCAAGGTGGCTCGCCTTGCGCATACGGTTGTGGCCTGGTTCCGAAGCCGATCACTTGCCTTATATGGACGATGCGATCGCTCGCGGGCACTTCGTACGTCTTGCTATCGCTTCGAGTGGTTCGGCGGTGGGCTTCGTTGAAGCGTCGAAGCGCGTGGACTACGTCAACGGCACCAACAGTTCTCCGGTCGCGTTCCTTGAAGGGTTGTTTGTCGAGCCCGCTTCGCGAGGCAACGGCGTTGCGCGCGCTCTCGTCGCAGCTGTCGAAGGCTGGGCGTTGGCTCAAGGCTTCACTGAGCTTGCCTCGGATTCGCCGCTTGAGAGCGTGTCGGCTCATGCAGTTCACCGCGCCCTTGGGTTCGAGGAGACCGAGCGTGTCGTTTATTTCCGAAGGGCACTGCGTGGTGCTTAACTTCTCGCTCAACCGGACCGCTCGGCGGCGCTGGTACGCCGTCCGCTTGGCGCCGCTTAGCCTGGTCCATTGGACATCATAGAAGTCGCTCGAGACCGTGGAAAGAGTTCATGTGTTCTTCTACGGTCTGTTCATGGACGAGGCTTTGCTCAGATCAAAAGGGGTTGCGCCTGAACAGATGCAACAAGCCTCCGTTCAAGGCTTCCAGCTTCGCATCGCACAACGAGCCACGCTGGTTCCTATCCCTGGGTCTACCGTCCACGGCATGGTTGCGATTCTCAAGCACAGTGAGTTGGAGCAGCTTTACTCCGAGCCCACAGTCCGTGACTACCGACCAGAACCCGTTGTGGCCCATCTGCGCGGCGGCGGTCAGGTTCCCGCGCTATGCTTCAATCTCATCGCAACGCCGTCTGCCGGCGAACGCAATCACGAGTACGCGGAGCGTTTGCAGATGCTAGCGCAGAGATTGGGTCTCCCGTCGGAGTACGTGGCGTCCATTCAATCGGACCGCTAGCGGGTGGTTAGCTTGGTTCTCTAAGGACTTCTGTTAGTAGGCATTACATATCCGGTCTGTATCCCATTTTGGACTGTCATGACTATGCGCCCTTCCTTCATCGTCTCAGCTCATGAACTGCCTGAAAGCACTCATGTTTATCCGCACAGTACGGAGGGGATGGGGCCAGTCCGCCGTCCGGGAAAGATCGCCGGGC
>DATFSE010000088.1:0-2567 GCA_035262745.1 Casimicrobiaceae bacterium | reverse complement strand
GCGCGATCGACAGGCGCTGACGCTCGCCGCCGGAGAACAATCGCCCCCGCTCGCCGGCGTTGGTGTCGAACCCTTGCGGCAGGTGCTCGATGACGTCGAGAACCTGGGCGCGCTCGCACGCCGCGCGCAGTTCATCGTCGCACGCATCGGGCTTGCCGACGCGCAGGTTCTCGGCGATCGAACGGTTGAACAGCAGCACCTCCTGGAAAACGACGCCGATGTTGTGCCGTAGGCCCGCGAGCCTGAGGGCGCGAACGTCCATGCCGTCGATCCGCACGGTCCCCGATTGCGGATCGAAGACGCGGTGAAGCAAAGCGAGCGCGGTCGATTTGCCCGCGCCCGTCGCGCCGACCAGGGCGACCGTTTCACCGGGCAGCGCGGTGAAGGTCAGATCGGCGACCGCCGAGCGCTTGCCGTCGTAGGAAAATGAGACGTCCTTGAATTCCACGAGGCCGTGCAGGCGGTCGGGATTCATGGCATCGGGGCGATCGCGCACCGCCGGTTCGGTGTCGAGCACCTCGAAGAATTCCGCGATCCGCGGTGCGTCCATCACCATCTCGTTGGCGAAATGGACGGCCTGCTCGAGCCTGCTGATCAGCAGCGTGGCGAAGCTCATGAACATGACGATTTCGCCGACGGTGGTCTCACCGCGGAGATAGAACCAGACCCCGAGCACGAGAATCGACAACATCGTCAGCGTGGTCGACGTGCGCGTGATCACCGTCGTCACCGCCCACCAGGACAGCACCGGGATCTGGGCCCTTAGAACCTCTTCGCCCATCTTCCTCATTCCCGAAACTTCCATCTCGATGCGAGCGAAGCTTTGCACCAGGGCGATGTTTCCGAGCGTATCGGTGGTGCGCTCGGCCACGTCGGAATAGTAGCCCTCGACCGTGCTTTGCAATCTTTCGCTCTTGTGGATGACCAGCCCGATCACCACAGCGAACACGGCGCACAGCAGGATCAGCATCAGGCCGTAGCGCCAATTGATGAACAGCGTCAGCGGCAGCAGCACGATGAGCGAAATGAAACTGGCGAAGTGCTCGCGGAAGAACGACAGCCACAGGCTCCACAGCGTATTGGTGCCGGTCATCATCACCTTCACCAGCCGTCCGGAATGCGAGCCGGTGTAGTAGCTCAGCGGCAGCTGCAGCACGTGCTCGAAGAACATCGTACGCACCACCTGGTATTGGCGGTGCGCCAGCCGATCGGCATGCAGCGCCACCAGCGTGCTGCAGACGATGATGAAGAGGCCGAAGCCGACCCAGGCGCCGACCAGCACCATCAAGTCACGCCATGCGAGTTGCGAGATGCGGGCCTGGGCATTGGCGAGGGCATCGACGATGCGGCCGAACAGGACCGGTTCCACGAACATCGCCGAGGCGAGCGCCAGATTGGCGACCGCGAGCGTCCAGCCCAAACGCGCCTCGCGCCCGAGAAGTTCGAGCACGCGGATGTAGAGTCGAATGAATTTCATGCGGCCGACATCGGCAAAGGCAGGACTCTACCTCTCCGGGAACTCTGCGAGAGGCTTACTCTAGCGCAACGCCCCCTGCTCGCAATGCGCCCACGTGCGGTCCTCGCCGCTGCGATCGCCATCGCACGCTGCGCCGCGGGGAACTTTCGCAGGCCGACGAAACGCGCTTGTGCGCAATGATTGTATCGCACCATGCATGCCTACGATCGATTGATGACACAATATTTGCCGATTTTGAACGCGCTGACAACGTTTATTGCTGCGCTTGACTCAACGGCAATTGAGCACACATTCCCCGCGGTGCAACGATGAGGTCGGCTGCCGGCCCGGACGGGGTCGGCGGCGGTCGGCCTCGCGGGCGAGGCGGTGCGCGAACGCGCAAGAACGGCGAGGGGGCATGGTCAACATCCCGACTGAACTTCTGCGGACACTCGTGTTCGTCGTCGACCAACGCAGCTTTACCAAAGCGGCGCAGTCGCTCGGCGTCACCCAGCCCGCGGTCAGCGCGCAGATCAAGCGGCTGCAATTTCTGCTCGGCTACGAGCTCCTCGACAAGAGCGCCCCGGGCGTGAGCCTAACCCCGCGCGGGGAGATGGTCGTCGCGCACGCGCGCCGCATGCTGTCGATCAACGATCAGATCGCGCAGCTTGGCGGCGGGCAGCCGACGGCGCAGACCGTGCGCGTGGCCATGCCCGGCGACTTCGCCGGCACCAGGATTCCCGCGACCTTGGCGCGGTTCCGCAAGCGCTGGCCGGGCATTCGTTTTGCGGCGAGCGCAACAAGCTTCGAAAACACCTTGCGCGGGTTGCGCCAAGGCGACATCGATCTTGCGGTTGCGATTGCAAGCTCGAAGCCCGCGATCGAAGCGCAGCACTTGTGGATCGACCAGGCGGTGTGGGTGCGCAGCGACGCGACCCAGCTCGACCCGGTCGGGCCAGTGCCGCTCGTGTCCTTCGGCGAGGATTGTTCCTGTCGCTACACGGCGGTAACCGCGCTTCATCGGATCGGGCGCGAGTGCGACTTCGTGTTCACGTCGCGCAGCATCGCGAGCCTGGAGGCCGCGGTCCTCGCCGGGCTCGGCATCATGGTG
>DATFSE010000087.1:0-45207 GCA_035262745.1 Casimicrobiaceae bacterium | reverse complement strand
AAAACCCACTCCCATGGTGTGACGGGCGGTGTGTACAAGACCCGGGAACGTATTCACCGCGGCATGCTGATCCGCGATTACTAGCGATTCCAGCTTCACGCAGTCGAGTTGCAGACTGCGATCCGGACTACGATCGGTTTTCTGGGATTGGCTCCACCTCGCGGCTTGGCAACCCTCTGTTCCGACCATTGTATGACGTGTGAAGCCCTACCCATAAGGGCCATGAGGACTTGACGTCATCCCCACCTTCCTCCGGTTTGTCACCGGCAGTCTCCCTAGAGTGCCCTTGCGTAGCAACTAGGGACAAGGGTTGCGCTCGTTGCGGGACTTAACCCAACATCTCACGACACGAGCTGACGACAGCCATGCAGCACCTGTGTTCCGGTTCCCTTTCGGGCACCCCCGCCTCTCGGCAGGCTTCCTGACATGTCAAGGGTAGGTAAGGTTTTTCGCGTTGCATCGAATTAATCCACATCATCCACCGCTTGTGCGGGTCCCCGTCAATTCCTTTGAGTTTTAACCTTGCGGCCGTACTCCCCAGGCGGTCGACTTCACGCGTTAGCTACGGTACTGGGAAATCGCTTCCCCAACACCCAGTCGACATCGTTTAGGGCGTGGACTACCAGGGTATCTAATCCTGTTTGCTCCCCACGCTTTCGTGCCTGAGCGTCAGTGTCAGCCCAGGGGGTTGCCTTCGCCATCGGTGTTCCTCCGCATCTCTACGCATTTCACTGCTACACGCGGAATTCCACCCCCCTCTGCCACACTCCAGTTCGCCAGTTTCCATGGCCATTCCCAGGTTAAGCCCGGGGCTTTCACCACCGACACAACGAACCGCCTGCGCACGCTTTACGCCCAGTAATTCCGATTAACGCTCGCACCCTACGTATTACCGCGGCTGCTGGCACGTAGTTAGCAGGTGCTTATTCCGCCGGTACCGTCAAAAACCACGGGTGTTATCCGTGACCTTTTCTTCCCGGCTAAAAGCGGTTTACAACCCGAAGGCCTTCTTCCCGCACGCGGCATGGCTGGATCAGGGTTGCCCCCATTGTCCAAAATTCCCCACTGCTGCCTCCCGTAGGAGTCTGGGCCGTGTCTCAGTCCCAGTGTGGCTGATCATCCTCTCAGACCAGCTACCGATCGTCGCCTTGGTGGGCCATTACCCCGCCAACAAGCTAATCGGACATCGGCCGCTCCCATGGCGTGAGGCCCTTGCGGGTCCCCCACTTTCCTCCGTAGAGCATATGCGGTATTAGTCCGGCTTTCGCCGGGTTATCCCCCACTACGGGACACGTTCCGATGTATTACTCACCCGTTCGCCACTCAGGTGAGAGTTGCCCCTCACCCGCGTTCGACTTGCATGTGTAAAGCATGCCGCCAGCGTTCAATCTGAGCCAGGATCAAACTCTTCAGTTCAATCTCTGTGCAAGATACTCATACTGACGTTGACCAACATCTCGCCACTGCTCCGGAGTCGCCTCCGGTAGTGGTCGAGCCATTGGCCGCGAGCCTCGAAGACCGTGACAGCCTTCTGGCCCGCTTCCTTTCAGTGCGAGTATTTGTTTCGGTTCCTAGAGCACTCCCTGGACTTCGCCGCGTCTTGAGCCGGTCGCCCGGCACGGAGAACGGGCGGGCCATGGAGCGTCCCACGAGCCCCAAATACCCACACCTATCGGTTGTTCGGATTGTTAAAGAGCGAGGCGCCGGAAAAGCTGGCGCCGAGAGGTGAGATTATACCGCATAAGCATGCCCGGTCAACAGTACGACGTCATTTGCGCCGATATGAGCAGCTCCCGCGCAGCGATCGGATACCATGCCCGGTGCCGATTCGGAGGCACCCATCGCTGCACCAGGCGAGCGTGCCTAGCCCTTGAGTCGTCGCGCCGGGAGGATGCGAAAGCGTAGATGGTAAAAAGCCTATGGGATTACCGCAGTTTCGTCTGGGGCGGCGTGCGCCGCGACCTCCAGTTGCGCTACTTCGGATCGGTCTTGGGTATCGCCTGGCTGGTGATTCAGCCCGCAGGACTGATCGCCGTGTTCTTTCTCGTATTCACCACGGTCTTTCCGAACCGCGTGATCGACGAGACGGTCAACTACGGCGCTTTCTTGTGCGCCGGTCTCATCCCGTGGCTGATGTTTGCCGAAATCGTCCAGCGCGGTCACGGCTGCTTTCTGGAGAATGCTCAGCTCATCCGACACAGCAACTTTCCGCGGATTCTCCTGCCGATGACCACGACGCTATCGGCAATGTTGAATTTCTCATTGCTGCTGGTGATATACCTCGCCGTATTCGCAATCTCCGGGCAAGCGTTTTCGATTCACATCATTGCCTTACCGGTCTTGATCGCATTGCTGGGCGGTCTCGCCTTCAGCCTCACCGTGTTCCTGGCGCTGATCAACGTCTACGCACGCGACATTACGCAGGCAGTGCCCTTCGGGCTGCAGCTGCTGTTCTGGTTAACGCCGGTCGTCTACTCGCAAACCGCGATGCCGGAGGTGCTGGCGCGGTTCCTCGCCTGGAACCCTCTTGCCGCAGTGATCGACGGGTTCCAGCGAACAATCGTGTTTCATACCTGGCCGCAATGGCACCGGCTCCTATACCCGCTGGCGTTCCTGGTGGTATCGCTGCTTTTGAGCCGGCTGGTCTATCGTCGCGTGTCCGGGACTTTGGCGGACGAGCTATGACCGGCGCGATCCGCTGCCGAGGTGTCGGCAAGGCGTACCGGCGTTACGCTCACCCGCGCGAGCGAATTGCAGAGTGGTTCCGCCCGGGACTAAAGACGAGTCGCCAGGTCTGGGTCCTGCGCGACGTCGGCTTTGCAATCGATGCCGGCGAGACCGTGGCACTGCTCGGCGGTAACGGTGCCGGCAAGAGCACCTTGTTGCGCGTGCTCGCCGGAGTAACCGCCCCCACCGCCGGCGAGGTTGACGTGCAGGGCCGCATCACCGCGATCCTCGAACTGGGAATGGGATTTCACGCCGAATTCACCGGCGAGCAGAATGTGCAGATGACCGCGCAGCTCTATGGCTTGAGGCCCGCCGAAATCCGCCGTCTGATGCCCCAGATTCGCGAATTCAGCGAGTTGGGCCACCAGTTTTTTGATCCGCTGCGGACGTATTCTTCTGGAATGAACGTGCGCCTCGCGTTCAGCCTGGCCACCGCTGTACGACCCGACGTGCTGATTGTGGACGAGGCGCTCGCCGTCGGCGATCAGGGCTTTCAGCAGAAGAGCCTGGCGCGCATAGGCGAGCTTCAGGATGCGGGAACGACGCTTTTGTTCGTATCGCACGACGCGGGAATCATTTCACGCGTGTGCCGGCGAGCGCTGGTGCTCCATGCCGGCAGGCTGCACATGGACGGTCCTGTACAAGCCGCGCTTGCTGAATACGGGCGGCTGGCTGCACATACGGAGATCCGCGCCGATGCCGGCGAATCCTCCATCGCAGCCTGAAGCGGTCGAGGAGCTGATCGCCGAGATTCGCCATGCGGCACGAGCGTATCGCGCCCAACCGAGCTCGAACCTGTCGGTGCGCCTTGCAGATACATCGGTGGACGATGCGGCGGGGATTATCGACGGCTACCTCGCCGAGTTGTGGCGCCGAAGCAAGCCCCGTACTGAGTTGCCGCACCGCTTCCGTCGGTTCCCGCTGACTCTCGGCCCCGTTCAGAAGCTTGCGCTGCGCCTCTACAACCTTCTGACAAAAGAGCAACGCGCGTCGACTTCGCTCATGTGCGAGGCGCTTAAAGCCGTGCAATCCGCGTTGGCGCAAAGGCAGGACGCAGCGAACGAAAACGCGGTTCTCATCGATTATATGCGGGCACAGCTGAAACGCGGCGCCCACGTGCAGGTCGCAGTCTCGTCTAGAGCCAACACGCCGCTGCACGATTCCCAGCTCGACGACTTTTTTGTCGCGCTCGGCGATCGCTTCCGCGGCACGCCGCAGCTGATTACGGATCGCCTCAAGGTGTATCTGCCGATCGTGCGTGACGCAGGTATCTACGGGCCGGCGCTCGACCTCGGTTGCGGTCGCGGCGAGTGGCTAGATCTCATGCGCGATGCCGGTGTGCAGGCGATGGGCATCGAGCACAGCAGCGTCCTTTTCGACGCCTGCTCGCGCAAAGGCCTTAAGGTCGTGGAGGGCGACATCTCTGCCTTCCTGCGGCAGTCTCCCTCAGAGCACTGGCAACTGGTCACGGCATTTCACGTGATCGAGCACCTGGGCTGGCCTGCGTGGTTCTGGTTCATGCGCGACATCCATCGCGTTCTCCTTCCGGGCGGCATGGCGATCGTGGAAACGCCCAATCCAGCCAATATCGTTACCGCTGCCAACCACTTTCATCTCGATCCGGCGCATCGGCATCCGCTGCCGCATCCGCTGCTCGAATTCACGGCGAAGCAAGTCGGCTTCGGAACGGTAGAGATCTTGCCGCTGCACGCCGAAGGCGAAACGGCCACACGTCTCCACGCGGCGGGCGTCCCGCGGGAGATCGCCGACTCGCTGTTCGGCTCGCAAGACTACGCCCTCATCGCGCGCCGATGAGCAGGCGCGTGCTGGTGCTTGGAGCACAGGTTCCGTTCGAGCGGGGTGGTGCCGAGAATCTCAACGCCGGGCTGGTGCACGCGATTGCTGCGCATGTTCCGGATGTCGAAGTCGATCTCGTTCAGTTGCCGTTCAAGCATTATCCCGAGCAGCGCCTGCTTGCTGAATTGATGAATTGGCGGTTGGTCGACCTGACCGAGGTAAGCGGCAGGCGGGTCGACCTGGTCATCGCCACCAAGTTTCCTACCTATGCGGTACGCCATCCCAACAAAGTCCTCTGGCTGGTCCACCAGTACCGGCAGGCGTATGACCTCGCAGGGTCCGTTTACGACAGCCCGCTGCTCACCGACGTCGAGCGCGCCGCACGGCGCAAGCTGCACGATCTCGATTCGCGCTTCATCGGCGAGTGTGCGGCCCGTTTTGCGATCTCCGAAACCGTGTCGGACCGACTGCGGCGCTTCAACGATCTGTTGAGCATCCCACTGTGGCCTCCGTCGCTGCTGCACGACCGGATCACGCCCGGTCCTTATTCAGACAGCCTCCTTTGCTTCGGGCGCCTCGCGTTGAACAAGCGCACCGGTCTGATGCTCGATGCAGTGAAGCTCGTGCCGGAGGCGAAAATCGTGATCTGCGGAGAGGGACCGGAGGAGCGATCGCTGCGCGAACAGGTGGATAGACTCGCGATCGGGGACCGCTGCCGATTCGCCGGGCACGTAAGCAACGAGGAACTCGTCAATGAATTGACCCGAGCGCGTGCAGTGCTCTACGGCCCATTCGACGAAGACTACGGTTTCGCGACCATCGAAGCCTTTCTCGCCGAAAAGCCTGTGATCACCTGCCGTGACAGTGGCGAAGCGGCACGCATCGTGGAGCAGACGGCAGGCGGCTGGATCGTCGAGCCATCGCCCCAGGCGGTCGGCGCTGCGATCGCCGCAAGCTACAGCGCGAGTGATGCAGAACTCGCGCAGCTTGGACGGGCCGGGGCCGCGTTCGCCCGTAGCTTAAGCTGGCGCAACGTGGTCGATACGCTGGTCGTTCCCTACCTGTGAAGATTGCGCTCATCACTCCGTGGCCGCCGCAGCGGAGCGGCATTGCCGACTATGCGTTTGAGCTCGCACGGGGGCTTGCGGGCGGCGGAATCGATGTCTCCGTGATCACGTCCGCCTCGGCTCCTGTGCCGCTCGACGGCTGCGCGATCCGCCGCGCTACCGGTAAGCCCCACATCGACGTCGCGCCCGACGCGTTGCCGATCTTCCAACTCGGCAACAACATCGACTTTCACGGATTCCAGCCTGATCTGCTGACCCGTCTCGGCGGCGTCGTTCAGCTTCACGACCTCGTACTGCATCACTTCCATGTCGCCCGCACCCTTGCAGCGGGCCGCGGATCGTATTGGGAAGACCTTCGACTCTGGTACGGTCCCGACGTCACCGCCAGAGTGCGGAAGCTCTGCGAGTTGAGCGCACCGCCATGGACAAACGCCGCAGCCGCGGCGATTCCAATGTTTGAGCCATATCTCGTGCACGCCGACGCGGTGATCGTGCACTCGCGCGCGGCGCAGTCGAGTATCTCCGAGCGAATGTCCGGGCTGCGCGTACTTGAGCTTCCGCAGTGCTATCCACTCGCAGTGCCGTCTGATCGGCCGCCGGCTGCAATGGATCGCCCGTTGAAGCTGGGCGTCTTCGGCTTGATCGAACAGCACAAGCGCCTCGATGTGGTCCTCGACGCGGTGGCCGCGCTGCGCAGTCGTGGGATTGCGCTCGAGCTCGACATCTGCGGCGCTCTTGGAGTCAACGTGCGGGGAGTGGACGACCGCATTGCGAGCCTTGGGCTCGGCTCGGTGGTGCGGCTGCGCGGACAGCTCGAGCACCGGGATTTTCTTGCTGCGATTCGAAACGTCGACCTGTGCATCAATCTTCGGGATCCGACCATGGGCGAGACTTCGGCCGTTGTGACGCAGGCGCTGCAGTTGGGCACGCCGGTGATTGTCAGCGCAGTCGGCTGGTATGCCGAGCTGCCCGAGTGCGTGCTCAAGGTTCCTTCGGGCGAAGGCGCGATGGCCGCGCTCGTCGCGCATGTCTCTCGTCTCGCGAGCGACCGCGCCGGCTTGACAGCGCTCGGCGACGCGACCCGCCGCTATGCGGTGGCCAATCTCGATTTCCACACGATCCTCGCCCGCTACGCTGACGCGATCGCCGAACTGGCCAACGAACGATCGCGAGCCGGGGCGATTGACCGGGCGCTCTATGCGGACGCGGCGCGAGCACTCGGCGACCTCGATTTGTCCAGCGAGGGCCGTGAGGGAGAGATCCGGGCGGAACTGCTACGCAGCATCGCCCCCTGCCTGTAGGCTTAAACGTGCGGCGCTCCTCACACCGCGTCGCTGGCGACGGTCTGCAGCAGCATCCGCGCGCTCTCGGACCACGTGAGCCACGGGTGAACGCTACGGCTGATCCGGCCCAGTGAGCGTAGGCGCTCGAAATCGCGTAGCGCGTCGAACAGCGTCTCGACCCGATCGACGTCGAAATAACGAGGGTAATCGCCGCCGATCTCACGGAATACCGGAATGTCGCTGGCGATCACCGGGAGGCCATACTGCATAGCTTCTGCCAGCGGCAAACCGAAGCCTTCGCAACGCGATGCAAAAATCAACGACGTTGCGTGGCGATAGGCGTAGTCCAGCTCCGCATCCGAGCCTCGGTCGATCCATGCGAGACGCCGACCGAACTCCGGGTGTTTCCGGATCCGATGCGCGAGCTCGTCGGAGCGCCAGCCGTGACGGCCGAAGATAACCAGTCTCGCATTCGCCGCTTCCTGCCACAGTCGCTCAAAGGCGTCGAGCACCAGTGAATGCTGCTTGCGCGGCTCGACGGTACCAACGCACAGATACACAGGACCGCCCGCGGGATCGAACACCGTCCTGATCTTCGCCAGCGCCGATTCATCATGAGCTGCCGCTTTGATGCCGGCACCCAGGTAGAAAAATTCGATACGTGGACTGACAAGGGAGATTCCGCTGCGCCATAAGTGCCGGCGCAGGTCTTCGGCGACGGCGCTGGAAATCCCCAAGAGACCGTGTGAGTAGGGGACCGTCCGCCGCAGCCATCGGTCGAGTACGATCGGCGAGCCTTCCGGTGCGAGATCCGGATACTGGATCGGTATCAGGTCGTTGACGACTACCCAGATCTTGGCGCCCGCACCGCGCGCCCGGGCCAGCTCCGAAGTGAGGTCGACGCTCCACGTCGAATCGAGCAGGACGAGCACATCGCCATGCCGAAACTCAACTCGCGCCGCCGCATCGCTGCGATACGAGCCGGCCCAGCGTCGTGCGTTCTGTGCGGCGTACACAATTCGGCGCAGCCCATACTCGAGCCGCTGGGAGAAGAGCGCGTCGCGAACTGCGCGCGAAGGAATGCCGCGGACGATGCTCGAACGGGCACTGTGGAATGCGCGCCGCATTCGATCGATTGCGAATGATCGTTCTTCGCCGCGGCCCGAGGGCGCCTGGTACGGCAGCTCATCGATCGTTTCGAAGTAGCGCCCGTTGTAAACGACTGGGGTGCACGGAGCGATCGCCAGCGACGCGTTGACCAGGTTCCTGACCGCGCGCTGAATCCCGGTGTTATAGCGGCTCGCGTGGGTGCTGGTGCATTCCAGGAAAATGCGCCGTGCGGGAAGGTCGCGCTGCACGGATCGAAGGTGCTGCTCGCTCAACGGCTGTCGGCCTCCGCGCCCGACCAGCAGCAACTCGCGCTTGCGCTCACTCCCGGCCGACGCGGCGCAGGTCGGCGTCCACCATCATCTTGATCAGATCGACAAGCCCGGTCTTCGGCTTCCATCCCAATTTCTCCCTCGCCTTGGCCGGATTACCAAGAAGGACGTCGACTTCGGCGGGCCGGAAGAACTTCGGATCGATCACGACGTGGTTCTGGTAGTCGAGCCCGATGTGATCGAATGCGATCTTGCACATGTCGCGTACCGTCGTGGTCACCCCGGTCGCGACCACGTAGTCGTCGGGCTTGTCCTGCTGCAGCATCAGCCACATCGCTTCGACATAATCGCCGGCGAAACCCCAGTCGCGCTTGGCGTCGATGTTGCCAAGGCGCAGCTCGTTCTGCTTGCCAAGCTTTATTCGCGCAGCGGCGTCGGTAACCTTGCGTGTCACGAATTCGATGCCGCGCAGCGGAGACTCGTGGTTGAAAAGAATGCCGCTCGATGCGTGCATGCCATAGCTCTCGCGATAGTTCACCGTGAACCAGTGGCCGAAGAGCTTGGATACGCCGTAGGGACTGCGCGGATGGAATGGCGTGCTCTCCGACTGATGCTGCGTCTGGACCAGACCGAACATCTCGCTGGTCGACGCCTGATAGAAGCGCGCGCGGGACCCCTGGCGCCGGATCGCCTCGAGAACGTTCACCACCCCCACGCCGTTGACCTGCGCCGTCACCGCAGGCTGCTGCCATGAGGTTCCAACGAAGCTCTGCGCGCCGAGGTTGTATACCTCGTCCGGCTGCGCCGTCTGGACCGCCTCGCACAGAGACGACATGTCGGTCAAATCACCATAGAGCAGCACGATTGACCGCTCGACGCCGAGTTCGCGCAGACGCCACAAGGTATCCGTGCCCCGTCGCGCGACGAGTCCGTGAACCTTGTAACCCTTTCCGAGCAGCAGGCGCGAGAGGTATGCGCCGTCCTGCCCGGTGACTCCGGTAATCAATGCGGATTTGGCCATTGTCGGCGCTGTGATTGAGCGGCGAATTTGGACGGGCCTGCACTTTAGCATTTTGTCGCATAATCCGGGAACCCTACGAACGGTGGACGTGCCGTCGACAGGGTGTGATGCGAATCGCTATCGTTCACGACTGGCTCGACTCCTGGCGCGGCGGCGAGAGCACGCTAGCGGAAGTCGTCTCGATCTTTCCGCAGGCTGATCTCTATGCATTGGTCGATTTCCTGTCGGTGGAGAATCGACCTCGGCTGCTCGGCAAGCGCGCGCGGGTGAGTTTTCTCCAGCGCATTCCCGGCGCTGCGCGCCATTTTCGCGCGCTCCTACCCCTGTTCCCGCGCGCGATCGAGTCGCTGGACGTCTCCGCGTACGACATGGTCATTTCGGTGTCGCATGCCGTCGCCAAAGGCGTGCGCACTCACGCCGGTCAGCTGCACGTGTGCTATTGCCTGACGCCGATGCGCTATGCCTGGGATATGCGTGAGTCTTACCTCGCTTCCGCCGGTGCGCAGCACGGCTTGAGGCGCGTTCTCGCCGAAACGATCCTCGAACGCCTGCGGCGCTGGGACGTCGATGCGAGCCGCCGGGTAAACCGATTCATCGCGATTTCCGACTACATTCGCGAGCGCATCCAGCGTTGCTACGACCGCAAGGCGACGGTCATCCATCCTCCCGTCGACGTGGATTTTTTTACACCGGCAGTTCAATCGCCGTCGGCGCAGGCGTACGTCACGGCTTCGCACTGGGTGGCTTACAAGCGGATCGATCTGATCGTCGAGGCCTTTCGCTCGATGCCGCAGCGCCGCCTCATCGTCGCCGGCAATGGTCCCGAGGCGAAGCGCGCGCGCTCCGTAAGCTGTCCCAATATCGAATTTGTCGGAGAAGTGTCGCGCGAGAGACTGCGCGAATTGCTGCGAGCGGCTCGCGCCTTCATCTTCGCCGCAGAAGAGGATTTCGGCATTGCTCCGCTGGAAGCACAGGCCTGCGGAACGCCGGTCATCGCCTATGCGCGCGGAGGCGTCGCTGAGACCGTCCATGGACTGGATGCGCGAGAACCGACCGGCGTCTTTTTCGGCGAGCAGACCGCACAGGCACTGTGCGACGCCGTCGCCTGCTTCGAGAAAAACGCCCAGCGCATCGCGCGCGAATCGTGCCGCGCCAATGCACTGCGTTTCGGGCGCGAACTCTTTCGAAGTCGCTTCGGCAAGCACATCGGGGGCTTGATCGAAGAATTCAGCGCGGGACGTGCGCGGCATCCATCCCCATGCTGAAGCCGACGCGCAGTCTGCTCAAGACCAATGCGACGATCCTCGACCAGCTTGCCAGGCTGGGGGATCCGATCATTGTCGTCGTTGCCGGATGGGCCGCGCACTGGATCTATCTCGGCGGCCCTGCTCCGCCTCCAACCTACTGGGTTGCGATGCTGGCGATCGCCTTGTGCTCGCTCGCCGTGTTTCCGGCGACCGGGCTTTATCGCCCGCAGCGAGGTGCCAGCCTGATCGAGGACCTGCGCGGGCTTGCTTCCGGATGGCTTACCCTGCTCGCCATCGGAGCATTCACGGCGTTTGTCACCAAGACCGGCGACGTCTATTCGCGCGTGTGGGTGGCGATATGGATCGTCGCTGGGTTCATTCTGCAGACGACTTTGCGGCTCGCGTTGCGGCTCGCGTTACGGTTTCTGAGGCGGCGCGGTTACAACCTCCGCCACATCTGCATCGTAGGGGCGGGCAACCTCGGGCGTGAGGTGGCGTTACGCCTGCAACGCGCTCCCTGGAGCGGTTTTAGTTTGCGCGGTTTCTACGATGACGCGCCGGAGCTCGCTGGGGCGACAGTGGATGGAACGCCGGTACTCGGCACCATCGATCTGCTTCCCGGCCATCTCGATCGCGGCGAGATCGATCAGGTATGGATCGCGCTGCCGCTGCGTGCGGAGGAACGCATTCGCCAGCTCGTCGCAGATCTGCGGGCCTATCCGGTCCAGGTGCGATACGTTCCCGACATCTTCGGATTCCAGCTGCTGCGCCACAGCTTTTCCGAGGTCGCCGGCATGCCGGTGATCGGCCTTACCGAGACGCCCATGGAAGGCCTGCAACAAGCGTTGAAAGCGCTCGAGGATTATGTCTTAGGGGGCTTGGCGCTGCTTGTGCTGTCGCCTCTCCTGCTGGCCATCGCGATCGGCATCAAGCTGAGCTCTCCCGGTCCTGTCCTTTATCTGCAGCAACGCGTCACCTGGAACGGCCGCCGTTTTACCATGCTCAAGTTCCGCTCGATGCGGGTGGGCGCGGAGCAAGGGAGCGGACCGGTATGGTCGCATCGCGGCGATCCGCGAACCACACGTCTCGGAGCATGGCTGCGGCGCTTCAGTCTCGACGAGCTGCCGCAGCTGCTCAACGTTCTGGCCGGCGAGATGTCGCTGGTGGGTCCCAGACCGGAACGGCCGGAATTCGTGGCGCGCTTCCGCCAGGAGATTCCAGGGTACATGCAAAAGCACATGGTCAAAGCAGGCATCACCGGATGGGCGCAGGTCAACGATTTGCGCGGCAGCAGCGATCTCGGCAAGCGGATACAATACGATCTCTATTACATCGAGAATTGGTCGCTGTGGTTCGACTTGCGCATTCTTGCCCTGACGATGTGGCACATCATGACGAGTCGCCACGCACATTAGGGCAGAGCTAAAGGCCCCTCGCTCCATCTTGGCGGAAATCGCGGCAACGACGAGCGCAGCGGCGGCCCCCGCGTCGCCGCGACCGGTGATGGTCGCATGGTGCCTGCTCGCAACGAGCATCGCGCTGTGTGTCATCGGTTATCTTGCGCTCACAGTGCAAGGAGCGTGGTTCACCGGGGCGCGCACCCTGTATGTGACGCCGCGCGATCTCACCGTGACCCGAGGAAGCGCGCAGTTGCGCGAGGACGGCTTGGTGCTGCTCGCGCCGGATGCGACCGGAACTACGCTGGTGAGCCTTACCACGTCGCTGCGTTCCTCAGACTATCCAGTGATCGCCTGGGAGACCCGAGGCGTCCCCGACTACGTCGAAGCGGCGCTGCTCTGGCAAAGCGACTATCAGCCCGGGCGGGTTTTCAACCGCCGTCTCGAAGTCGAGGCCGGCCGCATCCAACCCTTCTCGCTCGAACGCGATCCCAACTGGGGCGGCCGAATCACCGGGCTGGCGCTGGGTATCAAGGGCGCGTACGCCGAGCCAATTGTGGTGCGGGGTGCTGCCGCCAAAACGATGAGCGCGCGCGAGATCATCGGCGAACGCATCGCCGAGTGGTTCCGGTTCGAGCCCTGGAACGGCGCATCGATCAACACCATCATAGGCGGCGCCGACGTTCAAGACCTGCCCATGGCGTTCACCTTCGCGGTCATTGTCGCAATCGCCGCGCTTATGTATTCGGTGCTCGCGCGATGGCGGCCGCAATGGGTCGGTACCTCCGGGGCGATCGTAGTCGGGATCATGTTCGTCATTGCCTGGCTCGCGCTCGATGGGCGGTGGCAATGGAATCTCGCGCGGCAGGTGGCGCTCACGGCAGAGCAGTATGCAGGGAAGTCGTGGCACGAGCGTCACGCCGCTGCGGAAGATCATGCGGTGTTCGCCTTTATCGAAAAGGTGCGTGCCAAGCTTCCACCCGCTCCCGCGCGCGTGTTCATGGTCGCCGACGAGCACTATTACCGCGACCGCGGTGCGTACCACCTCTACCCTCATAACGTGTTCTTCGATCCCTGGTCCAACACCATGCCGCCCGCGTCTGCAGTGCGGCCAGGCGACTTCGTTGTGGTGTATCAGCGCAAGGGTGTTCAGTACGACGCCGCCGCGAAGCGCCTGCGCTGGGAGGGTGGGCCACCGGTTGCAGCCGAGTTGATTTTCGCCGAGTCGGGCGGCGCGCTGTTCCGGATCCTGTGATGGAGACACTCGCTCTCTCGCTGGGGGTTGCGCTCCCCTGGGTTCTTGGCTTTGCCGCCCTTGCATCGATAGGCTGGCCGCGCGCAGAGCCTGCAGGGACGGCGCTCGCGCTGCGGATCGGCTTCGGCTACCTCGTGGGTGCAGTGCTGATCACGATGTGGATGCGCGGCTTGAGCATGCTCGGCATTGCTTTCGGCTGGATGTCGATCGGCATCCCACTGATCGCTGTTGCGGCCGGCTTGCTTTTCTACGCGCTTCGCTCGCAGCGACTCTCGCTCGTCGACACAAGGCGCGCGCTGGTATCGGCAGTGAGTCCGACGCTGCCCTCGACGCAGCGCATTGTATGGATCGCGCTTCTTGCGTGGCTCGCGCTGCGCTTCGGGTTGCTGGCCGCTGAAGTTGCTTGGCGCCCGCTCTATCCTTGGGACGCCTGGATCCAGTGGGCCACCAAGGCGCGCGTCTGGTACGAGCTTGGACGCATCGTTCCCTTCGTTCGCGGGGACGAATGGCTCGCCGGCGCCGGCGGCGCCTACTTCGATGCTTCGCCAAACTATCCAGCGACCGTACCGCTGCTGCAGGTGTGGACGTGCGTCGCGCTCGGCCGCTGGGACGATTCGGCGATGAACTGGCCGTGGCTCGCCATGCTGGTCTCGCTAACGGTTGCCGTATACGGCGTATTGCGCGGCGAAGGCGTAGCACCGCTCATTGCGCTGCTCGGCGCGTATTTCATTGCGTCGCTCCCCTTGCTCGATGTGCACGTCGCGCTCGCAGGTTACGCCGACTTGCCGATGGCGGCCGTATACACGCTCGCAGCGCTGGCGACGTATCGGTGGTGTCTGCGGCGTGATGCTGCCGACGGCGTCGTCGCGCTTTTCCTCGCGTTGGCCTGTCCGCTCATCAAGAATCCGGGATGGATCTGGGCGCTGACTCTCGTCCCCGGGGTCGTTATCGCGCTCATGCCGCGCAGGGGCGTGCGTGTCGTTGTGATAGGTTTCGGGCTGACGGCGCTGATCGCGCTGCTCCTTGCCCGCACGGAGCCGGTTGTACAGGGTTACCATCTCCACCTTGAGTTCGCTGCGGGTTGGGCGCAACTGATCAAAGCGTACTTCCTCATGGGCAACTGGAATCTGCTGTTCTATGGCGTGATCGTCGTCTTCGCGCTGGGTGCTCGCCGGTTGCTCGAGCGGCCTTTGGTTGCGCTTGCGGCGATAGCTACCGCCGGCTTGGGCTTTCTGTTTTTCGTCTTCGCCTTCACCCAGGCGGGCTACTGGCTTGCCGACCTGACGACCGCCAACCGGGCGACGCTTCACCTCGCACCATTGCTTGTGACGCTGGCCGTGCTCACCTGGCATCGGCTGGCACTCCGGACGGGCAGCCTTGGCGAAGGCTCGGCGGCAGCGCGCACAGTCTGACCGAACCGCGCCGGCATCGCGCCGGACACGGATTCAATCCCCACGATGCTCGAACTTCCCGAGGTCACGCTGTGCTGCGTCGACACGATTCGCCACGCGCTGGCGCTGCGGGCGTTGCGCCGTTCGACGGTGGACATTCGCTTCGGGCACACGCTCTTCATCACCGACCGCGCCTTGGATGAGCCCGGCATCGAACTGCGCCTCATCGAGCCACTCGACTCGCGCGAGGCCTATTCGCAGTTTGTTCTCAAATCGCTGCTGCAGCATGTTGAGACTCCCCATGTGCTGCTTATCCAGTGGGACGGATATGCGATCAATCCCGGTGCGTGGCGGGACGATTTTCTGCGCAGCGACTACATCGGCGCCAAATGGTTCTGGTACGACGATGGCATGCGGGTAGGCAACGGCGGTTTTTCCCTTCGCTCACGCAGGCTCCTTGCCGCGCTTCAAGATCCGCGAATCAAGCTGGTAGGGCCCGAAGACGAGACGATCGGACGAGTGTTCAGGCCGCTGCTCGAGCGCGAGCACGGTATCCGCTTTGCGCCCGAAGCACTGGCAGACATGTTCGCCTTCGAAGCGGCGTATCCCATCGGCAAACCGTTCGGCTTTCATGGACTGTTCAACTTCTGCCGAGTGACAACGCCCGAAGAGCTGACCGGGCTGGTAGCCCATTTCACGCCGGACATCGCCCGCTCGCCGCAGCTAGCGCAGCTCGCGCGAAACTGCCTGGCGATGGGCCAGTGGAGTGCCGCGGCGGCGATATTCGCGCGCATTCTCGAGGAGAATCCGGGTGACGCGACAGCCGCGATGGGGCTCGCCACCGCAAAGTCGCATGCAGCCGCACTGCCGCCCGCGGGCCGTAATGATCCCTGCCCGTGCGGAAGTGGCAAGCGTTACAAGCATTGCCACGGCGCGGTAGCCACGGCGGTTGCCGCCTCGGCCGCTTCAACGTCGTCGGTCGAACAACGTCTTGCCACAGCACTGTCGGCGCATCATCGCGGCGATACGACGGCTGCCCAAACGATCTACCGCGAGGTGCTCGAGACTTCGCCCGACCATCCTTTCGCGTTGCACTATTTGGGTGTCGTCGCCTATCAGCGCGGCGATGCTCAGGCCGCGGTATCTCTGCTCGAGCGCTCCGCCCGAGCCGTGCCCGCTGAACCGGAATTCCAGAACAACCTGGGTCTCGCCTACGCAGCGTGCGATCGGGAGAGCGACGCAATCGCCGCATACCGCGCCGCTCTGGCGATCAAACCCGATCACGCGGTAGCCTGGAACAACCTTGGCCTCGCGCTGCAATCGACTAATGACCTCGCCGGCGCGATCCGCGCCTTCCGTCGCGCGGTCGACTTGCGCCCGGACTTTGCCCACGCCCATTGGAATCTTTCGCTGGCCCTGCTCCTCGACAGTCGATTCGACGAGGGATGGCGCGAATACGACTGGCGGCTCTTGCTTCCCGAGCTCGGCCAAGGCCGCCACAACTATTCCGGACCGGCGTGGGATGGCAAGGAGGCATCGGGGAAAACTCTGCTGCTCTACGCCGAGCAGGGCTTGGGCGATGCGGTGCAGTTCGCGCGCTTTGCGACGCACGCCGCGCGCTCCGGGGCGCGCGTAGTCATTCACGCCCCGGACGCGCTGTGCACGCTCCTCGCCTCGGTTTCCGGCGTCTCGGCAACGGTGAGTTCAGCCGTCCCCGCTCCGAGTTACGACGCGCATCTCGCGCTGATGTCGTTGCCACGTGTGTTCGACACCAATCTGAACTCGATTCCAGCCGACATGCCGTACATCGACGTGCCGCAGCGACAGCGGCGCGAAGCCCAGGAACGGCTGGCGCCGTATGCCGACCGCTTGAAGGTCGGCGTCGCCTGGGCAGGTAGCAAAGCGCACGCCAACGATCGCAATCGCTCATGCTCGCTCGCTACGCTCGCGCTGCTGTTCGATGTTCCGGGTGTCGCCTGGTTTTCCCTGCAACATGGAGAGGCTGCGTCACAGATCGCCACCATGCCCAAGGCTGCGAACATCGCACCGCTGGGCGCCGATAGCGCACTGGTGGATACAGCGGCGCTCATCGCCGAGCTTGACCTCATTATCAGCGTCGACACCAGCATCGTGCATGTTGCAGGAGCGCTGGCGCACCCGTGCTGGGTGCTGCTGCCCTTTGCCCCGGATTGGCGCTGGCTCCTCGATCGCGACGACACTCCGTGGTATCCGACGCTCAGACTGTTCCGGCAACCGACGCCGCGCGACTGGGCGTCGGTCGTTATGCGCGTAGCTTCCGAGCTCCGGGCTCTGTCGCAGCACTGACGTGATCGTCCCACCCGCATCGCGCAATGCACCTTGTCCGTGCGGCAGCGGCAAGCGCTACAAGGATTGCCACGGCGCGCTGGCCGCTGCAACCGGACATCGGGACGTCATGTCGGACGTGCAAACCCTGCTCGAGCGCGGACGTAAATCGCTCGCTGCAGGAGACGTCTCGAGCGCGGAAGCCTACTGGCGAGAGACGCTCGTTGCCGAACCTGACAATGCGGAGGCGAATTTCCATCTCGCCAACCGGCAGCGTGAATCTGGCAACGCACGCGGCGCGATCGAGGGCTATGAGCGCGCGCTAAGAAGCGCTCCCGGGAATGCCGGCGTGCTCAACAATCTCGGGCTGGCCCTCGAGGCCCTGGGCGAAACCGAGCGAGCGCTCGACTGTTACAACCGCGTGCTTGCCGCCGATCCGTCGCACCCCGATGCCCTGGGAAACCTCGGCAACGCACTCTATGGTCGCGGCGAATTCGAATCCTGTTCGGCCGCTTACGATCGGCTTTTCGCGATCCGTCGCGAGCTGCCTGTGCCCGTCGTCGTGCGCCGCGGAATCGCGCTCCAGAAAAGCCGTCGGCTGGAGGAGGCCGAGACAGCCTTCATGGATGCGGCGAGACGTTGGCCGGACGACGCTCAAGTGCTCACCAACCTTGGCTCGGTACGCGTCGAACTGGCTCGCCATGCGGATGCTGACGCGCCGCTTTCGCGCGCTTACGAGCTGGATCCAACCAATGCGTACACATTGTCCATGCTCGCCCACGCCCGAGCGCATTGCTGCCGTTGGGACGGCATCGACGAGCTTTTCAGTGACCTTCGGCGGCTTCTGGATGGAGAGGCTGTGCAGGGCCCCTGGAACATGACACCGTTCCCGCTGCTCGCCATGCCGCTGCCGCCATCGACGCTCCAGCGCGCCACCCGCCGCTGGTCACGAACGTTTCTCCCACGACGCGCTTTGCCTGCTAAGACACCGACCCGCCGTGACGGAAGACTTCGCGTGGGGTTCGTCTCGTCCGACTTCCGGCTTCATCCGGTGCCGATGCTCATGATGGAGGTTTGGGAGAAGATCGATCGCGATCGCATCGAAGGCTTCGCCTACGGGGTCTTGCCCGAAGATACCGGGCCCATCGGCCAGCGAATCCGCC
The DNA here is from genome assembly GCA_035262745.1 of Casimicrobiaceae bacterium. Taxonomy (GTDB): domain Bacteria; phylum Pseudomonadota; class Gammaproteobacteria; order Burkholderiales; family Casimicrobiaceae; genus PALSA-1003. The sequence continues at coordinate 27,176 of DATFSE010000087.1, read as the reverse complement.
GTTCCTTCGAGCACTTCTCAGACGTGAGCGCGGATACCGCGTTCTCCATTGCACAGCGAATACGCGACGATGGCATCCAGATCCTGTTCGATCTCAATGGCTACACCATGAACGCACGCTCCGAGGTCTTCGCCCTCAGGCCCGCGCCCGTGCAGATCAACAGCATGGGGTTTCCCGGAACGCTCGGCGCCGACTGGTACGACTACATCCACGTCGATCGCTTCGTGGCTCCTGCCAGATCGAGCTCCGATTACGCCGAGCGGTTTTTCTACATGCCGCATTGCTACGTCCCGAGCGACACGACGCGCGCACCGCGCGGGCCCGCGCCGGCGCGCCGCGAGTGCGGATTGGATGACGACGCTTTCGTGTTCTGCTGTTTCAACAACGCGTTCAAGATCCTGCCCAGGGTGTTTGCGCTGTGGCTGGATCTGCTTCGCGCGGTACCTGGCAGCGTGCTGTGGCTGCTCGATGCCAACCCCGACGCGCGCGAGAACCTGCGGCGCGAAATGATACGTGCGGGCGTTGCGCCCGAGCGCCTGATTTTCGCCCCCAAGGTACCCAATGCCCAGCACGTCGCCCGCAACGCCGCTGCAGATCTGTTTCTCGACACCGCGCCGTATGGCGCGCACACCACGACCAATGACGCACTGCTAGCGGGTCTCCCGGTTCTGACCTGCGCCGGCGAGACCCTGGCCAGTCGCAATCCGGGTAGCCAGCTGCATGCCATCGGTCTGCCCGAGCTCGTGACCAGCAGCTTCGATGATTATCTGAACCTGGGGCTCGCCTTGGCGCGCGAGCCGCAGCGGCTAACGAGCGTGCGGTTGAGACTGGCCGAAAACCGGCACACTCATCCGCTGTTCGACATGGCGGGCTACGCGCGCGATTTTGCCGACGGCATGGCTTCCGTTTGGAAAGACTACGCCGCCGAAGTCGCGTCGCGGTAGAAGGCCTCGAGTGCAGCGATAGGCTCGGCATCGTCGAAAAGCCGCCCGCAGCGTTCACGGATTCGCTGCGATAGCGATGCGCGCCACGCCGGATCGCCGCAAAGCCGGTTGGCGATTCGCAGGTAATCTTCCACGTCGGTTGCGATCAGCTCTTCCACTCCGATCAACTTGAGCATCCCGTAGCTCTGCCGTCCCCGCATCAGCGCGCCGGGAAGTGTCACCACGGGAAGCCCGCAGTCGAGCGCGTCGACGCTGGTCTGCCCGCCCGACCAGTGCAGCGTATCGAGCATCGCATCGCAGGCCAGATTGATCGAGAGATAGCCTTCGTGGTCGAGCTGCGGCAGGACGCGAGTGCGTTCGCGAATCGCGATGCCGTAGCCGTCGAAACACCTCTGGAGGCGGCGCATGAACTGATCGGTAATGGCGGGATGCCGCCCCGCGAACAGCACCAGGACTGCCGAAGGATTCGAGGCAAGGACTCTGGCGAAAATCGTGTCGTTGTCGGGATGGATCTTGAACAGCGATTGCGGGCATAGAAGCAGCGTTGCCTCGCGGGGCAGGCTGTACGCCTCGCGCTCGGCACGTGCGGGCAGCACCGGCCGAGCGAAGCGCGTTCCAATGCCGGGCAGCCGGACCAGTCTCTCCGTGTAGTGCTGCTGCCCCTCGGGCGGCTCCATTGCGTCACAGCTGAAAAACGCATCGATGGTCGTGTGCCCCGACGTTACCGGATGTCCCCATCCCGCGTACTGACGTGGCGCGAGTCGCATGGCTGCAAGCGCAAAGGTCACCTGGTCCATGCCCAGCTCTGGATAGACCAGCACATCCAGATGCTCGTCGCGAATCACCGGAACAATGGCCGAAGGAAACGCGTCGCCTCCGACGAAGGCGCGAACGCGATCAGCGCGATCCTTGATGGCGCTGGTCACGGCGTCGACATTATTGCCCAAGGGGTAGAAGCAGACCTCGAAGCGTTCGCGGTCGAGGTCGGTGAGCCAGCGCGTGAAGTATTGTCCTACCGTACCCTGGCGCAGCAGGGCGGAAATGAACCCGACGCGGATCTTGCGCCCGGCGACGGGATGCGGAGCGAGCGGAGCCCGCCACGCCGGATCGGCCTGGTCGAGGGCACGCGCGACCAGCGCCGCATAGCGCGCCTGCAGCTCGCGGTCGTCTTCGCCCTGATACGCGAGAAAGAAGTTGCTCCACATCAGCGCGTTGGCAATTTTCTGCGAGCTTAGGCCCGAGATCATCGAATCAAGCTCGCGCTCCAACGTCTCGAGCCCTTGTGCGTATTGCGCGCGTGAGCGCGCGACGTCGGCGGCATCGGCGTAGATCATCGGCAACGTGAGATTCATGGCCATCGCCGCGCGCAGTGATTTGGGATTCATGCGCAGGGCATGGGCGAAGGCCTTCTTTGCCTGCGCGGGGTCGCCCCGCTCGGTGAGCACGAGTCCCAAGTCGAGCATCTCTCCGGAGCTCGAATCGGGGGCGAGCTTGGCCGCTGCCAGATAAAGCCGCGCCGCTTCGTCGAGCTCGCTGCGCGAGCGCAGAAGATCGGCCAGTGCCGTGTAGGCGGGACGATAGGCGGTATCGGGCGGGCGGCGGGCGATGCACTCACGCAGAGTCGTCTCGGCAAGATCGGGGCGACCCTTGTCGCGTTGGACGACCGCGAGGTTGCACTCCGCGCGTGGAAAATCCGGCTTGATGGCGAGTGCGCGCCGGTAAGCTGCTTCGGCGTCGTCGAGACGGTTCGCATGGTGAAGCGCGGTACCCATGTTGTTCCAGCCATCGGCATTTTCGGGCTCGAGGCCGATCGCCCGCTCGAGACTCGATATCGCCGAGAGTGGCTGGCCCACATCGATGAGCAGCACTCCGAGAAAACGGTGCGACTGCGCCATGGTCGCATCATGTTCGATCGCCCGATGCAGGTGCTCGATCGCGGCCGCCTTGTCGCCTGATTCGTCTTCGCACACTGCGAGCGCGTAGTGCGCCAGCGCGTGATGCGGAGTGGATGCGACCGCGGCTTTCGCGTGGGCCACGCCCGCCTGCGTGTCGCCGCTGCGCCGCGCGCACTCGACGAGAATCAGCCGTGCATCGGTCGCCTCCTGCGCGTCGATGGGAGCAAGCAGGACCACTTCGCATGCGCGCCGCGCGCCGACCAGGTCGCCACCGAAATAGAGGTTGCGCGCCGACTCGATACGCTGTGTTGCGTTCATGGCGCGGTTGCACTCCGTATTTCCGGCCTCTCTTCCAGCGCTCGCACGTACGCAGCCTCCAGAGCTCGCGTGTGGGCTGGCATGTCGGTCAACACCGACGATGCGATGCCCGAGGCGATCGCCGCCTTGACTTCGCTGCGGAACGCTCGGTCATCGGCGAGCCGCACAGCGATGTCCACGTATTCGCTGCCGCTCGAAGCCACGGTCTGTGACACGCCGAGGTTGGCAAGAATGCTGTACGACGTGCGCTCGCCGTGCTTGCGCCCGCGCAAAGTCACCACCGGCACGCTCATGTCGAGCGCTTCGAGCGTACTGTTGACACCGCCATAGGGCAGCGGGTCGAGGGCGAAGTCGAGCACCGCGTAGCGCGCCTGGCCCTCAGCCTCGTTGCGTCCCTGCGGCAACACGATCACTCTTTGCAGAGGGATGCCGGCTGCACCCAACAGGCGCCCGTAGACACCGCGCGCCTCGGGCGACAGCGGAGAGATTGCCAGCACAGCACGCGGAACCCGCTCCAGGACTTCACGCCACAGCGACAGGCAGCGTTGCGAGAGCTTGAGCGGATGCACGAATGCACCGATGACCACGGCGTCGGCGGGAATGTTCAGCGCCTGCCGGTGAAACGGATGCTCAGCAGCCGGCTCGACATGACGATAGGGATAAACGCAACCGGCCATCGGCAGAAGTGTCTCGATCAGGTAGCGCTGGTTCTCCTCCAGGTCGCAGAACGCATCGGTGAGCTTGAAATCGACTGCGCCAAGACCGGTAGCCCCGCAACTGGCTATGTGCGTGATCTGTACCCGCGCCGGCTTGAGCGCGAGAATTCCGGGTCTCGCGTTCTTGGTGTGAGTCGACAGATCGACCAAGATGTCGAGATCGTCCTCCGCGATGCGTAGCGCCGCCTCGCGCTCCGGCAAGTCCGCGACGTCGGCGAAGCGGTCGGCGAAACCGCGAAAGCGCTCTGTCCACTCATCCGCAGGGCCAGCGAGCGAATAGCAGAGTATTTCGAAGCGGTCGCGATCGTGGTGGCGGATCGCCTCCCACATCATCTTGCCCATGACATGACTGCGCAGGTCGCCGGACAAGTAGCCGACACGGATACGGCCCGGCCGCCGCGCTGCTGGCCGCTGCATGGGAGTTCCGTACACGCGGCTGGCGACCGCATCGTAGCCGCGATACAACGCGAGCTGAGCGTCGGGCTCCAGATCGAAATACAACATGAGGAAGAGCAGCTGCTCTAGGCTGTCGGCGAGATCGGTCTCGCTCTCTGGCTTGAAGTCGTCACGGCGAAGCCGGTCCAGATACCGATCCAACCCGGCGAAATCGCCGCGGTATTGGTACACCTCGAGCGCCTGCACCGCCATCGACAGCGCATTGGGGCAACTCGCCTCGAAGCGGGTGAATACGCGAAGCCAGTCGTCGATGCGGCGCGCAGCGAGCAGCGTGTCGCCCAGCGCTTTGTGCGCAAGGACGTGCCGCGGCTCGCTGGCGAGAACCTTTTCAAAAGCCCCGATGGCGGCATCGGTGCGCCCCTGCTCTTGGAACACGATCCCGATGTTGAAGTCAGCGGCTGTCATCTCTGGTGAAAGGACTAGAGCCCGCTGGTAAGCGCGCAACGCTTCGTCGCGCCTGTGCAGCGACTGCAGCGCAACGCCGTGGTTGTAGTGCGTCAGGCCATCGTTGGGTTCCAGTTTAAGCGCCTCGACAAAAGCATCGACAGCGAGCGAGTAGCGCTGCCGTGCGAGCTCAGCCAGCCCCAACGCGTGCCACAGCGCTGCGCTCGAGAGGCCAAGCGCAATTCCTTCGCGGCAAAGCGTCGCGGCATCCTCCGCGGCACCGGCCTCGCGGCGCAGATTGGCAAGCGCGGCACGCGCTTCGGTATAGCGCGGGGCCGCGGCGAGGGCCTCCGCGAGCGCTTTGTCTGCTTCGCTCGTCTGTCCACCATCGCGCAGAAGCAAACCGGAGAGGTAATGCGCTGGTGCGAATCCCGGTTGCTCGACGAGCACGCGCTGATATTCAGCCAGCGCGGTTTCGACGTCGCCCGCCTGATGCGCGGCGACCGCCTTGCGCCACAGCGCGCTCATCGAGGTCGCCGACGGGCTCGCGCCAGCGCCACGCGCTGCGCCGCCAGACGCTTCAATGAACGCGGCCTCCATCGCAGCGCGGTGCATGGCAAGCGCATTCACATCGGCACCCGTGGGAACAGGAAGCCACTGGGTAATCAGCGGCGCGACATTGGCCGAGGCCAGCGGCTCGTAGGTCCACACGCTGCGCGCAGGCGGCGCCGCGAGCAGCGGTCCGGTCGCGATGGCCATTCCGGCGAGATCGCAGATCAAGTCGAAGTCTTCCTCGGCAAGTGAGCGGGAAACTGTTGCGTCGGGCGCGCCGCCGAGATGCGCCGAACGGAGTGGCTTGAGAGAGGCAAGCAACTTGCTCTCGCCCACGGTAAAAATAGCCGCTTCGAATCGCTCCCGCGGATGAGCGGCAATAATGTGCCGGATGTACGCTTCCGTATCGATGGTGAGCCTACCAATCTTCAGCGGTCGGCCCGGCACGATCAGGTACGCGATGCGCAGGGCCGCTCCACCGGTACGCCGCGGCCATAGCAGCGGCACGGCGCTGGCGAAGGCGTCGACGCAGCGTGCCGCGTAGCGAGCGGCCCAGCCTGACGATGCACCGATTGCGCCAGCGACAAGAGCCAGGCGCCTCAGCGCCTCGACGTCGTCGATGGGTTGCGGCAGCGTCTCGGCTCGCTCGAGCAGCGCGCGGGCTCCCTGCTCGTCGTGTGCCGCGGCGAGATCCTGAGCAAGGAGCGCTAGCAACATGGGCGGCGCGCTAGACAGCGCTGCCATCCTCTTGAGCGCTGCCTGGCTCTGAGGCGAGGGAGCAGCGGCCAGCAGCGGCACAATTTCCTGCCAGTCGTCGAAGGAATCGTCGTCCGTATTGATCGACGCTTCAAGGTTGCTCCATGCGCTGGTCTCACCGCTAGCGACCTCGACCAGAGCGAGGCCCCGGCGCGCGCGAGCGTTGGCAGGATTGATTGCAATCACCTGTTGGTATTGCTCCGCGGCGTCGGAGCCCGCTCCCGATCGGCGAAGGAGATCACCAAGGGCGAGGAGCGAAGGTACGTGGCGCGGTTCGAGCCTGAGTGCAGCACGCCAGGCCCCCAGCGCTTCGTCGCGTCTGCCCAGATCGCGCAACGCCTTCCCGAGGAGAAATTGCGCTCGAACCGAGTGCCGATTGATCTTGAGTGCCTGGCGAAAACAGAGCATCGCGTCGATAGGCAGACCGGCCCGCTGATGCGCCTGCCCACGGTCGAGCCATTCGCCGTACGCCGGATCGATCACGAAGGCAAGCGCGCTTTGAGCGCGGCGACCAGGGCCTTGGGCGCGAGCCGATAGAGGACACGGCCGGGTAAGGTGTGCCGGATACGCAGTGCCGCGCTGGCCAACTGCGCCACCGCGCCCTCGTTATTAATCTGCCCGTCGGACTTTGGAGCTGCAGTTTGCGGCAGGCGCCACGGGACATAACCGAGCGCCAGCAGACAGCGCCGAGCCGAGATCGGATCTAGCGCTTCGCTTGGGCCGGCAAGGCCCAGAGCGTCTCGATAGACCGCTACGGTGCGCTCAGCCATGGTCGTAAGCGAGGGGAGTGGCGCCGCGCGGGCACACTCGGCAGCGGCATCGAAAGCCGCGCGATTTTCGCTCGCCAGCACTTGCACGATGCGATCGAGCATGCGGTCTTCCGAGTGCCACTCCTCATCGGTCAGCACAAAGCCCGCCCCGGTTTCGATGACGCGGTCCGCCAGCGCTCCAATCGGCGGCACGATCGCCGGCCGGCCTGCTGCCCAGGTTTCGGAAAGCGTGAAGCTGAACGTTTCCGGACACACCGAGGGATACGCGACCAGGCGAATGGTGTAGTGCTCGAAAAGCTCAGGCAGCTGGCGCGAATCGTAAGGCCCGTGCATGGTAAAGACGCCATCTTCGCTCTGCCATGGCGCGCGACCTGTGTCGAGGTAACCGATGAGAACCCAGCGCAGGCCCAATGCGCGGTCGCGAGTAAGCTCGACCAGCCGTTCGAGCCGGCGCGACCCCTTGTCGGGCCCAATCGCACCCAGCACAGCAATTACCGGCCTGCCGTCATCGACGAAAGCGACCGTCTTGGATTGCGCGTCGGGCCGACCCATGCCCGTCGAGCTGCCATGCGCCACCACGTCGACGCGGCGTCGAGGGAAATAGCGCTGGAGCACTTGTGCAGCCCATTGCGAGGGCGCGATCGCGAACGACGCGCGATCCAGCAGCTCGCCGTGCTTGCGCCGCCACTCGCCGATGTCGACGTTGGAAAATGCGTCCTGAACGCGAAGGCAGGCTTGGCAGGTCGCGCGCTCGGTCACGGCACCGCAATAGCGGCCCTGCGCGTCGAGAAAGGTGATCGTCGGGCAGGCGAAATTGAGATCGTGCACGGTGTAGCCGTAGGGCACGCTGATCCCGGTGACCGATTCGATGAGCGCGTCACGGGAGCCCGAGATGTTGTGCAGATGGATCAGGTCGATGGAAAAACGGCCACAAATTCCCGCCAGAAGGGCTTTAGGCGTCTCTCCGGGCTCAAGCGGAAAATTGTAGGTGCGCAGCAGACCATCGTCGTGCTCTTCGAGTTGCCATTCTTGGCCGACGGCGATCAGCAGGTAATGGCGGAACGCCTCGCGCGATGCCATGGTCAGCGCGCGAACGTGGTATTCGGTTCCGCCGCCATGGCCGTGAACGATGTGGAGCACGCCGGGGAGGCGCAGAGTGAGGATGCGGTAGTGCGCCGCTGCCAACTCGCGCAGAGGCTTGAGCGGGTCGGCGGCGATGAAATCTCGTACGAGATCGAGATAGCGCGGATGGCGTTCGAGCAGAATACGCATGTTGCGCTGGGCCAGTTCGCGACGCTTGTCGCCGAACGAGCTGCCGCCCAGGTGGAGCACGAAGGCGTCGTCGCACAGCACATTGCGATATCCGACCGCCGTCGCGCGCAGGCAAAAGTCGTTCTCCTCTCCGTAGCCCATACCGAATTGCGGATCGAAGCTGCCGATCGCATCGATGAGTGCCCGCCGGATGTACAAACAGAAGCCGACCCCGGTCGGCAAATCGGGGTAGGCCGGCGCCGCAGCCAGCTTGAGAGCACCCGCCATGATCGCGGGGTCGCTGCCCTCGGGCCAGGAATTATTTTCGCAAAAGCGCGGAAGGGAACAGATCTCGGCGTTGTTGGAGAAAGGCGTGATGGTGCCGATGGTCGGGTCCGTGCTCGCGCAGCGTGCAAGCGCGTCGAGCCACTCCGGCGTCACCCGCGTATCGGAATTGAGCAGTACGACATCAGCACCTGGTCGTGCCGCCTGAATGCCGCGGTTCGCGGTGAGGGTGAAGCCCAGGTTCGTCTCGTTGGCGAACAAGGCGACATGAGGCAGCGCCTTAGACTGGATATCGCGCAAGCACCTGCCGACTTCCGTTTCGGTCGAGGCATCGTCGATCAGCAGCAGCCGGTAATCGCCACTGGTATGGGCGAGAACGCTGTCGACACATCGCCTCAGATCATCGGCCGCGTTGTGTATCGGGACGACAATGTCGATCGCGCGGTGCTTCGTGGCTGACATCAGCGGACGCGGGCAAACCACAGCCTTACGCGGACCCAGGGCATTCGCAGCCACCAGCGAAAACTCTGCCTGTAGGCGATGATGCGCTCCTGCGCGGCGAGCGCCGCCTCAAGGCGCGCCTGCTCGGAGCGCACCGTGGCAATGAGCTCCTGGACGCGTTTCTCGAGCGCGGCTATCGCGCGGGCACGCTCGCTGAGCCTGGCGGATTGCTCGGCCATGGTGCGGTTGGTCTCGTCGATCTGTGCTGCCAGCTGCTGGGTGCGCTCCGCCTGGCGATGCAGCGCCTGGTTGGTCTCCAAGAGCAGCGCGTCCAGCCTGAGCACCTCGCGCGCGTTGGCTTCGGTGCGCTTGAACTCGCTGTCCTCGCTGTCCGCGAACAGCGATATCTGGGGAGCGGACTGAGGGAGCGCGGCCTCCGAGCTAGCAGCAAGAACGATGAAGTACATGCCTTCGGGCGCTGCGCAAGGCTCGATGGTGCTTGAGTCGCCACGCCATGCTTCGGCGCGATCGCCATCGGCCTCTGCCCAGATGCCGGACCAGAATCCCAAGCGCTGGTGGTGCCACTGCTGTGCCGGAAAGCCCGCGCCAAGCAGCGCGGCGAAGCCGTCGCGGTAGAGCTCGCAGCGGTGAAATTCGTTGACGTAACCGCGCTCATCGCTATAGACGCGCTTATTGGGCGACGATATCACCAGCAACCCATCGGCCTTCAGCACGCGCCGGAACTCGGCGAGCATGAGCGGCTGGTCCGAGGCCTCCAGGTGCTCGATCGTCTCGAACGAAACAACGACGTCGAACGAGGCGTCGGGAAGCGGTAGCCGAGTGCATGAACCCTCGATGAAACGCACGCGCTCGCCCTCGCCATAGCGCTCTGTCGCGTGGCCTACGGTGGCCGTGTCGATATCGATTCCCAGAGCGCTCTCCGCAACCGCGGCGAGCAGTGAAGTTCCGTAGCCCTCGCCGCACGCTGCATCGAGAACGCGCTGGCCGGCACAAAAGCGTCGCGCGAAGGCGTAGCGGTGCCAATGCTCGTACGCGATTTCGCCGACGCAGCCAGGGAGGAAGCGCTCGCCCGTAAAGGTAAGTTCCGAGGCCATGCGGAAAGCGCGCGGAAGGGGCGCGTTAAAAGCGTCCGCGCAAACGTTGAATTTTACCCGATCGAGGGCGACGCGTCCCGGCGCTCAAGCCTCCCACCGATGCTCGATGCGGGTAAGGCCAAGCTCGCGCGTCTCGCCTTCGACCAGGAATGAACGCTCCACGTGGTCGAACAAGCGCACGCCCTCGGGGTCGAGCGCGTGTGCTCTGGCCAAGTACTTTCCGGGCAGAAGCGGCAATCGCGGGAAGTTGAGCGCAAAGGCGAAGCGTCTGGCGCCGATACGCTTTGGCGGCACGCCGTCCATGTCCGTAGCGACGCCATATACGGGCGTACCGTCGGCGCGAACGACGCCGAGCAGCACGACGGGCACGCGATCGTCGGGCGAGAACACCTCGCCTCGCACCGTGAGAGACGCTCCGCAAGCGATCCGCGCAGGCGGCTCGAGCTCGAGCGATTGGATGGCGTAGACACCGGCCGCCGCCGCCGCTCGCTCCGCGATCGGCTCCTTGCCGCCCGCTGCCTTTTCCTCATGGTATGCAAGGTACGCCTGACTCACATCGGCGGCGGGCCCATGCTGCACAGCGCGTCCGTCCTTGAGCCAGAGTGCGCTGCGGCAGAGCTTCTGAACGTGGTACATGCTGTGCGAACACAACAGCAGCGTGCCACCGTCCACCAGATAGTCTTCGATCCATGCGACGCATTTTTTCTGGAAGGATTCATCGCCCACGGCGAGCACTTCGTCGGTAATCAGAATGTCTGGTTCGAGCGCCGTGGCCACCGCGAATCCGAGCCGCATGACCATGCCCGACGAGTAATGCTTGATGGGGTCGCGAATATGCTCCCCGATGTCGGCGAAGGCGATGATCTGCTCGCGCCTCGAGGCGATCTCCGCGGCGCCGAGGCCCAGCAGCGACGCGGCCAGATCGATGTTCTCCAGGCCCGAATAATCGGGATGGAAGCCAGAACCGAGTTCGAGCAGCGCGCCGACTCGCCCCCGCACGCTGGCCTTGCCGCGAGTGGGCGTAATCACACCGGCTACGATCTTGAGCAGGGTCGACTTGCCTGCGCCGTTCTCGCCGATGATGCCGAGTGACTCGCCCGCCGCGAGCTCGAGCGAGATATCGTCGAGCGCGCGAAACACCTGCGCAGCACCGCGGCCGCGCAGAAGATCGCATACCAGCCGCAAGCGACCGCCATTGGCGTCGACCTTGGCGTAGTCCTTTCCGACCCGGGAGAGCTCGAGCAGCGGCGCTTCCACGCTTATACGAAATCCTCGAAATAAGGCGAAAGGCGCAAGAACAGCCATCGTCCCGAGACGAAGAGTCCAAGTGCGACCGCGGCTGCGACAGCATCACCCCATTCGAGCGCAAGTCTTCCGTCGAGCAGCGCATCGCGCAGGCGGTCGACCAGGTAACCGAAGGGATTCGCCGCCACCCACGGCCTTACTCCCTTCGGAACCAGCGCCAAAGGATAAAGGATCGGCGTCAGGTACATGAGAATCATCAGCACCGGCATGAGCAGGTGTTCGATGTCGCGGATGAAAACCTGCAGAGCTGCGAGCGCGAGCGCAAGGCCGGTCACGGCGACGGCGAGAACGGCCCACAGCGGTATCGCCAGAAGCAGCCCTTCGAGGCGGACTCCTTCGCCCATCAGGGCCAGTGCGGCGAGCACCACCAGGTAGCCGGCGAACTGAAGCGCGAAGGTCGCGGCAACCGACGCGTACACCGCGATCTCGTGCGGAAAAGCGACTTTGCGGATCAAACCCGCGTACGCCGCGATGCTGACGGTGCCGCGCTGCAACGCTTCCTGCGCCGCCAACCATGGCCACAACGCCACCGCGACAAAGACGATGAAGCTGCGGCCATTCATCGCGCCTGCGCGGAACACCGTGGTAAAGACGAAGGCGTAGACAGCCAGCAGCGCCAGCGGATGCACCAGAGCCCACGCCAGTCCGCTGAACGTTCCTAGATAGCGCGAGAAGAGCTCGCGGCGGAAAAAATTCGCGAACAGAGCGCGCTGGCGCGCACCGGGCGGCGGGGCGCCGGCCACGCCGCGCGTTCGCCGGCTTGGCGAAGGCGCCGAGGTCATGCGTCAGAGAATAGCAGCGTTGCCTAAGCAGTGCCTCATGACGCGACAACGGGCTCGTCGCCGCCTGTGGCCGGCTACTTGGGCTGCACCGCCTCGGTTGGTTTATTGACGGTCTCGGGATCGACCCTCACCACCAGAGCGTCGACCGCCTTCTGGTTGAGCCTTGCCAGCGGATCATCGCGAATCGTGGCAAGCGTTTCCTCGCGTTTCTCGGTAATGAACCGGGCACGCTCCTGCGCCATGATTTCGCCCCTAACCTCCTCGAAGCTCTTCGCTCGCGCCGGCTTGCGCCCGTCGAGGCGGATCAGGTGGTAGCCGAAGCTCGACAGGACCGGCTCGCTTACATCGCCCACGTTCTTGAGCGCGAAGGCGGCGTCGGCAAAAGCCGCGTCCATCTGCTTCCTGTCGAAATAATCGATGTGCCCTGCGTTGCGTGCGGCGGAGGGGTCATCGGAGACCTGACGCGCGAGCTCGTTGAAGTCGGCGCCAGCCATGATCTTGGCGCGTGTCTCCTCCGCAAGCTTGAGCGCATCCTCCTTCGACCGCTTCTTGGTGTCGAACAGGATATGCGAGGCGGCGACCTGCTCGGGGACGCGATACTTGCTTTCGCGCGCCGCAAGATAGAGCTCTCGTGCCCGAGCTTCGAACTGTTGTTTGCGCGTGTCGAATTCCTTGCCCGCGTTGTCTTCGATTTTGGCGATCAGCACGCCGGCATCGACCCGGTCGATTTCCAGCGCCCGCCGGCGTTGCGCTTCGGGGTCTTTGTAGAGATCGCCTGCGCGTGCCTGGATCGCCAGTGTCTTGGTCACCAGCAGGCGGGTGAGCAGCTCGGTCACGCGCTTGGCACTGACTCCGAAGCCGCCGCGGACATCGGCGGGTAGACGCAGAAGCTCCGCCTCGTATTCGGCGCGGGTGATCTTGGTCCAGCGGTTCTCGACTAGCACTTCGTCGGGGTCGGGTACGGACTGCGCCTGCACGGTCGAAAAGGTTGAAATAGCGAGCGCAAATAAGAGCGCCTGGAAGGATGCCTCGATGAAAGCGGTGAGTCGCTTCATGACCACGTGCCTTAAGAATAAACAAAGCGCCCCGCCGGAGCGGGGCGCGAGATTGTTGCGAGCTTTGGTCAGCGGTCGATTACGGCGATGCCGGCTGAGCGTTCATGATGGCATTGCACGTGCTTTGCCCGCAGGACGTTTGCGGCGCAGGATCGAGCTGCCAATTGCGCGCGCTCACGTAGTAGGTCGTCCCAGCGGTCATGCACGCGTTGCCGCCGAAGAAAGTCGGCGTGCACACGCCGTAGATGACCGAAGCTGTCGTTCCGTTGCTCACGCCGATCGGTCCTTTGACGCCTTGATAATCACGTGCGCGGAAGTCGCACGGCGTGGTCGAGATGGTCAGCTGACGTGCTGTGATCGGACCAGCGAACTCGGAAATCGCGAAGCGGCCCATGGTAGCACTGGGCGACGTGCCTACCGGAGGCGTAATCGTGAACAGCCACACGACCTTGTCGCCGAAGCTGCCGCTCTGAGTTGACTGCCATGTCCCGCCAGTTGACCAAGGCGCGTTGATCCCATTGACAGGGATCACCGAGAACCCTTGATTGGTACAGTTGGCGAGACCGCCGCTGGATGCCACGGTGATCCCAGCCGATGGGTCTGGAGTCGCAAAGCCTGCGCTGTTGGTTGCATGGTCGGTGACGGTTACCGATGCAGTTACGGCCGTAGCAGAACTCGACACGCTGGAAGTCGTGGTCTGACTGAGCACGAGGCCCTCGAAAGGTCCGCCATGCAGCGTGTGCGTAATCGGCAGCGCTCCGCCTGTGCACACTGCGGTTACGGTCACGTTGCCGCCGCCGGCGGGCAGCGATGAGGGCGAAGCCTGCAGAGAGCAGCCGCTCGGTGCACCGGGTGGCGGCGGAGTGGTCGAACAGGTCAATGTAAGAGCCGGTGCAGTGCCGGTGAGCGTGCAGCCGTCCGGGTATGTGAGCGACAGCGTAGCCGCTATCGTCGATGCAACCGAAAACGAAAATGCCAGCGTGATGCCTGCGAGCGCAGCAAATTTGGCCAAGGTTCGGTCAAGCGGGAAACGTATCATGGTGAACTCCCTGCAAGGCGGCGGAACGCCAGTAAGGAAACGATCGACGCAAGTTCCGCGCCACGGATGTCGAAAAGACCGCGCATCATATCATTCCGCGTCGACGCGTCGCAATGGGCGAGAGCGACCGCCGGTCGGATAAACGCGTCAAACAATCGCCACAAGTGACGTCGCGCGGCGACAACTGCCGCAATGCGAATACAAGAACGTCGAATCAAAAAGAAAAAGGCGGAACCGAAGTTCCGCCTTTTGATTGCTATGTGCTGCACGCCAGTTACTGGATGAGGCGCGTGTACTTGTGTACGAAGCTGCCGGTGTAGAACGCCTGAACTCCCAATTGTCCCGGCGGCCCGGTCAACGTACCGTTGTTGAAGAACTCCGCAGCGAAGCCGACCACCGGCAGACCGCTGTACGTCACCACATTCTGCGTCGTGGAAACACCGGTTGCCGTGCTCGTGCGGATGGTTGGGCCGCCGATCAACTGGTGCGTCGTTCCGGTAACCGTTCCGGGCAACCAGTTGAGCGAGATCCAGCCGTTCGAGAACGTGGTCACCAGATGCGTGGCGTTCTTCGACAGCAACACGCCAGGAGTGGTGTCCGTATTCGCGATAATGATGACGTTGGCTTCCCAGCACAGCGAGTCGGTGAACGTCGGTGGCGGCGGCGAGAACGTCGTCTGCGACAGCACCGTTTGTTCTTCGCGGTTGAACTGGACCAGCAACACGTCGTCGCAAGCACCGCCCGCGCGGAAGTTGCGCTGGAAGAGCTTGGTGACGTTGTTGTTGGTGTAGTAGAAGTGCTTGGTCGGCATCGTCACGACCCAGTCGGTCGCTGACTTGGTTCCGGTATCGAGCACGAACTCGTTGTAGATGTTGTCGTGCATGAACACCGCGCTGACCGCGTCTACGCTGTTGCTCGATCCTGTCCAGTCGGTGGTGACGACTTCGACATTGTTGAACACGACCGAGGTCTTCGGGTTGACCTGCGACAGGTCGGGCTGGATGCTGCCCGCCGGCGCCCACAAGGTGGTCGCCGAGAAGCTCGCCAGCGCGATCGCGTCTTCGGTCACGTCCCCGCCGGCCAGCACATTCACCAGCGAGATGCCGCCGAACAGACCGCCGTTGCCCGGCACCAGATCGGTCGGAGCCGTCAGACCCACCGGCAGGCCACCGCATCCCGGTGGTTTCCCCGGAGGCGAGGGCTGGGCGTGAGTGATCGCGGTGAGCGTGCCACCGGTCACGTTACCCATTTCGATAATTTCGATGTAGCCTTCCTTGGTCCGAGCCAGCGTTTGATCCTCAGGATCGCCCACGTACGCGAAGTTCACGAAGTTCGTCGGCGA
Organism: Casimicrobiaceae bacterium; assembly: GCA_035262745.1. Lineage (GTDB taxonomy): Bacteria > Pseudomonadota > Gammaproteobacteria > Burkholderiales > Casimicrobiaceae > PALSA-1003. The sequence continues at coordinate 11,770 of DATFSE010000087.1, read as the reverse complement.
TGCCGGGTTGCTCGAAACCGGCGGAGTCGTGCAGGACAGGTCGGTCGTGAAGATGCCAGCGCCCGAACCCGACGGGATAACCGCCGTCGTCCAGACGTCACGCGGCGACAACCAGAGGTTGAAGTCCAGCACTTCCTTCGACCCTCTGCCTTCCAGGAAACGGACCTTGACAACCTTGCCACTGTTGGTCGAGTTGATGACCGACAACAGCGAGTTGTACGGCGCGGTTGTTCCGCCCGTGCCCAGACCCTGGGTCGTGTAGTACGGATACACCAGCGCCTGGCCGAGGCCATCCGGGTTGACGTTGACCGCCTGCGCGGCGCCCGTCACGCCCAGAGCGCCCACTCCCGCTAGCGCCGCGTACAGCGATTTTCTCTTGAACGTGTTCATGGTTGTTGACGACTCCTTTGCCTTTGTTTCGAGATTTAAAGTGATCACTTTAAGTCTACAGCACGCGAATCTTATTACAGCTCCCTTCCCTTTACAATCAATTTCACACTCACATCAGCACTCCTGTGTGAATCACGCAACGATCTCGTTCATCCCGAGGGCTGGTAGACGTACCACGCAGTCCCCTTTTCGATGATCCATGATTCGCTGAGAGGCGTTTGCACTCCCTTCATCAATCTGTGGTCGTACGTCAGCGTCATGCTTAAATTACAAATCTCCGCAACGCAATCGACCGAATTTATCTTCACCGCCTTCCACATCCCCGGCTTGGTCCGGGACTTGTAAGTCTTGAGCGGGTACTGTTGCTGCGAAGCCTCGCTCATGTACGTGTAAGCCTGGTCCAAATCTCCTTTGATCAACGCGTCCCAGCGCGCCTGCGCCCGCTCGCTGACCACCGCGGCCTTGACTTCCGGCGGCGAATCCTTGGATAGACCGCCAGGCATCGACGCGCAGCCAGCGACTGCAATCCCAAGCGCGACGCACGCGGCAACCCTGAGCCGAAGCCCGGCCATCGTTGACCCAAGCCTAGACAAAGCACCTTTGACCGTCAATTGCTCCACTACCAATTTATTCACCCTTTCTCGGCTGTTGCACCGGTACAACATTGTCTGCGTCGCCATTTGGCGACGGTTTGCTGATTTGAGGGGCTTCCGGAGCAGTTTTCTTGGCCGGGAATATCTGGTCAAGCTGCTCCATCCTGCGGCGCAGATCGTCGATGATCCGCCGCACGTCGGTCTCGTTTTCCACAACTCGCGGCGTGATGAACATCAGGAGTTCGGTGCGATTGTTCTTCAGTTCCTGCGTCCCGAACAATCCGCCGAGAATCGGTATACGAGATATCAGTGGAAGACCCGATGAGGTGTTCTCCTTGTCTTCGAGGATCAATCCACCCATCACCATGGTTTGGCCCGACGGCACGGCGAGCAGCGTCTGGATCGAGCGCGTGTTGATCGGCGGCGCCTCGCACACCTGCGTCGTGGCGCCCGCAACGCTGACCTCGGCCTGAACTTCGAGGGCCACGAGCCCGCCCGCGTTGATATGCGGCGTTACCTGCAGCAGCACGCCAGTGTCGATGTATTGCGAGGTCGTGCTGAACACGTTCGTCGTCGTGCCAACTGTTCCCGCGCCCACGATATTTTGCTGGCAGATGGGAATCCTGTCGCCGACCTTGATCGTCGCCTTTTGATTGTCGAGCGAAGCGAGGTGAGGATTGGAAATCACCTTGACATCGCCGTACTGATCGAGCAAGTGCAATACCGCCTGTATGCCACCGGGAAATGCCGCGTTGTTGATGATGTAGAAGAACCCCTGCGCCAGTGCCAAGCCGGCGTTGGTCGCCGTCGATGTCGAGCTTTGCGTCGAGCCCGGCTGCGGATTGAACGGCGTCGTGCGGGTGAGATTGCCGCCGCTGCCGCGACCCGAAGGCGCACCGCCGCGGAACAACCATTCGACGCCGAACTGCAGATCGTCCGTGAGGTTGACCTGGGCGATGGTTACTTCAATGACCACCTGCCGCTGCGGAACGTCGAGTTTCTTCAGTGCTGCTTCGATGATCGAATACTCGGCCGGCGTCGCGACAACCAGGACTGTGTTGTTGTCCTTGTCGGCGACCACCTGAATGTTGCGTACCACGCCGATGCCTTCGCCTCCCCCGACAGCCCGCGCCACAGCCTGCGCTGCAGCTTGTGCGGCAGCACCGGTCGGCTGCACCTGAACATTGACCTGCTGCGGCGTTGGCGTAACGGGAACGGTTGTCTGTGGCTGGAAGCTCGGCGGATTTACGATAGTCCCGGCGGGAGTCCCTGGCGCCAGCGTTGGCGCGGCGGCCTGCTGCTGCGGAGCCCGCCCGGTGAACGCCTGCTGAAGCAACGGACCGATGCGCTCGGCTCGGCTGTTCTGTACCTGGTAGACGTAAAAGCGGACACCCGAGCCCTCGCCGCCCTTGTCGAGTCGCTCGATCCACTTCTTGGCTTCGTCCAGATACTCAGGCTGAGGCGTGACAATCAACAGCGCATTCATGCGCTCGATCGGGATGATGCGGAGGATGCCTGCAAGCGGGCTTTTGTCCGGGGGCCCCATCGCCTTGTCCAGCTCGCCCATGACGGTCTTCACATCGGCGCTCTGCAGCGTGAACAGGCCCACCGACATACCGGCGATCCAGTTCACGTCGAACATGTCGATGGTCTCGAGCAGATGCTTAAGCTCGAGCTCTGTTCCGGAGAGGATCATCAGATTTCGCAGCTCGTCGACTCGCACGGTCGTCTGGTCCTTGACGAATGGCTCGAGGACTGCCGCCATCTGCCGCACGCCCATGTAGTGCAACGGCACGATCTGCACGCTGAATCCAGGCGGCAGGGCCCGCGCGGAGTTGCCGAGCTGCGGCGTGAGGTTCCCGCGCACGGCACTGGCCGCCGGCAGGATCTTCCAAATCCCGCCCTCGTTCACCATGGCGGCACCGTTCATCCGCAGGAGCATTTCCAGCGCGGCGGGCAAGGCTTCGCGAGGGATACCGGAAGTCGTGCGAATGGTGACCGTGCCTCCGACTTGAGGATCGATGGTGTATGACTGATTGAGAATGTCGGTGAGGATGTTGCGCACCACGTCGCGCAGATCCGCGGCCTCGAAATTAAGCGTTACGGCCGGTCCCGCAGCGACCGCTCCGGGCGGCGGCCCCGGAAGTCCTCCTCCGGGCAGCTGGCCTTTGATCAACTGTCCCGTCCCTTTGTACAGACGCGGCTGTTCCGCTTCGACCGTCGGCTGAGTCGTCGACGTCGAATCCTGTGCCGTCTTCGGTTTTCCCCACGGCGGCGCCCCGGGATCGGGCGGTTGCGATGCACAGCCGACGAGCCATAGCGTGGCTGCCATGCAAACAAGCCATGCGAAATTCTGCTTACGGTGCTTCGACATTCTTGTTTTCCCCGGCGCGCCGGTCCAAGTTAGCGCGCGATTATCGCAGTTGAGGCCATCCGCCGGCATTTATTTGGCTTTCTGCGAGTTTCGCTGCCGCATGCGCTCGTAGACGTCGTTCCACGCTGGGTCCGCCGACGCTGGCTGGCCTGCCGACGCTCCAGCCGCTCCGGGTGCAGCGGGGTTGGAGGCAGGGCTGGTCCCCGTGGCGGTGGCGGGTTGGTTGCCGGCCGCTGCCGCTGCGGCAGCCGCGGCAGCGGCCCGCCTCCGCTGTTGCTGCTCGGGTACCTGTGGCGCAGGCGCTGCCGCCGGAACCGCAGCGGGAGCTGGCGCGGGAGCCGCGCCGGGAGCGCCCGGCGGTGCTCCCCCGGCAGGTGGCACCGTGGGTGGCTGGATGGTCGTCTTCGGACCGACCGCAACCTTGAGGACCAATTCCTCGGATTCGTCGCCCAATGCCAGCTTCACACGATCGGCACGAACATCGGCTACCAGCAGCCCGTTGATTTGCTCCCCCTGGCGGACAGATCGCGACTTGCCTCCTGAGACCTCCTTGAGAAAAGCGATGTGGCGGTCGCCGGCGACCGCCGTTCCGGTCAGCACAAATTGGCCGCGCTGCATCTGGTGGGGGCCTCCGTCTCCCGCAACCACCGGTGCCGGGCGCCGCGTGGGGTTGAACAGGGTACGGTTCACCGTCTCGGCGTGGCCGGGTAGTCCACCCTGAATCTGGTACTCCGGAAGCAGCGCCGTTGAAACCGGTTTGGGTTCAACAGTGGGCGGAGGTCCCGGCAGGCGATGCAAGTGGCGCCCCCAATCCGTCTCCAAGGCCAGCAACAATAGGAGAGCGAGCGCCGGGATGACCCACCACAGTGCGCCCCGCCAGCGTGGAGCATCTGCATTCATTTCTTTTCTCCTTCGGCCAGGGCGAAGCCGGTCACATCTAAGAGAACGCTGACCTCGGGCTCCGCGCCCGGCGCCGGCCTGAAGCCGCGGAACGCGTTAAGCGGGCGTACTGTCAGGTTTTCGACCACGAGATAGGGCTGCTGCGTCTCGATCGCGTAGAGGATCTTCTGCAGGTTCGGCGTAGTCGCGAATAGCTGCAGGTTGACGCCGATCTGGCGAAAGCGGCCATCGTCACGCGGCGTTGCGATCTGGATGGTCGTGATTCGTCCGCCGTTGTTTTCCACGGCTGCGCGCACCAGGTCCTGCAATTCGGCACCGGCAAGGTTGGCTGCCGTGTTCCTCAGATAAAAGCGCCGTCCGTTCTTGGCGCGCAAGGCTTCGAATGCTTTCTGGTACTCGGGCGCCTGAGCCGAGACGCGCCGGTAACGTTCCAGACGATCGAGCGCCGAATCGATGGCGAGGTCGTAATGTCGATGCAGGAACAGGAAAGGCGCGAGGAGCAGCGCGAGCGCTAGGAAAACCATCACGAACAGCAGTCCGATCGCCAAAGCTCGGCTCTGTCGAGGCGTGAGGGGTCGAGCGAGCGTTGCCATTACGGCGTGCTCCCGGCACCGGCTCCCGCGGTGCCGCCATTAGCGGAGCGCCTTGAGCCGCCTCCGCCACGCGGGCGGCGTTGCGTCCATGCTGCGGGCTGATCGGTCGGGGCCGCAACGTCGGGGGGCGGCGTGGCCGGCGGTGCGGCGGCTGGCCCGTACGTGGCGGGTGGCGGCGCAGCGGCGGGTGGCGGCGCAGCGGCAGGTGGCGGCGCAGCGGCGGGTGGCGGCGCGGGCTCGGTTCCCACAGGCGGTGGCGATGTGGGCGCCGGATTCGCCGGCGCGGGTGGTGGTGCTGGCTGGCTTTCGGAGGCAGGTGCCTTCACGGTTGCGGGGGGCGCCGGGCTTGGCGGCGGGGCGGTGGTTGCCGGCGAGGGCGCAACCGGCGCGGCTGCGTCCGAAGGTTGCGGAGGCGTCAGGCCGCGCAGTACGCCACCCAGATCGAACACCTCGCCGGGACCCGGCTGCAGTTTGGTGGTTGGCGAGCGCAGCACGACTTGATCGACGAGCCTCGAGTCTTCAAGCACGCTGATCAGCTTTCCGCCATTCGCCGACTCGCCGCGCAGGAACACCTCGCGCTGGACGTCCTTGCCCTTGGTCGTGGTCTTCATCTCGAATTGTGTGATCCACGTATCGTCGGGCAGCACGCGCGTCACGTTATCGAGAATCTGAACGGTGCCAGGCCAGGAGTATTTTTTCGCGAGCACGTAGTTGTAGTCGTTTTGCTGGCGTTCGAAATCGCGGCGGAGCGCGTCCGCGGTCTCGGCCTGGTCCTTCGCTTCGCCTGTCTGGCGCATCAACGCGATCGTGTATTCACGCTTCTGCACGAGAGGCACGAGCACCACCGCAAGCGCGATCACCGCCACCAGCGCGACGGGTGCCCACACCTGCCAGCGTCGCCACAGCATGAGCGGCGGTCGCTCGCTCTCCGGAAGCAGATTGAGCCGCAGTCGGCCTATGGCCGCCGGCCCGGGCACGACGGCAACCACGCTCGCGCCCCAGTCCTCGGCTTGCTTGCGCGCTGCGTCGACGACGTTACGCAGAGCGGCAACCCACTGGACGCGAATCGTGCGCTTGGCCAGATCCCGAGCGACGACAGTCGCGTCGAAGTAGAGTTGCTCCGGCCGAAACGGAGTGTGACGGTCGAGATCGTACGCAAGCGTGCGATGAAGGTTCTCCTCGACGGCGGCGGGGAGAACGATCTCCTTGCGCAACACCTGGCGAGGCGCCAGCGCGACGGCGATGCGCGGCGGACCGGACATGCCCTTGGCAGCGGATGCCAGCTCGGAGATCGCCGCGCGCCCGGCGCTGGCGACCTGGGCAGCGTCGCCAGACAGCGGGATGCGAGCGACTTCGGCAAGCCTGATGGCGTCATCGGCCAGCTCGGGGCGCCAGAGAATGGCCTGCCCCTCGGCGAATTCGAGAATCGGCCGCGTGCGCCGGCGCTGGATTTCGCTGCGCGGCGCGGCGGGAACCAGCGGCGCGAGCTCGGAAGTCCACCACCGCAAGAATCGCGGCAGGCCGGCACGGTAGGCAGCATCGCGCACGCGTGCGCGAAGCTTATCGAGCGCGAGTTCCATCGTCTGCAGTGCCTTGTTGAGCCGCGGCGGCAGTGAGAATGCGAGCGCCTTCCTGCCATTCGAGTATGACCAGGAGCCTCCTGCGATCCGTCCCCGCACGCACGACGGCTTCGCGCACAAAGGTCACTCCATCGCTCATGGTCGCTTCGACGTGAATACGCCAGACATTGACCACGTTGGCGATGCCCCCCGTCAAAGGAAACGGTGGCGGTGGCAGTTTCGCTGCCAGCGCGTCACGCCGCTGCGCGATGTACGTGTCAACCATCTCGGCGGTCGCGCCGGGCAACGACATCAGGACGGTACGTGATGCGTAAACCGGATTCACACCCGCCATGCGACTGTGGACGGTGAGACTGTCGGCGAGTTTTGCGTAAAGCGCGGGCGTCATGCCCAGCACGCGCTGCAGCTCCGGCACGGCTTCGAACGGAGCATTCGACGGTTTATAGGGAAGGCCGGCCGCCTGATATTCAGGTGCCTCGGCGCCGTTCGGCCGACGAAGGTCGTCGGCGTCCTTCCAGTCGCCGATCACGTCGACCAAACGATCCGCCGAGTCGGCATCGAGTCCGCCCGCGGCCTGAAGCAATCCCTTGAGCAAATTATCGGGCGCCTGGTTCAAATCGATCTTCCCGGATTCGTCAATCGCGACGACCGCGATGCGGGCACCCTCCTCGTCCCAAACGTGCACGCTCCCGTCCGGTGCCCAGACGTCGGGGCTTACCTTGGGACGCATCAGCTCGAAAGCTGTGCGGTTGACGGCGCCGTCGGCAACCCAGCGTGCTTGTGCGGTCGACAGAGTGTTGCGGGCCGCTAGCGCTTCGTTGCGCATGCCATAGGCGAAGCTACCGGCGATCACTGTGAGCAGCACGGTGATCCAGAGCACGAGGACGAGCGCGATGCCGCGCATGTGCGGTTTGGAGCTCATGTTCCGACGCAGCGATTGCGGTTGAAGTCCCACGCTCTGCAGCCTGCTTCGGGCGCGATCCTGGGCTCGACGACGAGCTGCGGCCATGGCGGACCCGCCGCCGGTGTTACATCGATTCTGATCAGCAGCGGCAGAATCTGTGGATCGTCCCAGTGGTCGCGCCAGGTAGGGATGTTCGCGTCGCTCGAGTCGGGATCGCGGCCGAAATAACCCAACCGTATTTCCGCGACGCGATCCGCCAGAACTGAGCGCTCGGCGCCGCTGAAATCGGGCAACGCCGTCGCAGCGTAATCCGGAATGGCGCGAGCAAGCGTCAGCTGAGAAGTATCGCCGGATGGTGAGAGCGCCAGACGGAAGTAATACGTGCCTCCGCCGACGCGTCCCGGCATTGCCGCAGCGAAGGCGAGAGAATCGCTCTTGCCTTGGAAATAAAGAGGCTGCTCCAGCACCTTGTGCAGGCGCAAGGGAAGCTGCGCGGTGAGGGCCTGACGCAGGAACTCCTCGGTAAGCCGCATATCGCCGACCTGCGTTGTCTTGGCGTCGCCGCGGTCCCAACTGTTCGCCGACAGATTCAGCGTGCCGTAGAGGACCGACGACATCAGCGCGAGCAGCAGTAGCGCGACGGTCAGCTCGAGGAGCGTAAACCCTTGCCCGTGAAGCTTCACGGAGTAAGCTCTTTCACCGCCAGGCGCACCGTCGCGAGCTCGACTGAGCGCTCGCTGCCCGCCACCCCGGGCCAGCGCACGCTGACCGCGACCCGCCACAGACGCGACGCCATCGCCGCCGCGGCACCTTCCATGTCGGGCGTCGTTCCGGGCGGGGAATAGGGCGCGACCGTCAATGTCCACCTATAGTAGCCGTCCTCGGACGCGCCCTGCTGCACTCCCTCCTTGAGCGGCGCTTCCACACCCGGGGCGGCAAGACGGCTCTCCGCAAAAAGCGTTGCGCGGCTGTATTCCTCAGAGAGCGAAGCGTTGCCGAGCGCGCCGGAGAAGAGTCGGAACAGCGCCGTGCCGACAAGCGCCAGGATGACGAACGCCGCAAGCACTTCGAGCAGCGAGAAGCCAGCTGCGCGCGTCCAAAGACGCGCACAGCCGTCCCCGCGAAGGCGGGGACTCAGTGGCTCTGGCTGAACGACTCTGGATTCCCGCTGGAGCCTCTCCCCGAATTCTTGAATCGGAGGCGGGAATGACGAACCGGCTTGAAATCGCGTCGCCAACACTTTAGGCACCGGAACCATCGAGAATGGTCACACGACCGGTCAACCAGTCGACGTCGACGTTGTATTTGCGATCGCCGGAACCAAGCGTGATGCGTCCGCCGGTCGATCCGCCGTCAGGAAAAAACCGAATCGCGCCGACGTTGTCACTCACCAAGTCGCTTTGCGCCGTGTACAGCTTGAGATCCAGGCGCTCAGGCAGCTGGTGCAGCTGCGTGTCCGGCGGCAAGGTGAAGTTACGCGCTGCAACATCGAGCACCAGCAATGCCTCGGTGCGCTGCGCGATCGCCTGCCCGCGCGCGTAGCGCAGCCCGGCGGCCACTTCCCGGGCGGCGCTCTTGAGCGCAGTAGAGGACACACCGCCACCCAGCGTCGGGAGCACGATGGCGACGATGAACGCCATCAGCGTAAGCACGACGAGTAACTCGAGCAGCGTTACGCCGCGCGAGCGACTCACGGAATTTTGTGCGGACATCATTCCCAACTCGTGATGTCCTTGTTGGGGCCGTCGCCGCCTTCCTTGCCGTCGGCGCCGTAAGAATAGATGTCATAGGCACCGTGCTGGCCGGGCGAGGCGTACTTGTATTCGTTGCCCCACGGATCCTTGGGAACGATCGATTTCTTCCAGTACGGGCCATTCCAGTTGTTGACGCCTGCAGGGGCAGTGATGAGCGCCTGCAGTCCTTCCTGTGTGGTCGGATAGCGTCCGGTCTCGAGCTTGTACAGATCGAGTGTCTGTCCGATCTGCTCGATCTCGATCTTCGCGGCCTTGCGCTTGGCCTCCTCGCCGCGGCCGATGAAATTTCCAGCGACCACGCCCATCACGACGCCGATCAACACCAGCACCACGAGGATCTCGATGAGCGTCATGCCGCGTTGGCGGCGTGCTGCAAATTGCATGGTTGCTCCCCCTCTTTCCTTTCACCGGCTTCGCGAGCCGGTTAGAGCCGGCTCCTAGCCGACAAGTTCGCTCATGCCCATTACACCGAGCAGGATCGAGAACACGATGCCGCCGATCAGCACAGCGAGGCCCAGAATGAGCGCGGGCTCGAGCACCGCCAGGAATCGCTTGATCGCGATCTGCACTTCCCTGTCGTATACATCGGCAACCCGGTTGAGCATCTCTTCCAGCCGGCCCGACTCCTCTCCCACGAGGATCATCTGCGTCGCAAGCTTCGGGTACAGCCCCGTCTCGGCGAGCGGTCGCCCGAATCCCTTGCCCTCGCGAAGGCGCGTCACGACGCCGTCGAGCGCCTGCGCCATCACCGTGTTGCCGACTGTTTCCTTGACGATGGCAAGCCCGGAGAGCAGCGTCACGCCGTTGGCGAGAAGCGTCGACAGGGTGCGCGCGAAGCGGGCGACTTCGACGCGCGCCATCAGGTCGCCGATCAGCGGCATGCGCAGTACGCGCGCGTCCCAGCGCAGTCGCACCTCGGGCGACTTCAATCTCCAGCGGGCGATCCAGACGATGGCGACGATCGCCAGGAGCATCACCCACCAATAGTCGCGCAGGCCGGTGCCGGCGATGATCACGATCTCGGTCGGCAGCGGCAGCGCCTTGCCCGCCTGCGCGAAAGTTTTCTGAAACTGCGGAACCACGACCGCCAGCAGGATCAGCACCGAGACCGCTGCCACACAGATGAGAATCGTCGGATAGATGAGCGCGGCTCTCACGCTTTCGCGCAGATCCTTGTTGCGCTCCATGGTGTCGGCGAGACGCGTGAGCACGGCGCCGAGCGCGCCGCCGGCCTCGCCGGCGCGAACGATGTTGACATAGAAGCGCGAGAACACATTGCGGTGCGCGTCGAGCGCCTGCGACAGCGACTTGCCGCCGCGAACTTCGTCGCGGATCGTTTGCAGAAGACGCGCAACGGGCGGCGCCTGCGCAAGTCCGATCAGAATCTCCAGCGCACGATCGAGAGGCAGGCCGGCGCGCAGCAGGGTTGCCAGCTCGCGGGTGAGCGAGAGCAGATGATCGCGCGTGACCTTTTTCGGGGTGAAGAATCCTGCTCTCCGCGGCGAGTCTGCAGCCTTGGCTGCGGACTCGCGCCCGAGCTGGGCCGCTTCGACCTGCATCGGCAGCAATCCCTGATCGCGCAACCTGTCGACGATCTCGGATTCGTTTGCCGCCTCGAGCTCGCCGGCAGCGACGTCTCCGGCCGCGTTGACGGCCCGGTAGCGATAAAGCGCCATGATGTTCGCTAATCCTCGCGCGTGACGCGCAGGACTTCCTCGAAGGTGGTCACGCCGGCGAGCGATTTGCGCATGCCATCCTCGTACATGGTCACCATGCCGCCTTTGATCGCCTCGGCGCGAAGCTCCGTCGACGTCGCGTGGCGCATGATGAGCGTCCTAAGCGGATCGGTCATTGGAAGCATTTCCATGATGCTGATCCGTCCGAGAAAACCGGTCTGCGCGCATTCCTTGCAGCCCTTGGCGTGGTAGAGCCTGATCTCGCGCTCGCGGCTGAACTTGCGCAAGCCCAGCTCTTCGACCAGCTCGGGCAGCGCCGTGTACTCCTCTCTGCATTTCGGGCACAGCGTGCGCACCAGGCGCTGCGCCAGAATCCCGATCACCGTGGACGTGAGCAGGTAATCCTCAACGCCCATGTCGAGCAGGCGGTTGACCGTGCTTGGCGCGTCATTGGTATGCACCGTCGACAGAACAAGGTGTCCGGTCAGCGCGGACTGTACGGCTATCTGCGCGGTTTCCAGATCACGTATCTCGCCGATCATGATCACGTCCGGGTCCTGCCGCAGGATCGAGCGCAGCCCCGCGGCGAAGGTCAGGTCGATCTTGGGGTTCACCTGCATCTGGCCGATGCCGCGGAGTTGATACTCGATAGGGTCTTCGATGGTGATGATATTCTTATCGCTGGTGTTGATCTGACTCAGAGCCGCGTAGAGCGTCGTCGTCTTCCCCGAGCCCGTGGGCCCGGTCACCAGAATGATCCCGTGGCTCTGGCGGATGAGGCGCGTGACTAACGCCAGGTTGCGCCCGCTGAGGCCGAGTTCCTCCATGCCGAGGAGCGCGGCGGAGCGGTCGAGCAGGCGTAACACCACGCGCTCACCGAAAGCGGTCGGGATGACCGAGACGCGGATGTCGATGTCTTTCCCCGCCGCCTTGAGCCGGATGCGACCGTCCTGCGGCAGGCGCTTCTCGGCGATGTTCAGCCCGGCCATGATCTTGACGCGCGAGA
>DATFSE010000086.1:0-28567 GCA_035262745.1 Casimicrobiaceae bacterium | reverse complement strand
ACCAACACCGGAATCGTGGTGTGCTGAAGCACCTTCTGCGTCTCCGATCCGAGCATCAACCCCTTGACGCCGCGCCTGCCGTGCGATGCCATGAAGATCAAATCGCAGCCACGGGCCTCCGCCGTTCTCAGGATCGCTTCGTGCGGACGATCGCTGGTCGTAACGGCGGAATCGTAGGCGACACCGACGGCACGCGCGACGACTTCGGCTTTGGCCAGAATCGCCCGGGCCTCGCCCGCCATGTTCTCGTTGAACGCCGCGGGCGACATCACCCGTTCGAGCGCGCCGACGCTGGACGCACCGTAGTCCGACTGCGCATGGAAAAACGTTACCTTCGCATTCAGCGTGCGAGCGAGCTGCACGGCTTGATTGACGGTCTCGGCAGACAGCGCCGAGTCATCGAGAGGAACCATCAGGTGGCGGTACATTGCTTCTCTCCAGTTCAGTGCGAGCAGGAATTCGGATCGATTCCGATCGTGATTTGGCCATCGACGACCTGCACCGGACACACGGTCGCGCAAAGTCCGTCGACGCCGGGCATGCGGCCGGTCCTCACATCGAAGCGCATGCCGTGCGCGCGGCAAGTCACTATCGCGCCGTCGAACTTTCCAGCTCCGAGCGAGGAACCCTGATGCGGACACGCATCGTCGAGCGCGTAGACCTCGCCGCCGACGTTGAACAGCGCGTACACCTTCCCCTGCACGAACACCATCCTGCTCCTGCCTGACGGAAGCTGATCAAGTGTTGCGACCGGCACGAAGGCTGTCATCGTGGATTCCTTGGGCGCCTGATCAGAACGGCTTGTCGCCGATGATCCCCGCGCGCTCCATCTTGCGATGGCACGGCGGATAATCCATTACCGCGTAGTGCTGCGTGGACCGGTTGTCCCACATGGCCATGCTGTTGGGCTGCCAGCTCCAGCGCACCTGGTATTCCGGGATGAAAGCCTGGCTGACCAGGTAGTTCAGCAGCAGTGAGGCGCCCGGATTCGCGTCCTGTCCGAAACGCACGTTCTCCGGCGTATGGAAGTTGGTGAAGTGTGTGGTGAAGGCGTTGACGAACAGGATCTTCTCGCCCGTCTCGGGATGCGTTCGCACCACAGGGTGTTCTGCATCCGGATACTGCGCCTTGAGCGCCAGGCGCTTCTCGATCGGCATCGCTGCGCCGAAGGACGCCTCGATGCTGTGCCGCGCGCGCAAGCCGGCGATCTGCTCCTTGATATGCTCGGGCAGCCGCTCGTACGCCACGGCCATGTTGGCCCACATCGTGTCGCCGCCGACCGGGGGGCACTCGACGCAGCGCAGTACACACCCGAATGGCGGCTTTTCGCGCCATGTTGCATCGGTGTGCCAGGCGTTTTCATAGCGGTCAACGGGGGCGTCCGGCGACTTGTAGATGCGGACCAGCCCCGGGTTTTCAGGATCGCTGCCGGCGACGGGATGATCCTCCAGCTCGCCAAAGTGCCGCGCGAATGCGACGTGCTCGGCGCGCGTGATGTCCTGGTCGCGGAAGAACAGGACTCTGTGCTTGAGCAGCAGTGCGCGAATTTCGGCGACGAGCCCGGTATCGCGCGAGGCAACGCCCAGGTTCACATTCGAGAGCTCCGCACCGATGGTGCAGGTGAGCTGGCGGACCTTCATAGATCCGCGGCTGCTGATTTTCGCGGGGGCTGCTGCGGTAACGGCGTCGGTCATGTTCTGATCTCCTGAAATTGGGTGGCGAGCGTTGCGCCACTGTGTTTAACGAATCGATAGGCGGTACGGTCAATAGGGCTTGTCACCGATGATCCCCGCGCGCTCCAGATTGCGCACCGCCGGCCAGAAGTCCTGCACCGCGTAGTGCTGCGTGCACCGGTTGTCCCATATCGCTACGCTGTTCTTGCGGAAGCGGAAGCGGACCTGGTACTCGGGAACGTAGGCCTGGCTCACCAGATAATTGAGCAAAAGCGCAGCGCCAGGATTCGCGTCCTGTCCGAAGCGCACGTTCTGCGGCGTATGGAAGTTGGTGAAGTGCGTGGTGAAGGCATTCACGAACAAAATCTTCTCGCCGGTCTCCGGATGCGTACGCACTACCGGATGCTCGGCGTCCGGGTATTGGGCTTTGAGCGCCAGCCGCTTTTCGATCGGCATCGCTGCGCCAAAGGAGGCTTCGATGCTGTGCCTGGCCCTCAAGTCAGCGATCTGTGTCTTGAGGTAATCGGGCAGTCTCTCGTAGGCCTCACCCATGTTCGCCCAAAGCATGTCGCCGCCGGTGGCGGGCGCCTCGGTACAACGCAGCACCGCGCCCAACTGCGGGCATTCGCGCCAGGTCGTGTCGCAATGCCAGGCGTTTTCGTATTGTTCGTTGCGGCTGTCGGGTCCCTTGTAGATGCGCACGAGGCCGGGATGGTCAGGGTCGCTGCCGACGACCGGATGGTCCTCGAGCTCTCCGAAGCGGCGAGCGAACGCGACGTGCTCGGCGCGGGTGATGTCCTGGTCATGCAAAAAAAGTACCTTGTATTTGAGCAGCAGTGCGCGAACTTCGGCGAACAGCGCGTCATCGCGCGAAGCGTGCCCGAGGTTGACGTTCTCGAGCAGAGCACCGATCGAGCGCGTCATCGGTTCGACCTTGGTCGAGCCGCGCGTGCCGGAGCGGACTACGCCGGGCGCTTCAGTCACATAGGTCATTTGCAATCCTCCTTGCCCCGTTGCCTCAAATGACGAAGATCGAAGACCCGGTCGTCTTGCGCGACTCGAGATCACGGTGCGCCTGGACCGCGTCCTGCAGACGGTACTTCTGGTTGATCTCGATCTTGATCCTCCCCGCTGCGACGTGCCCGAAAAGCTCCGAAGCCAGCTCCTGCCTTTCCTTCGGATCCGCGATGTAGTCGGCAAGCGCGGGGCGCGTCACGTAAACCGAACCCTTGATCGCAAGCTGCGTTGCGTCTATCGGCGGGACCGGGCCTGACGCCGTTCCGACGCAGACGAGCAGTCCCCGCCGCTTGAGCGAGTCGATCGAGCCGGCGAAGGTATCCTTGCCGACGCTGTCGTAAACCACGTTCACACCGACGCCGCCGGTGATTTCCCGCACGCGCTTAGCCACGTCCTCCGTCTTGTACAGAATCACGTGGTCGCAGCCGTGGGCACGCGCAACCTCAGCCTTGGCTTCGGTCGAGACCGTACCGATGACCGTAAGGCCTAGAAGCTTCGCCCACTGCGAAACGATCAAGCCCACGCCGCCGGCGGCTGCATGCAGCAGGATCGAGTCGCCGGCCTTCAGCGGCCAGATGCGCCTCATCAGGTACGAAGACGTGAACCCTCGCATGGTCATCGCGGCGGCGGTCTCGCAACTGATTCCTTCTGGCAGGTTGATCAGCGGCGCGGCCGGGATGAGGCGCTCAGTGCTGTAGGCGCCCAGCGTGTTGATGAATCCGGTATACGTCACCCGGTCGCCGGGCGCGACGTTGCTGACGCCTTCGCCGACTGCCTCGACCACTCCGGCTGCCTCGACGCCCATGCCGTTGGGCAGAGGCACGGGATAGAAGCCGGTGCGGAAGTAGGTGTCGGCGAAGTTGAGACCCACAGCTACGTGGCGAATCCGCGCCTGCCCCGGACCGGGACTGCCAACCGCTGTCTCTTCGAGCTGAAGGACCTCGGGACCGCCGGGTTTATGAAAGCGAACTGCGTAGGCCATGGTTGTGTCCTTGCTTGCGGAATCCTATTAGGCAGCCACGCGCAGCGGCGCGCCGCGCACGCCCGGCTTTCGATTGGGCGCGAAGCCGTTCTTCGCCAGCGTCTCGTCGACGTCCTTGTAGAACTCGCCAATGCGGCAGATTCGGCGGGCCTCCTTGCCGTTGGCGACTTCGCGACCGAACTCGCGCGAAATGCGCACCAGCTGCTCGATCTGTTTGACGCTGCTCATCTTGGCCTTGCGGTCCTGCGTCCAGAGGTTGTCCTCGATGCCGCAGCGCACGTGCAGCCCCATCGCCATGCCCATCATGTTGATCGGCAGGACGTTGAGCATGGAGCTTTCGACCGTAACCATCGCACCATCGGGCATTGCGCGCACGAAGTTGGCGAGGTTGTAGATGTTCGGCGCGTCCATGCCGCCGCCGATTGCGACCCAGTTCAGGACCAGCGGGCCCTTGTAAACGCCGCGGCGCATCAACCGCTCTACGGTTTCGAAGCTGTTGATGTTGTAGCATTGGAACGCGCTCTGGATACCAGCCGCGTTGAGACGCTTGATGTGCTCCTCGTACCAGCTCGGGGTGGAGGGCACGATCATCTCGCGGTAGGCGCTGTAGTTCGCGGGCTCAGCTAGGGAGGTTCCGGCAATGTCAGCGGGCACCATCTGCTCGACCACGTTCATCTGAACCGTGTTGATGGTGACCGTCACTTGGTCCGGCTTCGGCGTCAACTCGGCAAGCGCGTGGCGCGTGTCGTCAGAAAGCCACTTGGCGTCGGCACCCTCGCCCTCGGGGGCGAAGGAGATCGAGCCGCCGACCTGAAGGATCATGTCGGGCACCGCGACGCGCAGACCAGCCAGTAGCTCATTGAACTTCGACAGGCGCTTGGATCCCTTGCCGTCAAGCTCGCGCACATGCACGTGCAGCACGGTGGCGCCGGCGTTGTAGCAGTCGACCGCCTTCTGCACTTGCTCTTCCATGGTCACGGCGATGTCTTCCGGGAAGTCGGAAGGCATCCACTCCGGGCCGTAGGGCGCGCAGGTGATCACCAGCTTTTCCTGGTTTTCGGGGAACAGGGATCCGTCGAGGAAGTTCATGGGGTTTCCTTTCGAGTCAGGGTTGCGATAAGTTTCAGTGTTGCTCGCCTCATGTATTCGGGATCATTGTGGCGGACAGTGGATTCAGATACTTGATCTCAGGTGACATTGACTTTTCTTCTGGGGACATTGCCCACCGCATCGTTCACATTCCGAATTCGGCAAAATCAGCCTTTGCGCTGCGCGTAAGCCTGAATCTCTTCGAGCAGAATCGGTCCGCCAAGGCACATGCTGTGCAACCCCTGCAGGCTCGCGAGCTGCAACACCGCAGTGATCTCTTCCTTGGTTGCGCCCGCCTTGAGCGCACGCCGGATGTGGCGGCGGACCCCCGGGGCGTACATGTTCGTGCAGGAGACATCGAGTGCGATGCCCACCAGCTCAAGCGTCTTGGCGTCCAGCGCACCTGTGACCGCGGGCGCGATGGCCATCGCGATCACCTTTTCGGTCCACGCGGGATCGAGTTTGGCGAAGGGCTCCCAATCGGGATTCCAGTTCCCGGTCGCCTGTTTGCGTGCAGGCATTTTGTGCACGCGCGCTCGCGAAGCCTTGGCGGCATTCGATGAGCCGTTGCCTGATTTCACCGATTTTTCGCTCAGCATGTCAGGCGGCCTGAGGTTCGAGACCGCCAGCGCGCGCAGGCGTAACGGTGTCCACGTTCTTCAAGTCGGATTCGTAGCTTCGTGCAGCGAGCATGTACAGCGCGGCGGCGACGAAGCAGACCAATGGAATCACCGACATCGCGAAAGGCAAGCCGTAGGCATCCGACAGCGCGCCAGCGAGCAAGGGCCCGGCCGCCAGCCCGAAAAGGTTGCGCATGAGCGAAAGAATCGAGGCGGCGGTCGCGCGAACGCTGGGATGCATGACGTCGATGACGACCGCGTCCACCGTGCCGACGCTACCCGTCATCATCAGGGATCCGGCGATGATCAGAGCGAACTGCGCGTTGCCGGGCGGCAGGATGGCGAAGGCCGTGATCATGAACACCGCAGTCAGAATCGCCGTTACCGCGGGAACCTGAAGCCTGGCACGAGGCAGGCGCGACATCAAGCGGTCGGCGACCACGCTCCACAGCAGCGTTCCCACGCCCCCGGCCAGCACGACGAGCGCGGTCTTGACCCCCGCCTGATCCGGCGCGAGACCATAGTAGCGGTTGAAGAAGCTCGGGAGCCAAGCCCATGTCGTGGAGACTACGAGCAAATTGAACCCCGCTCCGATGCAGGCTAGGAGCGCGGTACGCGGACGACGCAGCTCGGCGATGACGGGGGAGAGCGCGGTTATTAGCTTCCTCAGTCGCCCGCGGCCTCGAGTACGCGTCGCGGTCTTCGGCTTGTGACCCGGTTGCATCCTCGATGGCAGAGCGACCGTCTTGTAGTCGCGGACGATCAGCAGAAACACGAAGCACAACAGCAGTCCGGGGACTCCGACGGCGCCGAAGCCAGCCTGCCATCCCCAGCGCTCGGCGATGAATCCGCCCAGCATCACGCCCAGCACCGAGCCCATCGTCGCGGCGGCAAAGAAGCCGCCGAGGACGGTGCTGCGCATGCGCAGCGGAAAGAGGGTGGCAAGGAGCGCGGCGCCTACGGTGCCATACGCTGCCTCTCCCATGCCCACGACGCCCCGCGCGCCAAGGAGTTGCCAATAGCTCGTTGCAAAGGCGCAGGAGATACACGCCAGGCTCCAGATCAGCACCATCAAGAAGATGCTCTTCACCCGGCTCCAGCGGTCGGCGAGCAGCGAGAGCGGAACCGCACCCAGCGCCACTGTGATCGATACGATCGACACCAGACCACCAAGCTGACTGTCCGAAAGGTCCCAATACGCCTTCAGATGGGGAAACATGGAAACGACAACCTGGCGATCGACGTAGTCGACGACCATCAAAGCAAAAAGAATTGCGAACACCGACCATGCGTAGCGCCGCGGCGCCGGGCGATCAGCCACAGGGTCGTATGCAATGTAGGGAAGTGCCATGGTCGTGCTCGTCTCGGGAATCGGTTAGTTTCGGCGCGTTCGTGATGGGCTGCATTGTCAATTGTCAATGGAGTTGCAGCTTGATCCCTGGTGACATAGAGTTACCTTTTCGGGACACCCTGTCATGTCCGGACATGCGCGAAGCGCAACACTCACCAATTACGCCGAGGTTGCGCGCGGCGCCGGGCTAGATCCCCTTCGGCAGTTGAGGGAATTCGGTTTGCCGCAGCGCTGCCTGCGGGACCCCGAGCTCAAGGTCCCCATCGATGCGGTGCGACGGCTGCTGGAGACCTCGGGCGAGCGAAGCGGCGTCGAGGCGTTCGGGTTGCTGATGGCGGAGACCCGTCGGCTCTCGAATCTCGGGCCGCTCGGGCTGTTGATAAGGGAGCAGCCGACGCTGAGACTCGCAGTGGAGGCCTTGGCCCGTTACGCGAATCGCCTCAATGAATCCCTGTTCTTGACCATCGAAGATGCCGGCGAAGTCGTCGTGTTGCGCGAAGAGCTGATCGTCGGGGCATCGGGGTCCATCCGACAGTCAACGGAACTGGCCATAGGGGTGGTGTTCAGAACGCTGCAGACGCTGCTGGGCGCAGGGTGGAAACCGAGACGCGTGTGCTTTGCTCATGAGGCACCTGCTGATCGCTCGGTGCATGACCGGGTGTTCGGCCGTATCGTCGAATTCGGACACGACTTCAACGGAATCGTTTGCTCTCGAAAGGAGCTCGAGGCTGCAAACCCCAACGCGGACCCGGTCATGGCGAAGTACGCCCAGGGGCTGGTCGACGCCAACTATGCGAGCAATCTCAATGACATGAGTGCAAAGGTGCGCGAGCTGGTGGTGAAGCTGCTGAGCACGGGTCAGTGCACCATCGATGTGACAGCGCAGCATCTGGGCGTCAATCGGCGCACCATCCATCGCCACCTCGCCGAAAACGGCCAGACCTTCTCTGACATCGTCGATTCGGTGCGGAGGGAGCTTGCAGTGCGGTATGTCAAAGACAAGCACCGCACGCTTGCCGACGTTTCGCTTTTACTCGGTTTTTCGGCGCCGAGCGGTTTCTCGCGCTGGTATCGCCGTCAATTCAAAACGACAGCATCGGAGAAGCGTATACGCTCCTCGCAGAGAGCGTCGTAGATTCGGGAATGTCATCACAACACCTGCTGGCGGGACCGCCATGCCGCCGAGTGCACGCGCTAGGCGATGCTGGCGCGAGCGTTACATGCGCTCGGCGATGCCACCCGGCAAGTACTACCGCACCGTCCCCATCACGTCTCTGCTGTTGAACGGCTGAATCGGCCGCGCGTTCATCGGGTAGATTCTCGCGAAGCGCGCGATCTGGTCTGCGGAGACCTGAACCGGTGTCTTGAGGACGAACCATGTAACGTCCTCGGTGCAGGGTGGTGTAGTGAGCGATCCGGCGTAGGTGTAATAGCCCTTGTCCTGCGGCAGAAGCTCGACCGCATTGATCTTCACGTTGTCGACGACGCGTTCTTGATCCTTGGCTTGCGGCAGGTTCGCCCAGAGAGTCTTGAGCAGCGGATTCTCCTTGCCGGGGTCCAAGAAAACGGCGACAACCGCCATCCTGCCGTCGGTCGTCTTGTGCACAAGATGTACCGCCATTTCGTGGCCCTTACCGTCGATCTTTTCCTCGCTCGGATGATGAAATTCAACCTGGACAAGGTTGTACTGCTTGCCTTCCACGCTGACATAGCTGCCGGGATCGTAATTGACCTGGATGGTGTGGCCGTTATCGATGATCCGAAGGGTCGAGGGCTTGTAGTTGAAGAGCATCGACGCTATGTCGCCCTTCCTAGCCTTGGCGTCGATAATGTCGATCGGCGACTGCTGCTCGCCGGTCTTGCAAACGGCGTAGCCTTTTTCGAGGCTCCCCCATTTAACCGGACCGTTGTTGCCCGAATAGGACCAAGCTTTTTCTCCTGCGGCTTTTTCTCCTGCGGCTTTTTCTCCCGCGGCTTTTTCCCCAGCAGCTGCGCACAACTCGGCCGTGGCGGCAAGAATCACTGCGACAACGATGCTGAGCATGCTGGTGACGATGCGGTTCATATTCTTCCTCCTTGGCATCTTCGACAACTTCCGGCCCAGTGTGTGCGACTACACTAGGATCAACCCAGCAGGTCCGCCGGCGGCTTTCTACCGCGAGAGCTTCGACCCCCTTCAAGCGCAGCGCGCGCACCAAACTTCGCCGCGTGCCGTTCCAGCACCGGTCTCAAGTGCCGCGCGGTGTAACTGCCGGCGCTGGCAGCGACGTGGTCCGGCGGCCCTTCAGCGATGACGCGTCCTCCGCCGGCTCCTCCTTCGGGCCCGAGATCGATGATCCAGTCGGCGGTTTTGATGACGTCCAGATTGTGCTCGATCACGATCACCGTGTTGCCGTGATCGCGCAGCCGATGCAGCACCGTGAGCAGCATTTCGATGTCGTGAAAGTGAAGGCCCGTGGTCGGCTCATCGAGGATGTACAGGGTACGTCCGGTGTCGCGTTTGGACAACTCCAGCGCAAGCTTCACCCGCTGCGCTTCGCCACCTGAAAGGGTCGTCGCCGATTGCCCGAGCGTGATATAGCCCAAGCCCACGTCGAGCAGTGTCCGCAGCTTGCGCGCGACGACGGGCACGGGCTCGAAAAACGCGAAGGCCTGCTCGACGGTGAGCGACAAAACCTCGTGGATGTTCCGGCCCTTGTATTGGATTTCCAGAGTCTCGCGGTTGTACCGCTGACCGTGACAGACGTCGCAAGGTACGTATACATCCGGCAGAAAGTGCATCTCGACCTTGATTAGGCCGTCGCCCTGGCAGGCTTCGCAGCGACCGCCCTTCACGTTGAAGGAGAAGCGACCCGGTCCGTAGCCTCGTTCGCGCGCATCCTTGGTCTGCGCGAAGAGCTCTCGGATCGGTGTGAACAACCCCGTATAGGTAGCCGGATTCGATCGCGGCGTGCGTCCGATCGGGCTCTGATCGACGCTGATGACCTTGTCGTAGAACTCGAGCCCGTGCAACTCAGTATAGGGCGCCGGCTCGGCCGTGCTGCCGTAAAGATGACGCGCCACTGCCTGGTACAGCGTGTCGTTGATCAGCGTCGACTTGCCGGAACCGGAGACGCCAGTGACGCAGACAAAGACGCCCACCGGCAGACGCAGCGTCACGCTCTTCAGATTGTTGCCGGTGGCTCCGGTGATGATCAGCACGCGCTTGGGATCGGCGCGGTGGCGGTGCTCCGGAATCGGTATCTGGCGGTGTCCGGCCAGATACTGACCCGTCAGCGAGTGTGGCGCATGACGGATGTCGTCGGGTGTACCCTGCGCAACGACCTGTCCTCCGTGCTCGCCGGCCCCCGGTCCCATATCGACGACGTGGTCGGCCGACAGGATCGCTTCGGTATCATGCTCGACCACGATCACGCTGTTGCCGAGATCGCGCAGGTGTTTGAGCGTGGCGAGCAGCCGGTCGTTGTCGCGTTGGTGCAGCCCGATCGAAGGTTCGTCCAGCACGTACATCACACCTGTCAGGCCGGAGCCGATCTGCGACGCGAGCCGGATGCGTTGCGCTTCGCCGCCGGAGAGGGTTTCTGCCGAGCGATCAAGCGAGAGATAGTCCAATCCCACGTTGTTCAGAAACTGCAAGCGGCTCAGGATCTCTTTCACGATCTTGTCGGCGATGGCCTGGCGCTGCCCTTCCAGCTTGAGCTTGCCGAAGAACTCGCCGGTCTCCTTGAGCGGCCAGTTGCTCACTTCGTAGATCGGGCGTCCGCCTACCTTCACGTTGCGCGCTTCGCTGCGTAGTCTGGTGCCGTCGCACTCCGGGCAAGGCTTGGAGTTCAAGTATTTGGCCAGCTCCTCGCGCACCATCACCGAGTCGGTCTCGCGGTAGCGTCGCTCGAGGTTGGGGATGATGCCTTCGAAGGCGTGCTCGCGCACCACCGGCTTGCCGCGCTCTGAGAGATACTGGAATGCGATCTTCTCCCTATCGCTGCCGTAAAGAATCGCTTGTTGGATGCGCTCCGGCAGCTTTTCGAAGGCTTTCTCGAGATCGAAGTTGTAGTGCCGCGCCAGGCTCTGCAACATCTGATGGTAGAACTGGTTGCGACGATCCCATCCCTTGATTGCACCCGACGCGAGCGAAAGCTGCGGGAAAGCGACGACCCGCTTGGGATCGAAGAAATTAATCGTGCCCAGGCCGTCGCAACGCGGACACGCACCCATCGGATTGTTGAAGGAAAACAGCCGCGGCTCGAGCTCGGGCAGAGAATAGTTGCAGATGGGACATGCGAATTGCGCCGAGTACAGATGCTCCGTGCCCGAGTCCATTTCCACGGCGATCGCCCGACCGTCTCCGTTACGCAGCGCGGTCTCGAAAGACTCCGCCAGGCGCTGCTTGAGATCGGGGCGGACCCGCAGCCGGTCGACGACCACCTCGACGGTATGCTTCTGATTCTTGGTGAGCCGCGGGACCGCGTCGATTTCATGAACGGTGCCGTCGATGCGCACGCGCACGAAGCCTTTGGCGCGCAGCTCCGCGAACAGCTCGGTCTGCTCGCCCTTGCGGTTGACGATCACTGGCGCGAGGACCATGAGCCGCGTCTCCTCGGGCAGCGTCAGCACGGCATCGACCATCTGCGAAATAGTCATCGCCTCGAGCTTCTGCTCCGGGTGGTTCGGGCAATACGGCTCTCCGACTCGCGCGTAGAGCAGACGCAGGTAATCGTGAATCTCCGTTACCGTACCCACGGTCGAGCGGGGGTTGTGCGAAGTCGCCTTCTGCTCGATTGAGATGGCCGGCGACAATCCTTCGATCAGGTCGACGTCGGGTTTTTCCATCAGCTGCAGGAATTGTCGTGCGTACGCCGACAGGGATTCGACGTAGCGGCGCTGTCCCTCGGCGTAGAGCGTGTCGAACGCCAGCGAGCTCTTGCCGGAGCCGGAGAGCCCGGTGATGACGATCAGCCGTTGGCGCGGCAGATCGAGATTGATGTTCTTGAGATTATGGGTACGCGCCCCGCGGATGCGGATGTATTCCATGCTTCATGGCGATGAAGGGTAACCTGTTAATATACTCCTTTTGGCCGCCTCATTCTAAGGGCTCTTCGCTCCGCGCTCCGGCGCCGCATCGTCCGAACGGTCGATTTCGTCCGGGCGACGAGAAACCCTACAATGCGCTCAAACACGGTAATCGAGACTTCCCATGGCATCCGTCAATAAGGTCATTCTCGTCGGCAATCTGGGCCGCGATCCGGAAACGCGCTACACCACCAGTGGCGACGCAGTGACCAACATCCGCCTGGCGACGACCGACACGTGGAAGGACAAGAACGGCGAGAAGCAGGAGCGCACCGAGTGGCACAACATCGTGTTCTATGGCCGGCAGGCGGAGATCGCCGGCGAGTATCTCAAAAAAGGCCGCCAGATCTACGTCGAAGGTCGGCTGCAGACGCGCAAGTGGCAGGACAAGGAAGGTCAGGACCGCTACACCACCGAGATCGTGGCCGACCGCATGCAGATGCTCGGTAACCGCGAAGGCGGCGGTGCTCCCTCGAGTGCCGGCGATGCTCCCACACGTGAGCGCGCTTCAGCCGGTGCTGCCAAGGGTGGTGGTGGAGCGCCGGCGAAAAAGAACGTCGACGACCTCGACGACGATATTCCGTTCTGAGTTGGACTGTCATCCCGGCGCACGCCGAGATCCAAGTCAGCGTCGATACGAAGGTCGACATTCAGCCCCGGCCCCCGGACTCAAACACTCCGGGGCAGGCTTCGCCGGGGCGACGATCACCCTACTTGACCGCCTTCCAGGTCGAGTCCGGATTGTAGGTCTTCATCGCCTTCGCCAGCGCGATGGTGTTCGGACCGAGGTCCTTCTCGTACACCATGCCGTCGTTGTTGACAATGAAGGTCATGATTCCCGAATTACCGTAAGTCGCCGGATAAGCAACCAGCGCGAAGCCGCCGATCATCCTGCCGTTGGCGATGTAGCTGTGCGCGCCCCCCTGCGCATCCTTGCCTTGAGCGGTCAGCAATCGATAGTAGTAGCCGTGAAACGGCGTGGGCTTTCCCTGTTCTCCTTTGTAACCTTCGCCGGCCGCATAGGCCGCCAAGGGACCGAGCGGGCTTGGCGGCTCGCCTTCTTTGGTTGGCCAGTAGAGCCCGTCCTTCCTGCCCGGACTGCTGACGAACTTGGCGGTGTACTCGCGCAAGCCGTCGGCGTTGCGATCCTCGCTGGCGTAGTCACGCTCGGCGTCGACCATTGCTTTCGACACCTGAATAGCATCGAGCTCGTTCTGTCCAATGCGCCGCGCAAGGATTTCCCTTGCGCCGGAATTCGTGTCGAGCGTCCATCCGCGCGTGCCTTTCACCGCGGGAATTGGCATGGGCCAGTCGTCCTTCCCGACGATCAGCGTCGCCTTGGCGTCACCATCCATGGTGATTGAATGCTTGTCGGCGTAGCTCGCCGCGAATTTCCCGGCGCTCTGCTTATCTCGCACCGCATCGCCCGAGTTGACCAGCGAATCGCCTTGCGTGCCGAGCAGCGACACCAGCGCCTTTGAATCATCGGTCTTCGCCGCATCGGCGAGCGCTTGGAAAAGCTCCTCGGGCGTCGCGTATGCCTTCTGCGTTGGCGCTTTCTTGGCGGTCGCGGCCTTGGAAGTTTCGGCAGCGTAGGTCGTGCCGACATGCGCGGCGGAACCCACGGCGATCATCACCGCCGCGATCAAAATCGACGAGTTTGTCTTGTTCATGTATCGGTTCGCTATGTAGTTCACGGTGTCCACCCCCGATCAGCGCCGGCCGCCACCGCCGCCGCGTCCTCCTCCACCACCGCCACGGGCGCCGCCACCGCCACCACCGCCGGCACGCGCTCCGCCGCCACCGCCGCCTGAATAGCTGCGGTTGCCCATGCTTGCGTTGCCACGGCTGGAAGAGCTTCGAGCTTGAGCCCCGCTGGTGGTGTTGAAGCCGCCGCCGCGATTACTGCCTCCGCTAAAGTCGCGACTACCACCACCTCCGGCGCCGCCGCCTCCGGCACCTGGTGAGCGGTTCGCCCCGACATCGCGGCCGGCAGCGCCGCCACCCTGACCGACGCCGCGATTGGCGGCGCTCTGCAGGCCCGCGCGATCGTTCAAGCTTTGGCCACCGGGGCCGCCTTCACGCCCGCGGAATTGGTCGCGCGCCTGCGACGCTTGGCGATCGTAGCTGCCGTACTGCTGGCGCGCGCCATTGTCGCGATACGCCACGCCTTGCCGGTGGTTCACGTTGTGCTGCCAATTGCTGTTCGAAATGTTGGACCGGTTGAAGTTGTTGTAGCGGTTGACGTTGACGTTCACATCGCCGCGCCCCCAGTTGCAGTTTCCCCAGAGCGCCGCGCCGGCGGCGATGCCAGCGCCCCAGAAGAAGCCGCTGACGAATGCGCCACCGACAGGCGCCCAGTACGGCGGGTAGTACGGGGGGTACGCCGGATACGGCCACGCCCCGTAAACCACGGTGGGCTGGTAGGTCGGCACATAGATGACCTCGGGATTCGCGGGCTGGATCACGATGACTTGTTTGCCCTCCTGCGTCTGCGTCTCAACTTTCTGGTGCTCGTTGGTCTGGAGATTGCCTGCGCCCTGCGCCCTCTTGCGCAGGCTCTGGATCGTGTCCATCACCTCCTTCTGCTGGCCGAGAAACGCGTCGCCGAGCTTCTGCGTCCAGGCGAGGTCCTTGTTCATGCGATCGAGAACGTCAGGAAACGCGGTGAGCGACTTGACGCTTGCGTCCCATGACTGGTTTTGAAGGGCATTCTCCAGAGCGTCGCCCTTGAGCCCTTTGTTCTGCTCGGCCCACCGTGCCGCCTCGACGATCTCCAGCGGGTAGGTCGACGCCATCAGCACCTGCGACACCAGTGCGTCGGGATACAGGGCGATGGGCGCGAGCATCGCATCGAGTTCTTCCTGCTTGAAGGCCTGTCCGCCACCGGCGGGAGCGGCGGAAGGTGCAGCAGGAGACGGCGTGCCGGGCGGGGGATTCTGCGCCACGACCGTCGTCGGCATGGCCAGCGCGAGCACCAGCATGCACGTCAAGGTGCGCGTTAGAAGCTTCGAGAACAGAACCGCATCGAGATGGATCATCGGGAAAACTCCGGTCCGGATTGCATTGCGCCTCCCACTACCGGCCGGCGCGGGCGCTAGGGTAACACAGGGGCGGCAGCGGCAAACGGCAACTTCGTTTATTGCGAAATTGGGACCTTCTGCCAAGTGGCGTCGGGATTGAACATCGTCATCGCCTGCGCGAGCTGGCGCGTATCGCGACCCAGGTTCTTCTCGTAAACAGCGCCGTCATGGCTGCAGGTGAAGGACATCACGCCGGATACACCCCAGCGTGCGGGATAGGCGATCAAGGCGAAGCCCCCGATCATCTTGCCCTTGACGCGATAGTCGTACGCTCCTCCCGGAGCAGCGGGTCCCTGCGCCGTCAACACGTGATAGTGATAGCCGTGATAGGCCTGCGGTTCGCCCGTCGCCTCGGGGCGATAGCCTTCGCCAGCCGCGCGTGCAGCAAGGGGGCCGAATGGACTCGGCGGCTCACCCTCCTTGGTCGGCCAATAAAGGCCGTCACGCTTGCCCGGTGTGCTGACCAACTTTTGCGCATACTCGAGCGCACCATTGTTATCGCGGTCCTTGAGCACGTATTCGCGTTGGGCGTCGAG
This sequence comes from Casimicrobiaceae bacterium, assembly GCA_035262745.1. Taxonomy (GTDB): domain Bacteria; phylum Pseudomonadota; class Gammaproteobacteria; order Burkholderiales; family Casimicrobiaceae; genus PALSA-1003. Next base: position 13,146 of record DATFSE010000086.1, on the reverse strand, counting down.
ATACGCGAGGCAAACCTGAATCGCTGCAAGCTCGTTCTCGCCGATACGGCGATTAACGATCTCTTCGGCGCCCGCTCGCGCATCGAAACTCCATCCTTGCGCCGTCTTCACCAGCGGAAAGGGAAATGGATAATCCTTTTCTCCGATCAACAGGTTCGCTTTCGTGTCGCCGTCGGCTTCGATCTTCATCGACTTCTCATACGCTTCGACGAACTCGGTGCGCGTCGCAGCGTCCGCGACCTTGTCGGCGCTGTAAATAAGCCTGCCGCTGCCTGGGCCAAGCACCGCGTAGATCTGCTTCCAGTCGCCGCTCTTCATCGCGTCGTGTAGCGCTTGCGCGGCCTCCTGAGGTTTGGCGAAAGTCTGCTGGACGATGTTCGCCGCAGGATTTGTGTTTGCTGCGCCCTCGGCGGCCAGCACTTCGCCCACAAGAACCGAGAAAGCAACGAGCAGAGCAAGAGTCGTCAGCGTTCTAATCATTGCCTCGGCCACATTCGATCTGATCCAAGATAGATGCGAAGACTTAAGCCGGACTTAAGGCGACAGTGTCCGACCTGTCTCCCGCGCAGTCATTTGCGACCGCTGCCTTCGCCGCCGTGGCCGCCACCTTCGCCGCGAGGGGTGCCTTCACCGCGATTGCCACTTTCCGTTCGGGCTCCACCGTGCTCGCCACCGCCGCGGCCAACCTGATTTGGCGGCGCAGGGCTGCCGCGCGAAACCGTGTTGCCGGGCGGCGCACCGGCAGGCGGCACGTTCATGGCCGCGCGACTCTGCGCGCCGCGGTTGCTCGCTTGCTGCGCTTGCGGCCGGGATTGCTCCGCGTTGTAAGTCGGTGCCGGGCGCGGCTGCGAACTTGTCGCCACCGACGCCGTTGGCGACGGACGAACCATGCTGTTGCTGGGCCCCGCCGCAGGCCGATCCATCGTGGCGGGACGATCGCCTGGGCGTTGCCCCTGTCGCTGCTCCGGGCTCGCTGCGGGGCGATCGGCGGTAGCGGGCCGCTGCATACCGCCACCGGCTGCAGGTTGCACAGGTCGCGAAACATCGCGGCCGCGGTAAGCTTCACGCGTCTGAACGCCCGCGTTGTTCGTCCTGACGTAGCGGTTCTGCACGTTCACGTCGCGATAGGCGACGCCACGGCGATGCTCCGGTAGATGCTGCCATGTTCCCCCCGCGTAGCGATCGCGATACTGCGGCCGGCTGTTGAAGAAGTAGTTGTTGGTGACGTTGACGTTGATGGTTCCGCCGCGCCAGTTAGGCTGGCACCAGCCCCAGTGGTTGTATGAAACCGCCCACGCGGTTCCCCAGACGATGCCGACGCCGAAAGCAGGTCCGATAGGAGGATAGCCGTAGACCGGCGGCGGATACCAGTACCAGGGCCGATACGCAGGTGCCCACCACGGACCATAGATCACCAGCGGGTTGTACACCGGCACATAAACCACTTGCGGCTGTGCGGGCTCGATGACGATGGTCCGCTCCTGCACGATCACCTTCTGCTCCGGCGTGCTCTGCAGATTGCCTGCCGCCTGTGCGCGGGCTCGCAGCGACTGGACGGTCTGCATGACCTGTTCCTGGTTGGCCAGGAAGGCATCGCCCAGCTGCTGGGTCCAGTCGAGCTTGTCATTCATCATCGCCAGCACTTGAGGAAAAGCGGCGAGCGATTGCACGCTGGGATCCCAGCTCTTCCCGGCAAGCGCCTGGTCGAGCGCTTCTCCCTTGAGTCCGGGGTTCTGCTGGACAAAACGCGCCGCCTCGACCACCTCGAGCGGATAGGTCGACGCCATCAGCACCTGCGACAGCAGCTGGTCCGGATAGAGCGCGATGGGCGCGAGCAGCGCGTCGAGCTGGTCCTGCGACAGCGGAGTCGACGGCTGCGACGGATACGGCATCGCATCTGCCGGCGGCGGTCCCTGCGCTTCGACGCCTGCCGGCACAAACACAAAAATCGCGAAGACTAGAGCAAACAGCTTTTGCAGGCTAACAATCATGGGCCCTCGATCAGCACGTCAGTCGCGCGTCTTGGTCATTAAGACGCCCGTTTCGCCCGCGCGCTTGGCGACATCATGCAACCGCAACCTCGCGCAGCGGCGATTCGGCAAGCGCCTTGTCGATCACTGCTCCGCCGAGGCACGCCTCGCCACTATAAATAACCAGATACTGGCCGGGCGTGGGAGCCCACTGCGGGGAGGCAAATCGCGCACCCCAGCGCTGGGCACTCATTGACTCGATTCGGCAGGGTACATCGGCCATCCGATAACGGGTCTTCGCCGTCAGGGGTTGACCTGCGGCCGGCGGCTCGCCGGCGATCCAGTGAAAAGAACCGGTCTCGACGGCGCTTGAGTACAAACGAGCGTTGTCGCGGCCCTGTACCACGATCAACGCGTTACGCGCCGTGTCCTTGCCGCAGACGAACCATGGAGCGTCGCTGCCTCCCTTGGTTCCTCCGATTCCCAGCCCCTCCCGCTGACCAAGCGTGTAATAGGCGAGGCCCGCGTGTCGCCCGACCACGCGACCGTCTGCAGTTTCGATTGGCCCGTCGGTCCGCGGCAAATAGCGTCCAAGGAAGTCTCGAAACGGTCGCTCGCCGATGAAGCAGATGCCGGTCGAGTCCTTCTTGGCGTAAGTCGGTATGCCCTGCTCGCGCGCGAGAGTGCGGACCTTGCGCTTGGTGAGATCGCCCACCGGAAACAGGGTCTGGCGCAGTTGCTCCTGGGTGAGCTGATGCAGGAAGTAGGTTTGATCCTTGGTCGCGTCCACCGCCCTCACGAGCTCGACGCGCCCGTCGCGACTGCGCAAGCGCGCATAGTGACCCGTGGCGATGGCGTCTGCGCCGAGCTTCGCCGCGTGATCCAGAAACGCCTTGAACTTGATTTCGCTGTTGCAAACGACGTCGGGGTTCGGCGTGCGCCCCGCGCGGTATTCGCTTAAGAATTGCGTGAACACACGTTCGCGATATTCGGCGACGAAGTTCACCGCTTCCAGCTCGATGCCGATGACATCGCACACCGCCGCCGCGTCGACCAGGTCTTCGCGCGAAGTGCAGTATTCGTCGGTGTCGTCGTCCTCCCAGTTCTTCATGAAGACGCCGACCACCTCGTGTCCGCCGCGCTGGAGCAGCCACGCCGCGACCGACGAATCGACGCCGCCGGACATTCCAACAACGATCCGTTGTCTAGAAAAGCTCATTGCCCGTGCTTGGACGCATCCTGCATCGCCTTCATGGCCTCCTGCCGTTCTGCCCTGGTCGGTTTCGGCGTCGTCTTCGATTCCTTTGCGAGCTCTGCCCCTTGCGCGGCGTCGTACCGAGTACCTTCTGTCTTGACTACGTACTCGTCGATGGCGGTTAGGTCCTGCTGCCGTTTATTGCGTAGCGCTTTTCTCGCTGCCGCCTGCTGCTCCGGTGTCATGGCGTCCCATTTGGCCTTTGCTTCGGCACGGGCGGCTTTGGCTTGTTCCGTAGTCATTTTGCTCAGCGGCATCACATCGCCCTCGGACGGGATCGGCCTGGTCGGCACCGGTTGTTTGGTTGCAGGCGCCTGCGAGAACGCAGTCGCAGAAACCACGGCAAACGCGACAGTCATAAGCGCAGTGAGCAGCTTGTTCATGGAATCCGTCCCGAATGTTTTGTTCGCGGCAGAGAATCGATTCGGTGTTCGCTCGAACCTTTGGCTCGAAGCCGAAAAACAAAAAGCAGGGGCCGCAGCCCCTGCTTTCTCGTACGCTGCGGCGCGAGGGCTTACTGGCCCGTGGCGCCCTTCTCCTGCGCCTTCAGATCCTTCTGGCGTTCGGCCTTGGTCGGGACCGGCTGTGCCTTGGAGTCCTTGGCAAGCTCGGCTCCCTTCTTGGCGTCGTACACAACGCTATCGCCTTCGCCAGCGACAGCTTCCATCGCCGTCAGTTCGTCCTGATGCTTCTTGGCCATACCCTTTTTCACGGCGGCCTTTTCGTCGGGCGTCATCTTGTCCCACTTCGCTTTCGCCTCGGCCTTAGCTTTCTTTGCTTCCTCCGTGCTCATCTTGCTTACGAACCCGGGGCCCGTCGTCACGATCGGTTGAGTCGACGGCGACTGAGCGACGGCCGACGCTGAAGCGAATGCAAATACACTTCCCATCAATGCAGCAAGCAGCCTATTCATTGAACATCCCCCTTTCTGTTCAATCCACCGAGGCTCGTCCTTCCCTGGCCGAGCCTCGCCCCAAACTCGTGGAGCAGAGGCCGTAAGCCCCCGCTCCCCGTGGTGCGCAAAACTAATGGCTTACTGCATCGGTACGCCGGACTTGCTCGTTGACGCCTTTTCCGCGTTCGACAGGTCCTTCTGTCGTTGCGACTTATCCGGAGTCGGCTGCGCCTTGGAAGCTGCAGCTGCTGCGGCACCGGCCTTAGCGTTGTAGGTGGCGCCTTCTGACCTGATTACGTACTCGTCAAGCGCAGTCAGATCGGCCTGCCGCTTCTTTTGCACTGACTTTTTATACGCGGTCTTCTCCTCCGGCGTCATCGCATCCCATTTGGCCTTCGCTGCCGCGCGTGCGGCCTTGGCTTGGTCGGTGTCCATCTTGCTGAGAGGCATCAGGTCACCTTCGCCGGCAATGGGCCTCGTCGGTACGGGTTCTTTCTTCGCCGGTGCTGGGGTAGTTTGGGCCAGCGCCGAAGCGGAGACGACCGCAAACGCGCTCGCGATAAGTGCGACTAATAGCTTGTTCATGGTTTCATCCTCAATGGTTGACTAGGTCCCGGACCCGTCAAGACCGGGGGCGAGCCTCACTGACCGGTAACGCCCTTGGATTGCGTACTCAAATCCTTCTGGCGTTCAGCCGCGGTCGGTTTCGGCAGGTTCTTTTGGGCCTTTGCTTCTTCGGAGGCCTTTTTCGCGTCGAATGTCGGACCCGTTTCCGATGCAACGGCCTCGAACGCGGTCAAGTCTTCCTGTCTCTTCTTCTTCATGGCTTTCTTGTACGCCGCTTGCTCTTCCGGCGTCATGGCATCCCACTTCGCCTTGGCGGCAGCGCGGGCGGCCTTCGCCTGATCGGTGGTCATTTTGCTAAGCGGCATCACGTCACCTTCCGACGGGATGGGTTGCGTCGCGGGTTTGGGCTTCGCCGCGGGAGCCTGGGCAAGCGCCGAGGCCGAAACGAACGCGAATGCGCCCGCGATGAGTGCAGCAAGCAGCTTGTTCATGGATTCATCCTCAATGGTTGGTTCGGGTTGATCGATCGATTCCGGGCTCGCCCGAACCTCTGGCTCGGAGTTTGCATTGAAAAGCCTTGTGATTCTATTGACTTAGGCGTCTGAACGCAACAGCCGGTGGGCGTTGCAGCAACCGGCTGTTGCGCCAGTGACAAGGGTTACTTGCTATTGCTGGTCTTCGGGGCTTCGCCCGATGACGCAGGCATCGCCGATCCCTTGGTGCTGCCAGCTTTCGAAGTGTCTGCTGACATGGCCGAGGAGCTGGAAGCCTTCGCGCTGTCGGTGGTCGTCTTCTTCTTGCTGCTCTTCTTGCTCTTGCTCTTCTTCGATGCGTGTTGACTGGTCGTTGCAGCCTTGTCAGTACTCGTGTCCGCCTTGGCTGCGGGAGCGGGGGCAGCCGCTGGGGCGGGTGACGCTGCAGGTGCCGTGTTCTGTGCAGCCGCGGTCAGCGACACCGCGAATGCGCCGGCAACCAGCGCGCTCAACAACTTGCTCATAGTTCGTCCTCAATTTGGTTGAATGGGCTGACACTCTTTTTCGTGTCGCCGCCATTAACGCGTCTGTAGCTCATTGGTTGACAAGGGCTTCTCATATTGGCGAAGGGGTCGCCGGGCGCCAGCTCAATACCGGCCAACGCCGCGAGGCCGCATGCTCGGCGAGGATCGGGTCCGGGTCCACAGCCACCGGATGCGTCACCGCCGACAAAAGCGGCAGATCGTTGTGCGAATCGCTGAAAAACCAGGACTCACGGAACTCGGTGAGCCTCCGCCCAAGCCCCGTGAGCCACTCGTTGACGCAGACGAGCTTGCCCGCCTGAAAGCACGGCGTTCCCGACACTCTGCCGGTGAAGCGCCCGCCCGCCGACTGAGGCTGCGTAGCGACCAGATGTTCGATTCCATACATCGCGGCGATCGGACGAGTGACAAAGCTGTTGGTGGCAGTCACGACCGCGACCAGGTCCCCGGCCGCAAGGCGCTCTGCCACCACGGCCTTGGCAGCAGGCAACAGCATCGGCCGGATTTTTTCGGCTAAAAAACGCTCGCGCCATTTGATGAGCTGCGAGAGCTCGTGCTCGGCTAGCGGCTTCAGCTGAAAGGCCAGGAAGGCTTGAATGTCCAGTCGTCCCGCCTTGTAATCGGCAAAGAACTCCGCGTTGCGCCGCTCGTAGGCGCTTGATTCGAGCACGCCGACTTCGATCAGGAACTGGCCCCAGCCGTAATCGCTGTCGCCGGCAAGGAGCGTGTTATCGAGATCGAAAAGTGTCAGGCGCTGCCTGGGCCGCCCGGCACTGGTCTTTCCCAATCGATTTCTCGTTGCAGCCATTCTCGCAGCAGTGGCACAGTGATCGGCCGCTTGGAAGCGAGGGAGCGCCGATCCAAGGCATCGAGCGTTGCCAGCAGCGACCGCATGTCGCGCTTGCCGTGCCGAAGAAGATAGTCGATGACGTCATTGCCCAGTGCGAAACCGCGTTCTCTGGCGTAGGCCGCAAGCGCCATCGGCTTGTCAGCGTCGGCGAGCGGCGTGATCTCATAGACCAGGCCCCATCCGAGTCTTGTGCGCAGATCCTCGCGCAAGGGCAGCGCCGAGAGCGGCGCACGCGACGCTGCGATGACTCGGCCATCGTGTTCCTTTGCAGCGTTGAACAGGGTGAAGATTTTCGCCGCGGCTTCTGCTCCCGATTCGTCAATGCGATCGATAGCGTAGAGGGCCTTGCTGTCGCCATCGCTCGCGTCGCTCAGCTCTGCTGGGTGGGCGACGAACAGGCAGGGGATTTTTTGCTCCTCGGCCATCGCCACGGCAGCGCGCAGCAGGTGGCTCTTACCTGCCGCAGCCTCTCCCCAGATCAGCAGTCCTGTTTCATTGAGCGTGCCGGCGACAAAGCGCGGCAGCAGCCCAACCAGCTCGGCGTTGCGGCCCGGGAGAAAATTGGCAAGCCGCGGCGGCCCGGGCGCCGCGAGTTCGAAAACGAGCTGCTCCACTTGGCTACTGATACAGCAGTGAATCGTGATATGCGCCGCGCAGATGCCGCAGTCCCACCAGCAGAGCGGCGCTCGCCGGCAACGCGAGCAGCACTCCGGCGAAGCCGAACAGGTGCCCGAACGCGAGCAGCGCGAAGATTACGGCGAGCGGATGGAGGCCAATGCGGTCGCCGACAAGCCACGGTACCAGTACATAGCCTTCGAGCAACTGACCTATGCCATAAACCGAGAGCACGGCGAGAAACCCTGGCCAACCATTCCACTGCAGCAATGCCGCAAGCACTCCGAGCACGAAACCAAGTCCGAATCCCACGTAAGGAACAAAAACCAGCAGCCCGGTCAGGATGCCGATGGGGACCGCGAACTGCAGCCCCGCGAGCGACAGCCCGATGACGTAGTACACGGCAAGCACGCCCATGACTGAAAGTTGTCCCCGCAGGAACTCGGCAAGCACGCGATCGATCTCCCTCGCCAGTGTACGCACTGTCGGCAGCCACCGGCGCGGCAACAGTTCATCGATACGCTTCACGATGGTTTCCCAGTCGCGCAACAGGTAGAACATTACTACGGGGATTAGTGCGATATTGATCAGGATCGCCAGCAGGAGCGCGCCGCCGGCCCGCACTCCGGCGATAACCCTGAGCGAGATGTTCTGCGCGCTCGACAGGTGTTCCGCGATCAGCTTCTTCACCGCAGCCAGATCCAGTTGTAGCTCGATGCCGAGCTTGTCGTTGAGCCACGGCGCGATCTGACCGAAGGACGCCGCGGCGAGCTCGGGCAATCGCTTGCTCAGCTGGACGAATTCCGCCTGCACCAGCGGGTAGAGTACAACCAGCAGAGCAAGCACCAGTAGCAGGATGAACGCGACAACCAACAGTGTGCCGATCGCCCGCGGCACGCGGTGGCGCTGTGCCCAACTTACCGCGGGGCTGCCGAAATACGCGAGCGTCGCGCCAATAAGGAACGGCGTAAGGATCGGACCTAGGAAATGCAGCAGTGCCGCGATGATCGCCACCACCGCGACGATCCAGGCGTAATGATGCCAACCCAGTTGCGGCGTGACGGGAGCGTCGGCCGCACCCGCCTCGATCGGCTGCGAAGGCACGCTTCCACCCGGATTCTGCGGGTTCATTTCCGGTACCATTCCGTTATTCGTCGCGCACTTTACCGTGCGTTCCCCTTTCACTCAATCCAACTTGCGTTGACTGCACCTGGCAGGTCCCTGTCGTACCGCGACTCAGGCGTCGATATCGATGCCGGGGAGCGTCTGGTCGAGACGATCAAGCCTTTTGCGCGGCGGACGCTGCGGCCCGAGGTGCTCGCAGGGATCGGCGGCTTCGGCGCACTGATCGAACTGCCCAAACACTATCGAGAACCGGTGCTGGTCGCCGGCACCGACGGCGTGGGCACCAAGCTCAAGCTCGCCTTCGCTTTGGGCACGCACGAAACGATCGGCATCGATCTGGTGGCGATGAGCGTCAACGATATCCTGGTCCAGGGTGCCGAACCGCTGTTCTTCCTCGACTACTACGTCTGCGAGCGGCTCGACTTGAACGTCGCCCGTGCAGTCATTCAAGGCATCGCGCGAGGGTGCGAGCAGGCGGGCTGTGCGCTCATCGGAGGCGAGACCGCGGAGCATCCCGACGCGTTCGTGCCCGGAGAATATGATCTCGCCGGATTTGCAGTCGGGGTGGTCGAAAAGTCGCGCGCCATCGATGGCCGCAGAATCGCCGAGGGTGATGCGCTCGTGGCGCTGGCATCGAGCGGTCCCCACTCCAACGGTTTCTCGTTGATTCGCAAAATTCTCGAGACGGCAAGCGTGGATCTCAAGCGACCGATCGCGGGAATAACCGGTGCGCAAACGCTTGGAGAAGCCCTGCTCGAACCGACACGCATTTATGTGAAGCCGGTGCTTAGCCTTCTCGGCGAATTCGATGTCAAAGGCATGGCGCACATTACCGGCGGGGGTCTCACCGAGAACACGCACAGGATGTTCCCCGAAGGGCTTGGCGCACGGATCGACTCGAAGCGCTGGCCACACCCGCCGATCTTCGACTGGCTGCAGCAAACCGGAAGCGTCACCGACGCCGAGATGCGCCGGGTGTTCAACTGCGGCGTCGGGCTGATCCTGGTCGTGGCCCGCGACGTCGCTTCCGCTGTCGTGGCAAGGCTTGCCGACTTGGGGGAAACCGCCTTTGTCATCGGCAGTGTCGAACGCCGCAGTGGCGAAGAGCCGGGAACCATCGTTGTCTAAAGCCGGGGAGCTCAAGCCACGACGTGAAGCGATTGGCGATCATCATCTCGGGGCGGGGTTCCAACATGGCCGCAATCCTCGAAGCGGCCGATGCCGGCTCGATCGCTGCCCAGGTCGTGGGGGTGATCAGCAACCGGCCGGAAGCAGCGGGGCTCGAAATCGCAAGCAAGCACGGAGTACCGACGTACGTAGTGGACCATCGTAGCTTTGCCGATCGCGACCAATTCGAGCGAGCGCTCACGACGACAATTGACGTCCTCGCCCCTGATCTTGTCGTGCTGGCGGGATTCATGCGCGTTTTGTCCGCGCCGTTTGTTGCACGCTACGCAGGACGCCTGATCAACATCCATCCGTCGCTGCTGCCGGCGTACCCGGGCCTCGGCACCCACGGCCGGGCGCTGGCCGACGGCGTGAAAATCCATGGCTGCACGGTCCATTTCGTGACCGAGGCGGTCGATCATGGCCCGATCATCGTCCAGGGCGCGGTGGCGGTGCATCACGACGACACGGAGGCCACGCTGGCGGCGCGTGTCCTTGCAACGGAGCACCGCGTCCTGGTTGCGGCGGTACGCTGGTTTTGTGCGGGCCGTCTGGTCGACGCGCGGAGCAGCATCGACGTTAAGGATGTCAAAGACGAGGCAATGCCCTTGATCGTTCCCATGATCGATTGAAGCCTTGGATCGGCCACTGTTTCCGTGAACTCACCTGCGATCGCACCACGCGCCTCACCCGAAACGCGGCGCGGCGCACTCGCGCTGGCAGTGCTGGCGTCGCTCGCGGTACATCTGGCGATCACCCAGTGGCCGTTGACCCTGGGCGAAGACGTCGAAATGCCGGTCCCTCTGACGGCAACGATCACGGAGTTGCCGCCGCCACCGGCTCCGGCCCCGGCCAAGCCTGCCGCGAAGCCGAAGCGGAGCGCCCCGACGTCCACCTCGGTTGCTATCGCCGGCCCGGCCAAGCCGTTGCTGCAGTCCCAAACCGCTGTCGCCGAGATGGAACAGGCGGAATCTCTGGCCCTCGCCGCGCCGTTCGACGAGCCTGTTCCTGCACCGGCTGAAACTACGCCACCCAAACAGCTCCCGCCGCGGGTCGACCTTGCCTATCGAGCATTCCTCGGCACCCAGGGGTTTCTGATCGGCGAAGCGGTGTACCGTCTGGATCACACCGCGACCGAATACAAGATTTCGACGGTCGCCGAGGCTCGGGGCCTCGCCGCGCTGTTCTTCCACGGACAAGGCCGTGCGACCAGCCAGGGAGCGATTACCGGAAAAGGACTTCAGCCGAACAGCTTCAGCATCGCTCGCGTCGGCACCGGCAACGATCGCCGCGAGTCGGCAAGCTTCGACTGGGAAACAGGGATGGTGCAGCTCAACGACGACAAGTCCGCCCCGCTGGAGCTGCCCACCTACGATCCGTTGATCGTGCTCTGGCAGTTCTACTTTGCCCCACCCGAGCAGGACGTAATGCAGTTCAACATCGCGACGACACGCAAGGTGTACCACTACGTTTTCGTGCGCGACGGGACGGAGACCATTACCCTGCCCTTTGGCGACGTCGAAGCCCAGGTATGGCGGCGCGAAAGCGGCGATGGTCAGCTCGACGCGCGGGTGTGGATGGCGCCGTCGCTGCACTTCGTTGCGGTCAAGGTCCGTCTCTGGAATACCCGCGCCACCGTGGAGTTCCTGCTCGACAGCATCCGAGTCGACGAACCCGTCGCGCAGCAATGACGCTCCGCGCGAGTGAGTTTGGGGCGCTGACGGACGCGCTCTCCGCAGTGCTGCCGATGACCGAGCCCGCTGACGCAGCGCTTCACGCATTCTTCCGCCGGCATCCCAAGCTGGGTCAGCGCGACAGAGGCTTCATCGCCGAAAATGTGTTCGCCACGTTGCGCCATTTGCGTTCGCTAACCCTCCAAGCCGAGTCGTCAGACGCCCGCCATCTCGCTATCGGCGTTCTACTGCGAGGCGGCCTAAGCGTGCGCGATCTGGGCAGTGCGCTTTCCCAAGCAGAACTCGAGTGGGCGCAACGATTCAAGGCGCGCAAGCCCCAACTTTCCCCCGCCCAAGCCGCTGAACTTCCGGACTGGCTGTGGGAACAACTCTGCACGGCGTTTTCCGAGGGTGAGCGCGATGCGCTGGCAAAGGCCTGGCTCGGACAAGCGCCGCTTGACCTGCGTGTGAACCCGCTGCTGACCAGCCGCGACGCAGCGCGAGCGGCGCTCGCTGTATCCGGCATCGCCGCCGAGCCGACGCCGTACTCGCCGCTCGGCTTGCGCGTCGCCGGCCGGCCGGCGCTGCAACATCATCCGCTATATGCTTCCGGCGCGATCGAAGTGCAGGACGAAGGCAGCCAACTCCTGGCATTCCTGGTAGCGCCGCGCCGGACCGACATGGTGGTCGACTTTTGCGCCGGCGCCGGCGGCAAGACCCTGCTGCTCGGCGCGCTCATGCGCTCGCAAGGAAGGCTCTACGCGTTCGACGTGTCGCAGCGTCGCTTGTCGCGGCTCAAGCCGCGACTTGCGCGTTCGGGGCTCTCCAACGTGCAACCAACTCTGATCGAGCACGAGCGCGATGCGCGAGTCAAAAGGCTGGCCGGCAAGATCGATCGGGTACTGGTCGATGCGCCCTGTAGCGGCTTCGGAACGTTGCGTCGCAACCCGGATCTCAAGTGGCGCCACACACTGACGGCGATCACAGAGCTCTCCGCGAAGCAGGCGAAAATCCTCGCTGCGGCGGCGGCCTTGCTCAAGCGCGGCGGACGCCTCGTTTACGCGACCTGCAGCGTGTTGCCGGATGAGAACGAGGCGATCGTCGAGTCCTTTCTCGCGCAGACACCGGGCTACCGACTGGGCGATGCCGCAGCAGAGATGGCGCGCGCCGGCATCGCGCTCGATACCGGGCGAACGATGCGATTGCTGCCGCATCAGCACGGTTGCGACGGTTTTTTCGCGGCGATACTGGAGCGCGCGTAGCGCGGCTCGATTGGACGAGGTATCGAGAATGGCGCAGCGGCACTCGAGTCTGCCACGTCGCCCTCAGGCCCGGCTGCTTTCCGACCCGCGGAAGCTGTTTGTTTTGCCGGCGTTGCTGGTGAGCTTCGCCGCGTCAGCGCAAGCACCTGCAATCCATCGTTATCCGGCAACCGGGAGCATCGAGATCGCGTTCACGCCCGGGGACCGTATCGATCGGCTGGTGATCGCTGCGATCGACGGCGCCGCCTCCGAAGTGCTGGTGCAGGCTTACAGCTTCACCGACCACGCAATCGCACGAGCGCTGGTGCGTGCTCGACAGCGCGGTGTCAAGGTGCGGGTCGTCGCCGACCGCGAGCAGGCGCGAACGTTGCCGCAGAACGTGCTTCCTGATCTCGTTGCCGGCGGCGTCGAAGTCTGGCTCGACGGCAATTTCCAGGCGGCGCACAACAAAGTGATCATCATCGACGCGGATACGGCCCACGCGACCACGATCACCGGCAGCTACAACTTCACATTTGCTGCGCAGAGAGGCAACGCCGAGAACGTGATCGTGCTGCGTGACAACGCGCCCGTGGCTCGGGCATATCGGTACAACTGGGAGCGCTTGCATGCGAGCGCGCTTCCGTGGTCCGAGAATGCGATGCGGTAACCATCGGCAAATGCGCTAAACTCTTGCCGCTCGCCCCACCGGTTGCTGCGTACGTTTCTTGTCGCCGGAATCCACACCTGCAATGCTCGCTCCCCTCAATCTC
>DATFSE010000085.1:0-56759 GCA_035262745.1 Casimicrobiaceae bacterium | reverse complement strand
GCGGCGTGCGCGGCTCGCGGCTTGTCGCCGTACGAGGCGACGACCCAGTCGACGACGCCCGAGAGCGCCTGCGCCGCGGTCAAAAGCTCGGCGCCGATTCTCTTGAGGTCGGCGTCGGCAGCCTTCGACAGCTCGGTTGCGAGCTTTGTGCACTCGGTGATTACGGCGCGGGCAACTGCGCCTCCATCGCGCGCTGTTTTGCGTCCGATCATGTCGTTGGCTTGGATCCCCGTCGTGCCTTCATAAATGGTCGTGATACGAGCGTCGCGGAAGTGTTGCGCCGCGCCGGTCTCCTCGATGTAACCCATGCCGCCATGCACCTGTATGCCGAGCGAGGTCACCTCCTGCGCGGCCTCCGTAGTGCAGCCTTTGACGATGGGGATCATGAAGTCGACGAACGCCTGATGCTGCTTGCGCGCCGCCGGGTCCGGGTCGCGATGCGCGTGGTCCATCGCCGAGCCGGTGACGTACGCGACCGCTCGCATCGCCTCGGTGAGCGCCTTCATGGTGAGCAGCATGCGCCGCACATCCGGATGTTGGAGGATGGTCGCCGTGGCCGCTGATTTTTCCAACCCTGGCGCGCGCCCCTGTATCCGATCCTTGGCATAGGCTAGTGCACGCTGGTATGCACGCTCGGCGATTCCTATGCCTTCGATGCCCACCGAGTAGCGCGCCAGATTCATCATGATGAACATGTATTCGAGGCCGTGATTCTCCTCGCCGATCAGGTAACCGGTAGCACCGCCGTGATCGCCATAGGCGAGCACCGCCGTCGGGCTCGCGTGAATGCCCAGCTTGTGCTCGATCGAAACGCAGTGGACGTCGTTGCGCTCCCCGAGGCTTCCGTCGCCGTTGACCAGCACCTTAGGAACGATAAATAGTGAAATCCCCTTCACGCCCTCCGGCGCCGTTGGCGTGCGAGCCAGCACGAGATGGATGATGTTCTCGGTGTAGTCCTGCTCACCGTAGGTGATGAAAATCTTCTGACCATAGAGCTTGAAAGTCCCATCGGGCTGCGGCACGGCGCGCGTGCGCACCGCGGCGAGATCGGACCCGGCTTGCGGTTCGGTCAGGTTCATGGTGCCGGTCCAGACGCCTTCGACCATTTTGGGGAGGTATTTGACTTTCTGCGTGTCCGAGCCCACCAGCTCGATTGCCTCGATCGCGCCCTGCGTGAGCAGCGGGCACAGCGCGAACGCGAGGTTGGCGCCGTGCCACATCTCTTCTACTGCGGTTGACACGACCTGAGGCAGCCCCTGTCCTCCAAAATCCGGATTCTTGGTAAGCCCGTTCCATCCGTTGGCGATGAATTGCTGGTAGGCGTCCTTGAAGCCGGTCGGCGTCTTGACGGTGCCTCCGTCGGTGAGGCGCGAGCCTTCGCGATCGCCGACGACGTTCAGCGGATCGAGAACTTCGCTGGCGAACTTGCCCGCCTGTTCCAGGATTGCGGCGACGGTGTCGGGGGCCGCGTCCTGGAAGCCGGGGAGCTTGCTGATCTGCTCGAGCCCGGCAAGCTCGTTAAGGACAAAGTTGATGTCGTTGAGTGGGGCGTGATACGTGCTCATTTCATGTTTGTGAAGACATGGATCTGCCGCTTCAACCCAGCTCGGCTGTAAGCGCGGGAACGATCTCGAACAGGTCGCCAACCAATCCGTAATCCGCGATCTGGAAAATCGGCGCCTCGGGATCCTTGTTGATTGCCACAATGACCTTGCTGTCCTTCATTCCGGCCAGATGCTGGATCGCGCCAGAAATGCCCACGGCGATATAAAGATCTGGCGCGACGATCTTGCCCGTCTGTCCGACCTGGTAATCGTTGGGAACGAAGCCGGCGTCGACCGCAGCTCGCGAGGCTCCGATGGCTGCATTGAGCCTGTCCGCAAGCGCCTCGAGCATCTTGAAGTTCTCGCCGTTCTGCAGCCCACGGCCTCCGGAAATGACCACCCGCGCGCTGGTAAGCTCGGGACGGTCGGACTTGGTCAGTTCCTGGCCGACCATCTGGATGCGTCCGAAGTCGGAAGGCGCCGCCACGCTCTCGACGCTCGTCTGCCCTCCTTCGTGTGCCACGGCGTCGAAAGCGGTGGTGCGCACTGTGATGACCTTCTTGGCGTCCTTCGACTGTACCGTGGCGAATGCATTGCCGGCGTAAATCGGACGCACGAAGGTGTCCGGCGACTCGACCGCGATGATGTCGGAAACCTGCGCCACATCAAGCAGCGCCGCAATGCGCGGTCCAACGTTTTTGCCGAAGCCCGTCGCCGGCAGCACGATGTGCGAATACGTTTGAGCGATGCCGACGACCAGCGCGCTAACGTTTTCCGCGAGCTGGCTCTTAAGCTGCGGCGCATCGGCCAGCAGCACCTTGCCGACGCCGGGAATGCGCGCTGCCGCATCGGCCGCGCTGCGCGCGTTGTCTCCGGCGACGAGGATGTGAGTCTCGCCGCCGAGCTTCTGCGCCGCAGCGACGGCGTGCAGCGTTGCACTCTTCAGGCTCGCGTGATCGTGCTCAGCAACTACCAGCGTTGTCATTGTGCTATCCGGTGTGAAAAGAAAACGTCAAATCACCTTCGCTTCACCGCGAAGCTTGGCGACCAGCTCCTTGACGTCGGCCACCTTGCCGCCGCCCTTACGCTTCGGCGGCTCGGCTACCTTGAGCGTGGCGAGCCGGGGCGTGACGTCGACGCCCAGCGCGTCAGGCTTGACGACGTCGAGCGGCTTTTTCTTCGCCTTCATGATATTCGGTAGCGTCGCGTACCGCGGTTCGTTCAGGCGAAGATCGGTGGTGATCACGGCGGGCAACGGCATGGTCACGGTTTCCAGGCCGCCGTCGATTTCGCGCTTGACGGTGGCCTTGCCGTCGGCGATGTCTACCTTCGAAGCAAAGGTCGCTTGCGGCCAGTTGAGCAAGGCAGCCAGCATCTGCCCGGTCTGGTTCGAGTCATCGTCGATCGCCTGCTTGCCGAGGATAACCAGCTGCGGCGATTCCTTGTCGACGATGGCCTTGAGCAGTTTGGATACAGCGAGCGGCTGCAGCTCAGCGTCGCTTTCCACCAAGATCGCGCGGTCGGCGCCGATGGCGAGCGCCGTGCGCAGCGTTTCCTGGCAGGCGGCGACCCCGCAGGAGACCGCCACCAGCTCCGTGGCGACGCCCTTTTCCTTCAGCCGCACCGCTTCTTCTACGGCAATCTCGTCGAACGGATTCATGGACATCTTGACGTTCGACGTGTCGACCCCCGAGCCGTCCGGCTTGACCCGAACCTTGACGTTGAAGTCGACGACGCGCTTGACCGATACGATTACCTTCATGGACGGCTCACAGGAATGGGGGGATCGGGCGTGCAGACGAGCGAATGCAGGCCTCGAATTATATCCCGGGCCACGGCGCGTGCAGGCGCCTCCCGAGATTCCGGGCACTGGCGGCAAACGCTTGGGCGAAAACTAGGAGCGGACGACGTCGCAGCGAGGGGCGTCGTTGCCCATCGTGCCTTGCCAGCTGAGAACGTTGTTGAGTCGGACCGGATCGGGAACGATGCGATCGGGATCGGCGACTACTTCGATACGGCGTACGTCGTTGAACAGGTAACGGGTGCGCCCGAGGCGCTGATCCACGGTCCCGCTGACCGCCATCGGGACGGGCACAAAGGCTTCCACTTCCTGCTGAGTGCCGTCGGCCCAGGTTACCAGCGCTGAAATGCGAAACGAAGCGAGCTCGCCGTTGAAGTTGGGAACCGTGGGGACAACATCGGCGCCCATGTTCTGGACGCTCGCAGTAACCACCAGCGCCCCGTCGGAGGTGCGCGAACAGCTGATCGCCTTAAGATTGAGGTCCGCACGCGGGTGGTAATTCCAGATCCGATAGAAGTACATCGTCTCGTCCGGATAGCTCAGAACGTACGGTGGCGGGTACCGGTTCTCCCAGCTCGCTACGTCGGCAAAATCAGTAAAGAACGGGGACGAGAATTCGTTCTGCACCGCGGGCGTAATGGTGCAACTCGCGAGCAGCGCGGCTGCCGACGCTGTCGCCACCGCAACGAACTTGCGCATTCGATTCTCCCTATGGACTCGTCCGGTCTCAGGCCTTGACTTCCCCGTCCAGCGCCTATGATGGCGGCATAAAGCGTACAAGTCAAACCGGATGGCCGTCGCAAGCTCAACGACAGCTATCTGCAGCAATCATTCGCAGCGCGGCCGGTGTCCCTGGATGGTAGCGTCCAACTCCGCCAAAAACCGCTCATCGGCGGTCTGGTCCTGCGCCGCCAGGCGCATGGCCTGGGCCTCCGGCAGGGGCTGCCCTCGCTGGTCCCAGGCGCTCGCAGAAACCAGAATCCCGTGCTCGTAGCGCCTCTCGCTGCGCTCGACTCCGTTGGAGTACCAGGAGCGCTCGATGCCATGGAGGAGATTTTCGCTGTAGGGTGCCTCTAGCCTGCGCCCCGATTCGCCTCCCGACGTGTTTGTATACCACCGAGCGACCGTGCCAGTCTTGAGATCCTCGTCGTAGGGGACCACCGCGACCCGCCCACCGCTTGCGGCCCAGAAGATAAAGGTGCCCGTCTTCCTGCCCAACGCAAAAGCGCCGGCGGCGCGCAGGCGACCGTCGGGCATTCGCAGCTCATAGGCGCCGTTAGGGACCCCGTCGCGGCACGCGCCAACGACTTGGAGGCGCTCGGCGGCAGCCACCGCTCCCCCGCTCGATGCGGCCGCTGCGACCGTCGCAGCGATTACAGCCAAGGGGAACCCGCCAGGGACCGGCCTTAGCTTCCCCGCCGCGCCCACCATGCCGCGACCTCGCCGACGATGCCGCGACGGAACGCGAGCACGCACACCACGAAAATACCGCCGGTTATCACTGTCACCCATTGACCGAGCGGCGCGAGGTAGTTTTGCAAACCTACGATGACCAGGGCACCGACGACCGGGCCGAATATGGTGCCCATTCCGCCGAGGAGGGTCATCAGGACGACTTCGCCGGACATCGACCAGTGCACATCAGTCAGCGATGCAAGCTGGAACACGATCGCCTTGGTCGCGCCGGCGAGACCGGCCAGCCCTGCTGAAAGCACGAAGGCGAGCAGCTTGTAGCGATCGGCGTCGTAGCCCAGCGATATCGCCCTTGGCTCGTTTTCTCGTATCGCCTTGAGCACCTGGCCGAAAGGTGAATGGACGATGCGGTAGATCAAGAGGAACGCGGCGGTGAAGATCGCCAGTACGACGTAGTAGAGCACCCAGACGTTGTTCAGATCGAGCAATCCGAAGAGCTTGCCTCGAGGCACCGCTTGGATGCCGTCTTCGCCATGGGTGAATGGCGCCTGTAGGCAGAAAAAGTACACCATCTGCGCCAGCGCCAGCGTGATCATGGCGAAGTAGATTCCCTGGCGACGTATGGCCAGCAGGCCTGCGACGACTCCAAGAAGCGTCGAAGTCAATGTCCCGAGCACGATCGCCACTTCCGGAGTCACACCCCAGACCTTGGCCGCATGCGCGCAGGCGTAGCCAGCCATGCCGAGAAACATGGCGTGGCCGAAGGACAAGAGTCCCCCGAAACCGATCAGCAGATTGAAGGCGCAGGCGAACAGCGCCATGCACAGGACGTTCATCAGGAAAATCGGATAGACCATCGCCGGCGCGACCGCAAAGATCGCTACCATCGCAACGGTGGCGATCGCCGCCGTGCGCGTGTCGGAGTTTGCAACTGCCGGCGCTGTCGTCGGTGCTTGGTCTGCCATCGCTAGCGAGCGCGGCCGAAAAGGCCAGCCGGTTTAATGAGCAACACAATTGCCATGATGATGAAAATCACCGTGTTGGAAGCTTCAGGATAAAAGACCTTGGTCAACCCTTCGATAACGCCGAGTCCGAAGCCGGTGATGATCGATCCTAGAATAGAGCCCATGCCTCCGATCACCACAACGGCGAACACGACGATGATTAGGTTGGCCCCCATTTGCGGGTTTACCTGATAGATCGGCGCGCCCATGACGCCGGCGAACGCCGCCAGCGCCACGCCGAAGCCATAGGTGAGCGTCACCATGCGCGGGACGTTGATGCCGAAAGCCTGAACGAGCGGTGCGTTCTCGGTTCCAGCGCGAAGATACGAGCCCAGCTTGGTCCGCTCGATCACAAACCAGGTTCCGAGGCAGACAACAAGAGAGGCGACGATCACCCACGCCCGGTACTTGGGCAGGAACATGAACCCCAGGTTGTATCCGCCGCTGAGCTCGCTCGGGATCTGATACGGCAGGCCCGACGAGCCGTAGTAGTTGGTGAATACGCCTTGGATGATGAGCGCCAGCCCGAAGGTGAGCAGCAGGCCGTAGAGATGGTCGAGTTTATACAGGCGCGAAAGCATGGTGCGCTCGATGATGACGCCGATCAGCCCGACCACGATCGGTGCGATCAGCAGCGACCACCAGTAGCCCAAGCCCAAATACTGCAGCAGGAAGTACGCGCAGAACGCGCCCATCATGTACTGCGCGCCATGGGTGAAGTTGATGATGTTGAGCAGCCCGAAGATCACCGCCAACCCGAGTGACAGCACGGCATAGAAGGCGCCGTTGATCAGCCCGATCAACAGTTGACCGAACAGCGCCTGGCTCGGGATGCCGAAGATGCTCATGCGGTGTGAAGACCCCGTAACACGTCACTTCACTAGCGGACAGCCGCCATCCGCGAGCGGCCGGAATGCCTGATCAGCCGGAATCGTCGCGCGAATCTTGTACAGATCCCATTCGCCCTTGGACTCCGACGGCTTCTTCGCTTCTACGAGATAAGCTGGGTGAATCTTGCGGCCGTCGGGACGGATCGAGCCTTTCCCGAAAAGAGCATCGTCCGTGGGCATTTCCTTCATCTTGGCGATCACCTTGGTGCCGTCGTCGCTCTTCAAAGCCTCGACTGCCTTCAGATAATGCGTTACCGCCGAGTAGACGCCCGCGTGGACCATGGTCGGATGAATGCCTTTGTCGCGCTCGGCAAAGCGCTTGGCGAAGGCACGCGTCTGGTCATTCATGTCCCAATAGAAAGTCTCCGTGAAGATCAGACCCTGCGCAGTCGGCAGGCCGAGCGCATGCACATCGGTCAGGAACACGAGCAGCCCGGCGAGATTCTGTCCGCCTTTGACGATGCCGAATTCCGCCGCCTGCTTGATCGAGTTGGTGGTATCGCCTCCTGCGTTGGCGAGCCCGATGATCTTTGCCTTGGACGCCTGCGCCTGCAGCAGGAACGAGCTGAAATCCTGCGTGTTCAGAGGATGGCGCACCTTGCCGAGCACCTTGCCGCCATTCTTGACGACCACCGCTTCGGTGTCGCGCTCCAGCGCCAGGCCGAAGGCGTAATCGGCGGTGAGAAAGAACCAGGTGTCGCCTCCCGTCTTGACGATCGCACTGCCGGTGCCGTTCGCGAGCATCCATGTGTCGTACGTCCAGTGGATCGTGTTCGGCGAGCAAGCCTTGCCGGTGAGATCGGACGTCGCCGCTCCAGATACGAGGAACGCCTTGCCCTTGTCCCGCGTGATCTGGTTAACAGCGAGCGCCACACCCGAATTCGGCACGTCGACGATCACGTCCACCTTGTCGGTGTCGTACCACTGGCGAGCGATCTGCGAGCCGACATCGGGCTTGTTCTGATGATCGGCGGAAACAATTTCGACCTTGTAGCCGCGCTTCTCTATCCCTGAGTCTTCCACTGCCATCCGCGCAGCTGCAACCGAACCGGCGCCGGCCAGGTCGGTATACAGACTGGACATGTCGGACAGCACGCCGATCTTGATCACGCCGTCCGAAACTTGCGACTGTGCGGCACCTGCCAGGCAGGTCAGCGCAATCGTAAGCAAACCGAGTTTCATCGTTCTCATCGTGCTCTCCACAGTGAAGTCAATTACGCTGGTACCGGTTCATACACCCAGATATTCATGCAGCTTTTTCATGTTTGCGCCGAGCTCGGCGTTGGGGATCATGTCAACGATTTTGCCGCGCTCCATGACGTAATGCCGATCGGCGACGGTCGCCGCGAAGTGGAAATTCTGTTCGACCAGCAGGATGGTGAACCCTTTCTCCTTGAGCTTTCCGATGGTGCCGCCGATGTGCTGCACGATCACCGGAGCAAGCCCTTCGGTGGGCTCGTCGAGCATCAACAGACGCGCGCCCGTGCGCAGGATGCGCCCAATCGCCAGCATCTGCTGCTCGCCCCCGGACAGCTTGGTGCCCTGGCTCCTCAGGCGCTCCTTAAGATTGGGGAACAGCTGAAAGATCTCCTCCACCTTGAGTCCGCCCTCCTTGACCTCGGGCGGCAACAGCAGGTTTTCCTCGACATCCAGGCTGGCGAAGATGCCGCGCTCTTCCGGGCAGAGCGCAATGCCCAGTCGGGCGATGCGATTCGAGGCGAGCCCGATCGTCTCCGTGCCCTCGAACACCACCGAACCGCGCCGCTGTCCGACCATGCCCATGATCGACTTGAGCGTGGTCGTCTTGCCGGCGCCGTTGCGGCCAAGCAGGGTTACGACCTCGCCACGACCTACATCGAACCCGGCGCCGTGCAGGATGTGCGATTCGCCGTACCACGACTCGAGATCGCGGACCTTGAGCAGCATCCCGTCGGCCCGTCCGTCAGGCATGTCCGGCTCCAAGGTACGCCTGAATGACGTCGGGGTTCTTCGATACTGCGGCGTAGTCACCCTGGGCCAGGATCTGACCGCGGGCGAGCACCGTGATGTGATCGGAAAGCGTCGAAACCACGGAGAGGTTGTGCTCGACCATGAGCACGGTGCGATTGGCGGCGACTTTCTTAACCAGCGCCGTGATGCGCTCGACGTCTTCGTGGGTCATGCCGGCGGTCGGCTCGTCGAGCAGCATCATCTCCGGGTCGAGGGCAAGCGTGGTCGCGATTTCCAGAGCGCGCTTGCGTCCGTAAGGCATCTCTACCGCTTTGGTCGCGGAGTAGTCGGAGAGCCCGACCGCATCCAGCAACTCGCGCGCGCGGCTGTCGAGCGCCGAGAGAGCGCGCGCCGAGCGCCAGAAATCGAAAGAATGGCCGCGCTTGCGCTGCAGGGCGATGCGCACGTTTTCGAGAACGGTGAGGTGAGGAAACGTCGCCGAAATCTGAAACGAGCGCACCATCCCCATGCGCGCGATCGCCGACGGGGCGGAACCGGTGATGTCGCGACCGTTGAATGCGATCACCCCCGACGTCGGGGTAAGGAAGTGGGTGAGCAGGTTGAAGCAGGTCGTCTTGCCCGCGCCATTGGGTCCGATCAGTGCGTGGATCGTTCCGCGCTTGACCGCGAGGTCAACGCCATTGACAGCGACGAAGCCCTTGAACTCCTTGGTGAGCCCGCGAGTTTCGAGAATGATGTCGTCGGCCATCCGTGACGCGGCAGCGTGCCGCTACCCCCTGGAGCCGCGATTATCCCGGTCGGGGTACGCGCTGGCAATGGGCGTGCTCTAACGGTCCCCGCCGTTCAGCCGTCCCACTTAGGCGCTCGCTTTTCGACGAACGCATCGATCCCTTCCGCAGCTGCGGAATCGATTGCGTTGCACGCCATCACGCCCCCGGCGAAGTCGTAAGCAGAAGTCAAGCCGAGATCGACCTGGCGGTAGAACGCTTTTTTTCCTTCGGCGATGACGCGAGCGCTGCGATTGCGGATGATCTGGGCGAAGCGGGCAATCGCAGCATCGAGCTCTTCTGCCGGGACCACGCGATTGACCAATCCCCACTCGAGCGCCGTCGCCGCATCGATCGGCTCCCCGGTGAGCAAGAGCTCCATCACCCGCTTGCGCGCGACATTGCGCGCCACCCCGACCGCAGGGGTGGTGCAGAACACTCCGACGTTGACTCCCGGCAACGCGAACTTCGCCGTGTCGGCAGCAATGGCGAGATCACACATCGACACGAGCTGGCATCCGGCGGCGGTCGCGATGCCGTTCACCCGCGCGATCACCGGCTGCGGCATACGGGTTAGCGCTAGCATCATCGCGCTGCAAGCGTTGAAGAGTTCCTTCTGCCACACGAGATCTGGATGTGCGCGCAGCTCTTTCAAATCATGACCCGCGCAGAAACCACGGCCGGCGCCGGCGACGACTACCATGCGTACCGACGCGTCGGCGGCGATGCGATCGAGCTCGCGCTGCACGGCCGCGATCATGTCGCGAGAAAGCGGATTAAAGCGATCGCCGCGATTCAAGGTGAGTGTCGCGACGCCGTCCCTGGTGTCGCTCAGGACGTAAGGTTGCAATGCGACTTCCAGGGGTGCATTCATGACGGATCTCCTATTCGATCGCGCTGGTCGATTTGGCGCGCTCGCGCAGCACGTATTTCTGGATCTTACCGGTGGACGTCTTGGGCAGCTCGCCAAAGATCACCCGCTTGGGCGCCTTGAAACGAGCGAGATGCTGCCGGCAATGCTCGATCAGCTCGGCTTCGCTCACCGTCGCTTCGGGCTTGGTCTCGACGAATGCGCATGGCGTCTCACCCCACTTGGAGTCTGGCTGCGCCACGACGGCCGCGGCCAGCACTGCAGGATGGCGATAGAGCGTGTCCTCGACTTCGAGCGAACTGATGTTCTCACCGCCGGAGATGATCACGTCCTTCGAACGGTCCTTGATCTTGACGTAGCCGTCGGGTTGCATCACCGCCAGGTCGCCAGAGTGGAACCACCCCCCCGCGAAGGCTTCCTCAGTGGCTTTGGGATTCTTGAGATATCCCTTCATGGTGATGTTGCCGCGAAACATGATCTCGCCCATGGTCTCGCCGTCCCACGGCACTTCGCCCATGGTCGCGGGATCCATGACAGCCATGCCTTCCTCGCAGGTGTAGCGCACGCCCTGGCGGCCATTGCGCTCGGTGCGGCCACCGATGTCCAGTTGATCCCACTCGCCATGTTTGGCACACACCGCAGCCGGGCCATAGGTCTCGGTAAGGCCATAGACATGAGTGATGTCGAAGCCCATTCGCTGCATGCCCTCGATCACCGCGGCCGGTGGCGCCGCCGCAGCGACGAGACAGCTCACCTTGTGCGAAATGCCCTTCTTCATCTCATCCGGCGCGTTGATCAGCATCGCGTGCACGATGGGAGCGCCGCAATAGTGGGTCGCCTTGTGCGCGCGAATCGCATCGAAAATGGGCTTGGCCTCGACTCTGCGGAGGCAGATGTTAGTGCCGGCATTCGCCGCCATCGTCCAGGCAAAGCACCAGCCGTTGCAGTGAAACATCGGCAGCGTCCACAGGTAAACGGCATGGCGTGGCATGCCCCAATCGATGATGTTGGAGAGCGCGTTGAGATAGGCCCCGCGATGGTGATACACCACGCCCTTGGGGTTACCCGTCGTGCCCGAGGTATAGTTGAGCGAAATCGCCTGCCATTCGTCAGCGGGGTGCTTCCAGTCGAAATCCGGATCGCCGCCGGCGATAAATCCTTCGTAATCGATTTCACCCAGTCGTTTTCCTCCGGGTCCCTGCGGGTCATCGATGTCGATCACCTTGGGGCGCGTCTTGAGCTTGTCGAGCGCCGGCCCGACGATGGTCGAGAACTCGGTATCGGTGACGAGCACTTTGGCTTCGCCGTGCTGGAGCATGAAAGCGATCGCCTCGGCATCGAGCCGGGTGTTGAGCGTGTTGAGCACGCCGCCGGTCATGGGAACGCCGAAGTGCGCTTCAACCATCTCTGGCGTATTGGAGGCCATGACGGCGACGGTGTCGCCCAGGCCGATGCCGGCGGCGCTCAAGGCGGAAGCGAGCCGACGCGAACGCGCGTAGGTCTCGGCCCAGGTGTAGCGCCGTTCGCCGTGAACGACCGCGGTATGGCGCGGGTAGACGTAGGCTGTGCGCGCAATCAGCGACAGCGGCGTGAGCGGCGTGTAGTTCGCCTGCGTTTTGTCAAGGTGAGTTTCGTAAGCGTTATGCATCGGTACGGTCCGGATTCCAGGGGCGAAATGCGATGGTACCCAATCCATTCGGAAATGACAGCGTGGCGAATGCCATGCTACCGCCGTCGGACTCGAACGATCATTGCGCACGATCAAGGGAGTCCCGCGCTTGCGGCACCCTGGCGATTTCACTATGCTGGCCGCTCGCTCGAACCCCTGCTTTCATATCATGGGACACCGTCTGTCCAAGATCGTTACCCGCACCGGCGATGCCGGAACGACGGGGCTCGGTGACGGCTCGCGCGTACCCAAGGATTCCGCGCGCATCGAGGCGATAGGTGCGGTCGACGAGCTCAATTCCGCGATCGGCCTGCTGCTCTCGGAATCGCTGCCGGACGATGTCCGCACCTGCCTCACCGAGGTTCAGCACGACCTGTTCGACGTCGGCGGCGAGCTGTCGATTCCCGGATACCAGGCGGTTCGCGATGCGCACGCCATGCGGCTCGAGGAAGTCATCGAGGGGCTCAACGCGGATCTCGCTCCGCTGAAGGAATTCATTCTCCCAGGAGGTACGCGCGCGGCGAGCTTGGCTCATGTGGCGCGCACCGTTTGTCGCCGCGCCGAGCGCGCGCTGGTGCATCTCGGGGCGACGACCGAAGTCGGCCAGCCGGTGCGCCGATACTTGAACCGACTCTCCGACTTGCTGTTCGTGATCGCCCGCGTGCTTAACCGCGCCGCAGGTGGAACGGACGTCCTGTGGCGCAAAGACCGAGGACGCGCGAAGTAGGAGCTTTCCGCTCGCAGATCGCCTTCAGGCGCGATGCCCGCCGACACTGAGAAGCAGGTCGAAAAAAGCGCACGGCTGATGGAGCTGCTCGCCCGGACCGCACTTGCAGACCAACGCGCCTTCGCAGAGCTCTACCGGCTCACCTCTGCGCATCTGTACGGGGTCGCATTGCGTATATTGCGGGAATCGGGGGCCGCCGAGGAGGTGTTGCAGGAGTCTTTTGTGAGCGTCTGGAATCACGCCGGTTCGTACGTCTCCTCACGGAGCCAGCCACTGACCTGGCTCACCAGCATCGTGCGCAATCGCTGTCTCGATCATTTGCGGCGGCGCGAAGTAGAGACCATCGCAATCGACGATGACGAGCACGGCATGACGATCGCAGACGAAGGCCCGTCTCCGCTCGAGCTGCTTCTATCCGGTGCGGATGCTCGCGCGGTAAGGAACTGCGTTGAAGCACTGGAGACCGGGCAAAAGCAAGCGGTGGCGCTGGCCTTCTATCGCGGACTCACGCATTCGCAGCTCGCACGGCATCTCAAGCAACCGCTGGGCACGGTGAAATCCTGGGTGCGCCGCGCGCTGGAACGGCTCAAGGCATGTCTCGACGCGGCCGGGATCGTCCGTTGAGTGCGCGGCGGCAAAGATGAGACTCGACGCACCGGATATCGTTGACTCCATAGCGGCGCAATACGTCCTGGGGACGTTGTCGGCGCGCACCCGCTCTCGGGTGCAGACCCTGATGCGGGTCAACCGCCAACTTGCTGACGCCGTTCTCTCCTGGGAAGAGCGTTTGCTCCCCTTGAGCGAAAGCGTCGCTCCGGTGACTCCGCCTGCACGCGTATGGGCAGCCATCCGACAGCGTATTGAAAGCGGCCGAGCGCCGGCCGAATCGCCAAGGTCGATCTGGGACAACTCGAGACTTTGGCGGGGGTTGGCGGTCGTCGGCTTTGCCACTGCGGTGGCGTTGGCTGTCGTTGTCTTCACACCGCCGGTGGAGCGTCCCGAGCAGACCCTGGTCGTGGTGCTGGCGGGCCAGGACGCCAAGCCTGCGCTGATCGCGTCGGCGGATAGGACTGGCCGTACGTTGCTGGTCAAAGCAGTCGCGCCGGTGGAGGTGGCTGCAGACCGGGCGCTCGAGCTGTGGGCGCTTCCACCCGCTGGCAACCCTCGATCGCTCGGCCTGATACCCTCTTCAGGCGTCGCCCGGATCACCCTGCCAGCTACCGCTGATGCAGCCCTCGCCAGCGTCCCTGCGCTGGCAGTGAGCCTGGAGCCGCGAGGCGGGTCTCCGACCGGACTTCCGACTGGACCGGTGCTCTTCAGCGGCCCGGTCCAGCGGCTCTACTGAGTCGTTCGAAGTCGCTAGACCCTGTCCGCCTCGGCGGCGGGCTGCTCAAGCGAGCGTACGTAGCTCGCGTGAGCTGCGGCGATCGGACACTGTGCTTTTTTCTGGACAACCGGCACGGCAGAGACGTCGGTGCGCCGGGTTCCAATGACCGTGACGCGCAGTCGCTGAACGGTGCCGTTGTCCGTCGCCGCGACTTGAGCGGGTTGCGCCGCCGCTTCCTGCACGACTGCGACGTCGGGCATGACGGCCACATCCGCCGCAGGCAATGTCGGCTGTGCGATGAGTGCCAAGCCGCCCAGAATGGCCGCGGTAACACTTCCTGCCCCTACGAATGCTGCCAACCGGTATGCGAGACTCGTGTTGCCGTACATGGTTGCTCTCCTTTAAGTTGTTTTGCTTTACGGTCCCTTGGATGCACCGGCCCGGGAGTTTGGATTCAATGCCCTCCCGCTGCCCGTTCGCCGCAAATGTAACTAGCGCCGCGATCGCCCCTCAACGGCCACGCGACGAAACCGCCGGAGGCGGGTATGAGACGTTGGGAACTGCGACGAGCTGCAACCGCCGAGCTCGCCGGGAAGTCAGGTAGAGCCTTGAGCGAACGGGCGTCGGTGAAATGAAAGGAAGCTAGCGTCGCTTGAGCCGGTAGCCGTCCGCGCTGTCCTCGACCTCCCAGCCTGCGGCGTGCAGCTCGGCGCGAAGCCGATCGGCTTCCGCCCACTGCTTAGCAATGCGGGCTTTGGCGCGCGCAGAAGCCAACGCGTGCACCGCTTCGGGAATCGCTTCCTCTCTCGGCTGCCATGATGCGAGGCCAAGGCCGAACACCCGGTCGAAGGCGAGCAGCGTGGCTTTTTTCGTGTCGGGCTCGAGCGGGCCACGCAGCACCTCCCAACCAAGCGCCAAAGCGCGCGGAAGATTCAAGTCGTCGTTGATCTCGGCGGTGAAGCGCTCGATCGAGCTCGCGTCGGCGCTGCCGCCGTCGGCAAGCGCGAAGGTGCCGTTGCGCATGCGATCGAGCGCGGTAGCCGCGGCGTCGAGCGCATCCCACGTGAAATTTAGCTGCGTCCGGTAGTGCGCAGTCAGGCAGAGGTAGCGGAAGGCGAGCGGATCGTAACCGCGATCGACGAGCGAGGCGAGCCGCAGGAAGCCGCCTTCCGACTTGGCCATCTTTGCATCGTTGGCGAGCAGGAAGTAGCCATGCATCCAGA
Organism: Casimicrobiaceae bacterium; assembly: GCA_035262745.1. Taxonomy (GTDB): domain Bacteria; phylum Pseudomonadota; class Gammaproteobacteria; order Burkholderiales; family Casimicrobiaceae; genus PALSA-1003. Next base: position 41,573 of record DATFSE010000085.1, on the reverse strand, counting down.
AGTTGGCGAGCCTGGTGCCGACTCGCGCCTCGGTCTGCGCAATCTCGTTGGGGTGATGAATGGAGAGGTGATCTTCGCCGCCACAGTGAATGTCGAAATAATCGCCCAGGTATTTCTGCGCCATCGCCGAACACTCGATGTGCCAGCCTGGGAAGCCCAAGCCCCACGGACTCTGCCACTCCATCTGCCGTTTTTCTTGTGGCGATGAAAACTTCCACAAGGCGAAGTCGGTGATGCTCCTTTTCTCGCCCAGGTCGACGCGCTTGCCCGCCTCCAGCCCGGCGCGATCGAGCCGGGCAAGGTATCCATAGTCCGGCTGCTTGCTGGTGTCGAAATAGATGCCGTCCGAAGTTCGGTAGGTGTAGCCGTTCTCTTCGATGTCGGCGATGAACTCGATCTGCTCGCGGATATGATCGGTGGCGCAGGAGAGAATCGTCGGGTCCTCGATGTTGAGCGCCTTCATGTCGGCGAGGAAGGCATCGGTGTAGAGGCTGGCGACCTCCCAGGCGGACTTGCCCGTTCGCCGCGCGCCCTTTTCCATCTTGTCTTCGCCCGTGTCGGCATCCGAGGTCAAATGGCCGACGTCGGTGATGTTCATCACGTGCCTGACACGATAGCCATTCCACTCGAGGACGCGCTTGAGCTCGTCTTCGAACAGGAACGTGCGGAAGTTGCCGATGTGCTGATAATCGTAGACGGTCGGCCCGCAGGTGTAGAGACCGACCTCCGCAGTCTTGAGCGGTTTGAATTCGCGCAGGCTGCGCGTGTAGTTGTCGTAGAGCGTGAGCGGAGGCGGCATCGTTGATTAAAACAGGAACATGCTCTTGAGCTTAGCACGCGTCCATGCTGAACGCGGTAGAATCGCCCGCTTGTCTTCCGTCGCGTCTCTCGCCGGATCGTCGACCGCCCCGCTCAGCCGACGCGCAGCGGCGGCTCTGCTGCTTCTCTTCGCGCTGATCTGGTTCTGCAATCTGGATTACCGCCGCCTGGTGCATCCGGACGAAGGTCGCTATGCCGAGATCGCGCGCGAAATGTCGGTGTCAGGTGACTGGGTGACGCCGCGATTGAACGGCATCAAGTATTTTGAGAAACCAGCGCTACAGTACTGGATCACCGCCGCGACCTATGACGCTTTCGGAGTGCATCAGTGGACCGCACGGCTGTGGCCCGCGCTGGCAGGATTCGTTTGCGTGCTGTTCACGGCCTACGTGGGTCTTCGCCTCGGAGGAGCGCAGCTCGGTCTGTATAGCGCCGCTGCGCTTGCAGGAAGCGTCTGGCACATTGTCAACGCGCACTTTCTGACGCTCGACTCGGGTCTCACTTTGTGGATGGGTGTGGGCTTCGGCGGGCTGCTCGTCGCCCAGCGCGAGGACGCAACGCCGCGCGAGCAACGCTTCTGGATGCTCGTCGCCTGGGCTGCACTTGCGCTGGCGGTGCTGTCCAAGGGGTTGATCGGCGTCGTGCTGCCCGGGGGAGCGTTGGTTCTCTATTCGCTGCTGACGCGCGACTGGACCGTTTGGCGGCGCATGCACCTGCTCGCAGGAAGCATCGTCTTTCTCGCCATCGCCGCGCCGTGGTTCGTTGTCGTTTCGCTCAGGAACCGCGAGTTCTTCGATTTCTTTTTCATCCACGAGCATTTCACGCGCTTTCTCACCAGCGAGCACCGGCGTGAAGGTCCATGGTGGTACTTCCTGCCGATTCTTCTGGTCGGCACGCTTCCCTGGGTGACAGTGCTCGCGTGGACGCTGCGACGCGCATGGTCCCGTGCACCTGTGTTACGCACCGGCTTTTCCTGGCCGCGCTTCGCCCTGGTCTGGTCGGCGTTTATCCTGTTGTTCTTCAGCGCGTCGGGTTCCAAGCTCCCTTCGTATATTCTGCCGATGGCTCCGGCCCTGGCGCTGATCATTGGGCGCGAGCTCGAACTGCTGCCTGATTCGCTGCTTCTGCGTCTGTCACTGCCATTGCTCGCGTTGATGGGAGTGCTGTGGCTGGTCGCCATGTTTGGCTACGACGCCATCGCCGCGCGCTTGGCCGACGCGCGGCAGCCGTTGCCGTTGCTGCTCGCCTACGGTCCGTGGATCAAGGGCGCGCTCGGCGTGGCGTTCGCGGGCGGGGTGGTTTCTCTGCTCGCGCTGCGTCGCGGCCGTCGAACCGCGGCGGTGCTCGGACTTGCATTCACGACGCTCGTTGCCGTGCAGCTCGCGCTCACCGGCTTCGACGAGCTGGCCGAACTGCGCTCGAGCCAGCCGCTGCTTCAGCGCATCGGCGCGCAATACGGGCCTTTGCGTCGCGATGTCCCGTTCTACTCCGTCCGCATGTACGATCAGACTTTGCCGTATTATCTCGGCCGCACAGTGACCCAGGTCGAGCATCCGGACGAGCTCGCCATGGGCCTTGCGAGTGAGCCCGAAAAAGCCATCGGCACCGTCGCCGAATGGCGCCAACGCTGGGAAGGGGCCGATCAGGCGTACGCAATCATGCAACCGGACGACTATTCAAAGCTGCAGCGCGACGGCGTTCCGATGCGAGAAATCGGACACGATCCGCGTCGCGTGATCGTCGCGCGCCGTTGATCGGTCGATGACCTGGGTCGCGTTCTCGTTCCTGTTCACCGGCGTACTGCTCAATGCCGGGGCGCAACTTATGCTCAAAGCCGGCACCAATGCCCTGGGCGTGATCACACTTACCCGCGACAACTGGGCCGGCGAGTTCGGGCGCATGGCTGTCGAACCGCATTTCATCGCTGGCGTCGTCTGCTATGGGGTGAGCCTCATCGTATGGATCATCGGTCTCTCGCGCGTTCCGGTGTCAATCGCCTATCCGCTGCTCTCACTCGGCTACGTGATCAACGCCATCGCGGCTCACTACCTGCTTGGCGAAGCGGTGACGCTTGGAAGGTGGCTCGGCATCGGCTTTATCGTTCTGGGCGTCTGGCTGGTAGCGCGTAGCGGATGAAGACGCTCAAGTTCGCCGGGCCTGAACTCGACGAGGCGACCATCGAGGCCGTCGGCGCGGTCTTGCGCTCGGGGCAGATCGCGAGCGGCCCGTGGGTGCGGCGCTTCGAAGCCGATCTTTCGGCGTTCTGCGAGGGACGTCCCGTGAGAGTGCTAACTTCGGCCACTGCGGCCGTCGAGGTTGCCCTGCAGCTCGCCGGCATTGGCCCCGGGCACGAGGTGATCACTTCGGCGTCGAGCTTCTTCACCGTGCTGAACATGATCGTCAAGGTCGGCGCCCGGCCGGTTTTCGTCGATTGCGATCTGGTCACGCGCTCGATCGACCTCAAGCAGGTCGAGGCGGCGATCACTCCCTCGACGCGAGCGATCATTCCCACCCACTATCCCGGCGCGCTGGTCGACATGGACGCGCTCTACGCGCTGGGGAAGCAGCACGGGTTGCGCGTGATCGAAGATGCGGCGCTTGTCATCGGCTCGCGCTGGAAGGGGCGCAACGTCGGCGCGCTGGGCGACCTGGTCACCTTCAGCTTCCATCCCAACAAGAACATCACTTCGATCGAGGGAGGAGCGCTGGTCGTCAACGATGAGGACGAAGCGCGCCGCGTCGAAGCGCTGCGATTCCACGGCATCACCTACCTTCCCGACCGCACGCGCGACGTGGCGTTTCCCGGTGGAAAGTTCAACCTCTCCGACGTCAGCGCCCGCATCGGCTGCGCGCAGCTTGAGCGGCTGCCGGAGTTCCTCGCCAAGCGCCGTCGTCTCGCCGATCACTACTTCCGGCGTTTCGAAAGCGACCCGCCTTGCGTGCTCCCGCCGATACCGCAGACGCGCGTCGACGACGACTACAGCTGGAACATGTTCTGGGTGCTGCTGCCGCTCGAGCGAATGAGTATCGACCGACGGGGTTTCCGCGACGCTCTCGAGGCGCGCGGCATCGGCACCGGCATGTCGTACGAAGCACTGCACCTCTCCACGCTTGGACGCAGTTACGGCGGTCGCGAGGATCAGCACCCCAACGCCGAGCGCATCGCCCGCGAGACCGTGACGCTGCCGCTGCACACCGGCATGAACGAGGCCGATGTCGATCGCGTCTGCGGCGCGGTGACCGAAGTCATCGCTTCGTCCCGCAAATGATGGCGCAGATGCCTCAGGTATCGGTGGTCATCCCGGTCTACAACGAGGAGGCCGGGCTGCCTGCGCTGTTCGACCGGCTCTATCCGGCGCTCGACGGCTTAAGCACCTCTTATGAAGTCATCTTCGTCAACGACGGCAGCCGCGACCGCTCGGCAGCGATCTTGAAGGATCAATACCTGGCCCGCCCCGACGTCACACGCGTCATTTTTTTCAACGCCAACTACGGCCAGCACATGGCGATCGTCGCCGGCTTCGAGCATTGCCGGGGCGAACGCATTGTGACGCTGGACGCCGATCTGCAGAACCCGCCCGAGGAAATCGTTAAGCTGCTCGCTGCGATGGATCATGGCCACGACTACGTCGGCAGCATACGCCGCGCACGCAAGGATGCCTGGTGGCGCAGCCTCGCGTCGAAGACGATGAACCAGGTGCGCGAGCGGATAACGCGCATCAAGATGACCGATCAAGGTTGCATGCTGCGGGCCTACAGCCGCGACATCGTGCGAGCGATCGTCGCTTCGCGCGAGGTCAGCACGTACATCCCGGCGCTTGCTTACACGTTCTCCTACAGCCCGACCGAGATCGAGGTTGAGCATGCCGAGCGCGCCGCTGGCGAGTCGAAGTATTCGCTGTACAAGCTGATCCGGCTCAATTTCGACCTGATCACCGGCTTCTCCCTGGTGCCGTTGCAGCTCACTTCGATGTTCGGCATGATCGTGTCCGTGGCCGCGCTGGTCACCTATCTGGTCGTGATCGTGGACCGCCTGGTGCTGGCCGGCTGGCGCGAAGGATTCGCAACGCTATGGGATCGCGACATCCTGGCGTTTTTCCTGATCGGCATGCTGCTGTTCGGTCTGGGCCTCATCGGCGAGTACGTTGGACGTATCTATCAGCAGGTGCGGGAGCGGCCCCGTTTCATGATCCAGGCGGTTCTCGAGCGCACCCCTGACGAGCCGCCGCGCGCGCCATGACGCGCGCGGTCGTCTTTGCGTATCACAACGTCGGAGTCCGTTGCTTAAGGGTGCTGCTCGCCCACGGCGTCGACGTCCCTCTGGTACTGACGCACGAGGACAATCCACGGGAGACCATCTGGTTCGACAGCGTCGAGCGAGTGGCGCGCGATTGCGACATCGCGGTAATCGCACCGGTGGATCCGAACATGCCGGAAGTAGTGGAGCGGGTCGCGTCGTGCAAGCCGGAGTTCATCTTTTCCTTCTATTACCGGCAGATGCTCAAGGCACCGCTGCTGGCGCTGGCGCCGCGCGGCGCGCTCAACATGCACGGGTCGCTGCTGCCCAAGTATCGCGGGCGCGTTCCCGTGAACTGGGTAGTCATCCACGGTGAGAAGGAGACTGGGGCAACGCTGCACTACATGCTGGAAAAGCCGGATTCTGGCGACATCGTCAGCCAGACCGCTGTGCCGATACTTCCCGACGACACCGCAAGGGAAGTCTTCGACAAGGTCACCGTCGCCGCAGAGTTGACGCTCGACCGAGTCCTTCCTGCGCTCCTCGCGGGGAACGCGCCGCGCACGCCTCAGGATGCGGCGCGTGCCAGCTATTTCGGCGTCCGCAAGCCCGAAGACGGCGCAATCGACTGGTCGCAAAGCGCAAGCGCGATCCACAACCTAGTGCGCGCGCTCGCCCCGCCCTACCCCGGCGCGCGAACACGCCTCGCTGGAACGCCGGCGCGACTGCTGCGCACGCGCGTCCTCGACGCCTCGCGCAGCAAGGCGCCGGGCTTGACCGCCGAGGGCAATCGCATCGTCGCCTATTGCGGGGGCGGGGGGAAGCTCGGCGTCCTCGCGCTGGAAATCGACGGCGCGCTCGTCGACCCCGCCGGTTTCGAACGGCGCTTCGGCTCGCAGCGCATTATTCCGGGAACCTGACGTGGCCTTTTTCTCCTTCTGGAAGAACCCGGTTCCCGAGGGATTCGGCAAGAACAGGATCGAGGCGCTCGCCGATGGCATTTTCTCGGTGGCGATGACGCTGCTGGTGCTGGAGATCAAGCTGCCTGCCGCGGAGTCTCTGCCCAGCCACGCCGACCTGCTGCATCGGCTGCTCTCGCTCGAGAGCAGCCTGACCATCTACGTGATCAGCTTTCTGCTGTTAGGAATGTTCTGGGTCAGCCATCACTACCAGTTCCACTTCGTCCAGCGCACCGATCGCGCCATGCTGTGGTTGAATCTGCTGCTCCTGCTGTGCACGACGACCATTCCTTTCTCCACCGCGCTCCTGGGTCAGCACGCGGACCTGTGGCTGCCGTTCCTGATCTACAGCGTCAATCTGCTCCTGATCCTACTTTTCCTCCATCTGCACATCGACTACCTGGCCACGCATCCCGAGCTGGCATCTCCCAGCCTTACTCCGGCGGTGGTTCGAGCTTTCAAGATCAGGCAGCTGCTGTTCGCCGCGGTGCCTGTGCTCTCCGCGGTCGTCGCGTTTTACAGCTCGCGCCTAGGCCTGTATCTTTTCTTCCTGCTCGTGCCGCTGCACTTCCTGCCAAGCGCCCACGTGCGTAAGGCGCGGCCGATCACAACAACGAATCATGAAGAAGATCCTAATCCTCGGAGTTAACGGCTTCATCGGCCATCACTTGTCCCAGCGCATCATCGCCTCCACCGACTGGGAGATCTACGGGATGGACATGCAGACCGATCGCATCGCGGATCTGATCTCCGAGCGGCGATTCCACTTCTTCGAAGGCGACATCACCATCAACAAGGAGTGGATCGAGTATCACATCAAGAAATGCGACACGGTGCTGCCGCTGGTTGCGATCGCGACGCCGGCGACCTACGTGCGCGAGCCGTTGCGCGTATTCGAGCTCGACTTCGAAGCGAACCTGCCCATCGTGCGTGCGTGCGTGCGGCACAGGAAGCGGGTGGTGTTTCCGTCGACCTCCGAGGTTTACGGCATGTCGCCCGACAGCGAATTCGATCCCGAAACCTCCGAGCTGGTACTGGGCCCCATCAACAAGCCGCGATGGATCTACTCCTGCGCCAAGCAGCTCATGGATCGGGTGATCCACGCCTACGGCATGCAGGAAGGGCTCGATTACACGCTGTTCCGGCCATTCAACTGGATCGGTGCCGGACTCGATTCGATCAACACCCCCAAGGAAGGCAGCTCGCGGGTGATCACCCAGTTTCTCGGCCACATCGTCCGCGGCGAGTCGATCAAGCTGGTCGACGGAGGGACGCAGAAGCGCGCGTTCACCTATATAGATGACGGTATCGCCGCGCTGATGAAGATTATCGCCAACGACAACGGCATCGCCAGCGGCAAGATCTACAACATCGGCAATCCGGCGAATAATGTCTCCGTGAAGGATCTTGCGCGCATGATGATCGATCTCGCGCTGACGTATCCCGAATATCGCGACAGCGCGAAGCAGGTCGAGCTAGTCGAGACCACGGCCGACGCCTATTACGGCAAGGGTTACCAGGACGTTCAGAATCGCGTGCCGAAAATCGCCAACACATCTGCCGACTTGAAGTGGAAGCCGACGGTGACCATGGACGAGGCTCTCAAGAAGATCTTCGACGCATATCGCGAGCAGGTCGCGGAGGCGCGTCGGCTGGTGGAATGATCGTTGCGCTCAAGATCGACGTCGACACGTTGCGCGGGACGCGCGAAGGCGTGCCGAACCTGGTCGGACTGCTGCGCAGGCACGAAGTTGGTGCGACCTTTTTCTTCAGCGTGGGCCCGGACCGCACCGGGCGTGCCATCCGCCGCGTCTTCCGCCCGGGATTCGTGCGCAAGGTGCAACGCACCTCGGTTGTCCAGCACTACGGCATGAAGACACTCCTGTACGGTACCCTCCTCCCGGCTCCCGACATCGGACGTCGTGCCGGCGACGTCATGCGTCATGTGCGCGACGAGGGCTTCGAGGTCGGCTTGCATAGCTGGGATCACACCGGATGGCAGGATGGCGTTGGGGGAGCGGATGCCGACTGGACTGCGAAACAGATGCAGCTCTCTTGCGAGCGGTTCACGGAGATATTCAAGGAAGAGCCACGCGCCCACGCTGCCGCGGGGTGGCAGATGAACCTCCATGCTCTGCGCCTGACCCAGGTGCTGGGGTTTGAATACTGCTCGGACGGCCGCGGCTCGACGCCGCATCTGCCGGTGTGGAATGCCGAGCTGATTCGCTGTCCGCAACTGCCGACGACACTACCCACGCTCGACGAGCTTATCGGCACCGATGGGATCGCCGCCGAGAACGTCGCCGAAGGATTGCTGGAACGGACGGCGCCGCGCACAGAGCACGGTCACGTCTTCACACTGCACGCCGAACTCGAGGGGATGCGGCTTGCACCAGTGCTCGAACAACTGATCGTCGGGTGGAAGGCGCAAGGCTACGTGCTGACGTCGATGCGCACGCTCTACGAGAGGTTGCAGCCGCTGGCGCTGCCGCGCCACGAGGTCGGGCTCGACAGCGTTGCCGGCCGCAGCGGCACACTGCTTGTCCAGCGCGAGGAGTTTTTGGGCGACGTCGACCTCGCGGACGCGGCGTAACGCCCCACGGGGTTGCATACCGCACCTTTCCACGTCAGGGCGCGGTCGCAAAGCGCCGGTATCCATTTCACACCTCGCACTTCGCTAGCACAGCAACGGCGCGCCGCGACGGTGAGTGGCGCGCCCGTGGATTCTGGAAACCGAGCTGGACAAGTTGGCGCAGGCTGCCTCCGCCGACTCGATGACCTCGATTAAAGAGCCGGGCAGCGGGCTCGCACCTGCGGGACCGGGTGCACCGCCAAGAGAACGGTCAGTTTCGTCCATCTCGCGCACATCAGACCCGGCCAGGACCCGTGTCATGCGCGAGACGCGTGCGGCCGCCGCGTCTATCTGGAGACGCATGACGGGCGTCATCTGCTCGGCAGGGACCGACAGTGCGAGTTCGGCCTCTCGCGCCCAGAGTTCGGCGATAGCGGCGGCGATTCGGCTTGCGGCGTTCAAGTACGATCCCTGCAGAGTGGTCGGCTCAGCCATCGCACGATCCACCACGGCTAGCAAGTTGTCGGCGGACGCCCGCGCCGAACGCCTGGCCGCGAGCCGTTCGGGAGGACCTCGGTGAGCGATGGCGTGCATGTATCCCGCGCTGCTGGTCAGCGCGGCCAGGCTGCGCTCGATGATCAGGCCGCGTTCTGAGCCGGGCAGAATCGCGCTAGTGGCAAGCACACCGATCGTCGCCCCGAGCAGGGTGTTCACTACCCGAATGTCGGCCACCTGCCAATGACCAGGGTCCGCAACGTTCAGCAGCACGAGGACCATCGGGGTGATGAACACCACCGCGAGCCCGTAGTTGACCCGGGCAAGGCTGATCCCCATTACCGCCACTACGAACAGTGCGGCGATGAGGCCCCACGCGCTCGGCAGCGAGATGATAAGGAGAATGCCGAGCAGCGCCCCCAGTAGCGTTCCGATGACCCGGTGAATGGTCGACGTGGTCGAGAGCGACAGCTGCGGCTTGACGACAACAGCAATGGTGATCAGCACCCAGTACCCTTTAGCAAGTCCCAGGTAGCGATCCACCGCGAGTCCGACACCAACGGCAATAGAAAATCGCAGCGCATAGCGGAACCAGAACGAGGACGGGCTCAGGTTCGCTCGAAGCGCCGCCTGCGGCGGTGCCGGTTGCGCCCGTGCGAGCGGCGCGTCCAAGGCGATCACCTCGTCCGTGTCACCCCCGAGACTAGCGAGAACGCGACGGAGAGCCGACAGCTCACGTTCGTGCTCGTGGTCCGGAGCGAGACGGTTGGCGACACGCTCCGAGATGCGACGAGCCTGTGCCGCGCTCGACGCGCCGGGCTGCCCGTTTTTGTCCAGATCACCGCTGACGGCGGCCAGCCCTTGGCCGAGGACGCCCGCCAACATCCGTGTGTCCGCGGCGCTGTCTGGCGGCTCAGCGCGACGTCGCAACGCTTCGACAAGGATCATCGCATACGTACGAGCTTGCTCGCCGGCCCGGGCCAGACGATGCAAGTGGTCCGGCATCGGCGCACTCCTACTTGGCCGGACGGCATGCCAATGGGTGACGGCCTCGGCCGCGTGTCCCAGCGATTCCGCGCGCACCACGGCTCGGTCGAGTTCTCCGTCCGAAGCGGACTGCGCGACAAGCTTCAGCAGGTCAGCGACGGCGGCGATGCTACGACCCCAGGCCCGCACGAACGGCCTGTGAGGATGAAACGGCCAGAAAACGGTGATCACGATGATGGCCCACATCCCGCCGACCGCCGCCAGAACTGCGTATCTGCCCGCATTCGCGACACTCGGATCCCCGAATCCGATGCCGATCATGAACATCAATGCGGCGAACCATCCAGTACGCTCGGCCACCGGGCCGATCACGCCGACGTAAGCCGCAACGAACACCCACGCCATCAAGATAAGCACGCCCCACCATCCTGCCAGCGCGGTTAGGGTTCCGGCCGCGATGCTCAAGGCGTTACCGACCAGGACGCTCCCGAGGGTCGCGGCCCGGGAGGAATAGCTGCCCACCCCCTCCGCCATCGCGACGTTCAAAGAACCCAGGGAGGCGATCAAGCCGTCGAGGGTGTGGCCGGTGGCTACTCCGACCGCGACCGGCACGACCAGACAAATACCCGCCCGCACACCGGCGGCAACGTCCAGGCCATCGCGGTCGAGTTGCAACGCGCTTCTCAACGGTCCGCGAAGTGACAGGCCGCTCATTCATCACCGTATGAGCGGGACGTTGGTGTGGGCCATGTCGATCAATTCGCTGGCTCGGCCGTCGAACACCGCCTTTATGAGCCACAAGCTGAAGCCTTCCGCCTGCGCGAGCTCTGTCTTCGGTATCATCATCCGTCAAGTAGCAGATAATCGCCTGTGTTCCCTTTCCACCACAAACTGTTCCGTCTCGGCAGCAACGAGACCACAATCTCTTGTATTCGCCGGCTCGCCGCTCTAGCATGGAGCAGCATCGTCCCGTCATCCAAGGAGGCACATGGTCGAGCGCACCGTTCATCACGCGCCGCACGTCACCCGATCTGTCAAGACATCCTCTCCCAAGCTTTTCGTAATCGACACTAACGTGTTGATGCACGATCCCACCAGCCTGTTCCGTTTCGAAGAGCACGACATCTACCTCCCGATCTTCACGCTGGAAGAGCTCGACAACAACAAAAAAGGCGTTACCGAAGTCGCGCGCAACGCGCGCCAGGCGTCGCGCTACTTAGACGAGCTGGTCACCGCCGCCTGCGCGATCAACCCCGATGGGATTGCCGAAGGCATTCCTTTGAAACCGCAGAGCGGCGGCGCGGCTTCCGGACGGCTGTTCCTGCAGACCGAGGCGATTTCGACCACGCTGCCGTCTTCGCTCGCCGGAGGCAAAGCCGACAACCAGATCATCGCGGTCGTCATGCACCTGCAACGCGAGCACCCCAAGCGCAGCGTCATCCTGGTGTCGAAAGACATCAACATGCGCATCAAGGCGCGCGCACTCGGGATTGCCGCCGAGGATTACTTCAATGACAAGGTGCTTGAAGACACCGATCTGCTCTACAGCGGGATGCGCGAGCTGCCGACGGACTTTTGGGATCGTCATGGCAAAGGGATGGAATCCTGGCAGCAGGGCGGGCAGACCTACTATCGGGTCACCGGGCCTCTTTGCCCCAGCCTGCTGGTGAACGAGTTCATCTACCTGGAGCCGAAGGGACCGGGCGAGACGGCGCTCTATGCGCTGGTCAAAGAGGTCAACGGCCGCACGGCGTTGCTGCAGACGCTGCGCGACTACACACACCAGAAGAACAACGTGTGGGGGATCACCGCGCGCAACCGCGAGCAGAACTTCGCGCTCAACCTGCTCATGAATCCAGAGATCGATTTCGTGACCCTGCTCGGTCAGGCGGGTACAGGGAAGACGCTGCTCACGCTCGCGGCGGGGCTTATGCTCACACTCGAATTCAAGGTCTACACCGAGATCATCATGACCCGGGTGACCGTTCCTGTTGGCGAGGATATCGGCTTCCTTCCGGGAACCGAGGAAGAGAAGATGAATCCCTGGATGGGCGCGCTCGAAGACAACCTCGACGTGCTCAACAAGACCGACGACGATGCCGGAGAATGGGGTCGGGCAGCGACACGCGATCTGATCCGCTCGCGCATCAAGGTGAAGTCGCTCAACTTCATGCGCGGGCGCACATTCATCAACAAGTATCTGATCATCGACGAGGCGCAGAATCTGACGCCCAAGCAGATGAAGACGTTGATCACCCGCGCCGGCCCGGGCACAAAGGTGGTGGTGCTGGGCAACATCGCCCAGATTGATACGCCGTATCTCACCGAGGGCAGCTCGGGGCTCACCTACGTGGTCGATCGCTTCAAGGGATGGTCGCACTCGGGACACGTGACCTTGTTGCGCGGAGAGCGTTCGCGACTGGCGGACCACGCAGCGGCGATTTTGTAGCTACGACGAGCGGATCGAGCCGCTGTGCTCGCGCCGTCGCCACAGCGCCTCAAGACGACTTACCCAGGTCGGCTTGCCTCTGCTCTCGCATTACAATGCCGCGGTGAACCCACCGCAGCGCCGGCTGCTTTTGATTGTCGCTTGCATCCTCTGCGCGACAATCGTTGCCTGCAGTCAGCCGACTCGTCCCGATCTTGCGCGGCTGTATCGCGTCGGCACCGAAACGCCCGACACTACGCCGCTGATCGTCATTCCCGGAGTGTTCGGCTCGAAGCTCCGCGATCGCAATACGGGGCTTGAAATCTGGCCGGGCTCCGCGGGCAAACTACTGTTCGGCGAGTACCGCGAGCTCGCGCTCGAGTTCGATCCCGTCACGCTGCAAGTAAAGCCAGACGCTTTCGAGGCGTTCGACATCACCGACGCCGCTCTAGGCCACGACTTCTACGGTCAGCTCCTCGGCACGCTGCAGCGCTACGGCAACTACACTCGCAGCAAGCCCGGCCAGCCTATGCGCAAAGGCGAGCGGCGATACTACGTGTATTCCTACGATTGGCGCCAGGATAACGTCGAGTCCGCGCGCGGGCTCGAGCACTTGATCGAAGCGATCCGTCGCGACTACGGGGATCCTGCGCTCAAGGTCGACATCATCGCCCACAGCATGGGAGGCTTGGTCGCGCGCTACTATCTTCGCTACGGCCCAGTCGACGTACTCGACGGCAGCGAGCAGCTGGTGACGCTCTACGGTACCTCGCGCGTGCGCAAGCTGATTCTGCTCGGCACGCCGAACATGGGTTCGGCGTCGTCGCTGCACGCGTTTCTCGTCGGAGAACCGATCGTTTTCCGTCGAATACCGCAGGAGGTGCTGGCAACGCTGCCTTCGGGCTACGAGCTCTTTCCTCATCCGCTGGTTACGTGGCTGATCGACACCTCCGGCAATCCGCTCGACGATGATCTGTTCGATGGCAACACCTGGCGCCGCTACCGCTGGTCGATTTTCGATCCGGGTGTCGGCGCCCGCATCCGCGCCGCGCGCGTTGGGGATGCGGACGCGTACGTCGCGGCTTTGCAGCACTACTTCGACTACCGGCTCGAGCGCGCACGACGCTTTCTGTGGGCGATGTCCACTCCTGAACCGGCGACCCCCATCCGCTATGTTCTCTTCGGCGGCGACTGCGCGCTAACTCCGGCGCGTCTGGTGCTGGAGCGCCAGGGCGACGCACCCAAGGCGCGTTTGCGTCCCGACGCGATCAGTAGCCCCGTGCCCGGAGTAAGCTATTCCGATCTGATGCTTGATCCCGGCGATGGCAGCGTCACGAAGCCATCGCTACTGGCCCGCGAATCCCTGGATCCCACCGTCGTCCAGAGCGTGGATAGCTTCATCCCCATCGCCTACTGGTTCTTTCTATGCGAGCACCACGACCAGCTCACCGGTAACATAAGCTTCCAGGACAACCTGCTGAATGTTCTGTTGACGCGCACGCTGCCGTGGGAAATGGAATCGCCCGCAGGCAAGTAGCCGCTGCCGCCCCGCCCGCTTTCACTCGAGCTCGGTGCCCCTATCGTTCCAGGCCCGCCTACGGGCCAACGATCGAAAGCGGCGGCGCGACGCGCTCCAGCGAAGTCCGCTCGGCATCGACGCCGATCCATGCTTCGACCACGGCAGCGATCAGCATGAGACCTGCCCCCAGCGCATAACCTCCGAACACCGATGAGCGGGAACCGCTGCCGATCAGCTCGCCGAACAGCCATGGCGCGAACACGCCGCCCGCAGCGGTGCCGAAGGCATAGAAGACGGCGATCGCCAGCGCGCGCAATTCGAGCGGGAAGATTTCGCTCACAGTCAGGTACGCGGAGCTCGCCGCCGCCGACGCGACAAAAAAGATCGCGCTCCAGAGCGCGGTCTGGCTGTAGGCCGTAAGTCCGCCTTGTGCGAACAGCGCACCCGTTGCAAGCAAGAGGAGTGCGCTGACCGAGTAAGTCGTCGATATCATCACCCGCCGCCCGAAGCGATCGAAAAACCATCCTAGAGCGACGGGACCCATAAAATTCGCCAGCGCAAACGGAAGCAGGTACAACCCCGTCTGCGCTGCGCCCACGTCGTAAAAGCGCGTCAGCACCAGCGCGTAAGTGAAGAAAATGGCGTTGTAGAGGAAAGCCTGCGACGTGATAAGCACCAGACCGAGAATCGATCGTCGCGGATACTGGCGAAGCATGGTGCGCACCACGAGACCCAACGCCACGTGCGAGCGCGGACGAATCGTCAGCAGCTCCGCCGGAGACACCGCTGGCGAAGACGCCGCGAGACGAGCCTCGATGTCGCCCACGACGCGCTGTGCGCGCTCGTGCTGCCCATGGATGATCAGCCAGCGCGGACTTTCCGGCACGTGACGGCGCGCGGCAAGCACGAAAAGTCCCAGAACGGCGCCAATGCCGAAACCGAGCCTCCAGCCGAAGTCGATGGGCAGCAGATTCGGGTCGAGCAGCACAAGCGTGGCCGCTGATCCGACGGCCGCGCCGATCCAGTAGCTGCCGTTGATGAACAAGTTGACCGTTCCTCGCACGCGAGCCGGGATGAGTTCGTCGATGGCCGAGTTGATCGCCGCGTACTCGCCGCCGATTCCGAAGCCGGTGATCCAGCGGCATGTCGCCATGCTCCAGAAATCCCACGAAAATCCCGTCAGCAGCGTTCCACCAAGGTAGACGCCGAGCGTTACGAAAAAGAGCTTGGAACGACCATGGCGGTCCGTGAGATAGCCGCACACCAGCGCTCCCACCACCGCGCCGAACAGATACGCCGAGCCCAGCGCGCCGATGCGTGCGCCATCGAGTCCGAGCGTGGCCGGGTCCTGCAATACACCGCTTACCGCGCCGGTGAGCGTCACCTCGAGGCCGTCGATCGCCCAGCTCGCGCCGAGGGCGAGCACGACCAGCCAGTGAAACGAACCCCAGCGCAACCGATCGAGCCGGGCGGGGATGTCGGTGCGAATCGGCTCGCGATCGATTGGCGCGGTCAATGGCTTCGCCGCTTCGTGCATTGAAGCGAACCGTCGCGTCACCCCGGACCGCTAGGGTAACGGACGCGCCCTCGCCTGATGGTGCGCTTTGGGATCGGTAGGCAGAAAGGCATGCTCAAAGACGTAATCGGCAACGTTGCGTCCCTGCAGGATGCCCTGGGTCTTGTCGAAGTTCCAGTGAATGCCCAGGTAAATCCTGCTCTGCCCGTTCTCCTCCTCCGCCTGAGTCAACGAGGAAAAGCTGCGCGGCTTAAGCGGGCGCACGTTCCCGTCGTCATCCTTGGTGACGCCATTGAACTCGTCGGAAACCAATGTAAACGTGATTGCATCGGTACCGAAAAAGTTGCCAAGCGTTTCGAACAGCGCGCCGCCGAATCCAGCATGCCCGGAAGGATACGCAGGAAACGGCGGCGTGAAATTGGGGCCTTGGAGGTTGCTTGCCGGCGCACCTAAAGGCATGAAATTGACGTCGCCTTGTGTCGCGGGATTGCCGTCGCCGAGTCCCGTCGGGCCTGTTCCTGGGTCCGCTTCGCGAATGCCGGTGATCGGACGCCAGTACTGGTAGAAATACTTCGACTCCCAGATGGCGACACCGGCATCGGCCATTGCCACGTTGACCAGCGCCATGAGCCGCGCCATTTCCATCGCGGAGAGCTTTGCGCTCTGCGCGATCTGCATCGCGATCTGGTTGTACAGTCGCGGCGGTGCGCAAAGACTCGGCGTTCCGTCATAAGCCCAGAAGGTACCGATAAAAGTTTGTTCAGGCGTGCGCGACGTCAAAGTCACGACCCCATCGCCGCCCACCTGCTTGACTTCGTTGAAGGCCGCCGCGTAGGCAGGACTGTCGATGGCAGGCGGAGCGGGCGCGCGAAACTGGTAGCCTGCCGCAAGTACGAATGGCTGCACCGCCCCCCATTTCGCGCCGAGCGCAAGAGGAATCAAACTCACTGGATCCTGTCGCCACCTTCCCGGATCGTTGCTGGTGATGAAGTCAACCCCGACGCGCTCTTCGACGTACTGCGAGCCGTCATTGGCACGTAGCGCCAGTATGGCTGCTGCGGCGCGATGTCCGAGATCGATCCCCGCCGCCGTCGGATGGCCCCGAGGCAGCTCGACCATGTCGGCTGCGAGCATCTGATCCATGCTTGCCGCTTGCGAGGGATACAGCGCGGAAAGTGTGTCGTGCGCTGCCTGTGCGATTGCTGCCCTCGAGGAGGTTCCCGATTGCGCCGGGCCGAGATTGGTGTATCCATGGTAGCCGCCTTCGATGGCGTTCATCGCGTCGAAAATTGCGATATGCACGATGGCCATCGCTCGGCTGGCTCGGCCCGGCCCGAGTTGCTCGCCGAAGACCCGCTGCTCTCCCGGCGCAACCGGCGTGTGATCGAGCCCGCTCGCGTCGATCGCGATCTCGTTCCAGTGATGCACCCAGTCTGCCACCGTGCCGCCGTGAGGCGCAGGATGCCGCGCTGGCAGACTTGCCGGCGGTCCCTGCGCGCCATAGCGTGGCCCCAGCGCGTCCGACACGCCGCCGGTAAATCCGGCGGCGATCGCGTGAGACTCGAAGCTCATCGCGACGATGCATGGAAGCAGCGCTGCACCGTATCGGATGACTCTGAGACCAGCATTAACGACGCGGCGACAGATGCCGGAGAGGAGATTCATGAATTGCCTTGGAGTCAGTAGGTACCCGGCGCGGCCATATTCTCAAAGCGCGTGTATTCACCGATCCATGTCAGCGGCACCATTCCGATCGGTCCATTGCGCTGCTTGCCGATGATAATTTCTGCTGCTCCCTTCTCCGCGGTCTCAGGGTTGTAAACTTCATCGCGATAAATGAAGAAGATGACGTCTGCATCCTGCTCTATCGCGCCTGATTCCCGAAGGTCGGACATCATCGGTCGCTTGTCCGTTCGTGACTCGAGACTGCGATTCAATTGCGACAGCGCCATCACTGGAACCTTGAGCTCCTTGGCCAGGGCCTTAAGCGAGCGCGAGATCTCCGATATCTCTGTCGCCCGATTTTCACCCTCACCCACCGCCTGCATGAGCTGAAGGTAGTCGACGACAATCGCACCTAGGCGTCCGCCGTACTGACGGCACAGCCGACGCGCCCTCGCTCGAAGTTCCAGTGGGTTCAGCGCGGGCGTCTCGTCGATATGAATTGGCGCTTCGTTGAGATGACCAAGTGCCTCCGAGAGGCGCCCCCATTGCTCGTTGTTTAGCTCGCCAGTGCGAATCTTCATCTGGTCGAGCCGTCCCACCGACCCCATCAGGCGCATCACTAACTGAGTCGCGCCCATTTCCATGCTGAATATTCCGACCGGAAGTTTCTTTGATAGCGCAATGTGCTCCGCGATATTCAAAGCGAACGCTGTTTTGCCCATGCTCGGACGGCCTGCAATGACGATTAGATCGCCTTCTTGTAGCCCTGAAGTCTTTCGGTCCAGGTCAGCAAATCCTGTCGGTACCCCAGTAACCTCCGAGCGGTTCTCGCGGTTGTACAGAAACTCGATGCGCTCGACCACTTGCGTCAGCAGCGGCCGGATCTCTTGAAAGCCCTGCTGGCCGCGCGCACCGTGCTCGGCGATCTCGAACACCTTGGTCTCGGCCTGATCGAGAATCTCGCGCACGCTGCGACCGAGCGGGTTGTAAGCGGCATCGGCGATCTCGCCGCCGGCGGCGGCAAGGCGGCGGAGGATCGCGCGTTCGCGAACGATTTCCGCATAGCGACGGATGTTGGCCGCGGTCGGAACGTTGTCGACCAGCGCTCCCAGATACGCCATGCCGCCGACGTAGTCGAGCTTCTTGATCGAGCCGAGCACTTCGCCGACGGTGACGACGTCCGCAGGCTTGTTGTCGGCGATGAGCTCGATGATCGCCTTGTAGAGAACGCGGTGCGGATCGTTGTAGAAGTCGTCGCTGCCCAAAATATCGGCGACGCGATCTGCGGCAGCGTTCTCGAGCAGCAGTCCGCCCAGCACCGATTGTTCCGCTTCCAGCGAATGCGGCGGAACTTTCAGCGCCTCGAGCTGGGTGTCATTGGGCATGCGAAGGACTCGCGAAAATGCGTTGCCATTCTAGCAGGCCGAGCCATCGCACATTATGAAATTCACGGTGCATTTCGCTTCCGACTCGTTGCGCAGGTTATGCAACCCGTGGAAAAAACAAGGGCCGCGTGCGGCCCTTGGATTTGCGTCTCGAGATTGAAACCGGTAAGTCAGGCAGGAGGCGCTCCCGTCGTGTCACCGAGCACCGATACGGTGATATGGGCGGCGACGTCGGTGTGCAGAACAATCGTCAGCGGGAAATCGCCGACATGCTTTAGCGGGCCGTCGGGCATGCGGATCATCGCCTTCTCCACCGAGTGCCCGAGAGCCTGCAGCGCCTCGACGATGTCGACGTTGGTGACCGATCCGAACAGGCGACCGTCGACGCCGGCTTTTTGGGTGACCTGGATGGTCAGGCCTTCGATGCGGGTTGCCTGTTCCTGCGCCCGCGTAAACTTCTCGGCCGCAGCTTTTTCCAGCTCAGCACGCTTTTCCTCGAGCAGCTTCAGGTTCTCAGGCGTGGCCCGTTTCGCCTTGCCTTGCGGGATCAGGTAGTTGCGGGCGAAGCCCTGCTTCACTTTGACGACCTCGCCCAAGTCGCCGATGTTGTGGATCTTCTCCAGCAATATGACTTGCATGATCGCTCCCGTTCAATGCAGGTCGGTATACGGCAGCAAGGCGAGAAAGCGCGCGCGCTTGATCGCGGTGGAGAGCTGTCGCTGATACCGAGCCTTGGTGCCGGTGATGCGTGCCGGCATGATCTTGCCGTTTTCCTGGACGAAGTCCTTAAGAACGTCGATGTCCTTGTAGTCGATCTGCTTCACCCCTTCGGCGGTGAAGCGGCAGAATTTCTTGCGCTTGAACAGGCTGTTGCCGCGCTCGCGGCGCTTGCCGTCCTTGCCTTTGCCTTTGCCCTTGCCTTTGGCGCCTCTACCCATGGGACGTGGCATCTTTAGTTTCCTTCCGTTGCGTTTTGCGTTAATTCGAATGCGTTGACATGGAGCGCGACGCTCACGCCCGTGTGGTAGCGCCGCGCCAGAAATCCACTGCAGCGGATGTATGCGCCAGGAACGATATCGGCGAGCATCCGCGCCACTGCGCCGAGTGCGACGCCGGCGACTTCGCAAGCAACACGGCGCTCGGCGCCCGCTTCGATCTGCACGGATTCGTGCGCGAGAGCGAAGTCGAGCGCGGGCACGCCTGCCGGCGTGAAGCGCAGATCGCCGCGCGAGGCGAGGCGCGCGTCGAGCGTCACCGCGTTCATTCCCACCGCCAGCAGCGCTCTACGCTTCTGCGGATGGCGCCTGTGCCACACCCGCTGCCACCGGCGCCGCGCTCGGAGACAACGAGCGCGACTTCTCTTCTTTCATCATCGGCGAGGGCGCTATGACTGCTTCGCGCATCGCGACGATCAGGTGGCGCAGCACCGCGTCGTTGAATTTGAACGCGTGTTCGAGCTCGGTCAGCGCTGCCGAGTCGCATTCGATATTCATCAGGACGTAGTGCGCCTTGTGCACTTTGGCGATGGGGTATGCCAGCTGACGCCGGCCCCAGTCCTCCAGACGGTGAATCTTGCCGCCGCCGGAAGCGACCATCGCGCGGTAGCGCTCGACCATCGCCGGCACCTGCTCGCTCTGGTCGGGATGCACGATGAAGACCACTTCATAGTGACGCATGCAGATCTCTCTCCTTATGGACGTGGTTGAGGCGATTGTGTTCCCATCGCCGACGGCCTTCCGGTCTGCGGCCGGTAAGGCAAGGAACCAGTGATTATAGCCGGAATTGCGAGACCGGACAAGGATTTAGCGCGCCATCGGCGCAGCGCCGTCGGCCGCGCCGGCGGTAGTCTGGTTTCCGCCGGTCAACGCTGCAGCAAGCGCGGCGTCGCGCGCGCCCTTGGGCATGCGGGCCAGTTCCTTGACTCGGGCATAGAAACGCGGCAGGTCGCCGCCTTCCTCTGCGAGCAGCGCCCGGAAGGAGGGCACCTTGGACGAATAAAGCGCGACGGAGGCGAGGCTGGCATTGGTCGGCCCCTGCGCGAACCATGCGTCGTAAGTCGCGAACCCGCCCCACTGCTGCTTGAGTGCAGCGTAATCTACGCGCATCGCCTCGAAGGCAGCCGCCTTGCCGGCTCGCTTGACCTCGTCGCTGACATTGCTGGCATACAGCTCCGCCAAGCGATCGCGTGTCCGCTCGACCAACTTGCGAAAGCCCTCGCGATAACGCTGACTCGCCGCCGATTGCGCGTTAAGCGTGGCGTCGTGCTGTGCCGCGAGCCAGCGCCGTACCCCTTCCTCCTCCACGGCCACCGCGAACGACTCGTTGAAAACAGTGTCGTCCTTGGCGTAGGCGATCTGATGTGCGAGCTCGTGAAAGATAAGCCGCGCGAGCTCTGGTTCGGGATAGCGAATGAAGGTCGAAAGTATGGGATCGTTGAAATAGCCCAGCGTCGAAAACGCGGGAACCCCGCCGATATGGACGTCATCGCCGGTCGCAGAAAACTGCTCCGCCGCAGCCTTGGCGGCGGCTTCGTCGAAGTACCCGCGATAGCTCACGCAGCCGGCAACCGGAAAGCACCACTGGCGCGCGTCGAGCGACAACTCCGGCGTGGCGAACACGTTCCACAGTACAAAACGGCGTCCCACGTCGGCGTAGTTGCGATAGCTGGCGTTGTCGGGGAGGCCAAGTTCGCGGCTGGCAAAGTCGCGGATAGCCATGGCATGTTCGAGCTTGGCTTTGAGCGCCGTGTCCTGCGTCGTCTCGACGACTGCCGGGATCGGTGCGGAGCGTTCCAGGATGTCCATCTCGCCGCGGATACCCTGCCAGTAATAGCTCGCGCTGCCGCAGCCCGCGAGCAGCGGAACGACAAGGATTGCGATCAGGACCGGGACGCGCGTCATGTGCCCTTCAGGCCGGGAAGCCAGCGCGAAAGCCGCTGCACGCCCTCGTGCAGCTTGTCCAGTGAGATGGTATAGGCCAAGCGAACGTGATCCTCCGCCTTATGGCGTCCGAAATCGATCCCCGGAGTGAAAGCGACTCCGGTCGCTTTGAGCGCTTCGGCACAGAAGCGTTCGCTCTCCATACCAAAGCGCGAGCAGTCTGCGTAGACAAAAAACCCTCCGCTCGGCATCACCGGAATGCCAAAGCCGAGTTCACGCAGGGCAGGCACCAGAAAGTCGCGACGCTTCTCAAATTCCCTGCGCCTCTCCTCCAGAACGGCAAGCGTTTCGGGTTTGAAGCATGCGAGCGCGGCGCGCTGTGACACCGTGGGTGGCGAAATGTACAGGTTCTGCGCCAGCTTTTCGACATCGCGCACGGCCGTTTCCGGTGCAACCAGCCAGCCCAGCCGCCAGCCCGTCATGTTGAAGTACTTGGAGAAGCTGCTGATCACGAACAACTCATCGGACAGCGCCAGCGCGCTTGTCGGCGCTTTGCCGTAGGTGAGCCCGAGGTAGATCTCGTCCACGATCAGGGCACCACCGCGCTTGGCCAACGTATCGGCGATACGGCGCATTTCGTCGAATGCGACCGTCGTTCCGGTCGGATTGGAGGGTGAGGCAACCAGTGCTCCGCGCGTGCGCGGCGTCCACGCGGCGCTGATCATGTCGGCGGTAAGCTGGTAGTTCGACTGCGAGCCGACGGGAATCGCCACGGGCTCGCCCTCGAGCACACGCACGAAGTGCCTGCTGCATGGGTAGCTGGGATCGGCAAGCAGGATCGCGTCGTCGCGGTTGACCAGCAGCGCGAGAGTGAGCAGCAATGCCGCCGACGACCCGGCGGTAACTATCACGCGTTCGGGGTCGACGCTGACACCGAAGTGATCGTGGTAATGGCGTGCGATCCCCTCGCGCAGTGCCGGGATGCCCAGAGCCGAAGTGTAGTAGATGTCGCCGCCGGCAATTGCATCGCGCGCGGCAGCGAGCACGGGCTCCGGCGTCGGAAAGTCGGGCTCGCCGATTTCCATGTGCACGACGGTTCTTCCCGAAGACTCGAGTGCGCGCGCCGCGGTCTGGACCTCCATCACGTGGAAGGGCGCGATTTCGTGCACACGAGCGGCAAGGCGGCTGCGAGTATCCATCGAACGGATGAGCTTCGTTCGTTGGCAAAAGTGCTATGGTAACCACTTTTGATCGGCCGGAGCGCCGCCATGTACAACCTTCTCCGCTTTGCCATGCTGGTTGCGGTGTTGGTTCTACCGGTTGCCGGAGGCGCGGCAACGACGGTGTACAAGTGCGCAGGCGACGCAGGCGCTGTCGTCTACCAGGATGTGCCGTGTGCGCCCGGCAAGGAGGTGCGCAATCTAACCACCGAACCGCCATCCTTGAGCATCGTGCCCGGGACGCCGGTACCCGGGGGCAAGCCGACGCAGGCAGTCACCACCAAGCCTGAGCGAACAGCGGCCCGGGAGCACCGCAAAACGGGTTCCGGCAACGCGGCAGATCGAAAGTTCATCAGTATAGGTATGAGCGCGGGCGAGGTCGTCCAGCGCATCGGCAAGCCGGACATCGATGCCCGAAATCGGCGCGGTCAGGGACAGCAGTGGTCGTATCTGCCTAAGGACGGCGATCCGTACACCATTACCACGTTGACGATGATCGACGGCAAGGTCGCCGACGTCGAGCGCAAGATCGTGCGCTGATACGCCCGACAGCCCTTATGCGTGCGGTCGTGCAACGCGTGCGCGAGGCGTCGGTCAGTGTCGACGGCGAGCGCATCGCCGCCATCAATTCAGGTCTGCTCGTGCTGTGCGGTGTTGCGCCTGGCGACAGCGACAGCGACATCGAATGGCTCGCCCGCAAGATCGTGAGCCTGCGTATCTTCGATGACGCGGCCGGCGTCATGAACCGCTCGATCGGGGAGACGCGAGGAGACATTCTTGCGGTGAGTCAGTTCACGCTCTACGCATCGACACGCAAGGGAGCGCGGCCTTCCTACAGCGCCGCGGCGCCACCCGAGCAGGCACGACCGCTGTTCGAGGCGTTTGTCCGAAGCCTCGAGCGCCATCACGGCGCGCCGATCGCGAGCGGCGTATTCGGAGCCTACATGCAGGTGGCGCTGATCAACGACGGCCCGGTGACGCTCTGGTTTGACACCGCCACGCGGGACTAATCGCCGCCACTGCAACCTTGGCTCGCGCTCGTGGGTCGAACCTATATGGCCCTGAACCGCCCCTGTACCGGTGGCTGCCAGCGAGTGCAAGGAACAGCGATGAAACAACCGGTTTTCTTACTGCACGCCGTCCTGGTTCTGGCGTTGGCCGCGCCACCTGCGTGGTCGGCTGCGAGCGACGTGGGCAACCCGGCGCCAACCTTCGAGCAGCTTGACACCAATCACGACGGCTACATCGATTCTTCCGAAGCCGACGCACTTCCGGGGCTCATCGGCACCTTCGACACGGCTGATCGCGACAAGGACGGCAGGCTCGATCGCGGCGAATTCGATCAGGCGAAAAAACTCATCAGCCCTTGTCGAAGCTGTACCTTCCCGGACCAAACGCGATCACCATGAGCATTCCGCCGATGATTGCGACGTTTTTTTCGAAGTTGATCTGCTGAATCATCGCCTGCGCCGCCGGTGCGGCCCAGAAGTTGTGGAATATGGGCGTGATCACGACGGTGAACAACGCAATCGCCAACGCCGCCCAGCGCGCCTTAAAGCCAGTCACGAGCGCCAGCCCACCGCCCAGTTCGATGAGAACGGAGCCTGCGGCGAGGATCTCCGGCATGGGCAGCCCCTTGCTGCCGATCAGACCCGCCGTGCCTGCGAAACCGACGAGTTTCAACCAACCCGAGATGACGAAGATCGATCCCAGCAATATGCGCCCGATCAGCGCCACGGTATGCAGCGGCTCTCTCATGATCGCTCCTTTCATCTGCCCACGGCTGGGGACCCTGGCATCAACAAACAGTTTATCCCCGCCCCACGGAGGCTACCAGCGGACGGTGACGCCGAGAAGAACCTGATTGTTGGGGGCGCTGTGGTTAAGCCCCCGCTGGTAGCCAACGTCGATGTCACACGCCGGAGACAGCGTGTAGATCGCTCCGATCAGGGCGACTGCAGGCCACTGATTGGAATTCTTGAGCGGGTTCTGATCGACCGCAAGATCGAGTCCTAGCTGCAGTCTCTGATCAACCTTCCAGAGACCTACTGCGGAGAGGTGCCCGAGCCACTCCCGCGCCCCTTGCAGATTCGCATTGCGGATCGCCCCGAGATTGGCATAGAACTCGAAGGGGCTCTGGGTTTGACCAACGATCACATATGCGCGCGGTGTGCTCTGGCCTGAATCGAGACCCCGGTCGAAATTGCCCGAGGGAATCCCGGTGCCCGCCTTGACCGCGAGGGCAGATGTGCCCTCCTGCCAGAATCGCCATTTGAACTCCAGATTGGTATCCCCGAACCCCGAGGCGCGGGCGGATACGCCGCCGCTGGCGACGTCGACGTTGTAGGTCGGGCGCACGATCAGATCGAGAGTTTCCTCCGCGCCGTAAGTGAGCTGCGGCTGGAATTGGAAATTGGCCAGCGTAACGTCTTCGACGGGAGTGCGCGTGTATTGCGCTCCGAGCTGCAGCTCGAAATGACCCTTGCCCTGCGTCTTGGTATCGTCGGTGATAAAAGGATGTGCCGCGTGTGCGCCTCCGGCAAAGAAGAACGACCATAGCGCAAGGTGACTGAGACTGCGCGACTTGCGCCGGTGGGCCATGCCGGACGCTGGCAGTTAGAGTTTGTAGGCGCGCTTCGCCAGCTTGTACGCGAGCTCGGGAGCGAGCTCGAATGCTTCGTCTTCGTCAATCTTGTGTTCAGCCACGAGCTGCGCGAGAAAACGGCAGTCCATGCGCCGAGCCACGTCGTGTCGCGCCGGTATGGAAAGAAACGCGCGCGTGTCGTCGTTGAATCCCACGGTGTTGTAGAAACCTGCTGTCTCGGTGACCCGCTCGCGAAAGCGCTGCATGCCCTCGGGGCTGTCGTAAAACCACCACGGTGGACCGAGCTTCAAGATCGGATAGTGACCGGCGAGCGGCGCCAGCTCGCGCGAGTAGGTCGTCTCGTCCAGAGTGAACAGAATCACGGTCAGGTCGCGTTCGTTGCCGAAGCGGTCGAGCAGGGGCTTGAGCGCGTGCACGTAGTCGGTGCGAGTCGGAATGTCGGCCCCTTTGTCGCGGCCAAAGCGCGCGTACACCTGTGGGTTGTGGTTGCGCATAGAGCCAGGATGGATCTGCATCACCAGCCCGTCATCCATGCTCATTCGCGCCATCTCGGTCAACATCTGGCCGCGGAAAGCCTCGGCTTCCGCCGGCGTGGCGCTTCTCTCCAGTGCCTTGGCAAACAAGACTTCGCAGTCGCCGCTGTCGAGATCGGAGGTTTGAGCCGTGGGATGCCCGTGATCGGTCGAGGTCGCGCCCATGCTCTTGAAAAAGGCGCGACGATGGCGATGCGCCGCAAGATACCCGCGCCAGGTCGAAGTGTCTTCGCCGGATACTTCAGCCAGCCTGGCAACGTTGGCGGCAAAGCCGTCGAATTCGGGATCGACCGTCGGATCCGGCCGGTACGCGGTAACAACGCGTCCCTTCCATCCGCTGGCGCGGATCTTGGTATGGTGGGCGAGCGGATCCAGCGGCGATTCCGTCGTAGCGATGACCTCGATGTTGAAGCGCTCGAAAAGCGCTCGAGGGTGAAACTCAGGTCGCGCCAGACACGCGTTGATGTTGTCGAACACCCGGTCGGCAGACTCCGCCGTCAGCCGCTCGCGAATGCCAAAGACTTCGTGAAAGGCATGATCCAGCCAGACTCGCGTCGGAGTACCTCGGAACAGATGGTAGTTCGTGGCAAAAGTGCGCCAGATCTTGCGTGCGTCGCCTTCGACTTCGCCGCCGTCGCGCCGAGGAATCGCCAGATCCTCGAGACGCACTCCCTGACTGTAGAGCATGCGAAAGACATAGTGATCGGGGGTGATGAACAGCGCGGAGGCGTTGCTGAACGGCTCGTTCTCGGCAAACCAGCGCGGATCGGTGTGGCCGTGTGGGCTGACGATCGCCAGATCCTTGACCGTCGCATACAGGGCTCGCGCGAGTTCGCGCTGGCGAGGCTCGGACGAGAAAAGCCGATCCGGGTGGAGGACCAAAGGGCGCGACATGCCCTCAATTCTAGGCGCTATGGGCCACGCGCGCGACGGTGCGCGCAGCGCCCTGGGCCTGCAACTCCCTGAGCCACGCGATCACTTTCCCGGCGAAGTGCGGATTGGCAGGCAAATCCTCGCCGAAAATGGCACGTAGGCCGAGGAAGCCCTGTGCCAGCGTCTCCGCATCGCCACGATGCGCTGCGGCGATACGGGAAAATTCGGGCGCGAGGGGATCCGATACCTTGATCTCCCGCCCCGCTTCGTCGACGCCGCTGGCGTAGCGCATCCATGCCGCAACCGCGAGGGACAAGCGGTCGATGCCACGTCCGGCAGCGAGATCGTCGCGGATGGTTCCGAGCAAGCGCTGCGGCAGTTTTTGCGAGCCGTCCATCGCGATCTGCTGCGTCTTGTGCGGCAGTGCGGCGTTGCGAAAGCGTTCGATCAGCGCATCCTGGTACGCCGCCACATCGACACTGGTGGGAACCTTGAGCGTCGGAGCAATCTCGTCGCGCATCAGCCCGCGCATGTAGGCGACGAAATCGCTCTGAGCCGCGACTTGATAGATGAACTCGTGCCCTGCAAGGTAGCCCAGATACGCGAAGGCCGAGTGGCTGGCGTTGAGCAGGCGCAGCTTCATCGCTTCGAAGGGGGCGACGTCGTCGACCAACTGCGCACCCGCTCGCTCCCACGCGGGACGTCCCGCAGCAAATCGATCCTCGATCGCCCATTGCTTGAAGGGCTCGTGCACGACGGGCGCCGTATCGTGCAGCCCAAGCGCTGCATCGTTGGCAGCGATGTCGGCTTGCGTTGTCGCCGGGACGATGCGGTCGACCATGGTCGAGGGAAATGTCACGTGATCGCGTATCCAGCGAGCGAGGCTCTCCTCGCGCCGCTCGGCATAGGCCATCGCCAGGCCGCCTACCAACGCTCCGTTGTGCGGAAGGTTGTCGCAACAAAGCACCGTGAATGGCCTGCCGTGGGAGCTTCGTCGTGCATCGAGCGCGGCGACGAGCAGCCCGACGGCACTGACGGGATGCTGCGAGTCGGCGAGATCGTGCACGATGTCGGGATGGTCGAAGTTGAGTCGCCCCGTCGCAGGATCGTGGCAATAGCCTTTCTCGGTGATGGTCAGTGTGACGATCCGCGTCGCCGAGTCGACTAGTCGTGAGTGCACCTCGTGTCTCTGGTCACCGAGGAACAGAACTTCGCGAACGCTTCCGATGATGCGGCGTTTCTCCCCTTGCGGACTCTTCTCGACCGACGTATACAGCCCGTCCTGCGGTGCAAGGCGGTCGCGAACGTCGGAAGAGCGCAGGCTCACGCCGCTGATTCCCCAGTCGCCGCGCTCGAGCGCGAGCACGTCGTCGCTGTAGACGGCGGTCTGGGCACGATGGAATGCGCCGATGCCGAGATGGACGATGCCGATCCCAATCTCGTCTGGCTCGTAGCGAGGTCGCCCTATGGTCGCAGGCAGTGCCGGCAGCGTGGAAAGTTCGAGACGCTTCATGTTCGGCGCCAAGTAGGTTTATGCAGTGAGTGGCTGCTCCTTGACCCGCGACACGAGCTGCGTCGGGTTGACAAAGCGCAGCGCGATCAGCAGCCATACCAACGTCACGACCATGTAGATCATCGCCATGGCATCGACCGACTGCGGTGCGCGAACGCCTGCGGCGAAGACCGCGTAGTACAGCGCGACGACAAGTGTCTGCGAATCCGGCCCGGCGGTGAGGAACGTCAGCTCAAAAAGTGCAATGGTGCGCACTAGCACCAGCAGCGAGGCGGCGAGAATGCCCGGTGCGAGCAGCGGCACCAGGACGTGCCAGAACATCTTTGCTGTGCTCGCGCCAAACACGCGCGCCGCCGATTCCAGATTGGGATCGATCTGTTCGATGAACGGCGTCATCACCAGGATCACGAACGGCGCCGCGGGAATCAGGTTGGCGAGGATCACGCCGTAGATGGTGCCGGCAAGCTGCGCCTTGTAAAGGACCGTCGCCAGCGGAATGCCGTAGGTGATCGGCGGCACCATCAGCGGCAGCAGGAACAGCAGCATCAACGCTCGTTTGCCCAGGAAATTGCGTCGCGCCAGCGTATACGCAGCCGGCACACCGATGATGAGCGCCAGCAGCACCACCGCCAGGACGACTTCGACCGTCACCCACAGCACCGAACCCAGCTGAAACTCTTTCCACGCCGCGGTGTACCAGTTGGTGGTCCAGCCTTCGGGGAGCCACGTGCCGAGCCAGCGCCGCGCAAAGGAGCTGGTCGCCACGGCGGCAATCATCAGGCCGACGTTGACGACGAACAACGTCATCACGCCAAGAAGCAACCCGCGCCACGTACGGTCGAACCAGGCGCGCAGTCCCGAGCTCACCCTTTGCCTCCGACCACCGGTCCGCGATAGAAGGCGTTGCGCATGGCAAGCACCGCCGCGACGATGACAAGCTGCACAAAGCCCATGATCATCGCGATCGCCGAAGCGAGCGAGTAATCGTACTGCTCGAACGCCGCCTCGTACGCAGCGATGGAGATCACCCTTGTCGGTCCCGCTGGAGAGCCCAGCAACACGGCGGACGGAAACACCGAGAATGCCTGCACGAAGGAAAGACAGAAGCACATCGCCAGGCCTGGAGCCAGCAGCGGAAGATAGATGTGGCGGAACTGCGCTGCCGGATCCGCTCCCAGCGTCGCCGCAGCTCGCGCGAGCACCGGATCGATGCCGGTGATGTATGAAAGGATCAGAAGGAACGCGAAAGGAAACCCCGAGATCACCAGCGAGATGAGCACGCCCCAATAGTTGTGTGTGAGGCGGATCGGACCTTCGTAGATGTGAAACAGCTGCAGCGTCTGCGAAAGCCATCCCTTCGGGCCGAAATAAGTGAGCGCGCCTTCGGCGATCAGCACCGTGCCGAGCGTGATCGGCACGACCAGGAGAGTGGTAACCCACCGCTGATAGCGGGTCTTGACGCGCATCTTGTAGGCGATGGGTAGCGCGAGTCCGACATTGATCAGTGTCGCGGGAATAGCGAGCCGCAGCGTGGTCCAGATCGTAGGCCAAAGATTGTCTGTGGTGAAGAAATGGCGGTAGTTGCCCAGCGCACCGCCTTCCTTCGGCTCGAATGAGAGCTCCAGGCCGTACAGGAACGGGTAGACGAACAGCGCGAGCATGAAGGCGGCGGCCGGAACGACCAGCAGCAGCGTGCGGTCGAGCGCCGGCCGGGCGAGCGCATCCGCCGACTTCATGCCACGGCTTCCTCAAGCCCGCACTGCGAAGCAACGACGCCGCGCGGTCCTCGCCTCCGCCACCGCGGGCTCATGCGCCGCCCGCGTCGCTCGGATAGACCAAGGCCCGTTCGACGGGAACGTGAAGACGCACGTTCTCGCCGAGACGGATGTGCGTCGGCGCGCGTACGTGCAGCAGCACACCCGACGGCGTGACGACGTCGATGAGCGAATCGCGGCCGCAGTATTCGACGTTGTCGACATGACCAGCGATGCCGTTGACGCCGTCGCTGCCTTCGCGCACCGCGATCTCTTCCGGACGAATCGCCACCGACGCCCGACTTCCTTCGAGGGACTGCTTGCGCATTCCGGTAAGGCGAATTTCGCCGGCCGCCAGCACCACCCGATCTCCGTTCTGCGATTCGATCGACATGTCCAGCACGTTCCGGTAGCCCATGAAACGCGCCACGGCCAGGTTCGCTGGCTGCGCGTAGACTTCCTGCGGCGTCGCGATCTGCTGCACGACCCCGTCCTTCATCACCACGATGCGATCGGCGAGCGATAGCGCCTCGTCCTGATCGTGCGTGACATAGATGGTGGAGCGGTCGAGCTCGCGATGAATCCGCCGAATCTCGGAACGCGTCTCCAGTCGCAGCTTGGCGTCGAGATTGGAAAGAGGCTCGTCCATGAGGATGAGCGGCGGCTCGATGACGATGGCGCGAGCGATGGCCACGCGTTGCTGTTGTCCACCCGAAAGCTGGCCGGGGAGCTTGTGTTCCTGTCCCACCAGCTGCACCATTTTGAGCGCGCGAGCCACCCGCGGTGCAATTTCAGAACCTGCCACGCCTCGCATTCGCAGCCCGAAGCTGATGTTGCGCTCGACGCTCATGTGAGGGAAAAGCGCGTAGTTCTGGAACACCATGCCGAAGCCGCGTTTCTCGGGCGGAAGCGTGTCGATGCGCGTCTCGTCGAGCCATATGCTTCCACCCGAGAGCGGCAGGAGGCCGGCGATGCAGTTGAGCGCCGTCGATTTGCCGCAGCCCGAGGGGCCGAGAAGCGCAATGAACTCTCCGCGCTTGATGATCATGGTGAGCTCATCGAGCGCATTGAAAGCCTTGCCGCCCGCACCGGCGAAGCGCCGCGTCACGTGGTCGAGCTTGAGTACCTGGAAATCGTGTTTCATGTCAGCGTCGTCCCGGCTAAGGCCGGACCCAATTTGCAACAGCGCCGTTGCCTCCGAAACTGGATCCCGGGCCTCGCCCTCAGGCGCTCGCCCGGGATGACGCGGCTGTTTCCAATCGCGGGCCGCGCTGCGCCGGCCCGCTCTTGGACATCCGCGTCATTTCGTCTTCTGCGCGCCGACCTGTTGGTCCCAGATGCGGAATGCTTCGACTTGCGCCTTGGGCTCAAGCGACTGGGTATGCGGGAATTCCTTGAGCCAGCCTTCGTACTCGGGCCGCCCGTACTCCTTGATCGCGTCCTGACTTTCCTTCGGCGCCATCGATAGCGACACGTTCTTGACCGCCGGGCCCGGATAGAAGTAGCCCTTGTCGTAGGTGTACGCCTGAGCTTCCGGTGTCAGCAGATACGCCATCAGGTCGAGAATCACCGCGACTTTCTCGGGCGCTACGCCCTTGGGAATGGTCATGTAATGCGCATCATTCACCCAAGTCATTCCTTTGAAGGGTGCGACCTTGTAGTCCTTCGGCACGATGCCGAGAATCCGCGGATTCAGGTCCCAGCCTGTCATGGTCACGGTCATATCGCGCGAGCCTTCACCCAGCTCCTTCATCACCGCGCCGGTTCCCGTCGGGTAGTACTCGATGCACGAATTCAATTCCTTGAGATACGCCCAGGTCTTCTCCCAGCCGTTGACCGGGTCCTTGGGATTCTTGTCGCCGAGAATGTAGGGCAGTCCCATGATGAACGTACGGCCGGGGCCCGAGTTCGCCGGCCGCGCGTAGATCAAGCGGTTCGGGTTGGCCTTGCACCAGGCGAGCAATTCCTGCGGCGTGGTCGGCACCTGCTTGACCTTGGCCGGGTTGTACTCGAGCAGCGGACCTGCGGGCATGAACACCACCGCGATCCCGTAGTCCTGCGCAAGCTCCTGCATCTTCGCCGCTGCAGGCTGGTAGTTGTTCATCAGGTTGGGGAACTTGGAGGCGTTGTCAGGGAGCAGCTTCATCAACACGCCCTGTTCGATGCCCGCCGCCAGAAAGTCGGTCCCGGTGAGCACCATGTCGATGTCGCTTCGGCCCGCCGCCTGCATCGCCTTGAGCTTGCCGGGAAGCTCCGGCGCCGGCGCCTTGGTGAAGTTGATCTTGGCTATCTTGTCCGAATGCTTTTTCTGATACGCCTCGATTGCATCCTGCGTCAATGCAAGATCGCCGGCGACGTCGACAATGTTGATCGTCACCGGGCCCTGCGCGAAGGCTGCAGTCGCCCCGAACAAGCCGAGCGCGATGGCGCCGGCCGCGGCAAGCGTGGCGATGAATCCTGCATAGCTTTTTTTCATTTCAGTTCCTCCGTGGCGTGGTTGGCTATACGTCATGCCCTTGCGGCAGCGAACGGATGTTTGTGCCGAAAACCGGCAGCGCCGCGAAGTTTTGCTCATGTACGCTGTCTGACATTGCGTTCCTTGCGCTGTTTTGGCGGAGCAAGCAAGGTCCTGGCAGCATCGCCCGCAGCGCGCCGATTATCATCAAGTCCGCGTTGAAACTCGCGTGCGACCCTCCCCAGATGGCGATGCATCGCTGCGCGCGCGGCGCCCGGGTCGCGCGCAGCGACGGCCCGCACGATAGCGGCGTGGTCGCGAATGGTTTGTTGCGCCAACTCCTTGGTGTGGAAGTGGTGCTGCATTCTTCCCCACAGCTCGGCGCGCTGATTCCACAGTCCTTCCACAACGATCTCCAGCGATCCGTTGCCGGTAGCTTCAGCGAGGCGCAGGTGAAACTCGCGATCGCTTTCCTCGCGAATGGCGAAGTCGTTGACATGCGAGGTCATGCGCTCGACCGCCTGGCGCAGCGCCGCGATATCGGCTTCGGTCGCCTCGGTCGCGGCGATCGCCGCGATTTCGCCTTCGACAACCTTGCGCGCGTTGAGCAGCTCGAAAGGCCCCGGCCCCGCGTCGCGGCGGGCATCGTCCGCTCCGCCACGCGGTGCGACGACAAAGATTCCTGTGCCGACCCGCACATCGACCAGGCCGCCGATTTCGAGAGAAATAATGGCTTCGCGCACCGAAGCGCGGCTAACGCCAAGCTTGCTCGCCAACTCCCGCTCGGCGGGAAGACGAGAGCCGGGCGGAAATTCGCCGGCGGCGATCAGCCCGGCGATTTGGTCGGCGATCTGCCGATAAAGCCGCCGTGGCTCGACCTGATGCAATGGCACTTGCTTAAATCCCCCAGGTTGCGCCGACTCCGATCGACCGGAAGCGGGCTACTATTCGATTATTCGAGACTGTTCCGTCGCGTATTGATCTTCAACCACCGCCGACGACTCGACGGCATGTTAGCGCCAAGCTATACTGTGGTCAAGTGGTCGGACCACTGGACCACAAACCCACCCCGCCGGTCGCCGACCTTTCAACTCTTTTTTGCGCCATGAAAATCACCGCTTGCCGCGTCATCGTTTGCAGCCCGGGGCGTAATTTTGTCACGTTCAAGATCGAAACTGACCAGGGCGTGCATGGCGTTGGAGACGCCACGCTCAACGGCCGCGAGCTTTCCGTCGCTGCGTACTTGGAGGAGCACGTCGCGCCGGCGCTCATCGGCCGCGATCCGGCACGCATCGAGGACATCTGGCAATACCTGTATCGTGGAGCATATTGGCGGCGCGGCCCGGTCACCATGAGCGCCATCGCGGCAGTCGACACGGCGCTGTGGGACATCAAGGGCAAAGTCGCAGGGTTGCCGCTCTATCAACTTCTTGGCGGAGCCAGTCGCGACGGCGTGATGGTCTATGGTCACGCCAACGGCAGCGACATCGCTCAGACGCTGGACGAGGTCGCGCGATACGCTGACCTGGGATACAAGGCGATTCGCGCGCAATCCGGCATCCCCGGACTGGCCTCGACTTACGGCGTGTCCAAGGACCGCATGTACTACGAGCCTGCCGACGCCGCGATCGCCACGGAAAACATCTGGTCAACCGCCAAGTACCTCGACCACGTGCCGAAGCTGTTCGAGGCGATACGCGCGCGCTTCGGCTTCGCTCACCATATTCTGCATGACGTGCATCACCGCCTGACGCCGATCGAAGCGGCACGATTGGGCAAATCGCTCGAGCCGTACCGGCTATTCTGGATGGAGGACCCGACGCCCGCGGAAAATCAGGAGGGTTTCCGCATCATTCGCCAGCACACCGTCACGCCGATTGCCGTAGGAGAGATCTTCAACACCGTCTACGACTGCCAGACGCTGATTACAGAGCAGCTGATCGATTTCATCCGGACAACGGTCGTTCACGCCGGCGGCATCACTCATCTGCGGCGCATCGCGCATCTCGCCGAGCTTTATCACGTGCGCACCGGGTCGCACGGCGCCACCGACTTGTCGCCGGTGTGCATGGGCGCAGCGCTGCATTTCGATCTGTGGGTACACAACTTCGGCGTCCAAGAATACATGCGTCACACCAGCGAGACCGACGCGGTGTTTCCGCACGCTTATTCGTTCAAGGACGGTTATCTATATCCCGGGGAGGCGCCGGGACATGGTGTGGACATCGACGAGAAACTCGCCGCGAAGTATCCGTACAAGCCAAGTGCGCTGCCGGTGAATCGGCTGGAAGACGGCTCGATGTGGAACTGGTAGCCGCGCGAGAGCGCAGCGAGTGGGGATCGACGGGGGATTGCGAGTTGCGGCAGCGGCCGACACATCAGCGCAGTTGTTCATGGAATCGAAGTAGGAGGCCGCCGGTGCGAGCAGCGAGCCTCACGCCGCCTTGAAATGGCCCGACTTACCGCCAGACTTTTCGATAAGCCGAATGGACTCGATCTTCATCGCCCGGTCGCTCGCCTTGCACATGTCGTAGATGGTGAGCAATCCGACCGCCGCCGCAGTCAACGCCTCCATCTCAACGCCGGTACGGTCGAGCGTCTCAGCAGTCACCTCGACGGAGACGGCGTCGTCCTCGAAAGTGAAGTCGACCGTTACACGGGTCAGCGGCAGCGGGTGGGCGAGCGGAATCAATTCCGCGGTTCGCTTTGCAGCCTGGATCGCCGCGACGCGGGCGACACCGAGCACGTCGCCCTTTTTCGACGAGCCGGCGCGAATCGCTGCCAGCGTGTCAGCACGCATCGCGATTCGGCCGCCGGCACGGGCGACACGCTTGGTTACATCCTTGCCCGACACGTCCACCATGTGCGCCTGACCGGCCGCATCAAAATGGGTAAAATGTGAGCCTTGCACCGCCATTGCCACGCTCCAGAAACTTCGCTCACGCGGCGGCAATCATAGCACCATGTATCGATACCTTCGACGCTTGCGAAGGCCGCTCGCCGCGCTTCTCGCAGTGACGCTGGCGCTCGCGCCTTCCGTCTTCGCTCAGCAAAATCTTCCGGAGCTCGGCGATCCGTCCGGAGCCGACATGTCCTATGCACAGGAGCGCATGCTCGGCGAATCCATCGTGCGTCAGATTCGCCTCTCCGGCGCCTATCTGGAGGACCCGGAGGTGAACGGCTATCTCAACGAGATCGGCAACCGACTCGTCACCGCCATCCCGGGCGCGCCTTTCGATTTCCTTTTCTTTGCGGTCAATGATCCGTCAATCAACGCCTTTGCGCTCCCCGGTGGATACGTCGGCGTCAATACGGGCCTAATCCTGCTCACCCAAACCGAATCCGAGCTCGCCGCAGTGCTTGGACACGAAATTTCGCACGTTACACAACACCATATTGCGCGCAGCATCTCGACTCAGAAGACCGCGACGCTTGCGACGCTCGCCGCGCTGGCGGCCGCGGTGCTCGCGGCGCGTTCAGGCAGCTCCAGCAGCGGGCAGGTCGCGCAGGCGGCGATGGCCTCAGCACAGGGGGTCGCGGCTCAGATGCAGATCAACTACACGCGGCAGATCGAACAAGAAGCCGATCGCCTGGGCTTTCAGCGCATGGACGCCGCGGGGTTCGATGTGAACGCAATGGCGAGTTTCATGGAGAAGCTTCAGAAATCGACCCGGTTCGCCGAGGGCAACGCGCCGTCGTACCTGCGCGATCACCCGGTCACCTACGAGCGCATCGCCGAAGCGCAGGCTCGCGCCCAAGGCAAGCCGTTTCGCCAGGTCAAAGACTCGCTCGACTTCCAGATGGTGCGGGCTTTGCTCCGCAGCTACCAGGGAACGCCCAAGGAGGCGATCCTTTTCTTCGAAGATGCGCTCGCGGAAAAGAGATACAACGATCCCATCGCAGCGCGCTACGGGCTGGTCGCGTCACTCCTCAGGGCGCAGGACCTCAAGCGTGCACAAACTGAGCTTGCGGCGCTGGAAAAATCCGCGCCGCCGCATCCCATGATCGATGCGATGGCTGGTCAGATTCTCATGCAATCGGGGCAGCTCAAGGCTGCCATTGCGCGCTATGAGAGCGCGCTGGCTCGCTACCCCGGCAAGATGCAGCTCGTTTACGATTATCCGGAAGCGCTGCTCAAGGACAACCAGCCAACCAAGGCAGCGGCATTCCTTACCGAGGAAATGCAGCATTTCCCCTCCGACGGTCCGTTGCATTTGCTCGCAGCGCGCGCCTACGGAGCCATGAACAAGCAGTTGCTCGCACACGAGCACCAGGCCGAGTACTATGCGTGGCAGGGAAATCTTCCGGCCGCCGTGGTGCAGCTCGAACTTGCCGTTAAAGCAACTGACGGCGACTTCTATCAGCTATCGGTTGCGGAAAGCCGCCTACGCGAAGTGCGGCAGGAACTCGCGGATCAGAAAAAGCGCCTCGCCGACGGGCGTCCGGGCTAAGCTCGCGGCCGCCTCGGCGCGAATTGCGAGTCAATCGACGGGAAATTCGAACAGCACGCGCTGCGGTGAGCCGCTGCCGACAGTGACGGTCCTCTGCTGCGAAATGCCTCTGATTTCGGCGTTGATGGAGTAGCGTCCGGGTGGCAGCGACGCAAGCAGGAGCGGGCCGTCCGTCGTGGTGGTGATCAGCGACTGGCCTTGCTCGTCGCGAATGTCTACTCGCACACTCGACAAGTAGACATCGCGCGGGTAGGCGTCGCGCGGATTGGGCTTGGCGGCAAGCTCGATAGTCAGCGGATAGTGCGAAGCGGCCTGACGCATCGCTTCCGCCTCGTCGAAGCCGACGCCTCCGGTCATATACCTGACATTACCCTTAACGCTCTCCGGCGGCAGTAACAAAGTGTCGGCAGCAACGGCTGTCCCCGCAGTCAGAGCGGGCAGCAATACCAAGAGCTTGACGCGAAAAGGCATGGGCATGATGGCATCTCCTCATGCGCGCTTTTGGCGCACGCTAGCGCACGGCCTCCAGCGACGCCGCGCAGTCCCCTCCCACGCCCAATAGAGCCCGATCGGTTCGGGTTGGTTCCCGGACCCGGAGTCGGGGCCACGGCTCGCGGGGCCCCCTCGCCGGGCTCTCGCGCCGCTACACCGGAATGAACCGCAGCGCAACCCCGTTGCTGCACCAGCGCTCGTGAGTCGGCGGTGGCCCGTCGTCGAACACGTGGCCGTGGTGGCCTCCGCAGCGCACACAGTGGTACTCGGTACGCGGATAGATGAGCAGCGTGTCGGTCTTGGTCGCGAGATGACCGGGGATGTTGGTGAAAAAACTCGGCCAGCCCGTGCCGCTGTCGAATTTCATCTCGGAGCTGAAAAGCGGTAGCGCGCAGCCTGCGCACACGAAAATACCCGTCCGCTTTTCGTCATTGAGCGGGCTGCTAAAGGGACGCTCGGTCGCCTCCTTGCGCAGGACAAAGAACTGCGCCTCGGACAAGCTTTGCTTCCATTCGGCTTCAGTTTTTTGCAACGGAGCTGCCGAGCGAGCTACGTCCGCGTTCTTGGCGAGCAGCGTAGGCCAATCGCGCTGGATCGCCTCGATCGACTTAGTAGCCTTAGGGTTGCCGGCGGCGAAGGCTCGCCCCCCGGCAGCGCTCGCGGCCAAAACTAGCGTTCCGAACAAGAAGCTTCGTCTTTGCACAATACCTCCTAGCGTAGCGCTAAGTTGGGGTGAATGCATCGATTTTGCAATGAGTCGCCTGGCGATGGCGATCGCTTACGCGAACAGTGCTGGCCTTGGGCCTATTTCCGCTAAACTGACGCCCCGGGGCGAGCAGCGACTGGCCCCCAGACGGAAACCGAGGGCCAATTTTTGACTATCGCGTGTATTTTGATCGTTGGAGCGGCGATTGTGTTCACGGGTGCCGCGACGTCGGGACAGATTGCCCCGTTCCGAAAGCAGCATCCTTGCGGCGGGCCGCCGTTCAATTCACGCTGACACGTGCCACTAGTCGACGACATCACCGGAATCCGACGCATCCTGGGCACTTCGCGCACGATCGCCGTCGTAGGTTTGTCGGCCAAGTGGTACCGGCCGAGCTTCTTTGCGGCAAAGTACATGCAGGACCACGGTTATCGCATCATTCCGGTCAATCCCAGCTACCAGGAGGTGCTCGGCGAGCGCTGCTATGCGACGGTTGGCGAGGTTCCCCGCCCAGTCGACATCGTCGACTGTTTTCGACGGGCGGAGGAGATGGTTCCCATTGCCCGCGATGCGGTGGCTATCGGAGCCAGGGTCTTGTGGATGCAATTGGGCATCCGCAACGCGGAGGCGGCGAGGATCGCTAGCGAGGCCGGACTCGAGGTTGTCATGGACCGATGCGTCAAGATCGAGCACGCGCGCATTCTCGGTGGCCTGAATTGGGCTGGCGTGAACACGGGCATCGTCTCCGCGCGCCGTCCTAATTGAGACACCGCGTGCGGGCAAACAAACGAGCTTCCGAGAGAACCGCGCAACTTAAGTCGAACTCCTGGCTGCATGCCTGATCACAAATACGGTTTCGATACGCTCTGCCTGCACGCCGGGCAGATCCCCGATACGGCGACCGGCGCGCGTGCGCTGCCGATCTATCAGACGACGTCGTTCGTCTTTGACAATGCCGATCACGCTGCAAGCTTGTTCAATCTGCAGACCTTCGGCAACGTCTATTCGCGCATATCGAATCCGACCGTGGCGGCACTGGAAGAGCGCGTCGCCGCGCTCGAGGCCGGGCGAGCCGCGCTCGCCGCCGCGACCGGCATGGCAGCGCAGATGATCGCGCTGCTCACGCTGGCGCAGAACGGAGATCACATCGTCGCCGCGCGCACCCTCTACGGCGGCACCTTTTCCCAGTTCGCGGTGACCTTCGCCCAGTTCGGCATTGACGCCACTTTTGTCGACTCCGCCGATCCGGAGAACTTCCGCCGCGCGCTCAAGCCCAACACGAAAGCGCTGTATGCCGAGACCATCGGCAATCCGCAGCTTAATGTCCTCGACATCGAGGCGGTCGCCCAAGTCGCGCGCGAGGCCGGCGTGCCGCTCGTCATCGACAACACGCTCGCTTCGCCGTATCTGTGTCGACCCATCGAGCACGGCGCGGACATCGTCATCCATTCCGCGACCAAGTACCTGGGCGGCCACGGCACCACCATGGGTGGCGTGATCGTCGAGTCGGGTCGCTTCGATTGGGGCAGGGGCAAATTTCCACAGATGACAACACCGTCGCGCGGCTATCACGGCGTCATTTTCCACGAGACTTTCGGAGACTTCGGCTTCACCATGAAGGCGCGCATGGAGACCATGCGCACGCTCGGCGCGACGCTCTCGCCCTTTTCGGCATTCCTGCTGCTGCAAGGCATCGAAACATTGCACCTGCGGATGCCGCGGCATTGTGAATCCGCGCTTGCAGTGGCACGCCATCTTGCCGAGCATCCGCGCGTGGAGTGGGTGAGCTATCCGCTGCTCCCAGGCAGTTCCGATGAGTCTCTGGCCAAGCGATATCTGCCTCGCGGCGCCGGTGGCATCCTGACGTTCGGGGTGAAAGGCGGTGCGGCGGCGGGCGTGCGCTTCATCGAAGCTGTTCAGTTCCTGTCGCATCTTGCCAACGTCGGGGACGCCAAGACCCTGGTCATCCATCCGGCGTCGACCACCCACCGCCAGCTCGACGAAGCAGAACAGCGGGCGGCGGGGGTGCTGCCGGAAATGATCCGGCTCTCGATAGGGCTGGAAACGCTCGATGATATTCTCTGGGACATCGATCAGGCATTGGAGAAAGCTGCATGAGCGCCGCAGGGCAGCGCTATCCGTCGCTGACGTGGCCCTGGGTGGGGCTGCTGCTCTGCCTGGCGTTGCTCGGTCAGGAATACATGCTGCTCGCCGCCGGGCCCAATCCGCCGCTGACGGTGTACCGCTTGGTTCTGATGGCGGTGGGGCTGACCTCCTTGGCGCTGGTGCTGCTGCCGCCGCGACGCATCGCGTACCTCATGGCATTCGCTGTGTGCGCGGGACTGATCGGCTACGCGCTCTACCTCCAATATGTCGATGGTCTCGACCCCTGCCCACTCTGCGTGTTCCAGCGCATTGCGGTAATCGGCATGGGCCTGGTTTTTCTTGTCGCCGCATGGCAGAACCCGGGACGGACCGGGGCCGGCGCCTACGCGCTCGTGCAACTCGTTATCGGCGGCGCGGGAGTCGCTCTTGCTGCGCGCCAGGTGTGGTTGCAATCGCTGCCCAAGGATCAGGTGCCTTCATGCGGCATGGGCCTTTCGTACATGCTGGAAACGCTGCCTTTCACCGATGTGCTCAAAAAGGTGCTTCAAGGCAGCGGCGAGTGCGCCGAGAAGGGTTGGGAATTCCTGCATCTTTCGATCGCCGGCTGGACGCTCGTATTTTTCATCGCCATGATCGTCGCCGCTTTTGCTTTGATACGGCGGGACTAGCGCTTGATCGTGGCGCCATGCGAGCCGCAGCGTTGCGCGACTAAAAACATGGCGGCAAGGGAGGAAGATTGAAGATCACGCTCGCCGGCTCGCGCTATTTCGGCGCAGCTGCCTTCGATCTGTTGCGCAAGCAAGGCGCCGACATCGTCCGCGTCGTTGTACCCCAGGCAGACGACCGTCTCGCGTCAGCGGCGACCGCGGCGGGAATCGAAGTCTTCGTCCTTCAGGATCCGAAGCTTGTACCGGGCGATGCGATTGCCAATGGAACCGACCTGATCGTCTCGGCGCACAGTCACGCCCGCGTCAGCAGCGAGGCGCTGGCGCGATCGCGTCTGGGCGGGATCGGCTATCACCCTTCGTTGCTGCCGCGCCATCGTGGCATTGCCGCAGTGGACTGGACGATCCTTTCTGGCGACGCGATCGCCGGCGGCTCCGTCTACCACCTTGCCAAGCGCATGGATGCAGGTGCCATCGCCGCGCAGGACTGGTGCTTCGTTCGGAAGGGCGAAACGGCTCGCGAGCTGTGGGAGCGCGCACTGGCGCCGATGGGGTTGCGACTGCTCGCCGAAGTCGTGTGCCGTGCCATGGAAACGGGGAGCCTGCCGGCGAAACCGCAGGACGAAGAGTTCGCGACGCAGGCGCCGCTGATCAAGGAGTGAGCAGACGCGCTCGCACCCCACTCGCTTCCGCGAGCGGCACCTGGCTCGCTGCTCGGGGCGCGGCCTCGTCATTGATC